>NZ_JAIRBR010000028.1:0-106310 GCF_020361265.1 Nocardia sp. JCM 34519.1
TGGCTGGGTCGATACCCCCAAACCCCGGACACCTCCCCCATATGCCACCGCGGCAAACAGCTTCCCCCCAACAAATTTTGGGGGGGGCACCGCTACCGGGGTGCCACCCCATCACCTACTTCGAAACACGCCCTAGACGCGCGGTGCGTTGGCAAGCGGAATCGCGTCCCTAGCGATGCGATCGGCCTGGGCGGACAAAATCAGCAGGGAAAGGCGGAAATCTCGCAGAAGTCGTCTGATTTTGTCCGCTCAGGCCGGATGCGAAACCGCTACGCCTGGTAGATCGTGACGCCGCGGTGGACGGTGCGCAGGCAGTTGGGCAGCGCGGCTTCCGGGTCGAGGCGGGGTAGGCCGGGGACGCGGGAGCGGGGGTCGGTGGACCAGCGTTGGACGGAGTCGGCGGCGGCCGCGACGACGAGTTCGTCGGCAGACCAGATCGCGTACGAGGCGGGGGCGCCGGGGACGAGGGTGCCCGCGATGCCGTCGCGGACGCCGCCCGCGCGCCAGGCGCCGCGGGTGGCGGCGGCGAAGGCGGCGCGCGGGGAGAGCACGTGGGCCGGGTTGTGGTGGTTCACGGCGGCGCGCACCGCCGCCCACGGATGCAGCGGGGTGACGGGGGCGTCGGATCCGATCGCGAGCGCGATACCCGCGGCGGCCATGGCGGCGAACGGGTTTAGCGCGGCGGCGCGCTCGGTGCCGAGGCGGGCGGCGTACATACCGTCCGTGCCACCCCAAGCGGCGTCGAAACCCGGTTGCACACTGGCGATTACACCCCAGGAGGCGAGTTTCGCGATCTGTTCGGCATCCAGCATTTCGGCGTGTTCCACGCGGTGGCCGCGGGCGGCGACGGCCGGGCCGCCGAATTCGGCGACCACCCGTTCGAAGCCGGTGACCACCGCGTCCATCGCCGCGTCGCCGATCACGTGGAAACCCGCCTGGATTCCGGCCTCGGTGCAGGCGCGCACATGTGCGGTGATCGTGTCGACATCGAGATAGCTTGTGCCGGAACCAGTCCCGTCGGTGTACGGGTCGCGTAGCCAGGCGGTGCGCGAGCCGAGCGAACCGTCGACGAACAGATCGCCGCCCAGCGCGTGCACCCCGAGCTCGGCGACCAGCGACTTCGCCTCGTCGGCGGTGCGGACGGCCTCGCCCCAGTAGGCGCGCACCTGCACACCGTGCTGGAATGCGAGCAGTTCCCGGATGTCTTCGCGCCCGGCGATTTCCGGCCCGCCGCATTCGTGCACCGCGACGACGCCCTGCGCGGCGGCCTGATCCAGGGCGGCCAGGCGGGCCCGATCCCGTTGCGCGCGAGTCGTTTCCGCGAGCGCGGCGGCGCGCACCAGGTGGTGTGCCTCGGCCCGCAGCGGCTCGCCGCGGGTGAATCCGGCGGCCGAGGCGACGCCGGGCACCGCATCGAGCAACGCGGTGGACACCACCGCCGAATGCGCGTCGATCCGCGACAGGTAGGCGTGCCGCGCGCCGACCGCGGCGTCGATCTCGTCGAGCGTCGGCGGCCTGCCCTCCGGCCAGGTGGTTTCGTCCCAGCCGTCACCCAGAACGGTGCCGTCCGGATGCGCGGTCGCGTAGTCGCGCAGCAGTTCCAGACAGTGCGCGAGCGAGCGCGCCGCCGACAGGTCGAGCCCGGTCAGCTCCAAGCCGAGCGCGGTGACGTGCACATGCGGATCGACGAACGCGGGTGCGACGAACGCCCCGCCGAGCTCGATGATCTCGGCGTCGGGGTGCAGTGCCCGTCCCGGCTGATCCGCGCCGAGCCACACCACGGTTCCGTCGGTGACGGCCATCGCCGTCGCATCCGGTGAACTCGAACTGTAGATCCGACCGCCGACCAGCAACTGGGTACTCACGATGGATCAGTCTGCCAGCGCCCGGGTTCACAGGCGGCATGCGGTAGTCCTCGACGTGAGCCACACCATCCGGCCGGGCCGACGCACCTCGAGCCGATCTGGGGCGATCCGACCAACCCGACGCGGCCGGACGATCTCGCCGCCTCGCAGGACCTACCTCACCCGGTGCTCTCGTCACAGGGCAGCGCCAGCAGCGCCACAACGTCGTTGTACGCCAACGAATCACAGCTGCGGGTATGAGCGGCTACCGGCGTGGTGCCGGTGTCCATCGCGATGAGTCGCAATCGCAGGGCAGCGGCGGCGAATCCGGAGATCGATTGTCCAGAGGTTTCGGCCGCGCGCCTGACGGTTGCGGCCAGCTCCTCGTCCACGGTGATGGTGAGTTGTGTGGTGGCCACGCAGGAACGATAGTCCCGCCGGATGGCATAAGCGAGAGCGCAACTCGCGGTTGTCCGAGGTGTCCGGTTTTTTCTCAGGCGGGGCCGATGGCGCGGTGCGCGTTGCCCTGGCCGTCGTCGTAGTACTCGCGCACCACGGTGGCGTCGACGATCTCGTCGCCGTCGATCACCACGCCGCGGTACGGGACGCTCGCCGTCACCAACCGGCCGAACCGGCGTGCGGCGAATGCGGTGACGAGCGGCCGCACCAGGAATCGGGTGGGCGGCAGCAGCAACAGCAGTCCGGCCACCGAGGTGACCAGGCCGGGCACGAACATCAGGAATCCGCCCGCCGCCACCAGCGCGCCGTCGGCGACCGCGGTGCCCGGCGGGATCTCGCCGCGGCCCGCGCGGCGGAACTGTTCGAACACCCGCCTGCCCTGCGAGCCGATCAGCAGCATGCCCGTGGCCGATCCGGCGATCAGCAGCAGGATGGCGGGTACGACGCCGAGCCAGGCGCCGACGGCGAACAGCGCGGCGAGTTCGACGACCACGTAGAGGACGAACAGCAGGGCGGGCATGGCGATCCTTTCGGACGATCTACCCGTTCCAACGTCGCGCGCCGCGATTTTTCTCCCGGATTCACCTGATAACTCGCTGAGCGGGTCACCCGCCGGGCCGCACCAGCCCGGTCTCGTACGCGAGCACGACGGCCTGAACTCGGTCGCGCAGACCGAGTTTCGTCAGCACCCGGCCGACGTGCGTCTTCACCGTCGCCTCGGAGAGGAACAGCTGTTCGGCGATCTCCGCATTGGATCGCCCGGCCGCGATCTGTTCCAGCACCTCGCGTTCCCGCGCGGTCAGCACGTCGAGTACGCCGGGATCCCGGGTGCGGCCCGGATCCTCGGCGATCAACCTGTCCAGCAGCCGCTTGGTCACCTTCGGCGAGACGACGGCGTCCCCGGCGGCGACGCTGCGGATCGCGGAGACCAGATCCTCGGGCGGCGTATCTTTCAGCAGGAATCCGCTGGCCCCCGCGCGCAGCGCGCCGAGCGCGTGCTCGTCGAGGTCGAAGGTGGTCATCACCAGCACCCGGACGCCGTCACCCGCCTCGATGATGCGGCCGGTGGCGGTCACCCCGTCCACCACCGGCATGCGCACATCCATCAGCACCACGTCGGGCCGCAGTTCGGCGGCGCGGGCGACGGCCTCCGCACCGTTGGCGGCCTCGCCGATCACCTCCAGGTCGGGGTGCGCGCCGAGCACCATTTTCAGCCCCATGCGCATGAGTTCCTGGTCGTCGACTACGAGTACGGTGATCGGCACGGCACCCAATCTATCGGGTTATTCGCGGTTCTCCGGCGCGAGCGGAATGGTCGCGGTGACCTTCCACGCACCGTCCGGGCAGCGGCCTGCCTCCATATTTCCGCCGAGTACCGCGATCCGTTCCCGCATGCCGACCAGTCCCAGCCCGCTGCCCTGGATCCGGTCGCCGTTGGCCAGCGCGCGCATCGGCACCCCGCCGGAATCGACGACCTCGATTCGAACCTCGTTGTCGCGCCGCCACACTCGCACCCACGCCATCGGATGGTCGCCCGCGTGGCGCAGCGTATTCGTCAGCGATTCCTGCACGATGCGGTGCACGCCGAGGCTCACCTCGGGCGGTATTTCGTCGAGTTGGCCGGTCATCTCGAGTTCCACCGCGAGCCCGGTGCCGCGCATCATCTCGACGACCTTGGCCAGTCCGGCGGTGCCGTGCTGCGGCAGCTGATCCGGCGCGTGTTCGGTGCGCAGCAGCGCGACGGTGCGGCGCAGCTCGCGCAGCGCCTCCCGGCCGGTGCCCGCGATGGTGGCCAGCGCCTGTTCGGCCGCGTCCGGGTTCTGGCGCAGCGCGTACCGCGCGCCGTCGGCCTGCACGATGATCACGCTCACCGCGTGCGCGACCACATCGTGCAGTTCCCTGGCGATGCGGGTGCGTTCGGCGGCGACGGCGTCGTGCGCCCGACGCTCCCGGTCGTAATCGGCCACCGCGAGCCGGGCCGCGACCTCGGCGTCGTACGCGTGCCGGGCGCCGACGAATTCGGCGAGCGTCCAGCACAGCGCGTAAAGGAGTGCGGTGACGAAGATATCCATGCCACCGTCGGGCACCGAGACCAATCCGTACGCCGCGACGTAGGCGAGGATCAGCCCGAGCAGATACCACAGTCCTTCGCGCCTGCCGACATACGCGACCAGCGTATACAGCGCGATGCCGAGCGCGATGAGCGCCGGATGCTGTACGCCGCGGATATCGAACAGGTAGCCGACGCAGGCCACGACCATGGACAGCGCGAGCAGCGCGATCGCCGTCGCGCGGGGGTAGGTGCGACGGAATACCAGCGGAACCACCAGCATCAGCCCGGTGACGAGATAGACCGCCTTCTGTTTGCTGTCGCCCATGGCGACCAGGTCGAACAGGAATACGACGAGCGCCAGCAAGGCATCGGTGATCATGGGCTTCTCGCGAAGCCACAGGCTGAAACGGCGCACGTGACAAGCCTAAATGCGCAGATGACACCGATGCTGCCGCGCCCTGGTTCTGGGGTGGTCGTCCCAGGTCTGATTGTCTTGCCGCGTGAGTGTTACGGACTGGGCAGTCTTGTTGGTGGCGACGGCGGGGGCGGGATGGGTCGACGCGGTGGTCGGCGGTGGCGGGTTGATCGTCTTGCCGACATTGCTATTGGTGATGCCCGGCATAGCGCCGCAGACCGCGCTCGGCACCAACAAGCTCTCGTCCGTGATGGGCACCGGCGCCGCCGTACTCACCTTCGCCAGAAAGGTGCCGATCCAGTGGCGAATCATGCTGCCCGCGGCCGGAATCGCCGCGCTCACGGCGGCCGTCGGCGCGGCGGCGGTCTCACTGATCGATAAGAGCCTGTTCATCCCGATCGTGATGGTGGTGCTGGCCGGCGTCGCCGTCTTCGTGACGCTGCGGCCGTCCATCGGCGTCACCATGGCGACCCATCCCCCGACCCGGCGCAAGACGCTGCTGGTGATCGGACTTGCCGCCGGGCTCATCGGCGGATACGACGGCCTGCTCGGGCCGGGCACCGGCACCTTCCTGATCATCACCTTCGCCACCATGCTCGGCACCGAATTCGTGCGCGCCGCCGCGATGGCGAAGGTGATCAACTGCGGCTCGAATATCGGCGCGCTGATCTACTTCGGCGCGACCGGGCACATCATGTTCGCGCTCGGCCTGACCATGGCGGCGATGAATATCGCCGGATCGATCGTCGGCTCGCATATGGCGATGCGCAACGGCGCGAAGTTCATTCGCGCCGTGCTGCTCATCGTGGTGGTGGTGATGGTGGTCAAACTGGGCTGGCAGCAATACAGTGCCTGATTTGCCGCGCTCCGCGCGGCTGTTCGCGGCCCTGGGGAGTCTCGTGTTCCAGCGGTCGAGACTAGCGCCTGCGGCGCATGCACTTCGACCGCTGGAACACGAGACGGGCCGCGAACGTCGCTCGTAAGACTCGCTCCGCTGTTGCTGCGTAGCGCGCGAGCATCGCCGCTACATGGGCGTGGACCGGGAGTGCTCACCGTGCGTGCACGTGGTGGACAACCAGGGTTGCAGCACCCGGGAGGTGGTCTCGTGGATGCGGCGGTGCAGCCGCTCCCCGTCCTCCGCGCCCGCGTGCGGCCCCTGGAACAGCACGGTCAGCGCGCCGGATACGGCGCCGACCACCGCGCCGACCAGTGCGGCGGCGCCGACCTCGTCCAACTCCTGCGGGAACGCGGCGTGCAGCTGCCTGGCGATCTCGCGCTGGGCGACCAGCTGCGCGTGCGCCGCGCGGCCGCTCACCGCGGGCACCGTACGCGAAACCTGCGCCCGCACACCGGCGATGCGCGCGCCGAGATCGTCGACCAGATGGTCGCCCGGGTTGTCGCCCGCCGCGCGTAGCGCACGCAACAGCACCTCCACCGGCCGCTCGTCGGAGCGGCGGCTCGCGATGGCGGCGACCGCGGCCCGCACCCGTTCGTCCGGCTCCGGGAAGAGCAGTTCTTCCTTGCTGGCGAAGTAGTTGAAGAAGGTGCGGGTGCCGACCTCGGCGGCGGCGGCGATATCGGCCACCGTCGTCGCCTCATAGCCTCTGGTTTCGAACAGCTCGACGGCTGCCTCGAGCAGGGCGCGGCGGGTACGGTCCTTTTTTCGGTCACGGAGGGCGGATGGCGGCACGCGGGCACCCTACGGCATTCGGCAACGCAGTTGCGGTAGGCGGAGTTTCGCGCGCGCCGCTGCACCCGGCCGAACGGCCCGCGTTAGCACGCTGTGCCACTGCGCATTTCATGCATAGTTGCACGCGGTGCAAAGTCGCACGGCGTGTATTCGGAGACCGCGGCGCACCGTCGCCGGCGGGGCGACTAGCGTATTCACGGTGACCACCGCGACTTCCAGGGATGTGGACGCCGATTTCCTTGCGCTGCCACTGAGCTTGCTCGCCGACGCCGCGCTCTCGACCGCCCGCGTCGCCGGCGCCGAACATGCCGACCTGCGGGTGCACCGGCTCGTCACCCAGTCGATCCGATTGCGCGACGGGCGGGTCGAGTCGATCACCAACGCCACCGACCTCGGTTTCGCCGTACGAGTGATCGTAGACGGCACCTGGGGTTTCGCCTCGCATGCCGCACTCACCCCCGATACCGCCGCCGAGGTGGCGACGCGGGCGGTGACCGTCGCGAAGACGTTGCGCGCGCTGAACCGGGAGCGCGTCGCGCTGGCCGCCGAACCCACATACGACACCACCTGGGTCTCCGACTACGCCGTCGACCCGTTCGACGTGCCGACCGCCGACAAGGTCGCACTGCTGCAGGACTATTCGGGACGGCTGTCCGCGGCCGACGGCGTGGACCACGTCACCGGATCGGTGCTGCAGGTCAAGGAGCAGACCTTCTACGCCGACACCGCCGGGTCACGGATCACCCAGCAGCGGGTGCGCCTGCACCCCCAATTCGAGGCCGTCACCGTGGATCCCGCGGCGGGCGCGTTCGAGACCATGCGCACGCTGGCCCCGCCCGCAGGTCGCGGCTGGGAGTACGTCACGGGCGCGGACGAAACCTGGGACTGGGGCGGCGAACTGGCGCAGATCCCGGCCTGGCTCGCGGAAAAGGTGAAGGCGCCCAGCGTGATCGCGGGCCCCACCGATCTGGTGATCGATCCGACGAACCTGTGGCTCACCATCCACGAGTCCATCGGCCACGCCACCGAATACGACCGCGCCATCGGCTACGAATCCGCCTATGCCGGAACCTCCTTCGCCACCCCCGACCAACTCGGGACGCTGAAGTACGGCACGCCGATCATGCATGTCACCGGGGATCGGACGGTCGGGCACGGGCTGGCCACCGTCGGCTACGACGACGAGGGCGTCGCCGGACAGCAGTGGGATCTGGTGCGCGACGGCATCCTCGTCGGCTACCAGCTGGACCGGGTTTTCGCGCCGCGGCTGGGCCTGCCCCGCTCGAACGGCTGCTCGTACGCGGACTCCCCGCATCACGTGCCGATCCAGCGGATGGCGAACGTCTCGCTGCAACCGGATCCGGTGCGCGACACCAGCACCGAGGAGCTCATCTCCCGGGTGGACGACGGCATCTACATCGTCGGCGACCGGTCGTGGTCGATCGATATGCAGCGCTACAACTTCCAGTTCACCGGCCAGCGGTTCTTCCGTATCCGCAACGGCCGCTTGGACGGTCAGCTGCGCGACGTCGCGTATCAGGCCACCACAACGGATTTCTGGGGCGCAATGGAGGCGGTGGGCGGCGCCTCCACCTGGCAGCTGGGCGGCGCGTTCAACTGCGGTAAGGCGCAACCGGGCCAGGTCGCCGCGGTCAGCCACGGCTGCCCGTCGATCCTGGTGCGCGGCATCAACATTCTCAACACCAGGACGGAGGCGGGCCAGTGATCCCGGCAGGCGAGGTCGTCGAGCGCGCGCTGAAGCTGTCGCGGGCCGACGAGGCGATCGTGCTCGTCACCGACAAATACGACGCCTCGCTGCGTTGGGCCGGAAATTCCATGACCACCAACGGTTCCGCCGTCTCGCGCGAGTGGACCGCGATCTCGGTCTTCCGCGACGGCCCGAATTCCGCACGGGTGGGCAGCATTCGGTCCACCAGCGTCGATCCGGCGGATATCGAGGCCGTGGTGCGGGCCAGCGAGACGGCCGGACGCACCGCCGAACCGGCGAAAGACGCGATGCCGCTGCTGGATCCGGACGGCGCACCGGACGCGGACTGGGCCGCCGAACCCGGCCGCACCGGCATCGAAGTATTCTCCGGCCTGGCGGGCGATCTGGCCCAGGGCTTCGACGGGGCCGATCGGCTCTACGGATTCGCCCACCATCAGGTGCACACCACCTGGCTCGGCACCTCCACCGGCGTCCGCCGCCGGTTCGCGCAGCCGACGGGTTCGGTGGAGATCAACGGAAAGCGCGGTGCGGGAAGCGATCTCGCCAGCGCCTGGGTCGGGGTCAACACGCCGAACTTCACCGGCATCGACGTGCCCGCCATGCTGGCCGAGCTGTCCCGCCGCCTCGACTGGTCGAAGACCCGGGTGGACCTGCCCGCGGGCCGATACGAAACCCTGCTGCCCCCTTCGGCCGTCGCGGATCTGATGATCTACATGATGTGGACGATGGAGGGCCGCGGCGCGCAGGAGGGCCACAACGCCTTCGCCAAGGCGGGCGGCACCCGAATCGGTGAGCGGCTCACCGATATTCCGCTCACCCTCTACAGCGATCCCACCGCGCCGGGGCTGGAGTACCGGCCGTTCGTCGCCGTCGACGCGTCGTCGGAATCGCTTTCGGTATTCGACAACGGCCTCGCGACGCAGCGCGTCGACTGGGTGCGCGACGGCGTGATCGACGCGCTGGTGTACCCGCGCGCGACGGCCGCCGAATTCGGCGCCAGCACAACGGTTCCCGGGGAGAACCTGCTGCTCACCGGCGGCTCGGCGGCCACGCTCGACGAGATGATCGCGCGCACCGAGCGCGGTCTGCTGCTCACCACGCTGTGGTACATCCGCGAGGTGGATCCGGCGACGCTGCTGTTGACCGGACTCACCAGGGACGGCGTCTATCTGGTCGAGAACGGCGCGGTTACGGCCGCGGTCAACAACTTCCGGTTCAACGAGAGCCCGATCGACCTGCTGCGGCGCACCACCGAGGCGGGCGCCACCGAACCGGCCCTGCCGCGCGAATGGAAGGACTGGTTCACCCGAACGGCCATGCCGCCGTTGCGGATTCCGGACTTCCACATGTCATCGGTGAGTCAGGCGACCTAGGCGCTACTGCGGCGTTATCTCGATGCCGACGGTGCCCGACCGGCCGCGCCGCACGAAGCTGCCGAGGATCGTGACCGGTCCGAGGATGAAGTACTTGCGCATCAGCAGCTTTCGCACGCGCGCCGTCCCCGCGGCGTCCAGCACCCGCCCCGTGCCCGCGACGATCGGGCCGCGCGGCTTGCCCGCGACATTGCACGGCTGCACGGTCACCGCGGGATTGCGGCGCAACCGCTTCACCTTCCAGCTGTCGGTGACCGTCCAGATGTACAGTTTGCCGTCGTCGGCCACCGCCCACACCGGGGTGGCGACCGGCGTTCCATCCTTGCGATAGGTGGTGAACAGCACGTAGTCGGCCGAGCCGAGCGGTCCGAGCGCAGAGGTCATCAGGGCAGGATATCGGCCGGGCCGCACGCGTCATTCGGCCATGTGGTATTCGCCCGACTCCAGGCGGGCGATCACCCCGGCGGTCCAATTCGTGAGATTGTCGAAGACCCCGCTCCACAGCTCCAGTAGATCCGTGGTGTGCGGGGCCGAGTCACGGCCGGGAAAGTTCGGCACCATGGCCAGTAGGTCGTCGCGGACTTCCCTACTGCGCCTTTGCTGTTCGCGCAGTTTCGCGATGACGTGCGCCCGCGGCAGCGCGTCCATGAAGGCGATCGCCGCGCCGAGCTCCTCCATATCGACGCTCACCAGCGCCTCATCCATCAGCCTGCGGAATTCCGCCTCACCCGCCTCGGTCACCGCGAATAAAGTGTGCGCGGGTCCGCGATCGCTGTCCCGCGGGCCGAGGGAGCTCAGATTCCCTTCTTGCGTCAGCTGTTTGAGCGCGTGGTAGATCGAGCCGGGTTTCACATTGGTCCAGGTCTCGGCGCGCCAGGTCAGCAGTTCGCGCCGCACCGCATAGCCGTGGGCGGGTTGGCGCAGCCGCAGCACGCCGAGGACGAGCAGCCGGACGGCGGGCATCGCACTCCTTCGTCGACAGTGATCCGGCCATACTACTCAAACTTGACTTCCGCCGGTCGGCCGCCTACCTTCATCTAGTCAAATTTGATTACAGTGGGAGACGCATGGGTGACACCACCGCTCCGATCCTCTACAGCGGCGAACTCGCCGCGACACTCGCCTTCTACCGGGCGCTGGGCTACCGAACGGTCTACGAACAGACCCGGCCCTATGTGTATGCCATCGCCGAAGCCAACGGCGGCGCACTTCATTTCGCCGACAGACACAAGAACCAGCCACCCCCGCCGGAGCTGACCGGCTGCGTCGTCTTCGTCGACGACATCGCGGCGAGACACCGCGAATTCACGGCGGCTCTACGCGCCCACTACGGCAAAGTGCCCACCAAAGGCATACCCCGAATCACCCGATTCCGGGACGGCCAAAGCAGATTCACCCTCACCGACCCGGCGGGCAACTATCTGATCTACGTTCAGCGCGACGAACCATTGGAGGTCGAATACGGCGGTTCCCGCGAATTGAGCGGCCTGCCACGGGTTCTCGACAACGCGCGGATCCTGCGCGACTTCAAGAACGACGATGCGGCGGCCACGCGAGCACTGGAGGTCGGGCTCGGCCGCTTCGGCGGGGAGGCGAGCGCGGTGGACCGGGCCCGCGCCTACGCGGCGCTCACCGAATTAGCCGTGGCCGCAGAGGATTCCGAGCGCGCCGCGGAATATCGGGAACGGCTGGCGGCAATCGAGCTCACCGGCTCGGAGCGGGCGACGGTCGCCGACGAACTGGACGCGGCCGGTGAACTCGCCGCCTGGCTCAACGAATCACGCTGAGCCACAACCGATTCACGCGGCCGCGGTGAGCACCAGCGGCCCGTCCTCGGTAATGGCCACCGTATGTTCGGAATGCGCGGTCCGCGACCCGTCCGCGGACCGGATGGTCCACCCGTCCGGATCGGTGTAGATCTGGTCGGTGGTCGCGGCGAACCACGGTTCGATCGCGATGGTCAGGCCGGAGCGCAGCTTGAAGCCGCGTCCCGGCTTGCCGACATTGGATACGTGCGGATCCTCGTGCATCGTCCGGCCCAGCCCATGCCCGCCGAACTGGGTGTTCACCGGATATCCGTAATCGCTTGCGACGGCGGCGATCGCGGCCGAGATATCGCCGATCCGGTTGCCCGGCACCGCGACCGCGATGGCGGCGGCCAGCGCCTCCTCGGTGGCCCGCACCAGCCGCAGATCGGCCTCGGCGGCCGTGCCGACCACAACGGTCGATGCCGAATCGGCCACCCAGCCGTCGATGGCGACGGCGAGATCCATGGTGAGCACGTCACCGTCGCGCAGCGCGTAGTCGAACGGAAGCCCATGCAGCACAGCGTCGTTCACCGACAGGCAGACGGTGTTGCGGAACGGGCCACGCCCGAACGAGGGCGCGTAATCCCAATAGCAGGACACCGCGCCGCGCAGCGCGATCCTATTGCGCACATGCGCCTCCAGATCGAGCAGGTTGACCCCGACCCGCGCCTTGGCCCGCAGCTCCGCGAGCACTTCGGCGACGAACTGCCCCGTCACCCGCATCCGCTCGATCTCGTCGCGGCTCTTCAACTCCACCATGCCCACTCCACTCTTCGGTATTTTAATACCAGCATAGCCGCTTGCGGTATTTAAATACCAGCCGTAGCCTGTGTGCCATGGTTCGTCTGCCGCTCACCCCCGCCCAGGTCGAGGCGGGCCGCCGCCTCGGCGCCGCACTGCGCGCGGGCCGCGGCGACCGGGACCTCGCCGAGGTCGCGCACGCCGCCAACATCTCCCCGGAAACGCTGCGCAAGATCGAAACCGGCAGGCTGCCCTCGCCCGCCTTCGGCACGGTGGTGGCATTGAGCCAGGTCCTGCGGCTTCCGCTGGATGATCTCGCCGACATCTGGTGTTCCGCGGGGCTTGCCCAATCGGCCTGAGCGGGCTGAGTTTTCCTGGCCGGGCCGGGTTTTCAGCCCGGCTGGGTGATGGCGAGACATCGCGCGGTCCAGAGCCGATGCCGAGCAGCGGATCAGCTTGGTTTGATGAGCAGTTGCAGGCCGGATATCTGCATGAGCTCATCCTTGACGCGGCTGACGAATTCGGCGGTGATGACATAGACCGACAGTGGATCGATGGTGGCGTTGGCGGGGTTGGCCGGGGAGGTGACGTCGAAAGGGGTGTCGCCGTTCGGTGTCGGCGGCGGCTGAACCTTCGCGACCTCGGTTATGCGGCCCTGCGGATCCGAGCGCAGCAGCCGGACGGTGACCGGCCCGTTGGACGCGCCGCTCCCGACCACCCGGAGCGAAGCGATCGTCCCGGAAGGCGGCATTGAAACCGGCAGCACGCCGTTGACCTGGCCGGGGCCGGAGGTGCTGCTCGGGTCGCGCTTCGCGATGCCGACCTGACCGAGGTACCAAGGGAATTGGTCGACGGGCGCGAAAAACGGTGTGACGGTTAGTATTCGGTCCGCTTTCGGCGCGACCACGGAATCGAGTGCGACCCCGACATCCGCGAAACGATCGCGCAGGGTGTCGAGGTCGGCCTCCAATGCCTTGAATCTGATATTGAATCCTTCGGTACCGTCGGCGACCACCAGGTCTTTCTGATCGGCCCACGGATGGTGTCGGAACGTGCGAGTGAATTCGATGTCGAAGGCCATGGCGCGCTTCCTTTTTCAGTGACCTTGGTAGGCGATCTGCAACGACGTGATGTCGACGTAGTCCGTCGGATCCGAACCCGCCTCCGCGCTGGCAATGATCGCGTACGAACAGGCCGGATCGATGGCGCCGAACCCGGCGGCGACCGGCGTGGTGACCGAATAGGGCACGCCCCCATGCTGTTCCGGGATCTCGGCCACGGCGAGCATCGCGTTCAGGCCCGTCATGCCGAATCGGGACAGCGCCACCTGCAGCTTGCTCGACCCATTGCTGGTCCCCGTCACGGTCAACGAGGTGAGCGTGCCGACCTGCGGCAGCTGAACCGGCACCACACCGGTCACCAGCGCGCTGCCGGTCTTGTGTGCATCGCCCCGGGCGCCACCGCGATAATCGCCGAGATCCCAGGACGCCGCACCGGAGGTAGGACCCAGCGAAATGAACAGCGGCGGCACGGTGATCGTCCGGTCCGGTCCCCCGCCCGCGGCGACGACATTCAATGCCGTGCTGATGTCGTTGAACCGGTCGTGCAGCACATCGAGGTCGAATTCCAATGCCTTGAAACGGATATTGAAACCGTTCTCACCGCCGGCGTCGACGCGATCGACCTTGTCCACCCACGGCTTGTGTTTGAAGGTTCTGGTGAAACTGATGTTGAAGGGCATCGATCAGTCCTTTCGAATGGGCCGGGCGAGGTGCTGACCACGCAGGCGGTACGTCGGATAGGTGTAGGCCGGGAGCGAATCCAGTTGTCCCGTGCGCAGTTCCACCACGTGGTCGCGGATCGCCTTGGTGTTGAATTCCACGCCGATCGGATGTAATTCGTTGAGCACGTTCATGAGTCGCTCGTATTGATCGCGACGGACGACGACGGGCTTACCCGGCTTCTCCTCATCCAGCAGCTTCTGGTCGAGCCCGATCACGACGGTGTACGGCGGATTGCCGTTCTCGATGGGTGCGCGCGCCCGGATCTGTACTGTGCCCGCGTGATCGCCGGTGAGTTGGGCGAGTTCACCGGTGGAGCCGTCGAGATGGGCGGCGCCCGGATCGGCGCCACGCACCGACCAGACCAACCGATTACCGCCGGCGGGCGCCACCGGCCACCGTGCGATCACCCGCTGGGCGGGGCCGGGGGTCAGGACGATGACCGTGTCGGATCGACCACGTCCGATCTCACCACGCAACAGTACGAAAACCCTTGTGCCGGATGGGATGATGGCCACCGGCTTACCAGGAATATCGAGCGCGTAGATCGGGCCCCTGAAATCACCGTCGAGGTTGTAGGTCGGAACAGCGTCATAGACCCCATCGCCGATGTACACAGTCCCCGCGGACTCGTCGACACCGATCCGCGGTTCGTTGGCATTGATGAAAACCGTCCGCACTACCGCACGGCTCGCCAGGTCGACTATCACCATATCGACCTCGACACCCCTGCCGGGACTGGCCGGGACGACAACGATGACATAGGCCCTCGTACTGGTCACCGCGATGGCGATCGGAGCGGCGGGCAGTGCCGATACCGCACCGGCGGTCATCGTATCGATATCGACGGCGCGCAGCGTTTTGTCGTCGCAGGCTACAAACGCTGTTGTGCCGGTCGAATTGAGCGCCAACGCCTTTCCGGCGGTCGAACCGGGAATTGTCCACTGGTTGACAACGGCGAGCGTGCCTGCGTCGACGGTGACGACCTGAGTCGGCAGCAGTACCACCAGCAACGGCTTGGTCGGATGTCCGACAATGGCCAGCGGCGCCGCGGATAACGCGGGTCCGGTCGTCACCTTGGCCGGTGAGCCGATACCGAAGGCGGTGATGGTGTGATCGGTGCCGCTCGCGGTGAAAACCGTTTTCTGATCGGCACTTACGGCGATACCAACCGGCGACTGTCCCACCGGTACGGTCCCGAGCAGCGCACCGCTGGTGGTGTCGAGCAGCGAAACCGTCGAACTCCCCTGCCCGACAGTGCACAGGACCTTCCCCGCCAGCACGGCGCCGACCGGGTTGTCGTGACGCGGCATCGCGAACGAAGCGGTGGCACCCTCGTCCACCGCGGCCGGACCGGTGATCGCAAGATGTTCACCGGCGCGCTGCGCGACCCGGATCACAGTTCCGGTGTTCTCGACATAGTCGAAGCCGGCACCATGCGCGATCCTCGCCAGTCTGGCCAGCGACAGTTCCGGCACCGCCGGCGCCAGCGTGAGGGCACGGCCGACCGCGTCGAGGCCGCTGCCGTTCGGCGTCCAGCCTGTGACCAACCGAACCTGTGGCAGCGGTTGCGGCCCGAAGCTGGTCTGGTCGAGCACTCGTCCGAGACAGGCCGCGACATTCGCCTGCATCCGATTGGAGCCGGGCACCGTGATCTGTAGCCAGGGATCATTAACCGCGACAAGGTAATCCGGCGAGTAGGCGCCGTCGGCGGCGGTTCCGGCTACCGATTCGTCGACGCCGAGCGTGCCGTCCGCTCCGATCGACTGACCGACGCCGATGCTATCCGGCGGAAATTCCGCCGGGCCCATTTTCAACCGCTGGATCGCGGAGTACGTCTTCCCGCCGAGCCGCACCTCGACTTCCAGCGTGGCCACGCCCGTGTGCACACCTTGGACGGTGACCTGTGGACCGGTGTTCACATCGTCGACCAATTCGGCCCGGCCAGGACCGGCCTGCAGGATCGACCACCGCACGGTCGCCTCGGCTGGCGGCGGCGGCAGCACACTGACCGGAGCTGTCCCGAGGCCGATTTCGAGTACATCCTCGTAGGGCGCCCAGCTCGACTGGATGGAGGACTTGTCGGAGATCGAGGCGTACACGTCGTCGGTGTCCGCACGGTGTCGCACCCAGGAGAATCCGGCCCGCAGCGCGAGGGCGGCGAGTGTTCCCGCCGGAATCTCGGCGTGCCGCAGTACCACCGCGCGACCGACGGCGCGCAGGTCCGTCGCATTCGGGTCATACGGCGAAACCGTCAACCTCGCGAAAGACTGGAGCGGGAAAACCAGCTTGACCAGCGCATCGAGATAACGCTGCAGCGGCAACCGGATCCGCCGTTCGCTACCGGCGAAGTCGACGAAGGCGTCGCTGTAATCGACCAGCCAGCGCGGATCGAACTGGTCGTCGGCGATCCTGCCGCAGACCTCCGCTTCGGTGGTGTTGTATCTGCCCAGCGCGTCGACCGACTCGCCCGGCGAGATCGCCGTCGGCCAGACCTTGACGGTACGCGACCCGACCGGTGTCCGAACGAATGCGTCCGACACGGTGATCGGGCGCAAGACGTCATTGATCGGACCGACGGTCTCGTTCAACGCGTTCGCGATATTCGCGGGCGTCGGCAGATTCCAGCGCCGGAACAGCGTGAGCCGACGTCGGTAGCTGTCGTCGTCCTCACCGAGCACCGGTGCGAACCCGCTGAGCGCGCCGCGGGAGATCCGCACCTCGTCCACCGACCCGTAGAAGCCATTCGCCCCCGGATCGCCGAAGCCGATCCGCAGTGGTGAATTATTGGTCAGCACACCGATATTCGCCGGTTTGCTCGCCACCGCGACACCGTTGACATACAGCCGGGCCAGCCCGCGCTCGCGGTCGAGCACCGCGGCGATGTGCTGGAACCGGTCGGTCATGAGTGAGACGTCCGCGTACAGTTCCACCTTGTTCGTGCCGTCCGACAGCAGCAGCTGCACATTGCGGTCGAGCCCGCGACCGAACTTGCCGATGTGCAGGCTCCAGCCCGGTTTGGTCTGATCGACCGTATCGACATGCTTCGACAGCACCGCACCGTGCCAATCGCCCATCGCCGGCCGGACGAAGCATTCGGCGGTGAAACCCGCCGTGGCTGGCAGCGCGAAATCGGTGTGATCGGGGATCGCGATCTCGGAAAATGCGGCGAAACCCATTCCCGACCCGAACCGGCCGTCGGCACCGGCGACGACGCTCGCGTTCCTGGTGCCGGGATGGCCGGTGCCAGGACCGGTGTACATCGTCATCGCGTCGAGCACGGTGGAACCGGCCGCCGTATCGTCCAAGTGGTATAGAGCGATCGTTTCGGCGGCGAAACCATACGGCAGCGGCGGGAATCGGGGGATACTGAGGTCGGAGCCGATCAAATCCAGTGACAGCCCGGTGGCATTCTCGACCGACCGTTGGCTGCGTACCTTTGTCAGTTGGGCCGCGAGAATATCCCGGTCTCCGCCGAGCACCCACAGCAGCGCGGCGAGATCGCCGAGCAGGGCCGTGAAACGGAAGTGGTCGACCACCCCGACATTGGCCTCCCCCTGTGGTACCCGCAGTTCAACGTTGTCCAGCAACGCCTTTGCGGTATCGTCACCGAGCGGGATCAGCCTGGAGGCACCCGCGGGCGTACCTGCCGGGAAAACCAGGGAGACGTCCCGTTCGTCACCCGGCACCTTGTAGCCGACCGTCATCGTGACATCTACCGGCAGGTCCGCGATTGCCGTCGCGACGTACCGGATCCGCGGTTCGGTACCGAACCGCGCCCGATGCTCGGCGAAGTCGTACGGCTCGAAATCATTGTTCGGCAACGGTTCCCGCTCGGAGAGCACCAGCTCGAACAGATCCGCCCCTGCCGCGAACGGGGTGGTGAGCGTGCCCGCCATCCGCTCGACCGCGGGCTGGTATCCGAGATTCGTCATCGCGCGACCACCTGCAGATCGATGAGACCGCTGTCCTGCCGGAACTGGGCGATCTCGGTGGGGCCGAGGGACAGGTTCTCCCCGAAGCCGACCTCGATGGGCTGCGGCGGCGCCGAATCCGGCCCGAGCGCGTGCGGGTCGGAAGCGGGCGGGAACCGGCGCAACCGCAGGTCGCGCACGTCGAGCACGCCTGGCTGTTCCACCAGCAGCCGCATCACCTGGGAGAACACCACATCACTGCCCAGCCGCAGCGCGTCGACGCTCTGCGAAAGGCGGTCGAGCAGCGCCGCATGCAGCGAGTTGGGATCCTGCCCGGGCTCGATGATGGCGGTGGCGCGCAGCCCGACCTCGATGTGATCGGCCTCGATGATGTTGGGATATACGCCAACTGGGCGCACCAGATCCACCTGCGCCTTGACCTGCTCGTAAATGCCCGTGACCTGGCCGACGGTCCGCCACGGCCGGACGAATTCGTGCGCGACCACCACATCGAAGAAATAGGGTTCGCCGAATTTGCGTTCGGCGCTGAAGGGCCGCTCACCGAATCTGAACGTCTGGAACCTGCTTTGCGTGACATCGACACCGCCGAGCGCGTCGGAGAGCAGCACATCGGTGACGCCGCGCACCCGCAATACCGCGGCACGCACGCTCTGCAGCGTCCACATATCGCGCGGAAAGCCGAGTTGCCTTGCCCGGTAAGAGGTGTCGTCCTCCTGAAGTTCACCGCCCTTGAACCTGACCGGGTTCACCGCCTTGATCGTGACGGTCGACGGGAACCTCAGCTGCGCGACGAGATAGTCAGGATCGGCGCGATCCAGTTGCTGCGCGGGAATATTCGACCCACCGCCGCCGATGAAGGCACGCGCGTGCACCGTCGCCGACGTCACCTTCGCGCTGAGCGTCACGGCGGCCGTGGTGTAGAAGGTGTTGGGCGGCGTCGACTTGTCGAGCAGCACAGTGCCTTCCGGCAGGACATAGTCGCGGCCTGGTTCGGCACCGACGATCGTCAGCTGCGCATCGCCCTCGGCGAACAGGAACTCGCGCGGCAGCCCGACATCCGTGCCGAGCAGGTTCAGATCTTCTCCCGTTGCGGTGGAGGCGAACTGACTGTAGTAGACATCCTCCAACCGCTGCCAGAGCATGGCGTCCTCATCGGAGGTCGCCTGCAGGATTTTGGTCAGCACGCTGGTGCCGCCGAGATCGACATCGGGCCCGAACGCCTCGATCGCGCGCTGCTGCGCGGATTTCAGGATTTCGGCGAACCCTTTGATGACGAATCCGTCGTTGGTGACTCCGAATTCGGTCATGCTCCCCCTCCTATGGTTGTCCTCAGCACGGCCGGTGTGCCGTCGGCGGCGATGATCGAGACGTCGACCGTCCAAACCCGGTGGTGCGGGTCGAGATTCGGATCGACAACCTGTATGTCGCGGATTTCGCGCACCCGTGCATCCGTGCTCAGCGTGCGAACGAGATTGAGCCGGACCAGGTCCCGCATTTCGGGTGCGCTGGCCGGGCCGGTGAAAATGGATTTGTAGTCCAGGCCGTATCGGGTGTCGTAGCGATCGGTGCCCAGCGGCGTCAGCACGCGAATCTCCAGCGCCTGCGCCAGATTGGCGAGTCCGGTGACCTGGGCGATCTGCCCGCGCTCCAGCACGATATCGCCGTGGTCGAGCCGGATGCCGGTTTCTGTCGTCATGATCGTTACCTCCTTACTTCGCGTCGAGGATTTGTTGGCCGGGGGCGGAGATGGTGATCGGGCCGAGCGACGCCTTGGCGGCGTTCCTGGTATTCGTCGTAGGCTTGGCGACGGCGAGCGCAACGGACTTACCGTCGACTTCGAGTACGGTCGAAACATCCGCGAAGTCGTCCAGTGTCACGCAGGCATTCGGATCCCCCTTCGCCAACAACGGGCAGGTGATCTTCGCGTTTCCGCTGTCCGCCGCCAGCACTACCTGATTACCGGCGATCTTCATCGTGGATCCCGACGTGATGGTGATCGTCCCCCCGTGCGGGCACTTCATCTTCACGCTGGTGACAAGCACTTTCGTCATGAGCCCACCTGCACAGCCGTGGCATCCAGCTTGATGCTGTCGGCCTTCATCGTTATCTCGCTGCCGCGCAACGTGATCGACGCCTTCGCGCCATCGGTGGCAATGGTGACGGCCCCGTCCTCGGCGATGGTGATGGTCGTTCCCTTACCGTGCTTGATGGTCAGCGTCTCGCCCGTCGGCGGCATCGGCCGCTCGCCGACATCGGGCAGCACACCATTGCCGATCTCGATCCCGAGCCCGACCGCCTGCACCACCCGGTGCCCGCTCGCGTCCGTGAGGTCGTTGACCCCCTTGCCCTCCGGTTTGCCATCGGAGACCTGGGTCGGCAGGCACAGCCAGTAATCCCCCACCTCGTTCTTGGGCGGTTGATGATTCGCGTTGCGCGACCACAGGAACCCGGCGGCGACGGCATCGTTCACCTCGCCGCCGTTGTGCACCAGCACCGCTCGCATTCCCGGATAGACCGGCACCATCAATCCCGTTTTATCCCAAGCGAATACGGACGACATCGGCTTCTCGTGCAACAGCAGCCGGTTGTCCACCGGATCGTCCACGCTCGATGCCGCCCGCTGCTGTCCGTAGTGCAGCGTGGCCCGGTGCCCGCCGTTGTCCCCGTCACCCGACTTCCGGTATTCGGCGATATCGCCGACATCGACGCTGGGGTGGTCGGCCAGCAGGCCACGAGTGAACGACGCGAACCCGTCGAATACCGCCTGCGGCCCGTCGGCGGCCTCCGGTCGCGCGGCCGCCTCGGCCTCCAGCACGGTGACCTCGCACGTATATCCGCCGCGCATGCTGAACAGATGCTTGACGGATTCGATTCGCAGATCGTGCGTTTCGAGTCCGTCCAGGATGGCCTTCGCGCCGATCTGCAGGGTCGGATCGCCGAGCACCGTCAGTTCGTAGCGCGTCGTGCTGCCGGGGCCGGCCTGCGGATCCGGCGATCCGCTGTCCCAGCGCCGCTTGCTGACCACGTTCGCCGCGGCCGTCGTGAACCGCGCCGGCGGGGCCGGATCGCTGACGGTGCCGAGCACCGCCTTCTGCGCCCGCACGGCCAGCGGCACTTTCCGATCCACCGCGATAACGCCGAGTGCGGTGAGCGCCTTGCCATTCGAGATCGTGCGGTCCCGCACCGTCCCGGCGACGCCCTCGTGCCCGATCTCGACGCCGGTGTCCTTCGTGATCTTCCGCAGGATCTCCTCGATATCGACCTCGCCCGCTCGGTCGAAGGAAAAGGGTTGGCTCAACAGCAGATAACTTGCCAGCTCCCTACCTCTGATCTTGGTCAGCAGGCTGCCGTCGGCGGCGACCTCGGTGCGAACCTCCGTGATCGCCCCGCGCAACATGGGCGCCTGCTGGGTGGTCGGCTCGTCGAAATAGCCGAGGCTGATATCCACGAGCAACGGCTTCTTCGACCCGGCCGCTCGCCGCGATTGTTCGGCGAGGCCGGTGGCGCTGTCCTGCGGCAGATCCCACAGCGTGATGTCGAATTCCGTCGCGTTCGGGCCGAGTTTGGCCGATGTGGTGACCGCAGCGTCGAGCAGAATCGCGCTCTGCAACACATCGTTCGACAGTCGCAGCAGCGGCGCGGCATCCGCCGGATCGGTTCGGAATTCCAGCTTGTACCAGATTATGAATCCCATCGCGACGCAATCCCTCCCACCACCGAGGAGCCGTGCGCCCCTGCCGAATTGAGGTTGAGCGGATGCACACGCAGATCGGTGAACAGCAGCGCCAGTTCTTCTGCCTGGTACTCCAAGTTCGGAACAACCTTGCGGCGGAACAGCATCCGGGATCCGGTCGCTTCCTCGGCCGACACCTCCACCACCAGGAACGCGCCCCGCTGCGGCAGCCGCAGCGGATCGTGGCCGAGCAGCAGGCTCTCTTCGGTCACATTGACCCGGCTGGACACCACATAGCTGCGCCGGCCGAACGAGATCCGCACCGCCTGTGGGAAGCCCTGATCGGCATCGATGGGGATCCGCAGATACGAGAATTGAGTCATTTTGGTTGCCTCACAAGGTGGTTCATGGCCGTCTCACAGCGGCACCGATGGCGTGGCCGGTACCGCGGCGGGCGCGGCCGGACCGGCGAATATGGCGCTGCCCGCGGCGAGCGCGAGATCGGCGACCTCGCCGATAATGGCGGATATCGAACTGCGCGGCACATGTTCGAGGCTGATCGAAACGTCGATCGCGTCCCGTTTGCCCGCGCTCTGGGTGAAACGCAGATCGGTGATCTGCATGTCGAGGCTGATCGTCAACCCGCATACCACCGGAATACCGGTAACCCCAAGGGCTTTGGCGGTCGCCGCGACCAGTAGCCGGGAGGTCAGGGCCAGCGCCTCCAATTCCTTCTTCAGCAGTAGCCGCTCCGGCCCGAGCAGCATCGCCTCGATGGCGATGGCCTTGCGGGTCGGCGCGATCGCCTGCTGGAACGAGCTGTCGACTATTCGCTGGATCTGATATCCCTCGGTCATCGAGATGCTCTGTACGTACAGCAGCGGGACGGTGCCGATCAGTACTGGTTGCGCCGTCATTGCTTCGGCTCCTTCGGGATGATCTGTTTCGGTAGGGATTCGGCGGCCTGTTCGAGATCACCCGCGGCCGACTCGACAAGCTCTGTGGGGCCGGTGATTTCGGTCGGGCCGACGAGGTCGGCCGGGTCGAGTAAGGTGGCGACGGCCCGCGCCGCTTCCTGAACGCGCTCGTTGGCGCCGAAGAGTTCCTGGCTTGTGACGGCCGAAGGCCGCACCCGGCCGAGCAATTCGGCGATCCGCGCCTCCAGATCGGGACCCTCGTTCAGCCCGAACCGCGCCGGATTCCGGCGCGCCGCCGCGGCCAGGTATTCCTGGAAGGGCAGCACGTGATCGCTCGGAATCCGCAGCACGGTTTGCCCATTGATGTACTCGGCGATCGATTTCACCGACGCGTTCTTGCGCAGCGCCCTCGGCCACCAGCCGAGCTGCTGCAATTCGCGACGGAAGGTGGCGATCGCCCGCGCGGACTGCTCCACCTTCAGGTTGCGCACCCCGCCCCGCGCGATGAGGTCGAGCATCGAGGACAGGTAATAGGGCATCGAACCCGCCTTCACCGAGGCGATTTCGCCCGACGCCGCGACATCGATCAGCGGGAAGTTCGAGCGAAGCCTGTTCACGTTCCCGGCTTCCTGTCCCTCCTCCCGCAATCGCCGCACGGTCGCGGCCTCGTTGCCGGGGCCGAAACCGCTCGTCGGCTGGTCGCTGATGGCCTGTTCGACCTCGCGGATCACCGATTCCGAGGCCGGGGCCGCGGGATTCGCGCGCGCCGTGACCCCGGCCAGCGACTCTGCGTCGGCGAATGTGGCGAGATCACCCTTGGACAATCGCTGTACCAGTTCGTAATACTCCTGCGGACCGAGGCCTTTCTTCGCCTCCACGACCTTGGCCAGGAACCGCTCGTATCTCGCCGCGCTGGTGCCGAATTCGCGCGCGGTGACCACAAACGCGCGGGGTCCCGCGTCGATCGTGAATTCGAGCGCCCCCTTCGCGCCCGACATTCGTGCAAGCAATTCGGGACCGAGTTCGCCCAGCTGGGCCGGGGTGAGCCGGCCCGCGATCCGCAGCAGGGCCGAAACATCCTCTCCCGCCATACCTTTCAGTAGCGCGTGGGCGGCGTCGCCGGACCAGGACGGCGCCCGGTCGACGATCTCGATTACCTGTTTCGCGCCCGCCGCGACGTCTTCCGCCAGCTCGGTGGCCCGGCCTGCCTTGGTCTCGATCACCTCGGCGATCCGCAGCCCGGTCACCACCCGGTCCGCCTCCGCGCTCGCGATGAGCGCCTTCTCGGATCCGGCCGCCATCAGCTCCGCTAGCCTGGCGACCTCGCCTGCCATCGACTCCGGCAGCAGCCACATCAGCCTGCCCGCCTCGGCCACATCGGCCAGCTTGGCCGCGCCCGCCAGCACCTCGACCAAACGTACTTGCGCGGCAACCCTTTTCGCTATCTCGGCGGCGCGTGCGCCCGGCGACCCGGTCAGATATGCCGCCAGAATTTCCAGCAGGATCACCCGCATCACCCGGCGCATCAGGGCGGAGGAGAGCGCGCCCGCCGCACCGGTGAGCCCCTCGATATATTCCAGTCCGAGCATCGCGATCTGCCCGGATTCACCGGTGCGCGACAGCAGCAAACGGATCTCGGTCTGCGCCGCCGGGTCGGGCGGAAAGACGATCGGTGGTACGCCGGGAACCGGAATGGGAAGTACCCCAAGCGCTTTCGACAGTGTTTTGAACAACCTGTACAGTCCCGGCGCGCTCGAGATCAGTTCGGCGGGCAGCAGTGGCAGATCGCCGAGGCTGCTCGCGGTGCTGCGGGCCCAGTCGTAGGCGGTGCCGGCCGCCTCAGCCGGATTCAGCCCGGACAGTGGATGATTCAGGTTGTAGACCACGATGTCCCAGAGCTTCCTCGGCTCCAGCGGTGTTCTCGGCAGGTGCGATCCCACGGCATGCAACAGGCGCAGTACCGGTTTGTCGAACTCCGCGAACAACTTCGGCAGCAGACCTTCCGCGACGAGCGGCGCCAGCAGCGCCTCCATCTCGACCTTCGACGCGCAGGATGCGATCAGCTCGACCAGCGCCGCCGCCAGCTGCTCGCTGTCGACACCGCTCAGCGCCTTGCCCGCGACCTTGGTCAGCGCGCGCAGATAGCGGCGGCGATCGTCGATCGGGATCGTCGCGAACACCGAACGATCCAGTGCCACAACGATATGCGCGATATCGAGATCCGTGGCATGCTCGCCGGTCTGTGCACTGAGGATCTCACCCATCTCGGCCTCGGTGGGCGCCCCGAAAGCGGCGGGATCGGTGAGCAGGCGTTCGATGTTCTCCTCCGCCAAATCGGTCGGCCCGCTCGCGAAATGATCGCGGTAGTACCGGAAGTCGTCGGCGGTCGAAACCAGGATGGCATCGGAATCGGCGACGAAGATGGCTCCGTAGGTCGTTGTCGCCGTTCCGGCGTGGCCGGGCTCGTGGCTCACGGCCGGAAACGGATCACCGAAATCCTTCTTGTGCAACGGCGCGATGAGCGCCCGGACGATGAAACGACCCGGCTCGTGCGGTTTGGCGAATACGACGAAGCCCCGCTCGCCGAACAGGAACCGGCCCCAAGTCACCGCGGCCACCGCGTTGTCGGTCTCCACCTGGAGATAGCCACCGGCCTTGATCCAGTACGGCAGGCTCCGGCCGAGGGCGAGCACCGGCGTCACCGGGAGCCGTCCGCTGTAGATCCTGCCCAGGTCCTGTACGACAACGTGTTTGCGTCGGCTGCGCTCGAAATCCGCTACGGCCAGCTGGATTCCGCGCCGGATCGCCCCCTGCAGGCCGCGCAGATTCTCCGCGGCCTGCGAACCGGTGAAGGTGATCGAAACCGATTGCGGATTCGCCGAATTGGGGCTCATCGCGGCGGCTCCTGATACTCGGGGTCGTCGTACAGCCGAACGTTGTCCGGCCCCAGATGCTTGATCGCCTTGTCCAGCACCTCCTGTGGCGTGTCGCGCGCGAAGAAGGCGACACCGGCGACGCCACGCTCTGCCGCGGCGAGTTTCAGCTTCGCCACCACCTTGATCGTGTCGGCGACATTGATCGCCTTCCCCGCGCCTCCCACCAGTGCCAGTTCGCCATTCGGTCCGATCACATCGACATGCACGACGTCGGACTGGCCATTCGGGCGGGTGAAACGAACCGGCAAATCCTCCAATCTCAGGTCCTTGCGAATCCGGCTCCAGGCGAGAGTTCCACCCCATAGCCGTGCGACCGCGATTTCTCTTTGGAAGCCACGGTTCTGATTCACTTCTCCGGGCGGCAGCGGCGGTGGCGGCAGCAATCCGGCGTACGGCGGAATGTCATCCTTGATCGGCCCCGGCCGGACCTCGTAAGTCGGCGTTTTCCCGTAATACCTGGTACCGGATCGCGGCGACACCAGACCTTCCGACGCACTACCCGGCCGCGCCTGTCCCGCCGCGTACAAACCCCGCTTGATGATCCCGAGCGCCTCCGCCCGGCCGTGCTCCTGCGCCGCGGCGACCTCGGCCGCGGTGCCGACCCGCCCGGTCGTGTACAGCCGCTCCGCCGAGTACGGATCGGGTTCGAGCACCTCGTCCAGCACCGTCTTCCGGCCGACAACGTGCGGGTCGTCGGTCGAGATATCGCGGCCGAGCCGCAACACCCCCGCCGCGGCGAGAACACGCTCCAACTCGAAGGGATCGATCTCCGACGGCCCCAAACCCAACGCCAGCACGAGCGCGGGATACGAAGTGCCCATGAGGTTTTCGATCTCACGCCGCTTGGCCGCGCGCCTATCCTCCGCCTTCCGGGCGGCCGCCTGCCCGGCTTCGCGCTGCCGCTGCAGCAGTTCGAGATCCGCCCGCTTGGCATCCGCGTAGTCACCCTGACGGGTAGACCGGGCGACAGCCGCCAGATCCGCGCGCTTCGCATCGGCATAGTCGCTGTGCGGCACTCCGGAGGCAACGGACTCCGGTGCGGGAATCGCACGGCTCGCCGCCTTCGCGCCGGTGGGCAGCCCTCGATGCGCCGCGTCGAGCTGCCTGCGCACCCGCTTCGCGATCGCGGTCGTCAACTTGTCCAGGTCCGCGGCGGTGGGCGACCCGACGATCCGCACCTTGATGTCGACCTGCGCGGTTGTCGGCAGTCCGCGCTTCGGCCGAGCGTCGGATGCGGGTGTTCCGGATGGCATGACGGTTCTCCTTTCCTCGTGGACCTGGACAGTTGTCGGGTTTCGTTCAGCCGCGGCCGCGCAGCGTGGTGTGCAGCTGGTCGAAGACGTATGCGGCCACCTGGCGCAGATGGTCCTCGCCGAGCTCACCGATGACCTCGACCTCCACCGGAAAGTGGTAGGTGAGTTGGTCTTTCGGGTCGGCAGACGCGGATTCCGTTACGGGCCAGGCGTCATCACCCGCAAATGGCCACTCGGGGGTCACGGCTCACTCGATTCCGGGCTGCAGGCACATGCAGGTGAACGTGGCCTGCGGCACCCCGTCGATCACCACACTGCTCGGGTTGGCGGAGGTGACGACGCACCGGCCGAACTTGAGCGATTTGAAAGACCAATCGGTGCCGGTCTTCTCGGCGACGGCGATATCGAATTCCTTGCCCGTCACGGCCAGTTGGGTCAGGTCGGCCACCACCGTGGCGAATGCCTGCACCGTCATGGTGAAGGTGAAGGTCTGCGGCTGGCGCACGTAGCCGAGGTTCTCGTCCTCGATGCTGTGCACCACCGTGTGCGGCACATTGAACGTGGGGGTGAACTGGGAGATCGGGCTGATCACCGTATTGCCCAGTCGGACTTCGAGTCTGGTGTTCCAGTTAGGCATCGCTGTGTCCTCGGATTCGTGGTTCGGGCGCTAGTTGAATTTCAGGTTGACGTTGATGCGGTGGATCGCACCCGCGTACTCGACGCTGACGAGCACCTGAGCGACGCGACCGTTCTCCGCGTCGTGGATCTTGCTCAGCTGGTCGTCGGTGAGGGTGGCCGGATCGGCGTCGAGCAGCCGCAGGATCGGGATGTCGATGGCGAAGCGTTCCAGAACACCGTCGCTCACAAGGGGATTCAGCACACCCTCCAACGCGAGGGTGAGCGAACGCAGCCCCGACCGGCTGATCCGCAGGTTGCCGATGGTCCCGATCAATCGGGCCTTGATCTTGAAGGTGATGTCGTCGAGCGTGCGCTGCACGTCGATGAATCTCACTTGGCCACCGGGGTTTCCGTTGTAACCCTCACCCAGGTAGGTGGCGGTGCCCGGGATCAGCGTCGGCGAGGCCAGCCAGATGACCCCGGCCCCGCCGATCTTGGACGAGGTGTCGGGCTCCAGGCCGTTGATCGTGTCGATCTGCGCCGCGGTGAAAGGGGTGTTGGTGATCGCGACCTGTTTGAGGATCATCGAGATGTGCGGCGGATATCCGGCGATGGTGCCCGCCACCGCGGCGGCGACATCGTCGTCACTCTGGTGCGCGACGTAGACCATGCGGTCGTTGCTGAAGGTACCGCCCGCCACCGTGGTATCGGTCGCGCCCTTCGCCAGCATCGCGACACCCATCCGCTCGTTGCCGTCACCCCTGGTGGAGACGGTGGTGACGTGGTTGACCAGGGCGGTGATCGGGGCCTGCTTGGTGGCGTCGGCCGTCAGCGACGCGCCCGCGACCACGACGAACTGCACGTTGAGGCCCTCGGCGACGGTGAGCGCGTCCGCGACGGCCGTTGCGGTGGTGCCGGTCCTGATGCCCCAGATCCGGCTCGGGCCCGGGGTCTGCCGCGTCGCGGCGATCAGCGCTTTGGACAAGGGCGACAACGCGTTCGGGTCCGCGCTGAAGGACCTGGCGTCGGCAAGTGAGGTTATTTCGAAGGCGGTGTTCGCGGCGGCACCCGCCGACGCGTCACCGATCACGACCATATTTCCGGTCGGCCGGATGAGCGGCGAGAAAGCGTCGAGTTGCGCGCTCACCCGCACGTAGTGAAGTGGCATGCTGATCTTCTCCTAGCTGGGAGTCGGTAAGGGATGGCGGCGGATTCGCGCCGTCACGGTTCGTGGAACTTGGCGCGCAGCTTGGCGCGCAATGCCTCGATCTCCTCGCGCGACAAGGTGATTCGCGGTGGTGTCGGGTCGGGAGCGGTCTGCTCCGGTTCGGGCTCGATCTCGTTGTCCGGCAAGGTTTCTCCTTTTGCTGTGCGCCTTCGGCTCAGGCGAAGACGGCGAGGACGTTCTGGCTCGCGAAGAAGGTCGCGATCTGGACCTGTGTCGGCCCGTCGGGCACGCTCTGCGCCGGGAAGATCACCAAAGGTGCGATGGGTGCGGCTATTTCGGCGAAATCCCGGTCGGTGTGCTCGTCTACGACGGGGCCGTACCCGGCCATCATCTGGCGCACATCGCGCAAGGCCGCGGTGATATCGGCGTTGTCCCGGATCAGGATCCCGACCCGCAGCGGCAGCCTGCGCGAATTCGTCGCGGCCCCGGGGTCGAATGCGGGCGCCGGCTTCAGCTTCACCTCGGCGAGCAGGTAGCGGAAGGCGCGCTTCAGATCATCCACCGTGGCCAACCGGTGCTCGCGCATGAACGCGTCGAAGTCGAAATAGCGGAATTTGGCGCGGAATTGATCGAGCGTGGTGAAATCGCCGAGATCACCGATGCGCAGCGAATCCAGTTCGCCGGGATCGATCTCCAGCACGACGGTGACGGCGAGATCCGCGACGACGTCGACCCACTGCGGCGCCACGCCATCGCTGCCGACGATATCGACATCGGTGCGGATATGGCCCGGCATGGTCTGCGTCCAGTTTCCGGTGCGGCGGACCACGGGATAGAGCGGCCGGGCGCAGACGATGCCCGCCACGTCGACTGCGGTCACGTCGTGGATTACCGCGAAGGGCAGCTGGTAGACCGAGGTGAACAGGGTGCGGATTCGCGTATGACCCGTATCGTTCGCCGGGAATACGAGGTCGTGCACGCCCGATGCTGTCGCCAGGCGGAGTAAGACGGTATCGACCAACCCGGCCACGGGCGTACCTCCGATGTTTCGGCTGGATGATTTGACCGAGGCGCCCCCGCGACCTCGGCTCGACGAACCCATCCTGCATCCGCATCGACGGAGGTGGTGCGTGTCGTTCCACAGAACGGACCGAGCGGTCCACCAGCCGGACCCGCGCACCGAATCCGCAGGTCGGCGGATTCCGGCATCGCGCGGCGGAGTATTTGTGTTATCAGTGTAATAGACTGTGGCTAAAGGATTCCCGAGGCATTTGCGCGTCATCTCGGGCATGCCGAACAGCGGATACCACCTGGGCGACGGCGGTATCCGCTGTTCGGCGAATCGAATCTCTCCTGGGACGAGAGAGTCAATCTGCCTGAGCGAGTTCGAATTTCAGCCCTGCTGGGTGATGGCGAGCCCGACCGACGCGTCCGGGCCCTTCAACAGTCGATGCCCGCGGATACCGAGCCAGCCGATCGCACCGTACTTGCGGGCGACCAGCGCGCGCACCCGCTCGGTGCCCTCCGCGTCCAGGATCTCCGCGCGACCGAGATAGACGCAGTCCTCTTTCGGGCGGCCGCGATTATCCGAAATCTGTAGCAGCACTTTCGGATTGCGGCGCAGCCGCTTCACCTTCCCGGTCCGCGGGCCGGTCCAGACGACGATCCGTTCACCATCCGCGGCCACCCAGACCGCCGTGGAAACCGGGGTGCCGTCCCGCTTATAAGTCGTCAGCCGCGCGTACCTGCTCGCGGCGAGGTCATGCCAACTCATATCCGCCACGCTATGGCCGCGTCGCGGGCCCGGCATCGGACCCCGGGCTCATTTCGGCTACGACCAGCGGCGTATGTGGGTGGGTTGATTCCGCGTCCACCCACGCCGCGCCGACTTATCCGCGATGCTTACCGAAGAACCTCCGGATGTCGTCGACCAGCAGGTCCGGCGTCTGCAGCGCCGCGAAATGGCCGCCGTCGGCGTACTCGCTGTAGTGCTCGATCTGCTTGTCCGGATCCATGATCCGGCGCAGCACCGGATTCGCGTCGAATACCGCCCAGCCCTGCGGGACAAGCGATGGCGCCATCCAGTCGAGCCCGGAATGCGCTGTTTCCCAAAGGAATTGCGCAGCGGAGGCACCGCTGCGGGTGAACCAGTAGATGCTGATATTCGCCAGCAGCAGATCCCGGTCGACCGCGGTGCGCCGCGTACCACCCCACACCACGAACTTCTCGGCGATCCAGGCCAATTGAGCGATCGGCGAATCGGTCAACGCCGCGGCCAGCGCGTTCGGCTGCGTGGTCTGCAACACCAGGTAGCCCTTCTGCTGCGCCCAACGTTCCTGCGCCGCATGGATTACCGACATCTCATCGGATGAGAGACCATCCGGGATCGGGAATTGCTCCCCGGCCAGCCCCAGCGAGCCCTGATCGCTGTTGACGTGGGTCGCGATCACCCGACCCGGATACAGCGCGGCCAGCCTGCCGGTGACGCCGGCGCCGATATCGCCGCCCTGCGCCGCGAACCGCCGATAGCCCAGCCGCGTCATGAGTTCGGCGAAAGCCGCTGTGGTACGGGCCAATTCCCATCCGGTCGCGGCCAGCGGGGTGGAGAATCCGAAGCCGGGCAGCGACGGGATCACCAGGTGGAAGGCATCGGCGGGCGAGCCGCCGTGCGCCCGCGGATCGGTCAGCGGGCCTATCACCTCGAGGAATTCGACCACCGAACTCGGATAGCCGTGCGTCATCAGCAGCGGCACCGCATCCGGTTCCGGCGAACGGACGTGCAGGAAATGTATGGTCTGGCCGTCGATTTCGGTGACGAACTGATCGAAGGCGTTCAACCGCGCCTCCTGCGCCCGCCAATCGAAACCGGTGCGCCAATATTCGGCCAGTTCGGCGAGGAGGTCCGGCGCGATACCGCGCCGCCAATCCGATTCGGTGCCCGGCACCGGATTCGGGACGCGGGTCGCGGCCAGCCTGCGGTGCAGGTCGTCCAGCTCGGCCTGCGGGATGTCGATACGGAAGGGGCGGATATCCGCGGTGTTGGTCATGGGAGCTACTCTCGAACCTATTGCGGAAGACTTGCTTCCGCGATTGCCGGAAAGCTCGCACCGATGTTGGAAACCTCCGCACGATTGCTCCGGCTGCTGTCACTGCTGCAGCTGCACCGGGATTGGACCGGCCCCGCGCTCGCCGAACGGCTCGGGGTGAGCACCCGCACCATCCGCACCGATATCGAACGCCTGCGCGTCCTCGGCTACCCGGTGCACGCGACGCCGGGCGTCGCGGGTGGATACCGGCTCGGCGCCGGATCCGCGCTGCCCCCACTGCTTTTGGACGACGACGAGGCGGTGGCCGTCGCGGTAGGTCTGGCCACCGCCGCGAGCGGCGCCGTCGCGGGCATCGAGGAGACCTCGGTGCGCGCGCTGGCGAAACTGCTGCAGGTATTGCCGTCGCGGCTGCAGCACCGGGTGCGGGCGCTCACCGCGGCCATGGTGCATGTGCCGCGCGCGGGCCACCCGACCGTGAACGCAGCGGTGCTCACCGCGATCGCGACCGCGATCCGGGATGGCGAACGACTGCGCTTCGACTACGAATCCCATTCCGGCGCACCGTCGTACCGCGACACGGAACCGCACCGGCTGGTGCACTGGTCGGGCATCTGGTATCTGGTGGCCTGGGATGTCGGGCGCGTGGATTGGCGCACCTTCCGGGTGGACCGGATGGTCCCCAAAACCCCGAACGGCCCGCGTTTCACGCCGCGGACCGTCCCGGACGCCGACCCGGCCCGGTACGTACAACGCCGCATCGGGACCGCGACATGGCGCTACCGAGCCACCGTCCGGGTGCACGCGCCCGCCGAGACCATCCGGACCCGGCTGCCCGGCACGATTCCGGTGACCGAGGACGGACCTGATCACTGTGTGATTCGGGTGGGCTCGGATTCACCGATCATGCTCGCCCACTATCTCGCCCTGCTGGACGCGGATTTCGAGCTCTCGGACGCAACGGAACTCGCCGCGCAGCTGCGCGTGATCGCCGAACGATTCCGAAAAGCGGCGGACTCACAATACTGAATTAAATTGCGGATATTTCATATAGGCGCCGCCTGCGGGTATCACCGCAGGCGACGACTCTGATTGTCGCGCAACAGGTGTCGCTGCGCGATTGCGCTACGGCTGATTCGCACCGATGATTCCGCCGATGACCGCGCCGACGACACACCCGATGATCGCACCGACAAAGAAGAAGAAGATGCCGATGACGATGCCGACCGCACAGCCGATGGCGACGCCGGCGATGGTGGTACCCGCGTTACCGATCTGTTGCAACGCAACAGCTTCCGGCGAGTTGGCCACTCCGGGAACCGGCCCGCCGACCGGGGTCAGCGTCAAGGTGGTGGCCGTGGCGTCCAACGCGGGAGTGACATCGAAAATCTGTCCGGCCGCGGTCCGGAGCTCGGTGGGAATGGAGCCGACCACCGAGCCGTCCGACGCCGCCACCGCTACCGCGCCCGGTACCAGCGTGAACTTCCCCGAGGTCAGCTTGACAGTCGCGCTGGAGCGGTCCTGCGCCACCGTGGTCGTGTAGCCGACCTGGCCGTCCACCCCGTTTATCGTGGTGGGCCCCGCGACCTCGGCCTGACCGTACGCGGTCGCGGCGGTGATGCCAGTGGCCGCAATGGTCAAAATGGCGGTAGCCACCAATTTTCTTATCTTCATTGCATTTTCCAATCATCCAGCCGATTTCAATGACGATCCCCGAAAGATACGGCGATGGGACATAGTTCATCATGCGCCCCAACGACATACGTTGTCGATAGAATCCCCAACCCGAATTATCCTGCAAGATCATGTAATACAGGTCGCACCGAAGAAATCGGGGATTGATTTTCCGCCCGCTACGCGCTCCGCCACGAGGGCCTGTTGGGCATAGATTTTCGACGGATGAATCTGGCAGGCCGCAACGCCGTTCTACTCGAGTTCGCCCTCGGTCTCCAGATACACCTGTCGCAGCCGATCCAGGGTCTGCGGCTCCGGCCGCTCCCACAATCGGCGCTCGGCTGCCTCCAGCAACCGTTCGGCGATACCGTGCAGCGCCCACGGATTCGACCGATCCATGAACTTGCGGTTCACCTCGTCGAAAACGTAGCTCTCCGCGAGTTTTTCGTACATCCAGTCGGCGACCACATTCGTGGTGGCGTCGTAGCCGAACAGGTAGTCCACCGTGGCCGCCATCTCGAACGCGCCCTTGTACCCATGCCTGCGCATGGCCTCCAGCCAGCGCGGATTCACCACCCGGGCACGGAATACCCGGGACGTCTCCTCGGAGAGGGTGCGGGTGCGCACCGCGTCCGGCCGGGTGCTGTCGCCGATATAGGCCTGCGGATTTCGCCCCGTCAGGGCGCGCACCGTCGCCACCATGCCGCCGTGGAACTGGAAGTAGTCGTCGGAATCGGCGATATCGTGCTCGCGGGTGTCGGTGTTCTTGGCCGCCACCGTGATTCGGCGATACGCCGAGCGCATATCGGCCGCGGCGGGCGCACCGTCCAGATCGCGACCGTAGGCGTAGCCGCCCCAGGTGGTGTACACCTGCGCCAAATCGTCATCGGTGCGCCAGCTCTTCGAATCGATCAGCTGTAGCAGCCCCGCGCCGTAGGTGCCCGGCTTGGAACCGAAGATGCGGGTGGTGGCGCGGCGCTCGTCGCCGTGTTCGGCCAGATCCGAGCGGGTATGGGCGCGAACGTAATTCAGCTCGTCCGGCTCGTCGAGCGCGGCGACCAGCCGGACCGCGTCGTCGAGCAGGGCGAGCACATGCGGGAAGGCGTCGCGGAAGAATCCGCTGATGCGCACCGTGACATCGATGCGCGGGCGGCCGAGTTCGGCCTGCGGGATCACCTCGAGCGTGGTCACCCGGCGGCTTGCCTCGTCCCACACCGGGCGCACACCGAGCAGGGCGAGCACCTCGGCGATATCGTCGCCGGAGGTGCGCATGGCCGAGGTGCCCCACACCGAGAGCCCGACCGAGCGCGGGTATTCGCCGTGATCGGTCAGATAGCGCTCGACCAGCGAATCCGCCATGGCCTGCCCGGTTTCCCAGGCCAGGCGCGATGGCACCGCCTTCGGATCGACGGAGTAGAAGTTGCGTCCGGTCGGCAGCACGTTGATCAGGCCGCGCAGCGGCGAACCGCTCGGGCCGGCCGGGATGAAACCGCCGTTCAGCGCGTGCAGCACCCGCTCGATCTCGACGCCGGTCTGCCGCAGGCGCGGCACCACTTCCGTTGCGGCGAAACGCAGTACGGCGCGCACCGGCTCGGATTCGGTGAGCCCGGCCACCGCGTCGACCGACCAGTCCGCCGCCTGCAGCGCGCCCACCAGCTCGCGTGCCCGCGCCTCGGCCGCGTCCACCCGCTCCCGGGATTCCGCACCGGATTCGTCCAGCCCCAACGCCTCTCGCAGACCGGGCACGTTGCGCTCGCCGCCCCAGAGCTGGCGGGCCCGCAACATGGCGAGCACCAGGTCGAGTTCGCCGTCACCGGCGGGCGCCTGGCCGAGCACGTGCAGGCCGTCGCGGATCTGCACATCCTTGATCTCACACAGCCAGCCGTCGACGTGCAGCAGCATATCGTCGAAGGATTCCTCGTCCGGGCGCTCGGCCAGCCCCAGATCGTGGTCCATCTTCGCGGCCCGCATCAGCGTCCAGATCTGCTGGCGGATCGCGGGCAGTTTGGCCGGGTCGAGGGTGGAGATATTCGCGTGCTCGTCCAGCAACTGCTCCAAACGCGAGATGTCGCCGTAACTTTCGGCGCGCGCCATCGGCGGGATGAGGTGGTCCACCAGGGTGGCGTGCGCGCGCCGCTTGGCCTGGGTGCCCTCGCCGGGATCGTTGACCAGGAACGGATAGATCAGCGGCAGCTCGCCGAGCGCGGCATCGGTGCCGCAGGCGGCGGACATGCCGAGGGTTTTGCCCGGCAGCCATTCCAGGTTGCCGTGCTTGCCGAGATGCACCATGGCGGCGGCGGCGAAACCCTCCGGCGCGGACAGCCAGCGGTAGGCGGCCAGATAGTGATGGCTCGGCGGCAGATCCGGATCGTGGTAGATGGCCACCGGATTCTCGCCGAAACCGCGCGGCGGCTGCACCATCAGCACCACATTGCCGAAACGCAATGCGGCGATGACGATTTCACCCTTCGGATCGGCGGACCGGTCGACGTAAAGCTCACCCGGCGGCGGACCCCACGCCTCGACGACGGCCGCCCGCAGCTCTTCGGGGAGGGTGGCGAACCACGCGGCGTAGGTATCGGCGCCGATGCGAATCGGGTTGCCCTCCAACTGTTCCGCGGTGAGCCAGTCCGGATCCTGGCCGCCCGCCGCGATCAGCGCGTGGATCAGCGCGTCGCCGTCCCGCTCGTCCAGGCCGGGCACCTCACCCGGCGCGCCGAGATCGTAACCGGCCGACCGCATCTCGGTGAGCAACCGGATGGCACTGGCCGGGGTGTCCAGGCCCACCGCATTGCCGATCCTGGCGTGCTTGGTCGGATAGGCCGAGAGCATGATCGCGATCCGCTTGCGCGCGTTGGGAATCCGGCGCAGCCGGGCGTGCCGGACGGCGATGCCCGCCACCCGGGCGGCGCGCTCGGCGTCCGGCACGTAGGTCGACAGGCCGTCGGCGTCGAACTCCTTGAACGAGAACGGGACCGTGATGATGCGGCCGTCGAATTCCGGCACCGCCACCTGGGTGGCCACATCCAGCGGCGAGAGGCCGTCGTCGTTCGCCGCCCACTGGTCCCGGCCGGTGGTCAGGCAAAGTCCTTGCAGGATGGGCACATCCAGGTCGGCGAGCGCGCCGACATCCCAGGCCTCGTCCTCGCCGCCCGCCGATGCCGCGGCCGGTTTCGTACCGCCGGCGGCCAGCACCGTCACCACCAGGGCGTCGGCCTGGCGCAGCGCGGCGAGCAGCTCCGGTTCCGCGGTGCGCAGCGAGGCGCAGTAAAGCGGCAGCGCGCGGGCGCCCGCAGCCTCGATCGCCGTGCACAGCGCGTCGACATAGGCGGTGTTTCCCGCGAGATGCTGCGCGCGGTAATAGATCACGGCGACGGTCGGCGCGTCCGGATCGGATTCCGCCGCGGTGCGCGGCAATTCACCCCAGCTCGGCAGCTGCACCGGCGGTTCGAAGCCGTGCCCGGTGAGCAGCACCGTATCGGACAGGAAGTTGTGCAGCTCACGCAGATTCGCCGGACCGCCCGCGGCCAGATAGTTGTGCGCGTCGGCCGCGACACCGCCCGGCACCGTCGAACATTCCATCAGCTCCGCGTCGGGCGCGATCTCGCCGCCCAGGGCGACCAGCGGAACTCCGCTGGCCCGCAACGCTTCCAGGCCCTCCTCCCAGGCCCGCTTACCACCCAGGACGCGCAGCACGACCAGATCGGCGCCGTCCAGCAGCGCGGGCAGATCGTCGAGCAGCAGCCGGGCCGGATTGCCCCAGCGGTAATCCGCGCCGCTGGCGCGCGCGCTGAGCAGATCGGTGTCGGACGTGGACAGCAGCAGGATCACGGTGACGGCCTTCCTCGGGTGACGCGCCCATCGGGGGTGTGCTGCTCGCCGGAGAGGGTCTGGCTGTACACAGTGGCGCGACCGCACCGGAATTGCACCGGTTTCCTCGTCAGCCGCCGAGCATGGGCAGCCTACCCGCCGCCGCGTCCGACACCGGTATCCGGTGCTACGTGAGGTCCGCGTTACCCTCGATCACCTTCAGCAGATAGTGGAATTTGCTCACCCGCCAACCATCGCCTGCCCGCTCGACGGCCAGGTCGTAGCTGCCGACGAAGGTGCGGGTCTTACCGTGCACCGCGTCGTTCTTCACATGCACCGCAATGGAATCCGCGTGCACCTTCGCGGTATCACCTTGCAACTCGATCAGATGGTTTCCGGACTGATGCTGGAGCGCGTCCAGATCGCCGAGGCCGATCCGCCAGTCGCCGACGATATCGGTGGCATCGCGCACCGCCGCCGCCCCGCCGAATCCCCCGTCGAAATCCACCTTCTCGGTGAATACGCCGAGCAGGTCGTCCCAGCGCTTCTGATCGCAGTACACGAACATCTTGGTAATCGTTTCGATGATCGCGAGCCGGTCCGCGACATCAGAGATCTCACTCATTCCGGTGACATTAGCGAGCGGATTCGCCGGTCGGCGACCGAGTTTTCCGGGCATCGCGCCGCCGCGGCCAGCGTGCCGACCGCGCAATCAGGCGTACCTCCGGCCGTGCGGGCTGCGCCGACAGCGCCCATTTGGCATACCTCCGCCTGTACTCCGGCCGTACGCAGGCTGCGGACGGCCACGCCGACAGCGCGATTAGTCTGGTTTCGTTATGACTCGTACCTCCTCCGATTCGTGTCCCGGCGTGCTGCGGCTGCACGACGCCGCCGACGGGCCGCTGGCGCGGATCCGGCTGCCCGGTGGCCGGTTGGCGCCCGCACAGCTACAGGCGCTGGCCGAGGCCGCGCGGGATCTCGCGGACGACGCCATCGAGCTGACCTCGCGCGGCAATATCCAGCTGCGCCGGGTGCGGGACGCGGGTGAGCTGACGACGCGACTGGAGGCGGCCGGACTGCTGCCGAGCCGGACGCACGAGCGGGTGCGCAATATCGTCGCGTCGCCGCTCTCGGGCCGGGTCGGCGGATGGACCGACGTGCACGGGCTGGCGAGCTCGCTCGACGCCGGGCTGCGCGCGCGGCCGCGGCTCGCGGAATTGCCGGGGCGGGTGCTGTTCACCTTGGACGACGGGCGCGGAGATATCAGCGGGCTCGGCGGGGATATCGGCGTACACGCCACGGGTTCGGACGAATTCGCGATACTGCTGGCCGGCCGGGATTCCGGTATCCGGGTCTCGGCGGCCGACGCGGTCGAGGTCATGCTCGCGGCCGCGGACGGCTTCCTCGACGTGAGCTCCGGGCAGTGGCGGCTGCACGAGGTCGACGGCGGCGCGGACCGGATCGTGGACCGGCTGGGGCTGGCGCCGGTGCCGCAGCGGCTGGAATTCGGCGCCGCGCACGATATTCCGATCGGCTGGCTGGAACAGGACAACGGCTTGGTCGCACTGGGCGCGGGGGTCCGGCTCGGTTCGCTGCCGGCCCGGGTCGCCGAATTCCTCGCCGCCGTGGAACGCCCGCTTTTCGTAACCCCTTGGCGCAGCCTGGTTCTCGCCGATCTCGAGGAGTCGCCCGCCGAGCAGGTCGTTCGGGTGCTCGCCCCGATGGGACTGATCTTCGACGCGAATTCGCCCTGGCTGCTGGTGAGTGCCTGCGCCGGACAACCGGGTTGCGCGAAATCGCGGACCGATGTGCGCGCCGACGCCGCCGCGGCCGTCGAATCCGGCCGGGTGCTGCCGCTGAGTGAAAAGCGCACGGCGGCTGGTGTATTCACGGCCGATGAGGTGGAAGTGGCCGGGCGCCAGCACTGGTCGGGCTGCGATCGCCGGTGCGGGCGCCCGCGCGGCACGGTGACCGATGTGGTCGCCACCGAGTCCGGCTATCGGGTAGACGGAGGATCCGCACGAGAAGGGGTGTGACGCATGATGATCGGACTCGGCGATGACGAGATCGCGGCGATGTCACCCGAGGAGCGCCGGGAGCTGATCCGGCGCCTGCAAACACCGCAGGTGCTGCCGCGGCCCTCGGTCATCCGGCTGCACCGCCGCATCCGGCTCACCCTGATGACGGGCGGCACGATCGCGCTGATCCCGTGGATCACCTACCTCGGATTCACCCTGCCCGACGACTACACCGCCCGGAACTGGACCCTAACCTGGGTGGGCTTCGACATCCTGCTCGTCATCATGATGGCGACGACGGCTTTCCTCGGCTGGCAGCGCCGACCACTCGTACTGCTCCCCGCCTTCGGCACCGGCATGCTGCTGCTCGTCGACGCCTGGTTCGACATCACGACCGCCGACTCCCGCGATGTCTGGGTATCGCTGGCCATCGCGTTCGGCGCGGAACTCCCGCTCGCGCTGCTGCAGATCGGCGGTGCGCTGCTGCTGTTCAAATTTCTCGCCGAATCGCATCCGCTGGCCCGTCCGGAGGTCAGCGCGTGGCGGGTGAAATTGCCGCTCTGACAACGGGCCTCGCACCGGACGAATCCGGTGCGAGGCCCGCCGATCGACAGTTCAGTGCACCTCCAGCGTGCAGCATTTGACGCCGCCGCCCGCCTTCAGCAGTTCCGAGAGATCCATTCCGATCGGGTTGAAGCCCCTGGCGCTCAGCGCCGCGGCCAGATCCGTCGCCCGACGGCTGAGGAAGACGTTGTACCCGTCGGAGACGCCGTTGAGTCCGAGCACCTCGGCATCGGCGTCGGTGGCCAGCACCGCGTCGGGGAACAGCCCGGCGAGCACGTCCTGGCTGTCGGCGCTGAAAGCCGCCGGGTAGTAGGCGATTTCGTCCTCGCCGAGCACCATCAGCACGGTGTCGAGGTGGTAGAAGCGCGGATCGACCAGCTCCAGCGATACCACCGGAATGCCGAAGTACCGCTCCACCTCCTTGTGCGCCGCAAGGGAACTGCGGAATCCGGTGGCCGCCAGGAAGCGGTCGCCGATCAGCACGAAATCGCCCTCGCCCTCGTTGATCTCCTCGGCGGCAACGACTTCCGAATATCCGCGCTCGGCGAACCACCGGTGGTACGCGGGCCCCTCCGCCGCGCGCTCGGCGTGCGTGAATCGGGCCGACATCACCCGGTCGCCGACGATCAGGCCGCTGTTCGCGGCGAAAACCATATCGGGCAGCCCGGGTTCGCCGGGGACGACATCGATGTGGTGGCCGTACTGCTCGAATGTCGCGCGCAGCGTCTCCCACTGGGACAGCGCGAGTTCGCGGTCGACCGCCAGATTCGGATCCATCCACGGGTTGATCGAGTAGAAGACGTCGAAGTGGTCCGGACGGCACATGACGAACCGCCGCGGCACGGATCGGCGTACGGCGGCGGGTTCGGGGCGGGTGGCTACAGAGGTCAAGGGGATCTCCCGGGTGTAGGCGCGAGCTAGCGACTGACACGAAGGTAATTCGCGCACTATTGCGTCAGAAATATGGATTCGTTGCGCAAATCCCCTAAAAAACATCGATTCATTGCGCGAGACGGCAGAATTGTGGCATGGACGACATCGACCGGCGCATCCTGGCCCATCTGCTGCGCGAGGCGCGCGCCTCCTTCCAGGAGATCGGCAGCGCGGTCGGGCTCTCCGCGCCCGCGGTGAAGCGCCGGGTCGACAAGATGGTGGCCAGCGGCCAGATCACCGGATTCACCGCACAGGTCAACCCCGCCGCGCTCGGCTGGCGCACCGAGGCATATGTCGAGGTCTACTACCGTGACAACATCTCACCCGCCGAACTGCGGCGCGGATTGGAACCGATCCCACAGGTGGTCGGCGTGTGGACGATCGCGGGCGAGGCGGACGCACTGGTGCACGTGATGGCCACCGATATGGCCGAGATCGAATCCACCGTCGAACGGATCAGGGAGAACGCGCGGGTCGGCCGCACCCGCAGCTCGATCGTCATGTCGCGGCTGCTCGAACGGCCACGCACCTAGAACCCGGTGCGTCACCCGACCCGAACCGCTGCCGCGCCCACCTTCTAGGGTGAACGGCATGTCCGACGTGCGCACCAGCTACCTCACCGACGGCGCCGAGATCTATCGGCGCTCGTTCGCGATGATCCGCGCCGAGGCCGATCTGAGCGGTTTCCCACCGGATGTCGCGCAGGTGGTGGTGCGGATGATCCACGGTAGCGGACAGGTGGATCTCGCTGGGGACGTTGCGTTTTCACCCGGCGTGGTGGCCGCGGCCCGCGCCGCGCTGCGCGCCGGTGCGCCGATCCTGTGCGATGCGACCATGGTCGCCGCGGGCGTCACCCGCAAACGGCTGCCCGCGGACAACGAGGTGATCTGCGCGCTCGCCGATCCGCGGGTGCCGGAATTGGCCGCATCCCTTGGCAATACACGCTCGGCCGCGGCGCTGCAGCTGTGGCGCGACCGGCTCGGCGGCGCCGTCGTCGCCATCGGCAATGCCCCGACCGCGCTGTTCCACCTGCTCGATCTGCTCGACGCCGGCGCGCCGCGCCCCGCCGCGATCCTCGGCATCCCGGTCGGATTCGTCGGCGCCGCCGAATCCAAGGAGGCGCTGATCGGATACGGCGGCGTCGAATATCTGACCGTGCGCGGCAGGCGCGGCGGCAGCGCGATCACCGCGTCGGCGCTGAATGCGATTGCGAGCGAACAGGAATGACCGGCAAGCTCTGGGGTATCGGACTCGGGCCGGGCGATCCGGAACTGGTGACGGTGAAGGCGGCCAGGATCATCGGCGAGGTCGAGGTGATCGCCTTCCACAGCGCCCGGCACGGCCGCAGCATCTCCCGCGGCATCGCCGCGCCGTATATGCGGCCCGGCCAGTTGGAGGAACATCTCGTCTACCCGGTGACCACCGAAACCACCGACCACCCCGGCGGCTATCAGGGCGCCATCGACGAGTTCTACGAGCAGGCGGCGAAACGACTCGCGGCGCACCTGTCCGCGGGCCGCTCGGTCGCGCTACTCGCCGCAGGCGATCCGCTGTTCTACAGCTCCTACATGCATATGCACCGTCGCCTCGCGGACCAGTTCGAGACGGAGATCGTGCCCGGAATCACCTCGGTGAGCGCCGCCGCGGCGGCCCTGGGCACCCCGCTGGTGGAGGGCGACCAGGTGCTCACCGTGCTGCCGGGAACGATGCCCGCCGAGGAGCTCACCGCCCGGCTGCGCGAGACCGAGGCCGCCGCGATCATGAAGCTGGGCCGCACGTATCCGGGTGTGCGCCGGGCACTTTCGGATTCCGGGCGGCTGGCCGACGCCTACTACGTCGAGCGTGCGAGCACCGATCGGCAGCGGGTGCTGCGCGCGGCCGATGTGGACGAGGCGCAGGTGCCGTACTTCTCGATCACCCTGGTGCCGGGTCCGACACCGAATACCCCACTGCCGCTGGATGGTTCGGCGGTATCGACCGAATCCGCAACGGGCACGGTCACTTCCGTCGGAGAGGTGGTTGTCGTCGGCCTCGGACCGGGCGCGCCGGAGTGGACCACCCCCGAGGTCCGCCGAGCCCTCTGCGAGGCAACGGATCTCGTCGGGTACACCACCTATATCGACCGCGTCCCCGTCCGGCCCGGACAGCGCAGGCACGCCAGCGACAACCGGGTGGAGTCCGAACGCGCCGCCATGGCACTGGATCTCGCCAAGCACGGCGCGAAGGTCGCGGTGGTCTCCTCGGGCGATCCCGGCGTCTTCGCCATGGCGGCGGCGGTGCTGGAGGAATCGGCCGACCCGCAGTGGTCCGGCGTCCCGGTCCGGGTGCTGCCCGGGATGACCGCGGCCAATGCCGTCGCTGGCCGGGTGGGCGCGCCGCTCGGCCACGATTACGCGACCATCTCGCTCTCGGATCGGCTCAAGCCGTGGGAGGTTGTGGCGCAACGTCTTTCGGCCGTCGCCGCGGCCGATATGGCGATCGCGATCTACAATCCGGCGTCCACGCAGCGCACCTGGCAGGTCGGCGCGATGCGCGAGCTGCTGCTGGAGCACCGCGCGCCGGACACCCCGGTGGTGCTCGGCCGCGACGTCGGCGGACCGGCCGAATCGGTGCGGGTCACCACGCTGGCCGCGCTGGACCCGGCCGAGGTCGACATGCGCACGCTGCTGATCATCGGCGCGTCGTCCACCACCGCATTCGAAACACCCCACGGCACCAGGGTGTTCACCGCTCGCCGCCATCGCGGCGCACCGGCGCGGCACCCCTAACGCCGTAGCGCGCCATGGCGACTGGACCCGTCATGACGCGTAAGATCGCGTGACGCACCGATGAACGGAGGGGATCGTGGCCGCGACACTATCCGAGGTCGGCATCGCGGATCGGCTGGTCGGCGACACCTAGCGACCCGCATGTCCGATCAACGTTCCATTGTGGGATATTGGATGGACTGTCGAGCGCGAAGGGAGCTGTCGGTTGACCAGGAACGGAACCAAACCCAAGCAGCTGAACTCCACGGCGGCATCGCTGCTCGGATTTCTGCACGACGGCCCGATGTCCGGCTGGGACCTCGTCGCCCAAGCGCAGGACCGGATCGGCGATTTCTGGACCATCACCCAGAGCCAGGTGTATCGGGAACTCGCGGCCATGGACGCGGCGGGCCTGGTCGAGAAGGGTGAGACCGGGGCGCGCGAACGCACCCCGTACCGGATCACCGAAGCGGGCCGGGAGGCGTTCCGCGAGTGGATCGCCCGCGATCCAGGCGGCGAAACCATCCGGGTGCCACTGCTTTTGACCCTGCATTTCGGCGAACATCTCGCCCCGGCACATCTGGACCAGATCATCGCCGCCAATCGCGATATCCACCAGCGCCGCCTCGACCGCTACCTGTCCGAGGACGCCGCCGCGATGTCCGCGCACCAGCGCGCCACCCTCGAGTTCGGCATCGGCTACGAACGCACCGTACTCGACTGGTTCGACCGGCTGCCCGAGACATTGAACCGGCCGCGGTCGCGGCGGAACTGACCGAATCGCCGCACACCTCCCGTAAGGCGTGGTGTCGTGGTATCCATTTCCGTATGAGTAAGGCGGCGCGCGTGACGGTGACGCTCGATCCCCAGGTCGCCGAATGGGCGCGGCAGGCGGCGCAGCGGCAGAACCGCAGCCTGTCCGCGCTGGTGAACGCCGCCGTCCGGACCGCGCTGGTACAGGACAGCCTGGCCCGGCTGGTGATCGATGAGGATGCCGAGCGCGCCGCCGCCTACGCCGAGCTGCGCGCGATGGCCGCCGCGGAGGAGGACGACCGCCGACACCCGCGCGGCGCCGCATGAGCCGAACCGGCGCCACGGCCCGCGGGGTATCGGTATGAAACGCGGACAGGTGTGGCACTACTCCCCCGCACTGCCCGACGGCACCCCCTCACCGCGGCAGAGCATCGTCGTGCTGGTATCCGATCCGGCGGTGATCACCTCGCCCTATCGGTGGTTGCACGCGGTGCCGCTGGTCGACGCCGATCCCGGCCATGTGCTCGCCGTCGAGACCAGCCACGGTTGGGCCGACGCACTGGAGTTGCATCGCGTATACCGGGAGTGGCTCACCGAACAGTCCGGCGAACTCACCGATGTGGAGGCGGATTCGCTCGATGCGCGACTACGCGCCACGCTCAGCATTTAGACCCTTTGCCGAAGACCTCGAGGACAGGTCCTATCCACGGAAAGCCAAGACGCGCAACCACTTCCAGGCATCGGGCACAGTGTCGACGATGGTCGCGCCCTCCGGCGGCGCCGGACGATCGATCATGACCACAGGTATCCCGGCCGCACGGGCCGCGGTCAGTTTGGCATCGGTGAGCGAGCCGCCGCTGTCCTTGGTGACCAGGACGTCGATCCGATGCCCGGCGAGCAGCGCGGATTCTGCCTCGACGGCGAAAGGCCCACGGGCCAGCAATAATTCGTGCCGCGGCGGCAGCGCGCCAGCGGGCGGATCGATGGCGCGGATCAGGAACCAGTGCTCGGCGAGCCCGGCGAAGGCGGATACGCCCTGCCTGCCGATGGTAAGAAAAACCCGCTCCCCCAACGTCTTCAGGGCCGCGGCCGCCGACTCGCGATCGGGCACGCGAATCCACTTGTCGCCCAGGCTTTCCGACCAGCCGGGCCGCCGCAGGTGCAGCAGCGGAACGCCGGTGGCAGCGGTGGCCGCCGCGGCATTGGCGCTGATCGTGCCCGCGAACGGATGGGTGGCGTCGACAACGGCTCCGATCGCGTTGGCCGCCAACCATTCCCGCAGCCCCTCCGGGCCGCCGAAGCCGCCGACCCGCACCTGCCCGACCGGAAGCTGCGGATCGCGGACGCGTCCGGCGAGCGCGGAGACGACGTCGAATCCACGCTCGCCGGAAGCGATTCGGGCGAGTTCACGGGCCTCCCGGGTCCCGCCCAGGATCAGGATTTTCAGGGCTGCCCGCTGAAGTAGGCGATGCCCGCGTTGAGCAGCGACGGGCCGCCGGCCACCGCGAGGCCGATGAGCGCGCCGATCACCGCGCCCGGAATCGCGCCGCCGATGAAGAACAGGAAGCCGATCGCCGCGCCGAGCACGCCGCCGACCAGCGCGCCGAGCGAGGAACGCTGCAGTTCGGCGAAGAACCACTCCTGCGCGGAGATCACCTCGGCGGTCGCGGGCGCCGACGCGGTCGGGGTGATTTGCGGGGTGAGCGTCAACCGGGTGGCGTCGCCGTCGATGGCGGCGGCGATCTCGACCGGTTTGCCCTGTGCGGTGGCCGACAGCGGAATCTCGGTGACCACCTCGCCCGCGGCGTTCTTCAACTGCACCGACTTCTTGTCGGCGGTGAGTCCGAACGCGCCGCCGGTGACCGTGGTGACCACCGACTTACCCGCGTCCGCCAGCTGCAGCACATAGTCGACCCCCTTGTCCGCACCCTTGACGGTGGGCGCGGCGGCGGGCTGATCCTGCGTGACCGGGGCGGGCGCGGGTTCGGCGACGGAGGTACCCGCGGCGACGGTGGTGGCGGCGACGGCCAGCAGCGCCGTCGCGGCGAACTTCTTGTACTTCATCTATCTCCCAATCAAGAACGGATTTCCGGCCTTCGACCGGAACTCCGGGCCGACCCTACCGGGTGGCGATACCTGGCCGAATGCGAGTTCACCTGGCCGCTTTGCGCACGGACCACTGGGTGACCGGCAGCTGCGGACGCCACGCGGTGAATCCGCCGAGCGGTTCGGCGCGATAGATTTGGAACTTTCGCAGTTCGCCGCCGTGCGCGGCGGCCCAACGCAGCAGCAGCGCTTCGGATTCCGCGGTGACCGCGTTGGCGACCAGCCGGCCGCCGTGGCGCAAATGTGTCCAGCAGGTCTCGAACAGGCCATCCTGGGTGAGCCCGCCGCCGAGGAATACCGCGTCGGGGATGTCGAGGGGCGGTTCGCTCAGTTCGGCACCGGCCTCGCCGCGCACCACGATATGCGGAACGCCGAGTGCGGCCGCGTTTTCCGCGATCTGCGTGCGGCGCTTCGCCATTCGTTCGAAGGTGACGGCCCGGCAGGCGGGATGGGTGCGGCACCATTCGATGGCGATGCTGCCGGAGCCACCGCCGATATCCCACAGCAGTTCGCCCGGCGCGGGCGCGAGCGCCGCCAGCGTCAGCGCGCGCATCTCGGCCTTGGTGAGTTGTCCGTCGCCGCCGAAGAATTCGTCGGGCAGTCCGGGTAATCGGGTCGCCCGCAGGCGTTTCGGATCGGCCGCCGCCTCGATCGCGATGACGTTCAACGGATCGCCGGGCGGCAGGTCCCAGGTGTCGGCACATCCGCTGGTTATCCGCTCCAGCGGTCCGCCCAGTTGCTCCAGCACGGTCAGCTCGGAACGGCCGAATCCATTGTGTCGCAACAATTCCGCGATTTTCGCCGGGGAGTGCTGGTCCGCGGCGAGTACCAGAATCCGCCGCCCGTCCGTCAATTCGGGCAGCAGCGTTTCCACTCGCCGCCCGACCACACTCACCACCGGCGTCTCCCCCACTCCCCAACCCAGCCGCGCACACGCGAGCGATGCCGATGATGGTTGCGGAAATACTTGCAGCGCACCGGAACCCAGCAGCCGGGCCAGCGTCACCCCGATACCGTAGAACATCGGGTCACCGCTGGCCAGCACCGCGATGGGTCGTCCGGCGTGCGGTGTGAACAATTCGGGCAGTGCGGGCAGCAGCGGTGACGGCCAGACCACCCGCTCCGCCGATCCGTCCGGCACGAGCGCCAGCTGCCGCCGGGATCCGAACAGCACCGCGCACTTCGCGACCGCCTCCCGCGCCGCGCGACTCAGACCATCCCAGCCGTCCGCGCCGATGCCGACCACCGCGATTCGCGGGCCGTGCCATTCGGTGCGGCCCGGCGCCGACGGACCGCCTCCGGCGTCCACACCGGATCCAGCTACGTGCGCCTCGCCTCCGAGATTCCCGGCACCGGCAAGCGCGTCCCGGGACAACTCGGGCGCTGCCGAAAATTCCCGCCGCGCGGTGGCATCGTCCGTGGCGCGATCGACGGGATCGCCCGCAGCAGGGTCGACGGCCAAACTCCGCTGCGCCGCACCGATACCGGCGGCTCCCGGGTCGATCACCGACTCACCGGAATGCGCTGGCACGGCCCACTGCCGACTCCGCTGCGCCGCAGCGATACCGGCGGCACCCGGGCCGATCGCCGACCCACCGGAATGCGCCGCCGCGGCCCACCGCCGATCCGCCGGAAGCGCGCTCACCGCGGCAACCGCCGCCAGATCGCTTGTGGCACAAAGCGCATGGCGAAGAATACGGGCCCGAGAATGCCGGGCACCCAAATCGCGCGAGCGCGCTTACGCAGGCCGCGGACGACGGCATCGGCCACTTGGCCGGGAGTGCTGGAGAACGGAGCCGGGCTCATCCCCTCGGTCATCCGGCCGATGACGAAACCCGGACGCACCAGCAGCAGATGAATTCCGCTGCCGTGCAAGGCATCCGTGAGACCGGAGACGAATCCGTCCAGACCCGCCTTGGCCGATCCGTATACGTAGTTGGCGCGCCGCACCCGCACCCCCGCCACCGAACCGAACACCACGATCTGCCCATCACCCTGTGCGCGAAGCAGATTCGCGAGGACCGTCAGAATGCTCAGCTGCGCGACGTAGTCGGTATGTACCACCGAGATCGCGTGCGCCGGATCGCGTTCCGCCCGCTCCTGATCGCCGAGAATGCCGAACGCCAGCACCGTCACCCCGAGCCGCCCGTGCTCGGCCGCGATCTTCTCCAGCAGCGCCTGATGACTCGCCGTATCGTCGGCGTCGAATTCGACGGTGTGCACCGCCGTCGCACCGGCCGCCACCAGCCGCGCACTCTCCTGCGTCAACTCGGCACTGCGCCGCGCGGCCAATATCACCACCCGCCCCGCCGCCAATCGCTGCGCCACCTCGAGACCCATCTCGCTGCGCCCACCGAGCAGCAGCACCGGCCCATCCGCGATCCCACGCACTCCCATGCCGCCAAGTCTGTCACCTGCCATCACCACCCCGACCGCCGGGCAACTCCGGTTTCCCATCGGTTCACGACACGCTGAGCCGATTCGACTGCCCTGACGGCGTCACCCCCGTATCGCGTCGCTAACGTCGGAGTATGCCGACCACCAGCACCGCGCTATCGCCGACCGCACTCGAGTTCGTCACCGAACGTCATCTCGCGACGCTGTCCACGTTGCGCGCCAACGGGACTCCGCATGTGGTGGCGGTGGGGTTCACCTGGGATGCGGAGGCCGGGATCGCCAGGATCATCACGAACGACGGTTCGGTGAAGGTGCGCAATGTGCGGCGCTCGGGATATGCGGCCGTGAGCCAGGTGGACGGGGCGCGCTGGCTCACCTTGGAGGGACCGGCGCGGGTGCTGGACGATCCGGCCGAGGTCGCCGACGCCGTGGCACGATACGCGGCCCGTTACCGGACGCCTCGGGAGAATCCGACCCGGGTGGTGATCGCGATCGAGGTGCGGCGGATCCTGTCCAGCAGCACCCTCAACGGAATGTCGTGAGCGGCGCGTGGTGACGGGACCCGCCCGCCACCACGCGACAACCGCTACAGCACGGTCAGACCGTGCGGGCGCTGATTCATCGACTCGCAGCCGTCCGCGGTGACGACGACGATGTCTTCGATGCGGGCGCCCCACTCGCCGCGGAAATAGATGCCGGGTTCGATGCTGAACGCCATGCCCGGCTCCAGCACCAGATCGTTGCCCGCCACGATGTACGGCTCCTCGTGCACCGACAGGCCGATGCCGTGACCGGTGCGATGCACGAACGCCTCACCGAATCCGGCCTCCGCCAGCACATTCCGCGCCGCGGCGTCCACCGACTCGGCGGTGACGCCCGGCCGTGCCGCGGCCACCGCCGCGGCCTGCGCGCGCTCCAGCGCGGCGAACTTCGCGGCGACCTCGGCATCCGGCTCGCCGATGGCATAGGTGCGGGTGGAGTCCGAGTAGTAGCCGGGTTCGACCGGGCCGCCGATATCGATGACCACGACATCCCCCTGCTCGACCCGCCGCTCCGACACCCCGTGATGCGGATCCGCGCCGTGCGGGCCGCTGCCGACGATGACGAACGCCGCAGCGGTATGCCCCTCCGCGACGATGGCGTCGGCGATATCCGCGCCGATCTCGGCCTCGGTGCGCCCCGCCCGCAGGAATTCACCCATCCTGGCGTGCACCCGGTCGATGGCCGCACCGGCCCGGCGCAGCGCGTCGACCTCGGCGGCATCCTTCTTCATGCGCAGCGCGCGCAGTACCGGGGTGGCCGAAACCGGAAGTCCGGTAAAGGATTCCGCCAGCGGCAGCAGGTGCAGCGCGGGCATCACCTCGGTGACCGCCACCCGGGAACCGACATGCAACGCCGACTTCACCAGTTGGTAGGGGTCGACACCGTCCACCCAGTCGAGCACCTGCAAACCCAGCTCCCCGGCCGCCGAACTCTCCAGCGCCGCCAACTCCATCTTCGGGACCACCACCGACGGCGTCGACCCATCAGCCGGGATCACCAGGCAGGTCAGCCGTTCGAAAGTTTCCGCGGCGGATCCGATCAGGTACCGCAGATCCGGTCCCGGCGTGATCAACAGCGCGTCCAGGTGTGCGGTGCGCATCTGCTGCACCGCCCGCTCCAGCCGCTCGCCGTAGACCTCCGCCGCGAACCTCGACTCCGTGTGCGAACTCATACCTGCCGACGTTACCCGGTACGCAAGCGCCGATCCGACCGGTTGTCGGATCGTACGGGTAGCCTCTTGGTTCGTGACTGCGTCCGCCGGACCCCTGCTGCTGTTGGACGGTGCGAGCCTGTGGTTCCGCGCCTTTCACGCCATCCCGGAGAAGATCACCGCACCCGATGGTCGTCCGGTGAACGCACTGCGCGGCTTCACCGATATGGTCGCCGCGCTGATCGTCAAGCACCGGCCGAGCAGGCTGGTGGTCGCCCTCGACCTGGATTGGCGGCCCGCCTACCGGGTGGAGCTGGTGCCGTCGTACAAGGCGCACCGCCTGGACACCGCCGCCGATGCCGCACCCGGCGCCGAGGAGGTGCCGGACACCCTCACCCCGCAGGTCGACATGATCCTGGAGGTCCTGGACGCGGCCGGTATCGCCACCGGCGGCGCGGCGGGCCTCGAGGCCGACGATGTGCTCGGCACCCTCGCCACCCGCGAACGCACCGATCCGGTGATCGTGGTGAGCGGCGACCGCGACCTGCTGCAGTTGGTCCGCGACGAACCGGGGCCGCCGGTGCGGGTGCTGTACGCGGGCCGCGGCCTGGCCAAGGCGGAACTCTTCGGCCCCGCCGAGGTTTCCGCGAAATACGGTGTGCCGCAAGAGAACGCGGGCCCTGCCTACGCGGATATGGCCACCCTGCGCGGCGACGCGTCGGACGGTCTGCCCGGCGTGCCCGGCATCGGCGACAAATCCGCCGCCACCCTGATTACCCGTTTCGGTTCACTGGACGCGCTGCGCGCCGCCGTCGACGATCCGGACGCCGACCTCGCCCAGGGCGTCCGCGCGAAACTCCGTGCGGCAGAAGGCTATTTGAAGGCGGCCGCCCCGGTGGTCCGGGTCGTTCGCGATGCCGAGGTCGCCCTCTCGCGCCCCGACACCCTCCCCGCCGGACCGGCCGACCCGGCTCGCCTCCACGAGCTGGCCGTCCGCTATAACGCCGACAGCCCCATCACCCGGCTCACCGCGGCCCTCACCACACCGCGTTAGGAATCTGTTCCGGGGGAACGAGATTCAGCTCGATGAGGAGTCGACGGACCGGAGTTTGCCGTCGATATTGCCGCGCGGCACCCCGTCCACGGCGACGCACAGGCCGAAAACCCGTTCGTGGCCGGTCCATCCGTTGATGCGGCCGCGATTGTTTCCGATCTGGATCCGCTTTCCGTCGATGGCCGTCGCCAAGTGCAGGTAAACCGTCCCGGCAACCTTGGCGAGCAGGATATCGCCGACCTCGACGCGCGCGGGATCGACCGGCGCGACCGTCACCAATTGCCGACTGCGGATCAGCGGCACCATCGATGACCCTGTCGGACGGAATCGCACCGTCTCTCCCGATGCGACCCGGGCCGCCACACTGTCCAACACGCCCACGCCAGGAGCTTGACGCTCATATCTCATTCGGTGCAACCGAATTACGCCGATGCCGAGTGATCTGCCATGCCAGCGGTCGCGCCACTACGACCGCCGAATCGCCTCAACCGGATCGCCGAACGAACTAGCTCGGCCGACCGACCTCGTACGTCCCATCGGACTTGGTGATCTTGATGGTCACCTTCTTCTGCTCACCGCTGACCTTGAGGTCGCAGGTGAAGGTCTGGTCCACCTTGACCTCCTGGCCGGACGGGCAGGAGACATCGCTGACGTCCTGGATGCCGTACGAATCGGACAGCACCTTCTTCACACCGTCCTGGACGGCGGACTGGTCCAGCTTGTCCTTGGAGGTCAGGATCAGGACCAGCGCGACGACACCGCCGATGACCAGCACCCCGATGGCGGCGAGCGCGATGAACAATCCCTTGCCGCGCTTCTTCTGCACCGTCAGGGGTGGCTGCCCCCACTGCGGCTGCTGCTGGCCCCACTGCTGTTGCGGCGGCTGCTGCGCGTTCCAGTCCTGCGGCTGCGCCTGCTGCCACTGCGGTTGCGACTGCCCCCACTGCGGCTGCTGCTGGCTCGGCTGCTGCTGACCCCACTGCTGCTGCGGCTGCTGGCCCCACTGCGCCTGCTGCGCGTTCGGATCGTTCCATTGCTGAGTGGGCTGCGCCGCGGACGGATTCTGCGGCTGCTGACCACCCCAGTGCTGGGTGGGCCCGGCCTGGCCCGGCGCCTGCTGACCCCAGTGTTGGGTGGGATCGTCGCGCCCCTCCGGGTTGTTCGGTCCAAACGGGCCGCTCATGAGTCGCTCACCTGCTCGCCTCCACTCGCATAGTTACACATACGGTAGCCCCCCGCGTGCGACTCGTCGCACATGCCTTCGCCGAAACATGCGCGAGCCGCGCTGTGTTGATGATTCACTCGCCTCGCTCGCTCAGCGACTCCTACACCACGGTCGGTACGCGAAAGAAATCAAATCACAATCGAATACGTTGTGTTCGCATTGGCGGCCCCGCGTGGTCGCCCAACCCCCGAGCTCATGCCGCGTCCACCGCGACGACGCCCCGCCGGATCGCGCGAACCGCCTTCGCCGCAGTGCCCGCGATCTCCGGATCGTCGGCGGTGTTGTGGATCTGGTCGAGCAGATCGATCACCTGACGGCACCAGCGCACGAAATCGCCCGCGGACAGCGGCGCGCCCTGATCGCCGCTGGCCAGCAGCGAATCCGCGAGTCCGTCACCACGCGCCCACTTGTAGACGCCTGCGACGAAACCGAGGTCGGGTTCCCGCGTCGGCGGCAGCTTGTGTCTGGCCTCATCGGTGCGCAGTTCGCTCCACACCCCGATGGTCGCGCCGACCGCGCGCCGGATCGGCGGCGTCGGCCCGCTGGCGCCCAAATAGCCGCTCTCCTGGCGGGATTCGTAAACCAGGATCGACGCGACACCGGCCAATTCGGCCGGGCCGAGCCCGCGCCACAGTCCCTGGCGCAGGCATTCGGCGATCACCAGATCGCTTTCCGCGTAGATCCTGGCGAGCCTGCGGCCGTCGGCGGTGACCTCGCCCTCGTGCACGAAGCCGCGCTCGTCGAGCAGCGCGAGAATCCGGTCGAAGGTGCGGGCCAGCGAATTCGTCGTCGCCGCAACCTTTTGCCGCATGGTTTCGGTCTCCCGCAGCAGCCGGTTGTACCGCTCGCCGACGCGGCTCATCTGCTCCCGGTCCGGCCTGGTGTGCGCCGGATGCGAGCGCAGGCTGCGCCGCAGCGTCGCCAGTTCCCGATCGTCGGCGGCGACGGAGCGCTTACCGCGCCGCTGCCTGCCCGGCGCGGATATTCCGGTGCTGCGCAGCGCCGAAGCCAGATCGCTGCGGGTCCGCGCGGTGCGGTGATCGACCCGGCGCGGCAGCCGCATATGGCCGAGCGGCTGCGCGGGCGTCGGGAAATCGGCCACCGACACCCGGCCCGCCCACTTGTCCTCGGTGAGCACCAGTGGACGTGGATCACCCGGTGTCGCATCGGGTTCCAGGATCACCGCGAGCCCGGCCCGCCGCCCGGACGGGATGGCGACCACATCGCCGCGGCGCAGCGCGGTGAGCGCGTCCACGGCGGCGCCGCGCCGATCCGTCCGGCTCTGCTGCGCCAGTTGACGTTCCCGCTGCTTGATCCGTTCGCGCAACGAAATATATTCCAGGAAGCCGCTTTCCGAACCGCCGAGCTGATCGCGCAGCTTACGCAGCTGACCCTCGTTGCGCTCGATGCCGCGCACCAGCCCGACCACCGAACGGTCCGCCTGGAACTGGGCGAAGGACCGTTCCAGCAGGGCCCGCGATTCGTCGGCGCCCATCCGATCGATCAGGTTGATCGACATGTTGTAGCCCGGCCGGAACGAACTGCGCAGCGGGTAGGTGCGGGTGGAGGCCAGACCGGCGACCGCGCTGGTGTCGACCTCGGGCTGCCAGAGCACCACCGCATGACCCTCGACATCGATGCCGCGGCGCCCCGCCCGCCCGGTGAGCTGTGTGTATTCGCCCGGGGTCAGCTCCGCGTGCGTTTCGCCGTTGAATTTCACCAGCCGTTCCAGCACCACCGTGCGGGCCGGCATGTTGATGCCCAAAGCCAATGTCTCCGTGGCGAATACGGCCCGCACCAGCCCGTTGACGAACAGTTCCTCGACGGTGTGCCGGAAGGCGGGCAGCATACCCGCGTGATGTGCGGCGAGCCCGCGGTGCAGCGCCTCGCGCCACTCCCAGTAGCCGAGCACCTCCAGATCCGCCTTCGGCAGATCACCGGTGTGTTTCTCGATGATGGCGTCGATCGCGTCGGCCTCATCGGGCCTGCTCAGGTCCAGCCGCGAACGCAGGCACTGGGCCAGGGCGCCGTCGCAGCCCGCCCGGCTGAAGATGAAGGTGATGGCGGGCAGCAGCCCCTCCTCGTCCAGCTTGGCCAACACCTCGGGGCGCGGCAGCGGCCGGAAATCCCGGCGCGGGCCGCCGCCGCGGCGCGGACCACCCCAGCCGTTCGCCCGGTCGGCCTGTTCGCGGTGCCGGATGAACCGCACCAGATCCTCGTCGACCAGCACCTTCTGTTCGGAGGATTTCGAATCGAACAGGTCGAACATGCGTCTGCCGACCATCACGTGCTGCCACAGCGGCACCGGCCTGGTCTCGTCGACCACCACCGCGGTGTCGCCGCGCACGGTTTCCATCCAGGCGCCGAACTCTTCGGCATTGCTGACCGTCGCGGACAGGCTGACCAGCCGCACGTCCGGCGGCAGATGCAGGATGACCTCCTCCCACACCGCGCCGCGGAACCGGTCGGCCAGGTAGTGCACCTCGTCCATCACCACATACGACAGCCCGCGCAACGCGTCCGAGGACGCGTAGAGCATATTGCGCAGCACCTCGGTGGTCATCACGACCACCGGCGCGTCCGGGTTGATCGACTGGTCGCCGGTGAGCAGGCCGACGCTGTCGCGGCCGTGCCGCTCGGTGAGGTCGGCGAATTTCTGGTTGGACAGCGCCTTGATCGGCGTGGTGTAGAAGCATTTTCCGCCCGCGGCCAGCGCTAGATGCACCGCGAATTCGCCGACGACCGTCTTACCCGCACCGGTCGGCGCGCAGACGAGCACGCTGTGCCCGCCTTCCAACGCCTTGCAGGCGGTGTGCTGGAAGGGGTCGAGGGTGAACCTCAGCTCAGCGGAGAAGGCGGCGAGCTGCGACCGTTGATCTGTCACCGTCAGAGGGTATCGGAGTAGTCCGACACCGGTCGTGCGGATTTCTCCGTGGGATCCATGATCGATTCGGCGGGCCGGATCGGTTCCGGCGCGGCGATCTCGGAGGCCTGGTCATCGGACAGCGCCGCCCAGTCCTCGGCCTGCTGCCGCCGAGCCCGGCGCCTGTCGTTGATCCGGGAGAACTGGATGGCGACCTCGAACAGCACCGTCAGCGCGAAGGCCAGCGCCAGCATGGAGAACGGGTCCTGCGGTGTCACGATGGCGGCGAATACGAAGAGCCCGAACGTGATTCCCCGCCGCCACTTCTTCAGCTTCTCGTAGCTGAGCACGCCGATCAGATTCAAACCGACGATCAGCAGCGGAGTCTCGAAGCTCACGCCGAAGATGACGAGCAGTTTGATGATGAAGCTGAAGTACTGCGAGCCGCTCAGCGCGGTGATCTGGACATTGTTGCCGATCGTCAGCAGGAACGACAACGCGTGCGCCACAACGACGTAGGCCAGCACCGCGCCGGTGACGAAGAGCACCGTGCCCGAGGACACGAAGCCGACGGCGTACTTGCGCTCCTTGGCGTACAGGCCGGGTGTGATGAACGCCCACAGCTGATAAAGCCAGATCGGTGCGGCAAGGACGATGCCCGCCGTCATGCCGACCTTGAGACGCAGGCTGAACTGCTCGAACGGCGCGGTCGCCAACAGCTGACAGGCGTTGGGATCCGGACTCAGCTGTGCACGCGAGGACGAGGGCAGCGCGCAGTAGGGTCCGGTCAGGATATCTCCCAGACTCTCCAGGCCGAAGATCGAGTACTTGTACCAGAGAAAGCCGACGATCGTGGTGACCACGATCGCCGCGATCGAGACCAGCAGCCGATAGCGCAGCTCCTGCAGGTGCTCGACCAACGACATGGTGCCGTCGGGATTCAACCTGCGCTTGCTGCGCCGGGGATCGAACGGGATTCGCATGATGGTGTGGTTGCCCCTGCTTCAGTGAGCCGCGCCGACGCATTGTCCGAAGCGAATGGCTCGCCCCGGGGTGAAACTATGTGCGGTCAGACCGTCTTCGGCTCACTCTGCGGCTTGGTCAGCGTCGGCTGCTCGGGCTGCGCGACGGGCAGCTCCTGCTGCGGTTGCTGAGTGGGCGCCGCGGCGGCCGGAGCGGTGCTCTCCGACTGCATCTGGGTGACCTCGCTCTTGAAGATCCGCAACGACTTACCCAGGCTGCGGGCCGCGTCGGGCATCCGCTTCGCACCGAAGAACAGTACGAAGACCGCCGCGATGATCAGCCAGTGCCAGATGCTCAGACTGCCCATGATCTACCTCCAAAGACTGTGTTGTGCGACCGTTTCCGCACCGGCGACGGACATGCCGAAGACACGTCCCATCACACCTGATAGTTCAGATGCTACCGGACCCCGAACTGGGTGAACTCCTCCTACCGGCCGCATTCAGCGACCCTTCAGCCGTTGGCCTGTGCGATCGCCGCCCGCAGTTGCGCGAACAGCTCGGCGCCGGTCCACCGACGCTGGTCGCCCTGTTCGGCCGCCACGATCAACTCGATGAGCCGCTGATTCACCGGGGTCGGCATGCCGACCATCGCGCCGAGGCTGACGATCTCCCCACACAACCAGGAGATTTCGGTTTTGCGACCGAGCGCCAGATCGTCGGCCATCGACGAGCGCGCCTGCGGATCCACGGCGAGCACCTGCCCGGCGAGCCGGTGGAATACCGCATCCGGCACCGTGAGCGACCGGGCGAACAGTTCCGGCGGCAGCGGGGTGAGCCGGGCGGGTTTGATGCGCGCCCTTTTCATCGCGGCCAGCGCCTCCCGCTGGGTCAGCGACAGGCAGCGCCGGAAGTCGCGATCCGCCAATTCCTCCCGCAGCGGCAGTCCCGACAGCGCGTTGATCGGATTGTTCAGGTTGATCAGCAGTTTCGACCACTGCACCGGCAGCAGATCCGGGTAGCGGCGCGGCGGCAGCCCCGCGGCCGCGAACAGTTCGACGAACGGTTCCAGCGCCGGATCGTCCTGCACGGCAAGCCCGCCCTCGGTGCCGCGATGGAAATGCCCGCCGCCGTGCTGCACCACGTTGAACATCACCATGCCCGCCAGCACCACACAGGTGGGCAGGATCTCCCGGATCACCGCATCGTTGCCGATGCCGTTCTGCAGGCTGAGCACCAAGGTGCCGGGTTTGATCCGGCCGACCAGATCGCGCACCGCCTCGGCGGTCGCCGCCGATTTCACCGTCACCAGCACCAGATCCACCGAACCCGCCGAATCCGGCGTGGGCGCCACCCAGAACCTGGTGTTGGGCACCTCGGCATCGTTGCCGTCCAGATCGGTGAGCAGCAGGCCCGACGCCGCGATCTCGTCCAGCACCCGCGGCCTGCCGACGAAGGTGACGTCCGCGCCCGCCGACGCCAGCCGCCCGCCGACGTAAACGCCGACACTGCCCGCGCCGAGCACCATCACCTGACCCGTCACGCGGGAGCAGCCTCCTCGAATCCGGCTTCCTCATAGGCGGCGAGCGCCGCATTCGACCGCTCCCGCACCGCGGCGACCAGTTCCGGCGGGCCGAGCACCGTGACACCCGAACCGAAGCCGAGCAACAGTCGCGCCATCCAGTCCAGCGTGGCGAACCGCATGGTCGCCTCCAGGCCACCGTCCGGGTGCACGGCCACCTTGTGCATCGGATACTGGTCCAGCACCCAGGCATAGTCGGCGCGAATCAGCAAGCGCGCCAACGGAACCGCCGGATCGTCCTGGAAGAGGTCGAGCGCCGCCGACTCCTCGGTGGCATGGCTCGGCGGCCGCGCCGGCTCGTCCAGCGCCGTGGCCGCCTCGATGCGGTCGAACCGGAACAACCGAACCCCCTCGGCCGACCTGCACCACGCTTGTAGGTAACTGTTGTTGTCCACCAACACGATTCGGATCGGATCGACCACCCGCTCGGACACCACATCCCGGCTCGCCGAGTAATACACCAGCCGCAGCGCCCGGTGCCGGGCCAGCGCCGAGCGCACCGTCGCCACCGCGGGCGCCTCCACCGGCGCCGCGATCTCGGCCGATCCGGCGCCCTCGCCGACGATCGCCGCCTCGATCTTCGCGATCGCCGCATGCGCGGCCGTCGGATCCACCATGCCCGGCATATCCACGATCGAACGCAGCGCCACCAGCAGGGCCGTCGCCTCCGTCGAGGTGAGCCGCAGCGGGCGCTCGATGCCGGCGGAAAAGGTGACCTCGATGCTCTCCTCGGAGAACGACAGATCGATCAGGTCGCCGGGGCCGTAGCCGGGCAGGCCGCACATCCACAGTTGGTTGAGGTCGCTCATCAGCTGTTTGGCGGTGACACCCAGATCGTCGGCGGCCTCCGCCGCGCTGATACCGGGATTCGCGATGAAGTACGGGATCATGTTCAGCAGCCGCGAAAGCCGAACCGACAGCCGCGAATTCACGCCCTGACCTCCGTGTGGTCGAACACCGAACGCAGCCGGGCGATCACATCGGCGCGCAACTCGTCCGGGGCGAGCACCACCGCGTCGGGGCCCAGACCGGTGATCAACCGGGCCACCCAGTCGCGCGAGCGGATCGGGAATTCCACGATCGCGCCCGGCCGCCCGCCGATGGACCGCTCCTCGACCACCGTGCCCTGCCTGCGCAGCTCGCGCCCCCGGCCGTCGGCCACCCACACCGTCGCGGTGCCGCTGACCGTCGGCGAACTGCCGGTGACCTCGGCGACGATCGCACGCAGGTCGACGCCTTCGGGTTTGTGCACCGAATTCGGCGGACCGTAGGGGGTGATGTCCTCACCGATCCGGGAGAGCCGGAAGCTGCGGACCGCGTCGCGATCCCGGTCGTGCCCGACCAGATACCAGCGGCCGTGGTGCGTCACCACACCCCATGGCTCCACATCCCGCATCAGGTATGGGGCATTGATCGCGCCGCGATGCTCGAACCGCACCGCCTGCCCGGCATCGATCGCGGCGAGAAGTTTGCCGAGCACCGGCTCGGAACCCCTGGTGCGCGCGGGCACCGCGGGCACCGACGCCACCGCCGCATCGGTTTCCACATGAATTCCGGCCGCCCGCAACTTCAGCAGCGCCCCCTCGGCGGCCGCCGCCAACTCGGGCGACTCCCACATCTGCACCGCGACCGCGACCGCCGCGGCCTCCGCGCTGGTCAGATCGATCTCGGGTAGCTCGTAGGCGTCGCGGTTGATCCGGTAGCCCTCCGCCGTCGAATACCGGCTCACCGGACCGATCTTCAGCGGAATGCCGAGGTCACGCAGCTCGTTCTTATCCCGCTCGAACATCCGGCTGAACGCCTCGTCGCTGACCGAATCCTCGTAACCAGCGACGCTCTCCCGGATCCGCTCCGCGGTCAGGAACTGCCGGGTCGACAGCAGCGCGATGACCAGATTCATCAGCCGCTCGACCTTGGATATCGCCACCCGATAGAGGGTAATCGGCGGCACGCGCCCACCGCGCGGCGGCGCGCGATTCGCCGGCGGGCCGTGTCGATGATTCGGCCGCGATACGCCGGATCCGGGCATGATCGAATCATGATCATCGCGTTCTCCGTCACACCGTTGGGCACCGGCGTCGAGGTCGGCCGGGCCGTCGCCGAGGCCGTGCGCGTCGTGCGTGCCAGCGGACTGCCCAACCGCACCGATGCCATGTTCACCACCATCGAGGGCGAATGGGATGAGGTGATGGGCGTCGTCAAACAGGCCACCGACGCGGTCATGGCGGTCGCGCCGCGCTGCAGTCTGGTGTTGAAGGCGGATATCCGGCCCGGGGTCACCGGGGCGATCACCTCGAAGGTGGAATCGGTCGAGCGTTATCTCGCGGAGGGGTGAGGTCGGGTCGGCATGCGGCGGGCCGCCGATCCGGCCCGCTCCGAATGCGGCCGCCGCGAACCCGATGCCGTCACCGACCGCGCGCAGCCGCTCGTTCGCTCACCCGGTCCGGCTGCTCAGTCCCGTCGTGACGCGGATGTTCACCGCGCCGACCGCGTCCAGGAATTCGGCGATCCTCGGGAACGTCTGATCTCAGTTCCGCTGCGGTGGATAACCGGGCGGCGGGTACGAACCCGGCGGCTGGGCCGGGTAGCCGGAGGGCTGCTGATACCCGGGTGCGCCCGAATAACCCGGTGGCGCTTGATAACCCGGGCCCGGCTGTGCGCCCGGTCCGGGCTGGTAACCCTGTTGCGGCTGCACGCCGGGTGCGGGTTGATGACCCGGCCGCGGCTGCGCGCCAGGTGCGGGCTGATAACCCGGTTGCGGCTGGGCACCGGGTGTGGGCTGGTAACCCGAAGGCTGTACGCCAGGTGCGCTTTGGCCGGACTGCGGCGGATAACCCTGCCCAGCAGCGTAATTGGGCGTGGCCGGATGCCCGCTGGGCGAATACCCCTGTGCCGGTGGGTATCCACCCGCCGGATATCCCTGTGCGGGCGGGTATGCCCCCGCCGCCGGGTATCCCGGCTGATTCGCCCCCTGCCACCCCGGCGGCCGATTCTGTTGTGCCAGTGCGTCTTCGTACGTGTCGGCGACCTCGACCAACCAGTGCTTCTTCGGCCGGAACCACGGATGGAACAGAATCCCGCCGAGCACCGTCAACACCACACCGGCACCAGCCAGCTTCAGCCCACCGGACCGATCCGATGACGCCGCACAACTCTGATGCCCCGACCCCGTTGGCGCACAATGCGATCCGGACTTGACGAACAGATACCCGCCGAAGCAGAGCAGCCCAACCCCGACCAGCACCATGATCCACGCCCAGAACAGCGTCCGCGCATTCTCCAACTTGTTCGAAAAGTTGAGCGCCGATTTCCAAAACGCCATGAACATCCCCCCTCGGTCGTCCAACAACACTACCGCCGGTCAGCCTGCCACACGGCACCGACCACCGGAATCCGTTCCGAGGCATGCCGCGACCGTCAGTGACGGAGTGCGCAACAGCTCCAGACTTCGACGTCGATCAGATGCGACGAATTGGGACTTCGATCTTCGGAGGGCGTCGCGCTATCGCGATAAATTCCTGCCGCAGATACGCGGAGAGCGACATACCCGCTTCGGCGGCGCAGGTACGGAGCACCTCGACAACCTCTTCGGGTACGTCATGAATCCGGATCGTGGCCATAGCGCATATATGCAGCGCTACGGCCACGCTTGGCAAGCGGTTTTCTACATCGACGCGATGAGCCGGTCGACTCGTTCGTCCACCGAGCGGAACGGGTCCTTGCAGAGCACGGTGCGCTGGGCCTGATCGTTCAGCTTGAGGTGGACCCAGTCGACGGTGAAGTCGCGGCCCGCCTCCTGGGCGGCGGTGATGAAGTCGCCGCGCAGTTTCGCCCTGGTGGTCTGCGGCGGGGTGTCCACCGCGGCGTCGACGGCCTCGTCCTCGGTGATCCGCTTGGCCAGGCCCTTGCGCTGCAGCAGGTCGAAGACGCCGCGGCCGCGCTTGATGTCGTGGTAGGCCAGATCGAGCTGGGCGATCTTGGGGTCGGCCAGCTCCATGTTGTAGCGGTCCTGGTAGCGCTGGAAGAGTTTGCGCTTGATCACCCAGTCGATCTCGGTGTCGACCTTGGCGAAGTCCTGACTCTCCACCGCGTCCAGGGTGCGACCCCACAGGTCGACGACCTGGTCGATCTGCGGATCGCGGTCGCGGTTGCGCAGGTGCTCGACGGCGCGGGCGTAGTACTCGCGCTGGATGTCGAGGGCGCTGGCCTGCCTGCCGCCCGCCAACCGCACCGGACGCCGTCCGGTGAGATCGTGCGAAACCTCGCGAATGGCGCGAATCGGATTGTCCAGCGCGAAGTCTCGGAACGAGACGCCCGCCTCGATCATCTCCAGCACCAGGGCGGCGGTGCCGACCTTGAGCATGGTGGTGGTCTCGGACATATTCGAATCGCCGACGATGACATGCAGGCGGCGGTACTTCTCCGCATCGGCGTGCGGCTCGTCGCGGGTGTTGATGATCGGCCGCGACCGCGTGGTCGCCGAGGAGACGCCCTCCCAGATGTGTTCGGCGCGCTGCGAGAGGCAGAAGGTGGCGGCCTTCGGCGTCTGCAACACCTTGCCCGCGCCGCAGATCAGCTGGCGGGTGACCAGGAACGGCAGCAGCACATCGGAGATCCGGGAGAACTCACCGGCCCGCACAACAAGGAAGTTCTCGTGGCAGCCGTAGGAGTTGCCCGCCGAATCGGTGTTGTTCTTGAACAGGTAGATATCGCCGCCGATACCTTCCTCGGCGAGCCGCTGCTCGGCGTCGATGAGCAGCTCTTCCAGCACCCGCTCGCCCGCACGGTCGTGGGTGACCAGCTGGTGCAGACTGTCGCATTCGGCGGTGGCGTACTCCGGATGCGACCCGACGTCGAGGTAGAGCCGAGCACCGTTGCGGAGGAACACGTTCGAGCTACGGCCCCAGGACACGACCCGGCGGAAAAGGTACCGGGCTACCTCGTCGGGGGACAGCCGACGGTGACCGTGGAAGGTGCACGTAACACCGAATTCGGTCTCGATCCCCATGATTCGTCGCTGCACACTATCGACATTACAGCTATGTCGTACCGTCGCGTGGGGCTGCGGAGAACCGGGATGCATACGTCTTCGCAACGATTTGGGCGGTTTCGCCGATTCTGCCAAGACCCCGAGCTCGTGGGCCCCTTGACACACCACGGGCCCGCGATCACGGTCGACCGACCGGTTTCGCGGGCCCGGGATTGTGTTGTGCCGGTTGACTACTCCGCTTCCGTGTCCTCAGCCTTCGGCTTCGCCTTACCCTTGGCCGGATTCAGCAACTGCTCCAGTTGGGCGCTGGTGATCCGGCGGAAGGCCCGCCGTGGCCGCGCCTGCTCGAGCGTGGCCACCTCCAGCAGGCTCACCCCGATCACCCGCTTCTCCTTCTCCGGCCCCTCCGAGGCTCCGGCCTGCAGCGCCTTGACGGCGACGCCGACCGCACCGGCCAGGTCGAGACCCGGTTTGTAGGAGGCCTTGAGCGCCGTCACGATGGGTTCGGTGGTACCGCCCATCACCACGTAATCGCGCTCGTCGACGATCGAACCGTCGAAGGTGATCCGGTAGAGCACCGAACGCGGATCCTGCTCCGGATACCCCACCTCGGCGACGCAGATCTCCACCTCGTACGGCTTCATCTGGTCGCTGAAGATCGAGCCGAGCGCGGAGGCGTACGCGTTGGCCAGCGCCCGCCCCGTGACGTCGCGGCGGTCGTACTGGTAACCGCGCAGATCGGCCTGCAGAATGCCACCGCGGCGCAGGCTCTCGAACTCGTTGTACTTGCCGACCGCGGCGAAACCGACCCGGTCGTACAGCTCACTCACCTTGTGCAGCGTCGCGGACGGATTCTCCGCGACGAACAGCACGCCCCTGTCGTACACGAGCACCACGACACTGCGACCCCGAGCGATGCCCTTGCGCGCGAGCTCGGTCTTGTCGCGCACGATCTGCTCGGCCGACATGAAGTACGGCAGGGTCATGCGCCTGCACTCCCTTCCTCCGCGGCCTCGCGGTCCGCGACGATCGCGCGGGTGATCTCCGCGAGCTGGGCCTCGGTCACCTCGACCGCACCCTCCTCATCGATGACGATCGCCGTCGGATAGATCCCGCGAACCAGGTCGGGACCGCCGGTGGCGGTGTCGTCGTCGGCCGCGTCGAACAGGGCCTCCACCGCGATCCGCAGCGCACGCTCCTGATCAATTCCCTTGGCGTACAACTTCTTCAACGACGATTTGGCGAACGTCGAGCCGGAACCGACCGCGGCGTAACCGAATCGCTCCTCGCTGCGGCCACCCACCACGTCGAACGAGACGATCCGGCCGGCCCGGTCCGGATCGGTCGCGTTCACGTCGTAGCCGACCAGGATCGGCACGACGGCCAGACCCTGCATGGCGATGGGCAGATTGTCCCGCACCATCTTCGACAGTTTGTTGGCCTTACCGTCGAAGGTCAGCGAGACGCCCTCGATCTTCTCGTAGTGCTCCAGCTCCACCGCGAAAATCCGCACCATCTCCACCGCCATGCCCGCGGTACCCGCGATTCCGGAGGCGGAGTAGCTGTCGGTGATGAACACCTTCTCGATATCCCGCTGCGCCAACAGGTTTCCCATGGTGGCGCGCCGGTCGCCCGCGATGAGCACGCCGCCGCGATAACTGATCGCGACGATCGTGGTGCCGTGCGGCGCGATATCCTTCACGGCCGCACCATCCAACGCGCCGAACCTGTTGCCGGGCAACAGATCCGGCGCGTGCTCACGCAGATACTCGGAGAAGGATGAGAGGGCGTACCCCAAGTGGAGACGCGTGGGGTCACCTGCAGTCACTGGCCGCCCTTCTGAACATACGCGCGGACGAAGTCCTCGGCGTTCTCCTCGAGCACATCGTCGATCTCGTCGAGCAGGTCGTCGGTGTCCTCCGCCAGCTTCTCCCGGCGCTCCTGGCCCGCGGCGTCGACGCCGTCGAGGCCCTCATCGTCGTCGCCGCCCCCGGCGCGCTTGGTCTGCTCTTGTGCCATGGCAGCCGACCTCCTGTAGTCCTCATCATGATCGGAGCCCTAGCCGAGCACGACCCCGATCATGAGCAATGTCCGTGCTCGTACAACAACACTACCCAGCATGAACGACAGCTTGTCGGATTCCATGCCGATATGCGGCCGAATCGTTCGCTGTCGCATTCGCCACTCCACCCGGGAGCGGGCCACAGCAAACGCTAGGTTGTCAGCTGTTCGACCAGTTGGGCGGCGGTGTCCACACCGTCGAGCAGCTTGCCGACATGCGATTTGGTGCCGCGGCGGGGTTCCAGCGTCGGAATTCGGACCAGCGAATCACCGCCGAGATCGAAAATCACCGAATCCCAGCTCGCCGCCGCGATATCGGCGCCGAAGCGGCGCAGGCATTCGCCCCGGAAATAGGCCCTGGTGTCGGTGGGCGGATTGGTCATCGCGTCGAGCACCTGCTGCTCGGTGATCAGCCGCTTCATCGAACCGCGGGCTACCAGGCGGTTGTACAGGCCCTTGTCCAGGCGCACATCGGAGTACTGCAGATCCATCAGATGCAGTTTCGGGGCGGCCCAGCTCAGGCCTTCGCGCTGGCGCATACCCTCCAGCAGACGCAGTTTCGCGGGCCAGTCGAGCAGGCTCGCGCACTCCATCGGATCGCGCTCCAGCAGGTCCAGCACCATCGCCCAGTTGTCCAGGATGTCCTGTACGCGCGGATCGTCATTACCTTCGCGATCCATGAACTTGGCCACCCGCTCGTGGTAAAGCCGTTGCAGCGCAAGGCCGGTCAGCTCGCGGCCGTCGGCGAGCGCGACGGTGGCGCGCAGCGTCGGATCGTGACTGATCGCGTGCACCGCGGTGACCGGGCGGGCCAGTTGCAGATCGGACAGGTCCTCCCCCGCCTCGATCAGATCGAGCACCAGCGCGGTGCTGCCGACCTTCAGATAGGTCGACATCTCGGCCAGGTTCGCGTCACCGATGATCACGTGCAGGCGGCGGTACTTGTCGGCGTCGGCGTGCGGTTCGTCGCGGGTGTTGATGATGCCGCGCTTGAGCGTGGTCTCCAGGCCCACCTCGACCTCGATGTAGTCGGCGCGCTGGGACAGCTGGAATCCGGCGTGATCGCCCGATTGGCCGATGCCGACCCGGCCGGAACCGCAGATCACCTGCCGCGAGACGAAGAACGGAGTGAGCCCGACGATGATCTGGTTGAACGGGGTGTCGCGGCTCATCAGGTAGTTCTCGTGGGCGCCGTAGGAGGCGCCCTTGCCGTCGACATTGTTCTTGTACAGCTGCAGCCGCGGCGCACCCGGCACGCTCGACGCATGCCTTGCCGCCGCCTCCATGACGCGCTCGCCCGCCTTGTCCCAGATCACCGCGTCCAGCGGATCGGTCACCTCGGGCGCGGAGTATTCGGGGTGCGCGTGGTCGACGTACAGCCGGGCGCCGTTGGTGAGGATCATGTTGGCCGCGCCGACCTCGTCGGCGTCGATCACCGGGGCCGGGCCGTTCATCCGGCTCAGATCGAAACCGCGGGCGTCGCGCAGCGGCGATTCCACCTCGTAATCCCACCGGGTCCGCTTCGCGCGCGGCACCCCCTCCGCGGCGGCGTAGGCGAGAACCGCTTGAGTGGAGGTGAGTATCGGATTGGCCGACGGCTCCGTCGGAGTGGAGATGCCGTACTCGACCTCGATACCGATGATGCGCTGCATACGTTCGAGCCTAGTAGGCGCTGACGGCAAAGCCGTCCTCAGACCGCGCATGGCCGAAGCGAATGCGTAGGTACGCGTAGCGCGATGCCGCCGCAAGCCCGCGCATATGGATTCGGCAATCATCCTCGCGGTGGTACTTCCGGAGGATACGGGTTCCGGTGCGCGGCCGAGATAGTCGACGGCATGACCGAATCGACCGTCTCCGCTCCCGGCGGGCACCAGGGTGTCGCGCCCGCGAGCACGGGTGGCGTCGCGTCCCGCTTGGCGACGCTCGATGTGCTGCGCGGCATCGCGATACTCGGCACGCTCGGCACCAATATCTGGATCCTCGCCAACCCCGAGGGCATGATCGGATATCTGCACGACGTCGATCGGTCCGCGCACGGCTGGATCTGGGTCGAGCGGGTGCTTCAGCAACTGGTCCAGGGCAAGTTCCTCGGACTGCTCACCGTCATGTTCGGCATCGGCCTTGCCATCCAACAGAATTCGGCGCGCCGGGCCGGACGGCGCTGGCCGGGGAACTACCCGTGGCGAGCCGGGCTGCTACTGCTCGACGGGCTGCTGAACTTCCTGTTCATCGCCGAATTCGATGTGCTGACGGGCTACGCGGTCACCGGTCTGATCGTCGCCTTCATTATCGCGAAAAGTGAACGGGCACAACGCCGCTGGCTGATGCACACGGCAGCCGTGCACATCGCGATTCTGACCGTCGTCGCGGCGGGCATGATATTCGCGCCACAGCAGTCGAAACCCGCCCAACCGTTGGACCCGAATCCCTATGCGGACGGCTCCTTCTGGGATCTCGTCGGCTTCCGGTTGACGCACCTCGGCACCTTCCGGTTCGAGCCGGTATTCATCTCCGCCATGTCGATCGCGCTGTTCCTCACCGGCGCGTTCCTATATCGCAAGGGCGTGTTCCGCGTCGAGGGGTCGCGGATCCGCAAGCGGTTCATGGCGATCGGCTTCGGGATCGCACTGCCCGTCGACCTGCTCGTCGGCGTGCTGGTCGGCGGTGACGCGATGGCGTTCACCAGATACGGCACCGCGCCGTTCGTCTCGCTGGGGATTCTCGCGCTGGTCGCCGAATTCTACCTGCGACGGCCACGGGTCGGATTCGTCGGGCGCAGGCTCACCGAGGTCGGCCGGACCGCGCTCAGCTGCTATATCCTGCAGAATCTGGTCGCGTCGATCCTGTGCTACGGCTGGGGATTCGGGCTCGCGGCGCGGGTGTCCGACACCGCGCGAGTACCTTTCACGATCGCGATCTATCTCGTCACCGCCGCGGTGATCGTGACCGGCGCGCATCTGTGGTTGCGGCGCTTCGAACGCGGACCGATCGAATGGGTGTGGAATGTGAGCTATCGGGCGCTGGCCCGGGAGCGCTGAACCCGCCGAGTCGCGGCGTCTCCGCGGCGGCTCGGCGCTGTTCGGCCAGCGAAATCACCTCGGGAACAAGGAAGTTCGCTACTGTCCGCCGAGCGCCGGGCTCAGCGCGGTGCCGCCGCTCACATCGATCACGTCACCGGTGATCCAGCGGGCGGCATCGGAGACGAGGAAGGCGATCACGTCGGCGACATCGGCGGGTTGCCCGATCCGGCCGAGCGCGGTCATACCACCCATCGCCGCGCGCATGTCGTAGTTCAGGACCGACGCCATGGTTTCCGTCTCGACCGGGCCGGGCGCCACCGAATTGACCGTGATGCCACGCGAACCGAGTTCCACCGCAAGGGTTTTCGTCATCACATCGATCGCGCCCTTGGTCATCGCATACGCCACCTGCGACGGCGCGGCCACCCGCGGCGCGATCGAGGAGATGTTCACCACGCGACCGCCGTCACGCAGCAGCGGCACCGCCCGCTGGGTGACGAACAGCGGCGCGGACACGTTCACCGCGAACAACCGGTCCACCTCGGCCGGGGTGAGCTGCCCGAGCGAACCGCCGTTCCCACCGCCGCCCGCGTTATTCACCAGAATGTCCAGCCGTTGCCCGGACAGACCCGCCGCCAGCCCGTCGAACAGCGCATCGATGCCGTCGGGCGTGCCGAATTCGGCCCGCACCGCGAAGGCGCGCCCACCGCCCGCCTGTATCTCGCCGACCGTCCGCGCCGCGGCCTCGGCATTGCCGCCGTAATGCACGACAACCAGCGCGCCTTCGGCGGCCAACCGCAGCGCGACCGCGCGCCCGATTCCGCGCGACCCGCCGGTGACGAGAGCGGTTTTGCCGGTGAGCGTTGACATTTCGAACTCCTCTGCGATGGATGATCCGTTCCGCGAACCACATTCATCGACAGCGCTCACCGAACGCGCACCGTCCACTCACCGGCGCTCACCGGCGCGTGACGCCTGGGAGCACCGAGCGTGCGCCTACGGCGGACCGCGATGCGTATCCGCCCGACCTGGCACCAGCTCGCATGCAGGCGGCGCGATCTATCTGAAAGGGGCAGCGCCGCCCGCGGTAACGCCCGGAACTCGCCATGAGCGGAGGTGTTCCTCCGCCGACACACATCACGCAGCAGCGCGCTGAACCCGCCCGCAAGCCGGAGCGCTCCTCCGCCAACGCACATCCCACGGCAGCGCGGAACTCGCCCACAAGCCGAGGTGTTCGTTCGCCAACGCACAACCCACGGCAGCGCGGAACTCGCCCACAAGCCGAGGTGTTCGTTCGCCAACGCACAATCCACGGCAGCGCGCAGAACCCGCCCACGAGCCGAGGCTGTTGTTCGGCTCGCCCATCGGGTGCGGTGACGGGGCGACCACCGGATGCCTGACTGGGTGGGTCGAGTGCATACTCGTGCGCGTGTGCGTTGCCGGGCCGATGGGAAGTTGATGTGTTCGGGGTTCTCGGTGCCGTGCTGGTGATGCGGTCGGATGGGGCTGTGGTGGCGGTGGGTGGGCCGCGGGTGCGGGCGTTGTTGGCGATGTTGGCGCTGGAGGCCGGGCGCACGGTCGGCCGGGATGCGTTGATAGATGGGTTGTATGGGGTGGATGTCCCTGCGGACGCGGGACATGCGTTGCAGTCGCAGGTTTCCCGGCTGCGGCGGGTGCTGCGGGATCATGCGGTGGAGGTGGTCGCGGAGGGCGCCGGGTATCGGCTGGCGGTGGATCCCGATGCGGTGGACGCGCATCGGTTCGCCCGCCTCGCCGCCGACGGTCGGCGGGCGCTGGCGGCCGGTGATGCGACCGGTGCGGCCGCCCTGCTCGACGAGGCGCTCGGGCTGTGGCGCGGTCCGGCGCTGGCCGACGTCCGCGACATGCCGTTCGCCGATGTGCAGGTCACCCGGCTCACCGAGGCGAAGCTCACCGCGCAGGAGGACAGGGCCGCGGCCGCGATGGCGCTCGGCGAGGCCGGGTGGGTCATCGATGATTTCACCGAAATCGTTGCTGCCCAACCGCTTCGGGAACGTGCACGAGCTCTGCTCGTTCGCGCCCTGGCCGCCGATGGCCGACAGGCCGACGCGCTGGCGGTCTTCGAGGCGGGCCGGGAATTGCTCGCGACGGAGCTCGGTGCGGATCCGGGCCCGGAATTGGCCGCTGCCCATCTCGAGGTGCTGCGCGGCGAATCGGCCGCACCGGCGCGCAGCCGGACACTGCCCGCCCAGCTGACCGAAATCATCGGCCGTGATGACGAATTATCGCGCCTGGCAACGGCATTCGGTAGAACCAGACTGGTCACCCTGACCGGGCCGGGCGGTACCGGCAAGACCCGGCTCGCCATCGCGGCGGCCGAGTGGAGCCCCGGCGACGTGTGTTTCGTCGATCTCACCGTCGTGGCCGCGGATGATCAGGTCGTGCACGCGGTCGCGACCGCGGCGGGCGTCCGGGCCGCGGCCGCCGATATCGAAACCAGGCTCACGGCAGCCCTTTCCGGCCGCGCCCTGCTGCTCGTCCTGGACAACTGCGAGCACATCGTCGCCGCCGTCGCCGCGTTGACGCACCGGCTGCTCACCGCGTGCCCCGGCCTCCGGGTGCTGGCCACCAGCCGGGAGGCGCTCGGCATCACCGGCGAATTACTGTTCCCCGTAGGACAATTGGATGTCGGCGGCCCGGACGATGACCCGGACACCGCCGCGCGACGTGCGGCGGTGGCACTCTTCGCCGAGCGCGCGTCGGCCGCCGGTCCCGGTTTCACGCTCGACTCGAGGACGGTCGCCGCCGTGCGACGCATCTGCGCCGCACTCGACGGACTGCCGCTGGCCATCGAACTCGCCGCCGCCCGACTGCGCGCGCTGTCGCTGGACGAGATCGAGGCGCGACTCACCGATCGCTTCCGGCTGCTTGCCCGCGGCGGCCGTACCGCCGCGCCCCGGCACCGCACCCTGCGCGGCGTCGTCGAATGGAGTTGGGAGCTCCTGGATTCCGCCGAGCGCACGCTCGCCCGGCGGCTGACCGTATTCGCGGGCGGCTGCACGTTGGCCGATGCCGAACAGATCTGTGCCGTACCGGATACCGACGACCTGCTCACCGGCCTGGTGGAGAAATCCCTCGTCGAAGCGACCGACGGCCGCTATCGCATGCTCGAGACGATTCGCGAGTTCGGTGCCGAGCAGCTAACCGCCTCGGGTGAGCGGGAACGCTTCCAGCGCACCCACGCAACGCATTTCGCGCGGCTCGCGGCCGTGACCGATCCGCTGCTGCGCGGCGCGGACCAGCTCCCGGCACTGGCCAGGCTCACCGCCGAACACGGCAATCTGCTCGCGGCGCTGCGCTGGTGTGCCGACAACGATCCGGAGCTCGGCGGGCGGCTTGCGCCGGATCTGTCCTGGTATCTGTGGCTGCGCGGCCTGCGCTCGGCGGCGGCCGAACCGGCCGCCCGCATCGCCGCCACCCTGGCGAACAGCGAAACCGGCTTCCCCGCAGCCGAATACGCGCTGTGCATCACGATGGCCGCCGCGGGCGGTGCGGCGGGTCCGGCCGAACTCGCATACGCGGCGCGCGCCCTGCTGGCCGCGAAACGCCCACTGCGCCTGCCGCATGCCGTGCTGATGCTCGCCATGGTCGCCGGATCGATCGTCGATCCCGATGGTGATCCCGAAACCCAGCGCGACCTTTTCGACACCGATCCCTGGTCACAGGGCCTGCTGCGGCTCGGCACCGGCCTGCGCCACCAGTACTTCGGCGACGAAGCGGCCGCGCGCGCCGAATTCACCACGGCCCTGGCGGAATTCCGGACCGTGGGCGATCGCTGGGGTATGGCCTCGGCTCTGGACAAACTTTCGGCGGCGGCCCAGCGCGACGGCGCGCTGGCGCAAAGCCTGGCGCTGGCCGACGAGGCCATCGGGCTCGCGGAACAGCTGGGCACCGTGGAGGATTCGGCCGATCTGCTGATTCGCCGCGCCGACGCCCGCACCGCCGCGGGCGATTTCCCCGCGGCGCGTGCGGATTACGAACGGGCGGGCCGCGCCGCCCACACGGTCGGCTCGGCCGAGATGTTCGCCGACGCCCAGCGTGGTCTCGGCGACCTGGCCCGGCAACTCGGCGAATTCGATACCGCCCGCGCGTGCTACGCGGCGGCGCTCACCGGATGCACCGCCGACTCGATACCGGCCGCCGAGGTGCGCGCGAAGGTGGCGAGCGGCATGGCCGCACTGGCCGCGAATACCGCGCAATCGCAGGGTGATTCATAACGCCGGGCGCTATCGCGGCAGGCCCCCGACCGATCGCCGGCCCGTCGCCGAGTAGAGCGGGACCCGAACACGAGTAGACCGCTACTCGTGTCCTTTCCGCGCGCCTGTCCGATCCTCGGTACGCGTCACCGGGTTTCGGGTGGCGCACAGGTGATCGGGAGGTGCGCCATGCCGGGTCCGGCGCGTGCGATGAGTAGTGCCGCGGCATACGCGCGGCTACGGAAGCTGGCGAACGAACAGGTAATTCGTCTCGCCGAACCGTCGACGGCGAACGGGGTGCTACTGGACGGTCTCGGCCCGCACACACCCGGGATCATCGCGGGCGTCCGGTTGCACGACACCGCGGGCGCGCCCTACCGGCCGGGCCTGCTCGATCCACGAAACGCATTGGCGCTCATCAGGTTCACCGAATTCCTCCGGGACAATTTCGGCGTCACCGAACTGCTGCTCGACCCGGGCGGGCACTGCGCGGCACTGCGCGAGAGCCACCGCACCGGCCGCGCGATCGATGTCGCGGGCGTCGTCATGCGCGTCGGGGAGGTGCGCCGCCGGATCACGGTGGCCGACCACTGGGGTGGCGTCGCCACCGCCGCCACCCCGGGCGGCGACTGGCCCGCGCACGCCGGGCCACCGCTGCGCTACCGCCTCGACGAACCGGACGCGCATCCGCTCGGCGATCCGGACGGCGATATGTTCGTCGCCGACTTCTTCCGCAGCGTCTACGATTTCGCGGCCGGTGAGTGGCAGGACCGCTCCACCGGCCCCGATCCGGCGGGCCTGCCGACCGCTATCGGCGAGCCGAGCCTCATCCGGCATCCGGATCATCCCGGATGCCCGGTGGCGCCGCACCGGCGCAGGCGCTACCGCACACATCTGCATCTACAGATCGGCGGTACCGAATAGCAACCGCCGCACCGCGACCCGATACGGTCGAGTCGTGAGCTACGCCGAGCGATATCCGCTGCTGCACCGGCCGACCCATTGGGCATGGGGCAATCTCGACGTCCAATTCTCCACCGACCCACCGCCCGACGAGTTGGTCACCAACGTGCACGCGGTGTGCTTCACCGGCGCCGAGGTGGTGCTGTGCCGCGACGACCGCGACCGCTGGCTGCTGCCCGGCGGCACCCGCGAACAGCACGAATCCATCGAGGACTGTCTCGCCAGGGAACTCCTGGAGGAGGCGGGCGCACGGCCGACGGGTCCGCCGACCTGGCTGGGCGCCCATTACGCCACCGCCAACGACCCTGTGCCGTACCGGGATTGGCATCCGCACCCGAACAAGGCCTGGCTGTGGGTCGCGGTCGACGTCGCGCTCACCGCGACGCCGACCAATCCGCCCGACGCCGAACAGATCGTCGAGGTGCGCGCCTTCCCGCTGGATGCGGCGCTGCGCTTCGCCCGCACCGACGGCGACTACCTACCCGAACTGGTCGCGCTCGCCGCCGAACTGCACCGGCACTGAATTGTCTTGGCTAGCAAACGAATTCGGTGGCCAGCTCCGCCTCCGGCGCAATGGTGCCCGGCCGGGCCAGATGCGCCATCAGATACGGAATCGCCACGTCCACCGCGGATTTCGGGCTGATCCGCGGATGCACGTTCACCTCGAAAACCACACCCCCGCTCTCCGGCGCGAGGTCGACACCGGCGAACGGCAGGCCGAGCGCCTCGGTGGCGGCGATACCCAATTCGGCGACGCCGGGCGGCAGCTCGTGCAGCGGGACGGCCGTCGATACCGCGCCGCGCGCGACATTGCACGGTGCGTCCGGGTCGAGCTGGACGTGTTCGGCCGCGCGCAGCACCCGGCCCTCCAGCACGACCACCCGGTACTGGTGGCGATGGCCTGCCGCGTCGAAATTGCCTGCGTCCCTGGAGATCAGCCAATCCTGACCGAACCGGTCGTAGAATCCGGCCACCTCGTCGAGCTGGTCGTAACTGGTGACGTGGAAGACGTCTTCACCGCAGGTGCCGGTGGTCGGCCGGGCCCAGACGTCGCCGCCGAGCCGCTCGAACGCGGCGACCATGCCGCCCGGTCCGGCGTCGCGGGAGCCCACCGATTCCATCTGCCCGACACCGGCGGCGGCGAGCCGCTCCACGGTGAGGTGCTTGTCCGTGGCGATCTGCCACGCCTCGACGTCCGTGCCGAGCGAACGAGCCCCGAACCGGCGCAGCTGATGTTGGAACGGCGCGAGCCCGGTCCGCAGTTCGGGCGGGATCTCGTAGACGACGACCGCCGACGCTGTGATGGCGAGGTTTTCGGACGGCACCTCCAGGCGCAGCATGCCGTCGAGCAACCGGACCCGGCCACCGCCGCCGGTCATGAAATATCGGGCGTCGATCAGCCGCGGCGGGCGTCCGGTGAGCGATTCGGCCGCTCCCGCAAGCACGTTCCTGCTGCCTTCCGTCGAACTGTGATCGGCGACCACGACCAACTCATCGACTTCCACACGAACCCCTTGTCAGCTGAGATGACGGTGATTCCGCACAGGTCGATGCGGAACCATGGCTTGGCCGTCCGGAAGAGCCGGCGGCCGAAATCGTTTTTTTCCTCGGATCGCGACGGGGTCAGCCCGCCGCGACGGTACTGCTTTCGCGCATGGCCCAGCAGACGGGCAGGACGAATTGTCGCGTCAATGCCCGGATCGGGTGGGGCACAACAGGATACGACGCAGATATCGGGCCGGGAACCGGCCCGGGCGCGAACGCGGAACCACTGCACTCGACGGTGCGTCCGGAATTTCCGCCCCCGCTGACCATCGACGCTGCGAGCCACCGTGCCCTGTATGCGGTCATTGCCCGGACTCCCTCCGTAACTGGGGCGAGTCCTCCCGCCGCACCGGGACTATACAGGTCGCGGCGACGTTGAGCGTCATATCAATACGCTACGGGGTTAAGACACGGTTAACCCTAGGAACTGCGGATCTCCGCTGGCTCCAACGGGTATGGCGGCACGCCGACGCCGACGATGCGCAGATTCCCCCACGGATCCCGTTCCTGCAGGCGGGCGGGGGTCGCGGCGCCGCCGGGAATGGTGAGAAATACTTCGGACCGACCCGGATCGGGCAAATCGGAACCGGTGGTCGCGGATATCCGTCCATACCAGTGGTATAGGCCGTCGGTCGGGTCCGGGTGACCGCTCAGCGCCACCTCCACCGGCAGCACCGAACCCGGTGCGTCGAGCAGCGCCGGGCCCGCGTATTCGTGTGCGGGTTCCCGATCGACGGGCACGGTGAGCTCGTAGTGGTTCGGATCGAATCGACGCAGGGTGCGCAGGTAGGACCCGGTGGATCCGGGCCAGGCCGTCAGGCCGCGCCCCTGCTCGTCCTGGCACCGATCGCCCGAATTGTGAAACCCGTCCGCGGATTTCGCCCGCATCCGCCGGTTGAATTCGTGCTGGGTCGCGGCGCGCACCTCCATCCGGGTGCTCGCGGTCAGCCGCATCCGTTCGATGCATCGGCGGATATAGCGGGCCTGCGCCTCGATCACGGAAAGGCCGGATCGCCCGCCACCGTAATTCGGACCCGCGATCAGGAAAAGATTGGGGAATCCGTGCACGGCGACGCCGAGAAACCCTTCCGGGCCATCGCGCCACGCCTGTTGAATGGTCAGCCCATTCGCGCCGACGAGATGTCGATCGGCGAATCGGTCGGTGATCCCGAATACGGTTCCGTAGACGATGGCGTCGAATTCCCGTTCCCGGCCGTCGGCGGTGGCGATACCCGATTCGGTTATCCGCACGATCGGATCCGTAACCAATTCGGCATTATCGTGCCGGGCAATCGGATCGTATTTTCCGGATATCCACCGGGAGAGCCGCCGCACACCTGGTGTGCGCTCGAACAGCCCGTGCCGCAACGACTTAGGTGCCGCAGGCTGGAATATCGCAACGCGCGCAGCCTGTTTCGCCAGCTCCGGCAGGAATTCCAGCGCGCCGCTCCCGACGACCGCCACCCGCTTGCCGATACAGTCGATGCCGTCGTTCCAGCGCGCGGCGTGAAAGCTGGTGCCGCGGAACGAATATCGTCCCGGGAAGGCCGGAAATGCGGGCTCGTACCCCGTTCCGGGCGCCAGCACGACCACTCGTGGCCGCCACAGTGCGTTTTCGGCGGTGCGCACCGACCACCGGTCCTCGGCGTCGTCGAAATCGAGTGCGACTACCTCCGACCGGAAGCGGATATGCCGCGCGATGTCGTACTTGTCCGCCGCGCGAGGCACAGCATCGTCGCCCTGCTCCAGGATCACGAAGTCGTCGATACCGGCCCGGCGCAGCTCGGCCGCCATCCCGATACCGCCGAAACCCGCTCCGACAACCAGGATTTCGGGCTCATCGGCGCTCATGCCCACAAGCCCCTGCGCCGCCAGATCCACTTGCCGACCGGCCCGATCAGCCCCTGCTTGTCGAGGAACTGACCGAGGTTGGCGGCGCCGACGCCCAAAGCGCGCTTGGCGAACGGATTCTGGACGGCGATCCGGCGGGCGGCCCGGCCGTCCAGCCCGGCGCGGGTATACATGTGCCGGTTGGTCATCAGATAGACGAACAGCGGAGCCGCAACGGCCACACAGAGTTTCGTGTACGCCAGCTCGGCCCGCGACATGGTGGGCACCCGCCGGGCCAGCGCGTCGCGGGCGAAGCCGATATGCCGCGCCTCCTCGGTGACGTGGATGCGCATGGCGCGAGATACCAAGGGCTGCAACTGCGGATCGTCGAGCGTCCGGCGCTGCAGCGCGTCGAAGATCTCCTCGCCGACCAGCGCGCCGACCCAGGTCATCGAACCGCGCAGGAACAGCGGCAGCACACCGATAGCGAACCTGCCGCCGCGGCGCGGCCAGTACGGGCGGGCCTCGATGCGATCGATCAGCTTGCCGAACATCATCATGTGCCGGCATTCGTCGCCCATCTCGGTGAGCGTGTAGTGCGAATGCCTGGTGGTCGGATCGCCGGCGAGCAGTTCGCGCAGCAGCAGGCGGTTCAGCAGATTCTCGAACCAGATGCCGATGGACAGCACGTTGGCCAGCTCCTGGCGGGACAGCTCGCGCCGCTGCTGCGGGGTCATCGCCTCCCACAGCTCGGTGCCGTACAGCGAGACCACCTCGGCGGGCAGGAACAGTTTGTCCGGATCCAGCGGCGCGTCCCAGTCCATATCGACGACCGGGTCGTACGACTTCTTCACCGATCCGGCGAGTAGTCGCTGCGCGAAGGATTCCTGCGCGATGGTTGCGGCTTCGTTGCCCATGGCCAGCTCTCCGACTCTCGAATAACCGATACAAGCTGTTACAGACAGATTAGTGATACACACTGTACCGGTCAATAGCTGGGCGAGTATCGTGATTCCTGTGACCACGACCAGCGAAAAGCCCGGTACCGACGGCCGCGCCGCCCGCTGGACCGGACATAAGGCGCGCAGGCGCGGCGAGGTCATCGACGCCGCGATCACCGCCATCGAGACCGCGGGCGTCGGGGTCTCGGTGCAGCAGATCGCCGAGCAGCTGCGGCTGCCGCGCACCGTGGTCTACCGGCACTTCGACGGCCGCCCCGATCTCGACGAGCAGATCCGCCGCCGCATCCTGGAATCGCTGCTGGCCGAGCTGATGCCGACCCTGCATCCCGGCGGCACCGTGCGCGATGCGGTGCGCGGCGCCGTCGGCACCTACGTGCGCTGGGTCGCCGAACATCCGAACCTGCATCGCTTCCTCGGAAACGCCGCGCCCCAAGGGAATTCGAACGACCCCATCGCCGGGGCCAAGGATCGCATCGGCACCCGCCTGGCCGACCTGTTCGCGGTCGCGCTCGCCCGCTCCGGCATCGATCCGGCCCGCGCCCGCCCGATGGCCTTCGGCATCATCGGCTTCGTCGACGGCGTGGTGAACGACTGGCGCGCCGAGGCCGATCCGGTACTGACCTCCGACCAAATCGAGGGCATCCTCACCGAATCCGTATTCGCCCTCTTCGAGGGCAATGCCCGCAGCCTCGGCGTACCGCTGGACCGCGACACGATCGTCGGAGACCTGCTGCGCCCTCGCGAATCGACCTACACGTCGAAGTAGAGTTCGAATTCGTAAGGGTGTGGGCGGACGTTGATTTCGGCGATTTCGGTGTCGCGCTTGAGCCGGATCCAGGTCTCGATCAGATCCTCGGTGAAGACATTGCCCTCGGTCAGGTAGTCGTGGTCGGCCTCCAGCCGGGCGATCACCGATTCCAGGCTCGCCGGGGTCTGGGTGACCTCGGCGGACTCCTCCGGGCTGAGCTCGTAGAGATCCTTATCGATGGGCTGGGCGGGTTCGATCTTGTTCTTGATGCCGTCCAGCCCGGCCATCATCATCGCCGCGAAGGACAGATACGGATTGCCCGACGAATCCGGGCAGCGGAACTCCAACCGCTTGGCCCGCGGATTCGTGCCGGTGACCGGAATACGAACGGCCGCAGAGCGATTGCGCTGTGAGTAGACCAGGTTCACCGGCGCCTCGAACCCGGGAACCAGCCGCTTGTAGGAATTCACGGTCGGGTTGGTGAAGGCGAGCAGCGATGACGCGTGCAGCAGCAGGCCGCCGATGTAATGCCGTGCCAGATCGGACAATCCGGCATACCCCTGCTCGTCGTAGAACAGCGGCGAGCCGTCCTTCCACAGGGATTGGTGCACGTGCATACCGGAACCGTTGTCGCCGAACAGCGGTTTGGGCATGAACGTCACCGTCTTGCCGGACTGCCACGCGGTGTTCTTCACGATGTACTTGTACAGCTGCAGATCGTCGGCGGCGGCCAGCAAAGTGTTGAAACGGTAGTTGATCTCGGCCTGCCCCGCGGTGCCGACCTCATGATGGCCCTTCTCCAGTTCGAAACCGGCCCGCTGCAGATTGGTGCACATGCTGTCGCGCACGTCGACATCGGCGTCATAGGGCGCCACCGGGAAATAGCCGCCTTTGGGGCGTACCTTGTAGCCGCGATTCAGGGTGCCGTCCGGGTTGTACTTCGCGCCGGTGTTCCAATCCGCCGACGCCGAATCCACCTCGTAGAAAGCGCCGTTCATGGTGGTGTCGTAGCGAACCGCGTCGAAGATGTAGAACTCCGCCTCCGGGCCGAAATACGCGGTGTCGGCGACGCCGGTGCTGCGCAGGTACTCCTCGGCTTTGCGTGCGACGTTGCGCGGATCGCGACTGTAGGCCTCGCGGGTGTTCGGGTCGTGCACGAAACAGTTGATGTTCAGCGTTTTCGCCTGCCGGAACGGATCGAGCTGTGCGGTGCGCAGATCCGGGAACAGCAGCATGTCGGATTCGTGGATGGATTGGAAGCCGCGCACCGACGAGCCGTCGAAGGCGACCCCGTTGTCGACGAGATCCGGGCCGAATCCGCTGGCCGGAATCGAAAAGTGTTGCTGCACACCGGGAACGTCGCAGAAGCGGATATCGACGTATTCGACTTCCTCGGTGCTGATGTATTCGACTATCCCGTCGGTGGTTGGATTCGGCACGATTTTCTCCTCGCTGACGCCCGGCGCTTTCCCGCGGTTCGGCGAGGCGAACGAGGGTTCTGCTCGCCGCATTTCACGATACGACTCCTGACGCCCGCACCGGATGCGAATCGATGCCCGGACCGCGCGGTACGCCAATCGCGCTGTCGGGCAGTCGAACCAACTCCGGTCGGCCGAATCCGGCATCCTGCCGACTTTGGTCGAGTGCACAATCCGGCGCGCAACACTCTTGGCGTTTGCCGCTAGCGCGCCCGTGCCGTCATGCGTTGTGCTGATAACAGACGATGAGGTCGCCCCTGTCGTGACCTCACCCAATTTCTCGAACAAGAGGTCAGGTCCTTGGTTTCATCGAAGGTCCCGGCGGCGCGCACCCGCCCGGACACGCTATGTGCCGCATTCCAGGCGAATGTCGCGCGGTACGCCGACGCGGTGGCGATCCGCAGCTACGACGGCACGCAGACGCTCACCTGGCGCGAATACGGCGACCGCGTCCGCGATATCGCGGCTGGGCTGGCCGGGCTCGGCATCGGCCCTGGCGAAACGGTGGCGCTGATGCTGACCAACCGGCCGGAATTCCACCTCTGCGACACCGGGGTGCTGCACACCGGCGCGACACCGTTCTCGGTATACAACACCAATCCGCCGGAGCTGCTCGCATACCAGTTCGGCAATGCGGGCAATAAGACGGTGATCTGCGAAACCCAGTTCGTACCAAGGGTTCTCGATGCGGTAGCGCTGGCGGCCGAGCAGGGCTCCATCGTCGAGCACATCATCTGTGTCGACGGCGCGCCCGCGGGCACCGTCGCGCTGGACGACGTAATAGCGAATCCGGCAAAGGATTTCGACTTCGACGCGACCTGGCGCAAGGTGCAGCCGGACGATCTGCTGACCATCGTGTACACCTCCGGCACCACCGGCCCGCCGAAGGGCGTCGAGCTCACCCACACGAATTTCCTCGAAAACGCCCGCATCATCGAGCAATTCGGTGGCGGAGGCCCCGACGACCGGGTGATCTCCTACCTGCCGGACGCGCATGCGGCCAACCGCTGGTTCGCGCACTATCTGACGATGCAGGAGGGCGGCGAGATCACCACCGTCCCGGATTTCAAGCAGGTGGCCGAGGCGCTGACCGCCGTGCACCCGACCGTGTTCCTCGGCGTGCCGAGGGTGTGGGTGAAAGTCAAAGGCGCGCTGGAGGAACGGTTCGCCGCGGAGAATCCGGTCCGGCGCGCGCTCATCCACTGGGCCATCGGTGTCGGCCGCGCCCGGGTGCGCGCGATCTCCGACGGCCGCGCACCCGGACTGGGCAACCGCGTACAGTACCGATTGGCCGATCGAATCGTGCTGTCCCCCATCCTGTTCCGGCTCGGCCTCGATAAGGTCCGGGTCGCGGTGACCGGATCGGTCGCCATTCCGCCCGAGGTGCACGAGTTCTTCCTCGCGCTCGGACTGCCGTTGTGTGAGGGGTACGGCATGACCGAATGCACCGCGGGCGCAACGCTCAACGGTCCGGAAAGGGTGAAGATCGGCACCGTCGGCACGCCGCTGCCGGGCGCCGAGGTGCGGCTCGCCGCGGACGGCGAGGTGCTCGTCCGCGGCAAGATGGTGATGCGCGGCTACCGCAACGCGCCGGAAAAGACCGCCGAGGCAATAGATTCCGAGGGTTGGCTGCACACCGGCGATATCGGCCGCTTCGATGCCGACGGCTACCTCTCGATCATCGACCGCAAGAAGGAGCTGATCATCAACGCGGCGGGCAAGAATATGTCGCCGTCGAATATCGAGAACACCGTCGCCGAGACCACCCCCCTGGCGGGCACCGTCGTCGCGATCGGCGATGAGCGCCCGTTCAACACCGCACTCATCCTGCTCGACCCGGAGCTGGCCGCGGCATTCGCCGAGCGCAACGGCATCGCGGCCAATTCGGTGGCCGAGCTGGCGCGCGACCGGCGGGTGCTCGCCGCGATCGAGGACGGTGTCGCGGCGGCCAACCGCAGGCTGTCCAGGGTCGAACAGATCAGGAAGTACGCGGTGCTGCCGGACATCTGGGAGAACGGCGGCGACTATCTGACCGCTACGGGGAAGTTGCGACGTAAGCCGATCACCGCAAACTATACGGATACCATCGAGGCGCTGTACTCGAGCTAGTCCGAGACTGGGGAACCATATGATGCCATCGCGGACCCGGGTGTTCGACGACCTCCACCGGCGGGCCGCCGCGATGGTCGAGGGGTTCTACACCGCGCTGCCGCCGTACCAGAAGATGCCGCAATCGCTGGTCGAGACCGATTTCGCGCGCGGAACCAAGCTGAACGTCGACCTCTTCTTCGAGTATCTACGCCGTGGCGTCGAGCCCAGCGAGGAGGACAGCAGGGAGCTGGTCGAGCTGGCGATGGACCGGTTGCGCGACGGCACCCCGCTGGCCGAGGTGCTCGACCGCTACCGGCTCGGCGCGGCCTTCCTCTGGGAGCGGCTGCGTTCGGTGGCGACGCCGAGTGAGCGCGAGCTGATGCTCGACGTATCGGTGGCGCTGTTGAAGTACGTCACGCTGATCATCACCCGGATCTCGACGGCCGCCTCCCAGCGCGTGCACGATCCGCGCTGGGATCTGCTGGAACGCCGCCGCGGCATCGCCGACGCGCTGCTATCCGGCCAGGATCCGGTGGAGTGGGTGAACGATCCGGTGATCCCGGTGGCCGATTCCTTCCTCGTCGCGGTGTTCCGGCTGGCGGGCACGCGCGGCGGGCCCGCATCGGCGCTGCGGCACCGGGTGGAGGCGATTCCCGGCGTCTTCCTGCGGCTGGACGCGGGCGGTTGGACCGCGCTCATCCCGCTGCAGCCCGGCGACGACGGCACCGCGACCGAGGCCGCGCTGCTCGGGCGCCTGCCCGCGGCGCAGGCCGGGCCGCCGCCCTACTGGGTCGGCGTCGGGGCCGCGCATTCCCGCGAGGCGATTCCGGTGATGTTCCACGAGGCGCGGGTGCTCGCCGAGCTGGGCCGCTGCCTGGCCCATCGAGAAGTGTTGTGCCGCAGGCAACATCTGCAGTTCGAGTACACGGTCGCGGTGAGCGATGCGGCCCGGCCCGGACTGGCCGCGGTGCTCGCGCCGCTCGACGCCCAGCCGCTGCTGGCGGAGACGCTGGAGGTGTTCGTGGACAGCGGGTTCAACCAGCTGGCCACCGCGCGCCAGTTGAACGTGCACCGCAACACCGTGACCTACCGGCTGTCGCGGGTGCACGAGCTCACCGGACTCGATCCGCACCGGCCCGCCGACGCGATGACGCTCTCCGCCGCCCGGCTCGCCCGGCGGTTGGAGTCCGCAGATTTCGCCCCCTAGACCTCGCCGGCCGCTCGAGCATATTGAGCAAAAAGGCGAAAACGAGAAATTGCTGGTCCCGGCCAAAACCATTCAGATGGAAATAAAGTTGCGCCAGGTATTTCACCGATCGACACCAGACAACGGCCCGATGATTGCGGATCGCGAGCGAATCCGAGCATCCATTATGTCCATTTCAACCGATTTATCCGGTTTGCTGGCAGCCCGAAGCGGGTCACACTCGGAGATCACAGGACCATCGCAGCTGGTCAAGGCAACAACACTTGCCTCAACCCACAACAGCTAGCCGACCAGCAGTTTCGACTGCGAGCCACCTCACTTTTATGGGCTTGCGCCTGTAACGTTTCGGTATAGCTATGATGAATTTCAGGTGAGGTGCGCCACCGATTTCAGCACACTTCCAGCTAACTTAATAAGCCTCGCTTCACATCTTTGCAGGCCACGGCGCTGCGACAGACCATTCGGTCCGTCCCGGCGCCGTTTCCCGCGTTTGCGGTGTAAATACCGGTGACTCACCTCACCGTCACATAACGCTTTGAAATCTCTTATGGTTTTCTCATTCCGAACCAGACGACGACGTCCAGGGGTTGAAACCCGACCGCAGCCCCGCTTCTCGGATGTGAAAAAAACTGTCACTATTTTCGGATCGGTAATCCGGACTCTGCAAAGAATTACCGATGGGCAGCTGAAGGTGCGTCATGGAATTCATCGAACTGGCCGACTACCCCTTGTCGGCCGGCCACGTCATCGAGTGGCAGCCGACCGCCCGCAGGCACTGGGCGGACTGGCCGCGCGACAACAGGGCGGTGTCCTACAACCACGAGCATCATCTGCGAGATGCCTTGGAGCACAGCAGAATTCGAGATCAACGACACTACTGGCTGGGCCACGCGTTCCGCATCGACGGTCCGCTGGACCCGCAGGCGTGGCGCGGTGCGCTCGACGCCTGGATCGACCGGCACGAGGGGCTGCGCAGCCACGTCACCATCGAGGGCGGCAAACCGGCGCGCTACACCCTTCCGCCCGGCGAGATCCGGGTGCACGCCGTCGACGCCGGACGACCGACCTCGACCATCTCCACCTATCACCTGGTCCAGGGCCTGCTGGATCAGGGCACCGCACCGAGCCGGTGGCCGGCCTACGTCTGCGTCACCATCGCCAACCGCGGCGGTTTCACCGTGGTCATCGCCGCCGACCACTCCATCCTGGACGGTTATTCGACCATCACCATCGGCAGCGAGCTGCGGCAGTTCTACGCCGCCGCACTCGACCCGAAAAACCAACCGCCACAATCGAACCCGGGTAGTTACCTGGACTTCTGCGACCAGGAGCGCAGCAGCGCCGACGCCGCGACCGTCGACACCGACGGCGTGCGGACCTGGCAGGAATTCCTGTCCGACGCCAGGACCGCGGGCGAATCCGACGCGACCACCGGGCCGCTCGCGCCCACCGCGCCGCTGAGCCGGGTGGCCGCCCGGCCCATCCAACTCGGCGCGGGCGAACAGCAGCCGACCCGGCTGATGCAGCGCAACCTCACCATCGAGGTGCTCGATGCCGACGGCGCCGACGCCGCATCGGCCGCCGCCCGGGAAAAGCGGCAGGGCCTGTTCCCCGTGCTGCTCGCCGCATTCGCCGCCGCCACAACGGAATACGGTGCGGGCCGGGACTTCCGGACCGTCATCCCGCTGCACACCCGCAGCGAGCAGCAGTGGGCCGATACGCTCGGCTGGTTCGTCGGCCTCGCGCCGTTCCAGCTCGACACCGCCGCCGCGCGCGGTATCGCCGAGCTGATCGGCCCCGCCGGCGAGGAACTGCGCCGCGTTCGCACCGCGGCGACGGTGCCGTTCGGCCGGGTCTGCGAACTGCTGCAGGCACGCCCGCGCATCTCGTTCATGGTGTCCTACATGGACGTTCGCGCCCTCCCGCTGTCGGACACCTGGGTCGAGACCGATACCAGGTGGCTGCGCAGCCGCAATGTGTCGGATAACGAATTCTTCTTCTGGTTCATCCGCACACCGTCGGGCGTCACGCTCAACACGCGTTACCCCGGCACCACCCGGGCCACCCGCGATATCCACCGCCACGTGCTGCGGATGCGGGATCTGCTCGCCGAATTCGTCCGCTACGGGGACGCCGCCATCCGTCCGATCGAAGGAGCGCCGCTGTCATGGAAATGACCCTCACCGAAGATTGGCTGCCGAAACCCGGTGCGCTGGTTGAGTTCTCGCCGACCGCCGCCACCCTCACCGCGGTCGCGGACGCCGAACCCTCTTCCGTCCCACCGACTTTCCTGCAGGAGTCGCATATCCGCCGCTGGGCCGACCGGCGCTACGGTGACAACCCGCTCGCCTCCGAGCTCGGGCTGTGCTTCACCGTCGCGACGCCGCTGGACCCGGAGGCGCTGCGCAAGACCTTCGCCACCTTCCTGCGCAGGCATGAAACCCTGCGCTCCTGGTTCGATCTCGACGAGACCGGTGGCCGCTTCGCCGTCACCCGGCATCTGCTCGGCGCGGACGAGGTCGACCTGGTCACCACCTACGGCGGCAGCTTCGCCTCGGGTGAGGAACTGCGCGACACCCTGATCGCCAGGTTCCGCTCGGCCGCCGATCCGACCCGCTGGCCCGCGTTCTTCTGCGGCGCCATCGATCACGGACCGGATGGCTTCACCCTGCTCTACAGCATCGATCACGCGTTCAGCGACGGACTTTCGCTGGTCGGGGCGATCTTCGAACTGCACGGCATCTACGCCGCGTACGCGGCGGGACAGGAGCCGCCGCTGCTGCCGGTGGGCAGCTACGTGGAATTCGCGAAGGCCGAGCGGGCCGCCGTCGCGGCGGGTTCGCCGGAGCTGGACCGGATCGCGGCCATGATCGCCGACAATGCCGAACGGGTGCGTCCGCTGCCCATCGACCTCGGCCTGGCGCCGGGCGAGGCGGTCGACAGCCGCGGCATCAAGGTCGATCTGCTCGACGCGGCCGAATGCGAACAGTTCGCCGCCGCGTGCAAGAACGCGGGCGGCTCGTTCTCCTCGGGCCTGTTCGCCGCGATCGCGCTCGCGGAGCTCTCGCTCAGCGGGCGCGCGCACTACCTCGCCCTGAACGTGGTCGGCACCCGCAAGGAGCCGAAATACCAACTGGCCCAAGGGTGGTTCATCAACCTGCTGCCGATCTACTTCGAACTCGACCGCACCGAACAGTTCTCCGCGCTGATCGGCCGGGCCGGCTTCGCACTGGACTGGGTGAAGCCGCTGTCCGATGTGCCGATCCACGCCGCGCTGTCCAGGGCCGCGGAACTGACCGCGGCCAAGGTGCCGCCGACCACCGAATGGCCGTGGATCTCCTATATGGATGTGCGCGCCATTTCCGGTGCGGCACTGGAGAATGCGCTACCGGGCGTCAGCGGTATCAACGGGCTCGGCTCGCGCAGCAAGATCGGGCAGACCTCGCCGGTGTGGTTCAGCCGCGAACTGGACCGGCTGCACGTCACCATGATGTATCCGGACACCGAGGCCGCGCACGCCTCCGCGACGCGCTACCTCGACCGGGTGCGGGAGACGCTGCGCACGGTGGCCGCCACCGGCGACTTCACCGCGAGTGCGCCCGAGGACTCGGCACTTTCGACCGTACAGGGGCCGTGATGCGTCTGCTATTCCTCGATCACCTCGATCCCGAACCCGGAAAACTGTTGGAGTGGACCGCGATCGCCGATCCCGGCCCGGCCTTCGACCCGACACCGCCCACCTCGAATCAGGCCATCCACCTGAGTTCCGGCTCGCCGACCAATTGGCTCGCGGCACAGTTCGAGGTGGCCGGGCCGATCGACGAGGCCGCGCTGGAAGCGGCCTTCGCGGCCTGGATTCCGCGGCACGACGCGCTGCACTGCTGCTTCGCCCAGCCGGCGGGCGGCGGTCCGGTCGCGGTACATCTGGTGTCGGACACCGACATTCGGCTGGAACGCCGGGCGCCGGTGGCCGCGGATTCCACCGCGGAACTGCGCGCGCTGCTCGGCGCCCGGCTGGACGCGGCATGCGATCCGTTCCGGTTCCCGCCGTATTTCCTCGGCGCGGTCAGCAGGCCCGAAATCTCCACCGTGATAGTCGGTTTCGACCACGCCATCTGCGATGCCTGGTCGATCACCATCGCCGTCACCGAACTGGACGAGCTCTACCGAGCGGCGCTGGACGAGGGTGATACGACGCGGGTCGCGCTGCCCGAAGCCGGGAGTTTCCTGTGCTATTCGGGCCGGGAGGCGGCCGTTCCGTCGGCGACGACGGGGCCGCTGATCCGCGGCTGGCGGGATTTCCTGCGCGAGGCGGGCGACGATCTGCCGCATTTCCCAGTGGATTTGGGGATTCCGGCGGGTTCGCGGGCGCCGTTCGGCGGCGATGTCCGGCCGTTGCTCGGCCCGACGGCCACCGATGCGCTGCACCGGCGGGCGCGGGCGGCCGGTCATTCCCTGTTCGCCGCGCTGCTCGCGCCGGTGGCGCTGGCCGCCGCCGAATTGGGCGGCGGCGCGGCGACGGATCTGGTATTCCCGGTGCACACCCGCCGAGAACCACGGCATCACAACACCTTTGGTTGGCTCGTCGCCAACGCGCCCGCACGCGTGCCCGCTGCGAAGGATTTCGCGACCACCGTGGCGGGAGCCGACGCGGCCATCCGGAACGGGCAGCGGCTCGCCCATGTGCCCGCCACCCAGGTGCTCGCCGCACTCGGTCCGGAACTGCGGCGCACCAGGCACGACCTGTTCAGCGTCTCGTATACCGACTACCGCCACCTGCCGGGTGGTTCGCGCTGCGACACCACCCGCACCCGGCCGCGCAATCCGGTGCAGTTCAGCCGTAGCGCGTCCCTGGACGATGTCCAGCTCTGGTTCACCCGCACCGACGACGGCCTGTCGCTGCGGACCCGGTTCCCGGACACCCCCACCGCACGGCCCCTGGTCACGGACTTCCTGGACCGGGTGGCGAAGACCCTGGTCGGCGCGGCCCAGGGCGGGTAGTACAGCAGTTTCGCCACCGGAGTCGTTGCCGCTCAACCCGTTCGCCATAAAATTGCCCACCGGGAAACATTGCCCGGTGGGCAATTTTCTGTCATGCTCGTGTCATGGCAGAGGAGAAGCTCGGACTCCGCGAACGCAAGAAGCTCGATACCCGAAAGGCGTTGAGCGACGCGGCATTCGAGTTGATGTTCGAACGCGGGCTGGACAATGTGGTCCGGGAGGACATCGCCGCCAGGGCGGGCGTCTCGGTGCGCACGTTCAACAACTACTTCAACGGTAAATACGATGCGTTGGCCTACCGCCAGGTCGAACGCATGCGACGCACCGTCGAGGTGCTGCGCACCCGCCCGGCGGATGAGCCGATCTGGGCCGCGATCACCGCGGCGGTGCTGGATCCGCTGGAGCGCGACGGCCTGAGATATGGGCTGGTGCCGAGCTCGGCGCATCTGGCGGAGGTCCGTAAGTTCGTTGCCCGGTCCGAGATCCAGAACGCGTTCATGGAATCCGAAGTCTTCGGCAACCTCATAGCGGCCATCGCCGAACGATCGGGCACCGATCCGGAGCACGATCTGTATCCGCACCTGGTCGCGGGGACGGCGATGGCCGCCTACCGGGCCGCCATCCATGTCTACATCCACTCCGATCCCCCGACGTCGGTGATCCCGCTGCTCGAGAAATCCTTCGAGGCGATCGCCGCAGGACTGCCCGTACCGTCCGACCCGAGCTGACACGTAACCGAAATATCAAAAGCGGCAAAGGTTTTACCTTGCCGTGCCCGTAAACGGGGCAATCGGCTCCGAAACACCAAGTGAGACAAGAGGTGTCTTTGTCATGTCCGAAAACCGTATTGACGTAGTGATTTCCGGTGCCGGACCGAACGGGCTGATGCTCGCCTGCGAGCTGGCACGCGCCGGTATTCGGCCGATCGTGTTGGAGCGCTTGACCGGTCCGAGTGGCGAACCCAAGGCGAACGGCCTGGTCGGCCCGGTGGCGCGGGTTCTCGATATGCGCGGGCTCTACACCGCGTGGAGCGGGCTGCTCGAAGGCCCGCAACCGATGCCCCAGCACATATTCGGCGCCATCCCGCTGGACCTCAGTGCTGTCGATCCGAATCCACTTACCGCCCTGCTGATTTCGCAACCAGAGCTGATCGAGAAGCTGCTCGTGCTCGCCGACGAGCTCGCGGTGGATATCAGGTGGGGCCATGAGGTAACCGAGCTGCGCCAGGACGACGACGGCGTGGTCGTCACGGTCGCGACACCGGACGGTCCGCTCGAAATGGCCACCCGCTATCTGGTCGCCGCGGACGGCGGCAAGAGCGCGGTGCGCAAGCTCGCGGGTATCGAATTCCCCGGCAGCACAAACGATTCGCTCATCGCGCGGTTCGGGCACGTCACGGTGTCGGACGAGCTGCGCACCGCCGACGGCGGTATCGAGATCCCGGGCGCGGGCCGTTTCCACTTCGGTCACAACCGGGTCGAGCGCGGCATGTTCATCTTCGCGCAGCTGCCGACCGGAACCGTAATGGGCGCCATGGAGCACAGGCCGGAACTGGTGGACGAGGATGCGCCGATAGTTTTCCAGGAATTGCGAGACGCGGTCGAACGCCTGCTCGGCGTGCCGGTCCCGATCGAGCCGCCGACCGGGCCCGGTCCATTCGCGTTACGCCGCGTCGTCGGACAGAACACCCGGGTGGCGCAGGAGTATCGCGTCGGCAATATTTTCCTGATCGGCGATGCGGCACACGTACATTCGGCGATCGGCGGCCCCGGCCTCAACCTCGGCCTGCAAGATGCGTTCAACCTGGGTTGGAAGCTCGCCGCACAACTCAACGGCTGGGCGCCCGCTGGGCTGCTCGACACCTACTGGTCCGAGCGGCACGTGGTCGCACAGCGCACCGCGATGCATTCGCTCGCCCAATCCGCTTTGGTATCACCGGGACCCGAGATCACCGGACTGCGTCAGCTTTTCGGCGAGCTGCTGCGAAATCCGGACAATGTCGCCTACATCGCCAACCTCATGGCCGGGGCCGACGTTCGCTACGACACCGGCGACGAGCACCGCGTATCCGGTTATCTCGTACCGGATTTCCGCCTCGACACCGGCCAGCGGGTCGCCGAACTGCTGCACGCTGCCCGCCCGGTCCTGCTGAACCTTACCGGCGAGCCCTGGTCCGAACACCTCGACGGCTGGACCGACCGCATCGATCTGGTCAACGCCACCAGCCCCGACGCACCCGCGGCCGCCCTGCTCATCCGGCCCGACGGCTACGTCGCCTGGGCCACCGACTCCCCCGTCCACCCGGACGATCCGGGCCTGCGCGCGGCGCTGAACCGCTGGTTCGGTCCCGCTCGCTCCCTCGCCCCGGCTCAGTAGATCACCGGTTGCGGCGCTGGGCGAATACCCCTGCGCCGCAACCGATGTTCGCAGATCGACGCCTATCAATGGTGCGCCGCAACATGTTTCGCGTATAGATACCTATCGTCCATGCGTCGTGACCGACCGATCAAGCGCCGAAATCCCATGTGGCCGAGCCGGAATCGGGAAAGTCGGCCGCACGGCGGCGCTGCGGCGATGCCGCAGCCAGCCGCGAACGCCGACGGCCAGTGGCACCAGGACGGTGAGGAACCCGGACACGGGCTCGAAGACGAGGCCGAATGCCGTGAGGGCAGCGATCGCGGCGAGGACCGACGCGGGCACATAGCCGCGGGTTCGCTCCGTTTCGATTACGGCGATACCGAGGCCGATGGCGGCGACTCCGAACGCGGTGAACCAGAAGGCGGGCTCGGTCTGCTCTCGACCGGTCGTCCAGATGACGCAGCCGAGCGCGGTATGCGCCGATCCGATGAAGGTGACCAGTGTGCCCGTCAGCGGGAACGCCGTTTTTGAATCCATATTCCAAAACTTTGCCTTAGGCTGTTCCCCGTGGCAAGACCCCGGCGCTTCACCGATGATCAAGTCCTCGACGCCGCACGCGATCTGCTCGCGGATCCGGCGACGACCCGGCCGACCATCGCCGCGATCAGCGCGGCCTCCGGCGTCCACACCGGATCCATCTACGTGCGCTTCGCCTCCCGTGAAGAGTTGCTCGCACGACTGTGGCTACGCTCGATCCAGCGCTTCCATATCGGGTTCATCGCCGCACTGTCGGGTGCGGACCCGCTGCTCGCGGCCGCCATACACCTGGCGCAATACTGCCGTGCGCACCCCACCGAAGCTCGTGCGATGAAGATGTTCCGGCGCGAGGAGCTGCTCGAGGTGGTGCCCGATGAGTTGCGCGCCGAGATCGCCACCGTCAACGACCGGATGAACGATGCGCTGCGCGCCGCCGTCGCGGCGCAGTTCGGCGACGCCGACGAGCAGCACATGGCGATCGCGGTGGCGGCCGTCAAGGCGATTCCCTATGGGCTGGTCCGCGAGTACATCGCGAACGCGGCCCCCATTCCGGACTGGGTCGACGATGTCATCGCCACCGCGACGAGCGCCGTCGTGCACCGGCTGCTGCACCCGCCACGGGCCGAGCCCTCTTTTGCAGCAACAGTTTTCGATGCCGCAAGCCAGGCTCGTAACGCGTGAACCGGCGCTAAAGGGCGCCGAGGTCGGCGGAGAGCCAGTGCTCGGGGCGCATATAGATGGCGACCTGAGGGCCGAACGTCGCGGATTTGGCGAGGTAGGCGTCGACCTTCTCCGGAGCCAGATAGCGGGTGACCATCTCGAGGTGCAGTTCGTCGGTCATCGGAACAACCCGGGTGACCGGGCCCTCGACCGTGACATATCGAACGCTCGGTTCGAGGGTCTCGGCCATCAGGCTGAAGCGGCCCGCCTGCTCGATGAGGGCGAATTTGCGGCTCTTCGGGCCGGTCAGCACCCATAATTCGCCGCCGGGTGCGTACTGGTACCAGATGGGGACGGTCAATGGGGCACGGTCGGGGCCCGCGGTGACGGCGAGCGCACCGATATGCGGCTGAGCAAGAAATTCCTGACGTTCCTGTGAACTCAGTGCCATATCACCAACGGTACCGACCGGTCCGCCCGGTCGCCGCTGTTGGCCGCGCCCGACCGCCGCAGGTACGCTCGGCAGCATGTTCACGCGGGCACAGTTGACGGCGTTTGCGATCTTCGCGACCGTCCTGCCCGCGTTGGCGCTGTTCGCCGTGCCGGACAAGGCGACATCACTCGCGGTGGTCGGTATGGTGGCCGCCGAGCTGGTGCTGGCGCTGGTCGCATTGCAGACCACCCGGCTGGTGCCGATCCGGGTCTACGTCTCCGGTCCGCCACCGTCCGCGCAGCGCCGATTGCGGGGATCCTTTCTGCGGCAGAGCAATCCGGACGCGCCGGGGCGGGTCCGGCCACGAGCGCCCGGTCGCGCGGTCGGCTGACCACCCGCGCCCGAGGCACGGCCGCGGGGACGTCGGCAGCGGTTGACCAACGTCCGCGCGTGCGCGACGCACGCCCCACAGTCAGGTATCCACCTTGCTCAACTTCATCTACTATCCGGTGTCGGCCGTACTCGCGGTGTGGCACAGCGTTTTCGGATTCGTCTTCGGTCCGGCGAGCGGGCTCGCCTGGATTCTCGCCGTCGTATTCCTGGTGCTCACCTTCCGCGCCGTACTTTTTCTGCCGTTCCTGAAACAAGCTCGCACCCAAGCGGTTATCGCGCGCATCAGGCCGGAGATGAAGAAGATCCAGCAGCAGTACAAAGCGGACCGGATCAAGCAGAGCACCGAACTGCAGAAGCTGTATCAGGAGAACGGGATAAGCGCCCTGGCCACCCTGCTCACCATGGTGACCGTATTCGCGCAGCTCCTGCTTTTCCTCGGGCTGTTCCATGTGTTGCGATCCTTCGATCGCACCGGGCAGCACACGAATCTGCCGTTCCTGTCCTCGGGCCGGATGACACCCGAACAGAACGCCGCGACACCGAATTACGTATTCGGCGCCGACGACGTGCAGTCGTTCCTGCACGCGAAGATCCTCGGCGTACCGCTGTCGACGGCGATGGCCACCGCCGGTGATCTCGTCGCATCGGCGGCGCTGGTCGCCGTGCCGCTCATGCTGATCGCCGCGGTGGCAACGCATTTCACCGCACGCACCTCGATGGCGCGCCAGGATTCGACGCCGATTCCGTTCATGCGCCCGCTCAGCCTGTGGCTGTTCCCGGCGATGGCACTGGTGGGCGGCATGGTGATGCCGGTGGCGATCCTGTTCTACTTCGTCACCAACAACGCATGCACCTTCGCCCAGCAGCACCTGGTCTATCGCAGGCTCGACGCCGACGAGCGGCAACGGGCCGCCGCGGCGGCGCAGCGCACCGCGGAGATCCGGGCCACGAACGCCCCGAAGCCCGGCGTGCGGCCCAAGCGGGTCAAGAACCGTACGTAACCGAGCTCAGGCCGGTTGGGCCTGCACGTAATCGGTCGCGGAGATGGTCTGCAGCACCAGCCGCACCGGCGCGGGCGCCCAACCGGCCGAAGGATCATGGTGCACAACGGGATTGGTCAATTCGACGACCTTCCCCCTGACCTGCAGCTCGAAATCCCCTGCGGCGAGCACATTCTTGAGCCAGTCGACGCCGGTCCCGTAGGTGAGCGCGATGCGGTAACCGCCATCGCGTTCGAAAACCGAGACCGGGGTGCGGTATACCCGCCCGGATTTTCGGCCCCGATGCACCACGATGCCGAATCCGGGCGCCCGGCCCGCGACCAGACCGGCCACCTGATTGGTGGCGTACCGATTGAATTTCCCGAGCGCGCGCGGCAACGTCATCGACGCGGTCCTCTCTTCGGATACCGGACGGCACAACGGTACCCTCTTCCGGTGCCGGCACAACCACACTCGGAGCGGATCGCGGTGTACGACAGCGCCGGACGGGTGATCGGCGCGGCCGACCGGGCCACCGTCTACCGCGACGGGCTCTGGCACGCCAGCGCCGGCGTGCTGGTCCGCTCCGGCGACGGCGAGCGGATATACGTGCACCGCCGCACCGAGACCAAAATGGTTTTCGCCGGTATGCACGACTGCCTGGCGGGCGGCGTCGTCGACCCCGGCGAGGATCCGGCCGACACCGCGACCCGCGAACTCGCCGAGGAACTCGGCATCGTCGCCGAAACCCCGCCGCTGCCGCTGGCCAGCGCGTCCTGGGACGGCGAATGGCTCGGAAGGCCCATGCGCTGCCACCTTTTCGCGTACGAGCTGCGCTACGACGGGCCGATCCGGCATCAACCGGAGGAGATCGCGGACGGCTGGTGGTGGACCGAGGAGCGGCTGCGCGCGCACCTCGCCGATCCGGACTGGCCGTTCGTCCCCGACACCCGGGTGCTCGTCCCCGAAATGTTCACCTGAACGCGGTCATTCGAGTGAGCGCAGCGCGTCCTCGGAACGCGCGAGCACCGCGCGGCCGTCGTCGAGCAGCACGATCGGCCGCTGGATCAGCCGAGGGTCCGCGGCCAGCGCCTCGATCCACCGCTCCCGATCGGCGGGCGTGCGGCCCCACGTGGACATGCCGAGATCCTTCGCCGCCTGTTCGCCGGTTCGGGTGATCTCCCACGGCTCCGCACCGAGCCGCCGCAACACCGCCTTGAGTTCGGCGACGGTGGGCGGCTGATCGAGGTAGCGGCGTTCGGTGTAGTCGAGGCCCGCGTCTTCCAGGAAGCTGAGCGCGGCACGGCTCTTCGTGCACCGCGGGTTGTGCCAGATCTCGGTCATGGACGAAGAATAATGCGCGCTACAGATGCATCCAGACCGGCCACACCTGCGACCACGGATGCCGCAGCCCGGTGCACTTCCAGATGGTGACGTCCTGGGTGCTGCCCGGGTAGCCGAGCCTGCTGTCCACCTTGCCCACCGGCTCGACCCGGTCGAAATCCCAGCGCAGGAACGATTCGTTCACCGCGACGGCGAGTACCACACTCGTGGAATCCGGTGGGGCGCCGAAGTATCCGTAGCCGCGGCTCGGACTGTAGATGGGCGGCAGGCGATTCCGGTCGAACTGGTCGAGCGCGCTCGCCTGCCAGTAGGTGTCGGTGATGACGATCGCATTCGCCCGCTCCTGCTCCGACAGTTCGTAATAGGCCCGCAACACCGCGGAAGTCAGTTCGGGCCAACCGAATTCGCCGTATACGCCGATATTGATGGTGGCGTCGGCCTGGCTCTTCGGCGGCTCGATACCGTCGGCCGACCGCCACGGCGTCGCCCAGAGCACGAAACCCGCCGCGACGGTTGTCAATACGACGCCGCCCGCGATCAGCGCCCGCCGTCCGCCGGTACCGAGCCGCTCGGCGAGCGCGACGATCCCGGTCGCGCCCGCGGCCATCACCACCCCGAACATGCCCGCCGCATAATAGATTCGCCCACCGACCACGAGAAAGGTCACCACCAGCAGCAGTAACGTGACACCGAGGAACCGGTACGCCCGCAACCGCGGCTCGCGCAGCAGCACCCACACGCCGTACACCAGCAGCACCGCACCCAGGTATCCGGCGGTCAACGCCGTCAGCGGAATGAACATCAGCCAACCGCCGAGAATCCCCTGCTCGCCGCTGATCACCTTGCCCATCTCCAGCTGCGGCCAGCCGTGGTGGCTCTGCCAGAGCAGCGTCGGGGCCGTCACGACCAGCACCAGCAAACCACCCGCCCACAGCAGCGGCCTGCGCACCAGCTCACGCGGCCCGAACAGCAGCGAGCTGACCGCCACCGCGATCCAGAAGAACGGGATCAGCCATTTCACCTGCATATCGATGGCGGTGACGGCGGCGGCGCACAGCAGCAGCGGATCCCAGCGGCTGCGCACCCAGTGCACGAGCAGCCAGGTGATGATCACCCACAGCACGGTGTCGACCGCGTTGGTGGTGAGCAGTTTGCCCTGCAGCAGCAGGAACGGCGAGGTGGCGTAGCCGAGCGCGGCCAGCACCTGCGCCGCGCGGCCGCCGCCGAACTCCCGGGCGATGAGCGCCGTCAACACGATCGCGAGCACGGTGAGCAGCACCGCGGGCAGCCGCAGCAGGAAGAACGAACCCGGCGCGATGGTGTCCATGGTCCGCGCCAGCACGGGCAGCACCGGTCCCTGATCGGCGTAACCGAAGGAGAGGTGCCGCCCGGCCGCCAGGAAATACAGCTCGTCGCCGAAGTAGTCGTATCTGCTCGCCGCGAACAGCAGTACGACCGCCGATACCGCGGCGACGGCGGCGATCCCGCCGGTGGCCACCGGCGGGCGGGTATCGGGTGAGGCGAGCTCCTGACGATCTTCGGTATCGGTCATGGCGCAGCTCCCGGAGGGTAGGTGCGTCGAATTTAGCTCGCGCGAACGGCGATCCACGCCGCGACACGATCCCGTTATGTCATCCCGTGACGTATCCGTCGGCCACCGAAAGCACCTCGTCGACGATCTCGAGTCCGGTGCGCAGTTCGTCGGCGGAGGTGGTGAGCGGCGGGGCGATCTGGAATCGGTTGCCCGCGTTGAACGGCCACAGCCCGCGTGCCTTCGCGGCGGCGGTGACCGCGCCCATCGGGGCGGCCGCCGCACCCGCGGCGCCGAACGGCACCAGCGGCTCCCTGGTGGCCGGGTCGCGCACCAGGTCCAGCGCCCAGAAGAAGCCGAGCCCGCGCACCTCGCCGACGCTCGGATGCCGAGACGCCAAGTCCTGCAAGCCTTTTCCGAGCACATCCGAACCGGAAGACCGAACGTGGTCGAGGATGCCCTCGCGTTCGAAGATGCCGATCGACGCGACGCCCGCCGCGCAGGCCAGCGGATGGCCCGCGTAGGTGAGCCCGCCCGGGTAGACCGTATCGTCGTAGCGCCGGGCGATCCGCTCGGCCATCAGCACCCCGCCGAGCGGCACATATCCGGAGTTGACGCCCTTGGCGAAGGTGATGATGTCGGGCGCGACGCCGAAGGCCTGCACCGCGAACCATTCGCCGACCCGGCCGAATCCGACCATCACCTCGTCGGCGATGTAGACGATGCCGTATTCGTCGCACAGTTCGCGCACACCCGCGAGATAGCCGGGCGGCGGAACCAGCACGCCGTTGGTGCCGACCACCGTCTCCAGGATCAGGCCCGCGATGAGGTGCGGGCCCTCCAACTCGATCACCTGACGCAGGTGCGCCAGCGCCGCCGCCGTCTCCTCTTCGGGAGTGCTTGTGCCCCACGGGGACCGGTACGGATAGGGACCGAAGAAACGGACCACGTCGACATTGGTCGGCTCGGCGCCCCAGCGCCGCGGCTCACCGGTCAACCCGATCGCGGTGCCGGTGCCGCCGTGGTAGGACCGGTACGCCGCAAGCATTTTCGTGCGTCCGGTATAGCTGCGGGCCAGCCGCACCGCATGCTCGATGGCCTCGGCGCCGCCGGTGGTGAACAGGATGCGGTTCAGGTCACCCGGTGCGCGTTCCACGATGAGCCGGGCCAGTTCGCTGCGCGCCTCGTTGCCGACCGTCGGCGAGATGGTGGTCAACCGCTGCGCCTGCGCGACGATGGCCGCGATCATCTCCGGATGCTGGTGTCCGATATTGAGATTCACCAATTGTGAGGAGAAGTCGAGATACCGTTTGCCGTCGGCGTCCCAGAAATATGAGCCCGAGCCGCCGACGATCGGCACCGGGTCGACGCTCGCCTGCGCGCTCCACGGATAGAAGACGTGATCGGTCACCTTACTTACCGCCTTCCGTCAGGGTCACCTGGATGGGCTGGTAACCCGTTCCGGTGACATCGATTCCACTGTTCTTCAGCAGGTCCAAGGCCTTCGTCACGTACTCGTTGGTATAGGCGCCCGCGTCCGGATCCTTCTTCAACACCGTCGCGCCGTCCTGGTTCTTCGTCTCCTTGGCGATCTTCACGGTGCGATCCCATGCCGCCTTGTCGACCATCCCGATTCCGTTGGGGGACGGCCAGATCAGCTTGTTCACCTCGTTGATCTGCCACTGCTGGTGCGAGGCGCCCAGCGTGCTGCCCGCCTTCACGGTGATGTCGCGGCATTCGTCGACGTGGTCGCGGCAGTACGCCCAGCCCTTCAGCGAGGCCGCGATGAATTTCACCGTCTGGTCCTGATATTTGCTGTCGCCGAGCTTGGCGGTGTTGGCCCAGATCGCGTCCTGCAGCATCGCGACACCCTGATCGTTCCAGTCGATGAGGTTGAAATCGCTTGGACTGTAGAGGTTTCCGGTCGCCGGATTCTTGGTCTCCAGCACCTGGGCGTACTCGTTGTACGACATGGCCTGGGCGGCGGCGATATCCTTGGACAGGAAGGCGTTCATATCGAACTGCTGCTGCACCAGTTTCACGTCCTTGGCCGGGTCGAGGCCCGCCTTGGTCATCCCCGCGAAGAGTTCGAATTCGTTGCCGTAGCCCCAGTTTCCGACCGTCTTACCGCGCAGCGCGGCCGGGCCGGTGATGTTCTCACCCTTGAACGAGACCTGTTTGGTGCCGGAACGCTGGAAGATCTGTGCCACATCGGTGATCCCGGCCCCGGCCTCGCGCGAGGCCAGCGCCTTCGGCACCCAGGCCACGGCATAGTCGGCCTGCCCCTGCGCCAGCACCGTCTGCGGCACGATATCCGTTCCGCCGTCGAGGATTTCGACCGATAGGCCCTGCTCCTTGTAGAACCCCTTGTCGACCGCGGCCAGGTAGCCGGCGAACTGGCCCTGCTTGAACCACTGCAACTGCAAGCGGACCTTGGTGAGTCCGTCGGCCGTTGTGGTGGAACCGCTTTCGGTGGTGCTGCAGCCGGTGAGGGTGGCCGCGACCACCGCGGCGAGCGCCAGGCAGGCGCGCAATCGCTTGGTGGCAACTGTCATTTCGATCTCCGGGGATAGTCGAGCAGGCCCAGCTTGGTGCGGGGACGGCGAGTGAGTTGTTCCAGAATCAGGACCGCGGCCAGAAACAGCAGGCCGACGATCATGGCGCCGACCACAAATGCCCAGGCCCTGGGATAGGCGGTGTTGGCGGCCGCCGAGGTGATGCGGCTGCCGAGTCCGTTCTGCAGACCCCCGAAGTATTCGGCGATGATCGCGGCGATCACCGCGCCCGGCGCGGCGATCCGCAACCCGGTGAACAGGTGCGGCAGCGCGGCGGGCAGCCGCACGGTGCGGGTGACCTGCCAGCCGCCCGCCGCGTACGAGGTCATCAGGTCGGTGTGCACCTGGGGCACCTGGCGCAGACCGCGGGCCGTGCTGACGAACATCGGGAAGAACACGACGATCGTCACGACCATTCGCCGCGGGGTATCGGTGGTGGTGGAGTACATCGAATTCAACAGGGGCGCAAGGGCGACGATGGGTACGGCCGCCGCGGCGGCGGCCAGCGGGGTGAGCAGGCCGTCGATCACGTGGAAGCGTACCGCCAGCACGGCCGCCGCGATGCCGGAAACGGCGCCGATCAGCAGACCGATCAAGGCATTCGCTCCGGTGGCCCGCGCGGCCGCGCAGATCCGATCGAAATTGTCCGCGAATTCGTGCGCGATCGCCGTCGGCGACGGCAGCAGGAACGAGGGCACCCCGGCCGCCACCGTCACCACCTGCCACAGCACCAGCGCCCCGACCCCGAAAATCAGTGGCGGCAGTACGGATTTCAGCGGCAGCGCCCTCATCGCAGCTCCCGTCCGGCCGCCCGGGCGCCGTGCCCGCCGTGCAGCGCCGCGCGCACCGCCGCGACCGCATCGAAAAACGGTGTGCTGGACCGGATATCGTCGGCGTCGGCCTCGGTGCGATCCCAGCCGGTCGGCACGATCTCGGTGATCCGGCCGGGCCGCGGCGACATCACCACCACCCGGTCGGACAGGAATACCGCCTCCGGAATCGAATGCGTCACGAAAACCACCGCGGCGCCGGTCTCCTCGGCGATGCGCAGCAATTCGGCCTGCATCCGCTCCCTGGTCATCTCGTCCAGCGCACCGAACGGCTCGTCCATCAGCAGCAGCGACGGTTTGCGGGCCAGCGCCCTGGCGATGGCCACCCGCTGCTGCATGCCGCCGGACAGCTCGGCCGGATAGCGCCGGGCGAATTCGGTGAGCCCGGCCATCTCCAGCAATTCCGCACTGCGCGTTCGGCGTTCGCGTTTGGGCACCTTGTGCAGTTCGAGCGGCAGCTCCACATTCGCCTGTACCGTGCGCCAATCCAGCAATCCGGCCTGTTGGAAGGCGATGCCGTAATCCTGATCGATCCGAGCCCGGCGGGCCGTTTTGCCGTGTACCGCCACGGTGCCGCTGGTCGGCTCCTCCAGATCGGCGATGATCCGCAGCAGGGTGGATTTGCCGCAGCCGGAAGGTCCGATGAGCGAGACGAATTCGCCCGCCGCGACGGTGAGCGAGACGTCCTGCAGTGCGGTGACCGATCCGGCCTGGAAGATCTTGCCGACATGTGCCAATTCGACCGCTGGTAGCCGGGTTTCAGGTTCGGCGACGGCCGAAATCGTGCTGCCTTCGGTGGTCGTCACCTCGTCGGGCGATGTGTGCGCGGTCAACGGGTACCTCCTGAGTCGCGCGCTCCCGCAGGACGGCTGTAGCGGCGCAATGCGAATTCGATCAGGGCGACGACGGTGGTCACCGCGACGCCGAGCAGTGCGGCCGCCAGCACGGCGGCATAGAGCCGGGCCGCGTCACCGGTCGCCTGCTGGGCGAAAACGATGATCTGGCGGCCGATTCCGCCCGCGGTGCCGGTGGAGATCTCGGCGACCACCGCGCCGATCACCGAGGCGGCGGCGGCCAGTCGCAGCGCGGGCAGCAGATGCGGTACCGCGGCCGGGAAGCGCAGCCGCACCAGCGTCTGCCACCAACTCGCCGAATAACTGTGCAGCAGTTCGACCGACGCCTTGGCCGGGGCCTGCAGCCCGCGCAGCATACCCACCGCCACCGGGAAGAACGCCAGATACGACGCGATCACCGCGATACTCATCCACGGTTGCCACGGCTGCCCCGCGATGACGATCTTGCCGCCCCACCCGGCCACCAGCGGCGCCAGCGCGATCAGCGGAACCGTCTGCGAGACAACGACATACGGCAGCAGTCCGCGTTCGACGAAGGCGAACCGCTGCATCAGCACCGCGAGCAGCACGCCCACCACCGTGCCGAGCACCAGGGCGAGCAGGGCCAGCCCGAGGGTGAATCCGGCGGTGCGCAGCAGGGTCGCGCCGACGGTCGACTTTCCGTCGCGCTCCCCGAGCACGGTCACCACCGACCACACGTGCGGCATCGCCGCATCGGTGGTGCGCGGCAGCAGGCGCTGCCCGCCGACGCTCAAACCCTGTTCCGGCACAAGGTATTTCACCAGTTCCCACAGCGCGGCGAGCAGCGCGAACGCGGCGACCGCGTACCCGGCTCGCGCGCCGCGGCCGCCGAATCCACGCAGCGTCACCCGACCGCCTCCGTCGCGGTCACCGGAGGCGCGAGCCGCGGCAGCACCGATTCGCCGTACGCCTCCAGAGTCGCCGTCTTGGCGTCGTGCTGGAGGTAGACGGCGAACTGGTCCACGCCCAGCTTCTCCAGCTCGCGCAGCCGCGCCAGCTGATCGTCGGGCGTGCCGAGCAGGCAGAACCGGTCCACGATGGCGTCCGGCACGAATTCGGCGTGCGTATTCCCGGCCCGGCCGTGCTGGTTGTAATCGTAACCTTGCCGCCCAGCGATATATTCGGTGAGCGCGGCCGGAATCTCGCTTCCCGCACCGTATTTCGCGACGATATCGGCGACGTGATTGCCGACCATACCGCCGAACCACCGGCACTGCTCCCTGGCGTGGTCCAGGGCGGCCGCCGTCCCGTCGGTGACGTATGCCGGTGCGGCGACACAGATCTTGACCGATCCGGGATCGCGCCCGGCCCGCTCGGCGGCGGCACGCACCCGCGCGATGGTCCACGCGGTGATGTCGGGATCGGCCAGCTGCAGGATGAACCCGTCGGCCACCTCGCCGGTCAGGTCGAGTGCGCGCGGACCGTAGCCCGCCACCCACACCTCGAGCCGGGAATCGGCCGCCCAGGGGAACCGCACCTGGGTATCGCCGATGCGCGCGGCTCGACCGTTCCCCAATTCCCGTATCACCCTGATGGATTCACGCAATGTCGCGATGGTGGTCGGCTTGCCGCCCAGCGTACGCACCGCGGAATCACCGCGCCCGATCCCGCAGATCGTGCGGTTGCCGAACATATCGTTCAGCGTGGCGAAGGTGGACGCCGTCACCGTCCAGTCCCTGGTGGCCGGATTGGTCACCATGGGGCCGACGACGATCTTGCGCGTCGCGGCCAGGATCTGGCTGTAGATGACGTACGGCTCCTGCCACAGCAGATGCGAATCGAAGGTCCACACGTGCGAAAACCCGTGTGTCTCGGCGATTCTGGCCAGTTCGACGACCCGCGAGGCGGGCGGCGTGCATTGCAGCACCACACCGATATCCATGCGGCACACTCCAATCCAACTGCGTGCTCAGATGAGGTTCTGTGAGAGTCCGCGTTTCACGAACCGGCCGTGGCCCGTGCTGCCCGAATACCGGCCGCCGTCCACGATCACCCGGCCCCGCGACAGCACCGTGTCGACGTGGCCGTCGATCTCGAAACCCTCCCAAGCGGAATGGTCCATATTCATGTGGTGGGTCTTGCCGTATCCGATGCTGGTGTGCCCATTGGGGTCGTAGATCACGATATCGGCGTCGGCGCCCGGGCTGATCACACCCTTGCGCGGATACATGCCGAACATCCGCGCCGGCGTGGTACAGCAGACCTCCACCCAGCGCTCCGGCGAGATCCAGCCGTTCTTGACGCCCTGGAACATCAGGTCCATCCGGTGTTCGACGCCGCCGATCCCATTGGGAATCTTGCTGAAATCGCCGATGCCGAGTTCCTTCTGATCCTTCATGCAGAACGGACAGTGATCGGTGCTGACCGCGGTGACATCGCCGGTGCGGATGTAGCGCCACAGCGCGTCCTGGTGCCCCTCGGCCCTGGATCGCAGCGGCGTCGAGCACACCCATTTGGCGCCCTCGAAACCCGGTGCGCCCAACTGTTCTTCGAGCGAGAGGTACAGATACTGCGGACAGGTTTCGCCGAAGACGTTCTGCCCGTTGCCGCGCGCGGCGGCGATCTGCTCCAGCGCCTGCTTCGCCGAGACGTGCACGACATATAAAGGCGCGCCGGTCAATTGGGCCAGCATGATGGCGCGGTGGGTGGCCTCCTCCTCCAGCTGCCACGGCCGCGATGTGCCGTGGAAGTAGGGTGCGGTGTCGCCGCGCGCGACGGACTGGGCGACCAGCACATCGATCGCTATTCCGTTCTCCGCGTGCATCATCAGCAACGCGCCGAGGTCACCCGCCGACTGCATGGCCCGCAGGATCCGCCCGTCGTCGGAGTAGAAGACGCCGGGATAGGCCATGAACAGCTTGAAGCTGGTCACCCCCTCCGACACCAATTCGGCCATCCCCTTGAGGGATTCGTCGTTCACCTCGCCGACGATCTGATGGAAGCCGTAATCGATGGCGCACTGCCCCGCGGCCTTCTGATGCCACAGGTTCAGCGTGTCCTGGACGCGCTCGCCGGGCTTCTGCACCACGAAGTCGATGATGGTGGTGGTGCCGCCCCAGGCGGCCGCGCGGGTTCCGGTTTCGAAGGTGTCGGAGGCCTCGGTGCCGCCGAACGGCATCTGCATATGCGTATGTCCGTCGACGCCACCGGGAATCACGTATTTGCCGGTGGCGTCGATGGCGACGTCGGCGTCGGCCTTCAGGTCCGCGCCGAGCGCGGTGGAACCGGGTTGCAGTACGGCGACGATGGTTTCGTCGTCGACGAGCACGTCCAGCGGTTGGGATCCGGTGGCCGAGACCACGGTGCCGCCATGGATGAATGTCTTCATGCCGCATCCCCCGCTATCACGGCTGTACCAGCGGCCCGTAGGCCTCCGGGCGGCGGTCGCGGTAGAAGGCCCACCGGTCGCGCACCGTCTTGATCAGATCCATATCGAGATCGCGCACGATCAGTTCCGGATCGCGATCCGAACCCACCTCGCCGACGAATTTGCCCTCGGGGTCGACGAAATAGCTGGTGCCGTAGAAATCGTCGTCACCGTAATCGCTTTCGATGCCGACCCGGTTGATCGCGCCGATATAGTACTCGTTGGCAACGGCCGATGCGGGCTGTTCCAGCTTCCACAGATATCCGGACAGTCCGCGCGAGGTGGCCGACGGATTGAACACGATTTCCGCGCCGGCCAGGCCCAGCGCGCGCCAGCCCTCCGGGAAATGCCGGTCGTAGCAGATGTAGACGCCGACCCGGCCGACGGCGGTATCGAATACCGGCCAGCCGAGATTGCCGGGACGGAAGTAGAACTTCTCCCAGAACCCGCTGACGTGCGGAATGTGGTGTTTACGGTATTTGCCCAGGTAGCTGCCGTCGGCATCGATCACCGCCGCGGTGTTGTACAGCAGGCCCGGCTGCTCCTGCTCGTACACCGGCAGCACCATCACCAGGCCCAATTCCTTTGCCAGCGCGGCGAATCGCTCCGTCGTCGGGCCGGGTACGGATTCGGCGTAGTCGTAGAACTTGGCGTCCTGTAGCTGGCAGAAGTACGGACCGTAGAACAACTCCTGAAAGCAGATCACCCGGGCGCCCTGCGCGGCCGCCTGCCGCGCGTAGTCCTCGTGTGCCTTGATCATCGACTCTTTGTCGCCCGTCCAGTTTGTCTGGACTAGGGCGGCTCGCACGATTGCCATGTTTGTGATCCTCCACCCTGAACTGATTCAGTTGTGTTACAAGATTACGGAAACAGTTTCGCGCCCGTTACGTTTTGGGCCCCTTGAATTACAACGACTTTCGGCCGAGCAGAATGAGATCGTGACAATCGACCCAGCGACCGATCAGCATGCGCCCGCGGACGGCGCGCAACCGGCCGCGGGCGGGTCCGCCGCGAGCTTTCTCACCGATCTCGAGGACCGAACCCCGGCCGGTATCGCGGCCGCGATGAGCCGCCGAATCCGTTCCGGCGCAATACAACCGGGCACTCGGCTGCCGACGGTGCGCGAGGTGGCCAGGGAACTGCGAGTCTCCCCCGCCACCGTCAACCAGGCTTGGCGGGCGCTGGCCGCGACGGGCGCCATCATCGCGCGCGGCCGGGCGGGCACCTTCGTCGGCGAACCGGTGGCGACCCGGATTTCCCAACCGGAGGGGCGCTATCAGCGGCTGCATCCGCCCTCCGACAGTGCCTTCCGGCTCGATCTGTCCCGGGGCACACCCGACGCCCGGCTGCTGCCCGATCCGAGCGCGGCGCTGCGCGTGCTGGCCGACGCGGGGACGGGGGGCGACCTCGCGTCGAACTATCTCGGCGATGCGGTGCTGCCCGAATTCGCGGCGAAGCTGCGGGCCGACTGGCCGTTCCGGCCCGAGACCATCGCCGTACTCGACGGCGCGCTGGACGCCGTCGACCGCCTGCTCACCGCGCATGTCCGGCTCGGCGACGCGGTGGCCGTCGAAGATCCCTGTTTCCCACCGTTTCTCGATCTGCTGAGCCGCATCGGCGCCCGGCCCGTCCCGGTGCGAATGGACGAATCCGGCCCGCTACCCGCCGATCTCGCGGCCGCGGTCACCGAATACGGTGTCGCGGCGCTGATCCTGCAACCGCGCGCGCAGAACCCCACCGGAGCCTCGCTCACCGCGCGCCGGGTCCGCGACCTCGCCGAAATCCTCGCGCCCACCGGCACTCTCGTGTTCGAGGACGATCACTCCACCGGAATCGCCTCCGCCCCACTGCGTTCGCTCGGCGCACGGCTGCCCGGCCGCACCGTGCACATCCGCTCCTACTCCAAATCGCATGGCGCCGATCTGCGGATCGCCGTCGTGGGCGGACCGGCGCGGCTGCTCGATCCGGTCGTCGAACGCCGCATGCTCGGACCGGGCTGGACCTCTCGCCTGTTGCAGCGCCTGCTGCTCACCATGCTCGACGATCAGGACGCTGTCCGCGCCGTCGAGCACGCGCGGGCCGAATACCGCAGGCGCTCAGCCGAATTGCGCCGCGCCCTGGCCCGGCGCGGGGTGCAGGCACCGCGCGCCGACGGCATCAACCTGTGGCTGCCGGTGGCCGAGGAGAACGCCGCGATGATCTCGCTGGCCGCCGCCGGGATCAAGGCCGCGCCGGGCGGCCCGTTCGAGGTGCGCGACCATCCGGGCTCGGATCACCTGCGGATCACCGTCTCCCCGCTCGGCGATCACGACTTCGAGTGGCTGGCAACCGAACTCGCCGCCGCCACCAAGGCCCTGCCCACGTATCGGCGGATCCGCCGGGTTTAGGGCCTGTCCTCGAAGTCCGGCCGGATGCCTCCGTGGTCCAGCTCGTCGCCTGGCAAGGCGGAGGAGGAGCCGATACCGGGGTTGTATCGGCGACGACGACAACGCGGCCAG
>NZ_JAIRBR010000029.1:0-103463 GCF_020361265.1 Nocardia sp. JCM 34519.1
CTAAGCCTGCCAGCGCCGATGGTACTGCACTCGACAGGGTGTGGGAGAGTAGGACACCGCCGGAACATCTTTCACGAAAGCCCCCCAACACTGTTGGGGGGCTTTCGTCGTATACACCGGCTTTCGTCGATGTCGAGACCCGCGTATTCATCGGCCGGGTTGTTCTCACACCCCGTGTCGATACCGTGCACACGAAGTGCGGGGTGTCCGATTGACGAGCGGGGCGCGGAGCGAATCACCTACGTGCGCAAAGATAACTATGAATGTGCCATCGGCTGGGGGAGTAGTAGTTGTTGTCTAACTCTGAGCGACAAACGCAGGATGCGAACCTGGATTGTCGCTCAGAGTTAGACGCTAACTACTCTGTCAGACCCGAGTGGGGGGTAGTTGAGCAAATATTCAGCATTCACGGCGGACGAAATTGGGTCGGATGTCGTGATCTGGCGGGTCGTAATACTGGTGAAAGGTAGGAGTCAGCCCGGAGGAAATCGGCGGGTTGATCCAACTCCAATCGGTGGGACAGGTTCGCCCGGCGGCCTTTTCGCGGTTCACGTGATCACAGAACTGTTTGGCCACCGTGTGGTGGTCGACGATGTGCACGCCGGCCTTTCGATAGCTGAACAGCACGGCCCTGTTCAGCTCGACCAGTGCGCGATCCCGCCACAGCGTGCGTTCCGCCGAGGTGTCGAGGCCCATCATTTCCCCGATCAGCGGCAGCATGTTGTACCGGTTGGTGTCGCTGAGGTTCCGCGCACCGATCTCGGCACCCATGTACCACCCGTTGAATGGTGCGAACGGGTATGTGACGCCGCCGATTTCGAGGTTCATGTTGGCGACCGCGGGCACCGCATGCCAGCGCAGCCCGAGCCCGGTGAACCAGTCGAAATCCGGATGTTCCAGCTCCACCTCCAATACCAGTTCGGGTGGGATGTCGAACCATCTGATCGGTTCGTCGGGCGTGCTGATGAGTAGGGGCAGGATGTCGAACGGTGTTCCGGTGCCGCGCCAGCCGAGCTTCATCGCGAATTCGGTGAGCGCGACATGTGCCGCGTCGCCGGTGACCGTGCCGTCGCCGTTGCGATATCCGGCGTACCGGATGAGTTGCGGGCTGACAATGCGGAATTCGCGTCCGTCGGGCTGCCGGGGCGGTCCGACGGTGATGAGGGATTGGACGGCTCCATTGTTCGTCGCCATGTGCAGATGCTGCCAGCACACCTCGGCCAGTTCCCGTGCGCTCCGTACCCGGCGTGCGTCGAGCAACTTCAGTGAACGCCAATGCTTTCGGCCGACACAGCGGGCGTGATTGCGCCACGCCAGTTTGGCGCCGATCAGGATTTCCTCCGCGGTCTGCGAATAGGTGCCGGTCTGTTCGAGCTGCTCCAGTGCGCTGCGGCGACGCTGCGAGTCCAGGTGAGCGAGTTCGGGTAGTCGGAAGAATTCGTCGCATTCGCGCAGTCGCCGCTTCAGATCGAGGCTGAAAGGCATTGTGTCGGGGGAGTTTTCGACGGGCAACACTGGGTTCACGATTTTCTCCGGTCGGACTTGGAGGTACTGCGGTGAAACAGACATTCGTCGAGCAGAGAACTCGCGCCGGGCAGGTGGCGCACGGGCGCCGCGCCGCGATTGCCTCCACGTTGCGAGAGGGAGCTGGACCGACCGGTTCGCGGGTTTGATTGCGCGCGTGGCTTTTTCCGGAGCCGAGCCGCGTCTTGTCGCGTGACCTCGATGCTTACCGCTTGCCAAGGCAATCATTGCCGCCCCGTTCAACTCTGAAAACGGCCCGGCGAACAGACTACGTCGGGTGTGCTGGTTGTGTGCCCAGATTGGGTTCATTTAGCTGGCAGCCCCAGGGGGGAGCTCAGCAAACCGGGACCGTTGTACGGTTGATCGGTTCAATTTCGTCCCACCAGTGAGGTGTCGTCTCGTGCGCGGACTTATCGGTATGGCGATCACGATCGTCGCCCTGCACATCATCGGTTGGGGTGTGTTGCTGCTGCTGGTGGTGCCGGGGCAGTACATGGTGCAGGGCGCCGTATTCGGTGTCGGGCTCGGCGTCACCGCCTATACGCTAGGCATGCGGCACGCCTTCGACGCCGACCATATCGCCGCCATCGACAACACCACGCGAAAGTTGGTGGCGGAGAACGGAAGCCGCAAGGTGCAATCGGTCGGCTTCTGGTTTGCCCTCGGTCATTCGAGCGTGGTCTTCGTGCTGGTCGGCCTGCTGGCCCTCGGGGTGCGGGAGTTGGCGACGAATCTGGCGAACGACGATTCGGATCTGCACCGCTGGACCGGCCTGTGGGGAACCAGCATCTCCGGAACGTTCCTCATCCTGATCGGCCTGCTGAATCTGGCTTCGCTGATCGGGATCTGGCGAGTGTTCCGGCGCCTGCGGCAGGGCGATTTCGACGAGGCGCGGCTGGAGCGCGAACTCGACAACCGCGGACTGCTGAACCGGGTACTCGGTCCGGTGGTCCGGCTGGTGCGTAAACCGGTGCACATGTATCCGGTCGGTGTGCTGTTCGGGCTCGGCTTCGACACCGTCACCGAGGTCGGTCTGCTGGTGATCGCGGGCGGGGCGGCCGCGACCGGACTGCCGTGGTATTCGATTCTCGTTCTGCCCGTGTTGTTTTCGGCAGGTATGGCGCTGTTCGACACGCTCGATGGTTCGTTCATGAGCTACGCCTACGACTGGGCTTTCGCCAAACCGGTGCGCAAGATCTACTACAACCTGGTGATCACCGGACTTTCGGTGGCGGTGGCCCTGCTGATCGGCGGCCAGGAAATCGTGTCCATTTTCGCCGACAAACTAGGGGTGGAATCCGGGGTGCTGGCCTGGATCGGGAACCTGGACCTCGGTGAGCTTGGTTACATAATTGTCGGTCTGTTCGTCCTCACCTGGGCGGTGGCGGCGGCGGTATGGCGGTTCGCGAAGGTGGAACAGCGCTGGCAGCGCGACCTCGCCTCGAACTGACCGAGCCCGGTAAGGGGTTCGGTGGCGATTTGTAACCTTCTGGCAGGATGGCTGTCATGCTGTCTCGACGCGGAGTGCGTCGCTGGGTTGCCAGTGCTGTCGTGAGCGTCGCGCTCTTCAGCGGTGCGGCGGCGTTCGGCGCTCCCCCGGTACTGGCCGAACCGCCCGCGAACACCGGATCCTCGGACGGGCCCGGCAAAGCGGAGCCCACGGTCACGCCGCGGCCGCGAACCGCCGCGATCGAAAGCATCGAGCCGATCACCGATCGGCTGCTGCGGGTCTTCGTCCGGTCGCCGGCCATGCAGCGCACGGTCCAGGTGCAGGTTCTGTTGCCGCGCAATCGAACTCAGTCGCGTCCGACGGTGTACATGCTGGACGGGCGCAGCACGCCGCCCGAATCGAACAACTGGATCGAGATGGGTCGCGCGGTCCAGTTCTACGACGACAAAGACGTGAACGTGGTGTTCACCGTCGGCGGCCCGGCCAGCTTTTACACCGATTGGCAAAAGCCCGACCCGGTACTCGGCACCAATATGTGGGAAACGTTCCTCACCAAGGAATTACCGCCGCTGCTCGACGCGAAGTTCGACGGTAACGGACGCAACGCGGTGATGGGCGTCTCGATGGGCGCCGAGGCCGCGATGATGCTCGCCTTCCGGCAGCCGACGCTCTACCAGGCCGTCGCGGCGCACAGCGGATGTTTCTCCACCGGAACCGATCTCGGGCAGGCGCAGGCGCGTGCGGTGATCGCCAGCTATAACGGCAAGGCGGACAACATGTTCGGGCCGCAGGACGATCCGCAGTGGCTGGCCCACGACACCAACCTGCACGCGGACGCGTTGCGCGGCAAGGCGATCTACCTTTCCGTCGGCAGCGGTATCCCGGGCCAGTACGACACCCCGGACAGTCCGGATATCGCCAACACCATCGGTTTCGGCGGACCGCTGGAGGCCGCCACCAACATGTGCACGGCCAGGCTGGTGCAGCGGCTGGTCAGCATCGGTATTCCGGTGACGGCGGACTTCCGCCTCACCGGAACCCACTCCTGGCCCTACTGGGCCGATGAACTGGTCAAGTCGTGGCCGACCATCGCACCCGCGATCGGCACTCGCTGATCGCGCGGCGATTCGATGGGGTGACCGGCGGGACTATCCGGCGAACCGTTTCAGCACAGCGGCATCCGTGGCGAACCGGAGGAAGCGGTCGTTCTCGTGCGGGTCGCCGATGGTGACCCGCACGCCGTCGGCGCCGTAGGGCCGCAGCAGGACGCCCTCGTCCGCGCTTGCCTCGCCGTACTCGGCGCTGCGCGAACCGAGCGGCAGCCAAACGAAATTCGTCTCGCTCGGCGGCACTCGGTAACCAGCGGCGAGCAGCGCGTCGCGGACGCGTTCGCGCTCGACGATGAGAGTGTCTGTGCGGTCCAGCAATTCGTGCCGCGCCTCCAGCGAGGCGATGGCCGCCGCCTGCGCGACCCGGTTCACACTGAACGGGATGTGCACCTTCATCAGCGCGGTGATCACCTCGGGAGCGCCCACCGCGTAACCGGCCCGCAGGCCCGCCAGACCGTACGCCTTGGAAAACGTGCGCAAAACAACGACATTCGGCCGGGTACGGCCCAATTCCACACCGTCGGGCCGAGTTTCGGGAGTCAGCCGCAGATACTCGTAATACGCCTCGTCCAACACCACGAGCACCCGCTGCGGCACCGCGTCGAGGAAACGCTCCAACTCGGCCCGGCCGAGCGCGGTTCCCGTGGGATTATTGGGATTACAGACGTAGATCAACTTCGTGCGCTCGGTGACCGCCGCCGCCATCGCGTCCAGATCGTGCGACAGATCCGCCGTCAGCGGCACCTTCACCGCCGTCGCGTTGCCGACCTGGGTGACGATCGGATACGCCTCGAACGAGCGCCAGGCGAACACCACCTCATCGGAGGATGCGGCGCAGGTGATCTGCACCAGCTCCTGGCACAGCGCGACGCTGCCGCAGCCGACCGCGATATTCGCCACCCCGACATCGAGAAAGCGCGCGAGCGCTGCGCGCAACTCACTCGCTTGGTTGTCCGGATACCGATTCGCCGCTTCGGCCGCCTCGGCGATGGCCTTCGCGGCCGCGGGTAGCGGGCCGAACGTGGTTTCGTTGCTGGCAAGTTTCACCGCACCGGGATGGTTACGGCCAGGGACGTACGCCGGGATCGCCTCGAGATCCGGCCGGATGTGCGCTGTCACAACACCACCCTAAGCCGACCCCGCGAAACCATGGGATGACCGTGCCGAATTCGCGGCTCCCCAGCACGCGGACAGCGGCGATCTCGCGGGCGGGTAACTGGAAAATATCAACGGGAATGCCCCTCAACTGGAATTTCTCGCCAAGATCGGCGGATGAACCTACCCTGGTTCCATGTCGGGCACTTATGACGATATTGCCCCACTACGTGGCGGCGGCGACACGGCATCCAGACCGGATACGGAATCAGCGGAGCACCAGCGGCGGCAATCCGCCAACACCCGAGTACCCATCACGGTTGTCGAACCAGAGGGACACACGCGCGGCGGGATCGTGGTGCTGCACGAATCCCGAGAGTTCTCCACAACATTGCTCGACCTCATGAGCGCACTCGCCGACGAAGGCTGGACAGTGGTCGCGCCCAACCTGTTCCACCGCAGCGAACAACCCGACAACGGCGTCTTCGGCGACGAACTCTTCGACGACTTCGACGCCTGCTTCGACTGGCTCACCGCCCGCGACATCCTCCCCGACTGCGTCGGCGTCCTCGGCTTCGACAGCGCCGGCACCGCGGCCTTCCTCGTCGCGACCAACCGGCCCATCGGTGCGGCCGTAAGCGTCGCCGCACCAGGCATCGTCGAACCACTCACCGAACAGGCCGACGCGCTCGTCCACGCCGCGCCCAACCTGCAGGCGCCGTGGCTGGGGCTCTTCGGCACCGACGACCCCGCCACCCCGGCGACCCAGATCGACCAGCTCCGCGACGCCACCGCCCGCGCCGACGTCGCCAGCCTCGTCGTCACCTACCCCGGACTCCGCCACCGCGCCCCCGAAAGCATCGACCTCGGCGACTCACACACCAGAATCTTCGACTGGTTCGACAGCAACCTACGCTGATAACCAGGCGTTTTGTTATCTGGACGGTGGCTCCTGTAACCTTGCTGCTCGGCGGTTCGAAAGGACCGGTGCCCTCGAAGAGAAGGCTCCAGGAGGCGTGCCAGAGCGGCCGAATGGGACTCACTGCTAATGAGTTGTCCCTTCACGGGGACCGGAGGTTCAAATCCTCTCGCCTCCGCCACACCCGGGAAACCGAGTGACAACTGAAGAACGCCATGCGCCCGTAGCTCAACGGATAGAGCATCTGACTACGGATCAGAAGGTTAGGGGTTCGAATCCCTTCGGGCGCACTTCACTCGATGCGAGGCTCATGCTCACACAGAGCGTGGGCCTTGTCTCGTTTCGTCGTGTTTTGTGGGGGCGAAGCCCCCACGCCCCGCCCGGCGGGGCTTCGCCCCCCGGACCCCCTCTTGGGGCTTCGCCCCTTGCCCCCGGTTGTGGTGGTTGCGGTTGGTGGGGATGTTGCGGGGGTTTGTGGGTGTTCTCTTGATTGTTGTGGCTGTGTGACAACCGATTTCGTAGGGTGCGGGCGCTGTTTGTCGGTGGTGGCTGGCATACTGTGAGCCGTTGAGATCCGTTGCGGATGAGGGGGATTCATGGCAGGGAAGATCATCGCGCTGGCGATGCTTGCGGCGGTGGGCACGGCTGCCGTTGTTGCCGGGACGGCTGGTGCTCAGACGGATATTCCCAGTGGCGGCACCGTGATTGTGGTCAACGACACCGGTAAGTACACGGTGGATGATATTCGGGCTCTGGCTCGGATGGGTGACAAGAGCAGTCTCGATTGTCAGGCCGAGGTGCAGAAGCAGGTTGATATCGGGGCTTCGTTTCCTAATGACGGCAAGAACGTGATGCTGCGGTTGTGTGAAGAGGTCAAGGCTGGCTGACGGGCACTGCCATTTTGGCGGCTGTTGTTCGCGACCTGCGGCTCGTTGTAGATCATGGCCGAGGCTGCGCTATGTCTTCGGCGTGTAATCGCTTCGTCGTCCAACGATGGCGAATCCCACGCAGCGCCACTGGGATACCGGCGGGCAAGAGGTGGTGGGTCCGTTGACCTGCGCGATTGTTTGTGGTGGCGCACACGGGCCAGTAGGGGTGGTGTTGGGGTGCAAGGGGTTTCGTTGGATCGGCTGAAGTGCGGTGGCGGCGGGGCGTCAACTGGGGTGGGGGGACAGTTGGTGTGGTGATCGGGGTCACTGTGGGTGTGGTTGGCGGGCAAGTGGATTCGTGGCGGTGAGTGGTGGGGCGTCGTAATGGGGGCTGGTTGCGGCGCTGAGGGGTTAGAGCCAGGTGGGGAGGGGTGGGAGGTCGCCGGTGAGGGTTGCGCCGGTGGAGCGGCCGAGGAGCCAGGCTAGGAGGGCGGTGGCGGGGCCGGTGATGGTGGTGGTGGGGGTGGCGGTGCCTATGGTGGCGGTGAGGGGGAGGTCGGTCGCTTGGATGGTGAAGGTGGGGGATTCGGATTTGGGGGTTAGGGTGGCGGCTACCTCGGGGAGGAGGCGGGTGACGAAATCCGTTGGCCAGTCGGCGGGTTGGTAGTCGACGGCTAGGTCGACGTGGTGGATTTCGACCTCGCGCAGGCGCATCCAACAGATCTCGGTGGCGGGGATTTCGCGGCCCGCGCGGGTGCGGACGGTGGCCTGCCAGTTCTCGGGGGTGAAGGCTTTGGCGAGGGCCAGCCAGCGGGCGGCGGCCGCCTCGTTATCGGCCAATTGCTCGGCGATGGGGCGTGGGGCGCCGTTCTCGATATCGGCGTCGCGCAGGAAAAGGCTTGCGTATTGCGGGGTTTCGATGCCGGTGCGGGCCCAGAGCAGCAGGTTGACCAGTGAGTCGGCGTTGCGGGCGAGGTGGGTGAGCACATGTCCGCGGGTCCAGCCGGGTAGCAGCGACGGGGCGGCCACATCCTCGGTGGTGAGTTTGCGCACGGTGTCGAGGAGACGGTCGGTCGCGACGACGACGGTGTCGAGGAGGGGCGGCTGGGCGGGCGTGGCGCTGGTCACGCAGCCGACCCTACCGAGCGCGCGCCCCAACCGTCGATCCTTCGAGCGCGGGAAACTCAGACGCCGAGCACGGCGTCGGCCTCGATCTCCACCAGCAGCGCCGGCGTGATAAGCGCCTTGATCTCGTACATGGACGCGGCGGGACGGATCTCGCCGAACACCTCGGCGTGCGCCTTGGCGACCTCGGGCCAGCGGGAGATGTCGGTGACGAAGATGCGGGTGCGCACCACATCTTTCAGGCTGGCGCCCGCGCTCTCCAGCGCGGATGCGATGCGCCGCAACGTTTCCCGCGTTTGTTCGGCGATATCGTCGCCGCCGAACGCGGTGCCGCCGGGCAGTGAGGCGGTGGTGCCGCTCACCGCGACCAGATTCCCCAGTTTCACCGCGCGGGAGTAGCCGACGATGTCCTCGAACTCCGAATCCGAGGTGATGTTCACGCGTTCGCTCATATCGTCAGCATCGCATGCGGCCGCGACGGCGCCCGGAAACGCGGTGGTGGTTGCCTTTTGCCGCTTGCGGCGCACCACGGGTATCGGGTCGCGCCATTCCCGGCCCTCCAGGATCACCGCGGCGGCCAGCGTCACCAACCACAGCGACATCGAGCCGACCTGGATGCGTTGGGCGATGCCGAGTGCGTAGCTGCCGGGGAGGTTATCGGCGACAAGCATCCACACCGTGGCTGCGGAGCCGACCACCAGCACCGCGAGTCCGGCCTCGCGCAGGATCCGCCAGCGGTGGTACCGGAAGGCGGCCAGGCTGAACGCGAAGGTGGCGACGGCGATCGAGGTCACCGCGATGGTGCTCGTCATCGCGTGCGGTTGATGGAGTTGCGGGAACCATTCGCTCTCGCTGCCCGCGCCGCCGCAGCCGGGATCGTTTCCGGACGGGCATTCGCGCAGCGGAAGCAGTACGTCGGCGATGGTGGCCGCGCCGAAGATCAGCAGGGAGATCCATCCGACCGTGGTGAAACGGGTGCGGGGGAAGATGATCAGCGCGCCCAACGCGGCCGGGATGAGGGTTATCCCAACGATCTTGTCGGCGGTCGCGAAGATCTGGCGGTAGGGCTTGCCGTCGGCGTCCAATTCGCTCAAGAAGGAGTTGACCGGGTCGACGTTGATATGTAGGACGAACTCCAGCACCCATGCCGAATAGCAGATGCCCGCGATCGCGATCGCCCCGGCGATCAACCAGGACGCCACTAACCTGCGCTTTTCGGCGACCATCGGGCTAACACTCACGCGCCCCATTCTCCTGCCTACCACTGAACCGATGACCAGCGGCCGGTCGGTGTCGCAGAAGTGACGTGATGTCGGTCACGGCTCGGCGGAGTGAACGGAGATTGACAACCGCCGCACAGGCTGCTGTCAGGTTGGGACCGCACCGTGGAATCGCAGCGAAAAACCAAGGAGGTCCCCATGATCGGATTCGTGACGGCCCTTGCCGGGGTCGCGGTGATGGCCGCGATGGCGGTTTCCGGCCACCTGGCGGCGCATTCGCCGCGCACGCTGGTGCGGGTGCGCAACCGCTAGGACAGGGCGGCCTGTACCCGATCGGCGGCGGTGCGCGCATCCTCGTGCTCCCAGATCCTGACCACCCGCCAACCGGCGGCCAGCAGCGCCGCATCCGTCGCGCGGTCCCGCTCGACATTGCCCGCGAGCTTGGCGGCCCACCATTGCGCGTTGTTCTTCGGGTCGGTCGCGTGCTGCGGACAGCGATGCCAGAAGCAACCGTCCACGTAGACGGCGACGCGGCGGCGCGGGAACACCAGATCGGCGCGGCGGCGTTGGCCGGGAAGCGGCGCCCGATCGACGAAGTAGCGCAGGCCGCGCCGGTGCAGCTCCCGGCGCAGCGCGAGTTCGGGTTCGGTGTTCGCCCGGCGTTGGCGGGACATGCGCGCGCTGGTAGCCGCATCGGTCGGCGGGCGCGCGGCGCTCATGCCGCCGAACCACCCATCCGGTCGAGGTGGTTCTCCACGTCGGTAAGGAATCCTGGCGGGAAGCGCAGGCTGCCCATGCCGGTGCGGCGCAGGAAGCCCGCGGTGGCGCGGGCGGAGAGCAGCCGCGAGTCGGTGAGGAAGTCGCGCAGGTCCTCGTAGGGTTCGTGCACCGGCCAGGTGGATACCGGAACCCGGAATGCCTTGCCGTCCCGGCCCCACGCCGCCACCGGCCACGGCTCGCCGGGCGCCAGCGGCGTATCGCCGGTTTCGGGTTCGAGCGGATCGGCGAGGCGGGCCCCGACCCAGGAGGCCATTCGAACGCTCACCGCATTTCCGACCAGCTTCCATCGGTGGCCCTGCCGGATACCGGGGACTTCCGTTGCGGGAGCGGTCCATTCGGGATCGAAGCCCTGCAGCCGTTCCCCGTCGACGATGCCCGGCGTGACGATCTCACCGGACGGCAGCCGCACCGCGGGCGGACTCGCGATGCCGAGCGCCGAACCGCCCTTCAAGGTCGGCACGGCATTGACCGCCCAGCCGAGCCCACGCACGCCTTCGGTCCAGTAGAACCCGCATGGGTCGTGGTCTTGATCGCCGACGGTGCGCGGGCCCGCGTCCTCGCCGAACAGCACCGCGCGCGGATCCTCGGTGCGCGAGGCCAGCATCAGCACCCGCTGACGCCGTTGCGGCAAACCGAACGCGCGCGCATCGACCACCCGGTAGGCCCAGGTGTAACCGAGTTCGTCGAGCGCGGAGGTGATGTGCCGCATGGCCGCGCCGCGGCCCAATTGCAGCATGAACGGGACGTTTTCGATGAGCAGCCAGCGCGGCCCGCGTTTGCGGCGCACCAGCCGGAACACCTCGTCGACCAGTCCGGATCGGTTGCCGGTGATGCCCGCGGTGCGCCCGGCCTGCGAAAGGTCCTGGCACGGAAAGCCCGCCGCGACCAGTTCGGTTTCGGCGGGGAGTGCGCGCAGCCGGGTGATGTCGGCGTGCAGCGGGACATCGGGAAAGTGCGCGGCGAGCACCGCCTGCGCACCCGGATCGATCTCACAGAGTAGTTCGGTGTGCCAGCCGTGCCTGGCCAGACCGAGCTCCAGCCCGCCGATTCCGGCGAACAGCCCGACCATACGCGCGCCCGTCAACGAACGTCCTTCCTATGGCGACCCCGACACTCGATCCGACACCGACCGCAACGGGCCAACAGGTTACTCGAGTCCGGGCGCGCCCGTCGTGTGCGACTGCCCGCGGGCGGCGAAAAATCGGTTGGCCGCCGGCGTTGTCGATGCGAGGCTGGATTGTCGGACCCGGATGCGAACATCACCGTGCGTCCCGTTTCATGAAGCCGCCATCCACGAGATTGTGTAGGGGGAGCCTTGTCAGTCGCACTGGAGCTGCCGTCGTCCGAATCGGAGGCTCACAGACCCGAGCGGCCCGCGTCGCAAGCGCCGGGCCGCTTCCATTCGCTGCGCCGCTTCGGGCCGTATGTTCGCCCGTATCGGACGGCCATGATCGTCGCCAGCCTGCTCGCGGTGGTCGCGACGCTGACCTCGATCGTCAACCCGGTGGTGATCGCGAGGATCATCGACGGCCCCATCGCCCATCGCGACTTCGCCAGCGCGATCCTGCCGATCCTGGTGGTGTTCGCGCTCGGCCTTGCCGAGGCGGGCGGCGTGTGGGGCAGGCGCTGGCTGTTCGCCAGGCCCGCGTCGCAGTTCGAAATCACCATGCGCGCCAAGCTTTTCCGCAAGTTGCAGGCGCTGTCGATCGGGCGGCACGACGCCTGGGAATCGGGGCAGTTGCTTTCGCGTGCGGTGGACGACCTGGCGACCCTGCGCCGGTTCGTCTCGTTCGCCGGGCCCTTCCTGGTGATCCACCTGATCATCATCCCGATCGGGTTGATCGTGCTGTGGATCCTGAGTTGGCAGATCGGCCTTTTCCTTTCCGTCGTTGCGATTCCGTTGACGTACGTATGTCTTCGCTTCGAGCGCCGCTATGCGGTGGCGTCGCGGCGTTCGCAGGATCAGGCGGGCGATCTGGCGACGGTCGCCGAGGAGTCGGCGCAGGGCGTCCGGGTGCTCAAGGCCTTCGGCCGGGGACTGTTCTTCGGCAGCCGGTTCAGCGCGCTGTCGCGGGAACTGCAGCGGACCGAATTGCTGAAGGTGCGGCTCGATGCCGTGCTGTGGTCGTCGCTGAATGGGTTGTCCCACTTGACGATCGCGTTCGCGCTCGGCTTCGGCGGCTATTCGGTGGTGCACGGCACGATGACGCTCGGCACCCTGGTCGCCTGCATCACCTTGGGCACCTACTTGCAGTGGCCGATCATCTGGACCGGCTTCCTGCTCGCCGAATTGAACGACGCGCGCACGGCCGCGGACCGGTACTGGGAGATCATCGATACGCCGATCGATATCACCGATCCGGCGGATCCGGTCGAACTGCCGGAGCAGGTCGCAGGCGAATTGTGCCTGGATGGAGTGCATTTCGCCTTCCCCGATTCGGAAAAGGAAGTGCTGCGCGATATTTCGCTGAAGGTGCGCCCAGGTGAGACGGTGGCGTTGGTCGGTGCGACGGGTAGCGGCAAGACGGCGCTGCTCAACCTGATTCCGCGGCTCTACAACGTCAACGGCGGCGCCATCACCATCGACGGCATAGATATCGCCACCATGCGGCTGACCGATCTGCGCTCGCTGGTGACGGTGGCATTCGAGGAGCCGGTGCTGTTCTCGGCCAGCGTGCGGGAGAACGTCGCGCTCGGCGACCCGGAGGCCACCGACGCCGATATCCGGCGCGCCCTCGATGTCGCCCAGGCCGTCGAATTCGTCGAAAACCTGCCGTGGGGGCTCGATACCAGAATCGGCGAGCAGGGTTTGAGCCTGTCCGGCGGGCAGCGGCAGCGGCTGGCACTGGCCCGCGCGGTGTTGTATCGGAGGTCGGCGGCCGATGCGGCGCACGGCCGGATCATGGTGCTCGACGATCCGCTCTCCGCACTCGACGTGGTGACCGAGGAAAAGGTGCAGGAGCGGCTGCGCACGGTGCTGGCGGGCGCGACCACTCTGCTTGTCGCGCACCGGCCTTCGACCGCGGCGGTGGCCGACCGGGTCGCGGTGCTCGCCGAGGGCCGGATCGTCGCCGAGGGCACCCACGACCAGCTGCTACGCACCAGCGGCCATTACCGAGAACTGATGGGAGGTGCGAAGTGAGTACCGAAACCGTCACCAAAGATATTGCGCCACCCGAGAATTCGTCTGACGAGGTGGCCGACTGGCGGGGTATCGCCAGCGAGGACATGGAGGTCACCGACACCGGAAATCTGGTGTTGGCCGGGCGATCCCGCCGTCTGCTGCTCGACCTGGTGCGCCCCTACCGCGGGCTCGCCTTCTTGGCGCTGCTGCTGATCATCGTCGACAACGCGGCGATGGTTTCGGCGCCGCTGTTCGTGGCCCACGGCCTCGACGCGGGCATAGCCCATGGCAGACAGGGTGATTGGACGCCGCTGACGCTGACCGTCGCGGGCTATCTCGGTGTTGTCGGGCTCGGCGTGCTGACCACTTTCCTGTTCCTGCGAGTGTCCGGAAAGCTCAGCCAGAGTGTGCTTTTCGACCTGCGCGTGCGCTTGTTCACCCATATGCAGCGGCTCAGCGTCGCCTTCCACGAGAAGTACACCTCCGGCAAGACCGTCGCCCGGCTCACCGGCGATATCGAGACGCTGCAGGATCTGTTGGAAGGCGCGCTGAACGAGGCGTTGAGCGCGATCCTCTCGGTGATCACCATCGCGGCGCTGCTGATCTATCTCGATCACACGCTGGCCGCGATCGTGCTCGCCGGATTCGTGCCGCTGGTGCTGGTGACGAGGTGGGCGCAGCGCAGGCAGCGCGCCGGTTACCGGCGCACCCGCGGCGCGATCGCGAAAGTCATTGTGCAGTTCGTGGAATCGATGGGCGGCATCCGCGCGGTGCAGGCGTTCCGGCGTGAGCACCGCAACGAGTCGGTGCTGGCCGTCGAGGACGCGGAATATCGGCAGGCGACAACGGCCGCCATGCGCGGCATGGGCGACTATGCCGGGCTCACCCGGCTGCTCGGCAACCTGTCGACGGTCGTCATCCTGGTGGTCGGCGCCTGGCAGGTGATCGAGGGGCATCTCGCGGTCGGTGTGCTCGCGGCATACCTGTTGTACCTCAACGAGTTCTACGGTCCGCTGGATCAGCTCGCGCAGGTGTTCAACTCGTATCAGTCCGCCGCGGCGGCGCTGGAGAAGATCTCCGGCGTGCTGGAGGAGGAGCCGTCGGTGCCGGAGCCGCGCGAACCCGTCGCGTTACCGAAGGCGACGGGTGCGGTCCGGTTGGACAAGGTGTGGTTCGGTTACGCGCCGGACTCGCGGCCCACCGATGCGCCCGATAGCGTTGCGGGACAAGGTCGTTCGCGGGTGGTGCTGCCGGAGTTCACCCTGGATGTCCCGGCCGGGCAGGTGATCGCGCTGGTCGGTGCGACCGGTGCCGGTAAGTCGACGCTGGCCAAGCTGCTCACCCGGTTCTACGACCCGTCCGGCGGCACCGTCACCCTCGACGGCGTCGATCTGCGCCGGATGTCCGATGCCGACCTGCGGCGCAATGTGGTCATGGTGACCCAGGAGTCGTATCTGTTCTCCGGTTCGGTCGCCGACAACATCCGGCTCGGCAGGCCCGACGCCACCGACGAGGAGGTGCATGCCGCCGCCCGCGCGGTCGGGCTGTACGACTTCGTCACCGCGCTGCCGCAGGGCTTCGACACCGACGTGCGCAAACGCGGCGGACGGCTGTCCGCCGGACAGCGGCAGCTGGTCGCCTTCGCCAGGGTGTTCCTGGCCGATCCGGCGGTGATCGTCCTGGACGAGGCCACCTCCAGCCTCGATATCCCGAGTGAGCGGCTGGTGCAGCGCGCACTGGACACGGTGCTGCGCGACCGCACCGCGATGATCATCGCGCACCGCCTGTCCACCGTCGCCATCGCCGACCGGGTGCTGGTGCTGGAGGGCGGGCGGATCGTCGAGGACGGCGCTCCGGCCGACCTGATCGGCGGCACGGGTCGCTTCGCCCGTTTGCATGCGGCATGGCGGGAGTCGCTGGTGTAGTGAGCGATGCACAGTGAGCGAGGTGACATCGCGGCGCTTCGCGCATGTCGGAGCCGAATACGGACGGCGGCGGCGCTGGCGCGCTGCGGCGTGGGGCGTTTCGTCGCTTACGGTAGATAGGTGACCAACGCAGACCGAAGCCCCGAGGAACAGGCACCGGCGCCGTCCCGATGGCCGGCGATTCTGACGTGGCGTGCGCACGACGCGACGCGGATGGAATCGGTGCGCGTGACGCTCAACGGCAACCGAATCCGCGCGGCGGGCCGGATGATCGGTGGTGAAACCGCCGACCACCCGGCCTTCAGCGCCTCCTACGACCTGGTCACCGACGAGGCCGGCGCGACCAAACGCCTATCCCTGCGCAGCACCACCGCCGGTGCCGGGGAGCGGCACGCCTCGATCGCCAGGGATGAGGAGAACTACTGGCTGGTCGACGCGGGCGGCACCCATGTGCGCTCCACCTTCGCCGGCGCGCTCGATGTCGACGTGGTGCTCAGCCCGTTCTTCAATACTCTGCCGATCCGCCGCCTGAGCCTGCACAAGGCGGTCGAGGATGTGGTCGTTCCGGTCGTCTATGTGCGGCTGCCGGATCTGCTCGTGCAGGAAGCCAGCCTCACCTACAGCAGCGCCGCCGAGGGGATCAGCGTGCTGTCACCGGTGTCCAATGCCACGGTCACCGTCGACTCCGACGGTTTCCTCCTCGACTACCCGGGCCTCGCCGAACGCATCTGATCTCACGGCAGTCGAGTGATGATCCCGCCGCGCAGGCCGGCGTCGTGCAGCCTTTCGAGCCAGTCGTGGTCGCCGGCCTCGATATCGGTGATCTCCCAGCGTCGCACCGTTTCATAGTCGGCGCGACCGTCGTGCCCGGCGTCGATCAGCTGCCCGAGGGTGCCGTTCGCGCGCAGGCTGTCCCGTGCCGCACCGAGCACGGTGAGGGTTTCGTCGAGCACCTCTAACAGTGCCGTCGCGTTCGGTTCGCAGATCGCACGCACCAGATCCGGTGCGGTCGCGGCGACCCGCGTGCCGTCGCGGAACGAACCGGCCGCCAACCCCAGCGACAGCTCGCCGCCCGCGGCACCGACCACCGCGAGCGCCTCGGCCAGCACATGCGGTAGATGGGAGATCCTGGCGACGGCACGGTCGTGATCGGCCGCCACCACCGGGACCACCGCGGAACCGCAGTCCAACGCCAGCCGCACCACTCGGGTCCACGGGTCGGGATGGGTGCCCCGATCGACTCCCACCGCCCAGACGGCGCCCCGGAAAAGTGTGGAATCCGTTGCGGACCACCCTGATTCGGAGGTGCCCGCCATCGGGTGCCCGCCGACATAGCGGCCGGAAAGGCCGTGCCTGCGAACCAGTTCCGCGACCGGCGCCTTGACGCTGACCACATCGGTCAGCGCGCAGTTCGGCGCGAACGCGGCGATATCGGCGAGCAGATGGTCCACCGCGGGCATCGGCACCGCGACGACGATCAGCGCATCGGTGTCGGCGGCCCTTTTCAGTACGGCGGGTAGATCGTCGATGACATCGAAACCGTCCGCGCGCGCGGCCAGCGCACCCGCGGCGGAACGGTTGTAACCCCACGCCGCATATCCGGCCGCGACGGCCGCACGCAGCAGCGATCCGCCGATCAAACCCGCGCCGAGCACACACACCGGAGTCCTGGTCTCAGAAGTCACCGGACCAGATTCGCATACGACTTCAACATTTGAGCTCGAGCAGACTACCGTTGCGGCCATGGCAGCACAGCGCTCGGGCACGAACAGGGCGGCGTCGGACGATTACGACGACGTGGAAGGGTTCGCAGTGGCGGTTGTCCGCGAGGAGGGGCAATGGCGGTGCAGTCCGCTCAGCCAGGCCGCGCTCGGCGATCTTTCCGTCGCGGAGAATGAACTCAAGGCTTTGCGCAGTTCCGGCGCGGTATTCGGGTTGTTGGACGTCGACGACGAATTCTTCATCGTGCTGCGGCCCGCACCCGCGGGCACCCGCATGCTGGTCTCGGACGCGACCGCCGCGATCGACTACGACATCGCCGCCGATGTGCTCGAGGCGCTGAACGTCGAGATCCCGGATATCGACCCGGACGAGCTCGACGAGATCGAACCGTGGGAGGAGGGAGATCTCGGGGTGCTCGCCGATCTCGGCCTGCCCGAGCCGGTGCTCAGCGTCATCCTCGCCGAGACCGACCTGTACCCGGACGAGCAACTCGGCATGATCGCCCAGCGGCTCGGCTTCGCCAACGAACTATCCGCGGTGCTGGACAAGCTCCCGCGCTGAGGTGACGCTGTCCGACGCCGAGATGGTGCGCGCCGCGATCGCCGCGGCGGGCGCCGCCGATGGCCGGGACGTCCCGGTCGGCGCGGTCGTATTCGATTCCGCCGGAAGAGAACTCGCCCGCGCCGCCAACGCGCGTGAGGCGCTCGGTGATCCGACCGCGCACGCGGAGGTGCTCGCGCTGCGCCGCGCCGCCGCCGTACACGGCGATGGTTGGCGGCTGGAAGACTGCACCCTCGCGGTAACCCTGGAGCCGTGCACCATGTGCGCGGGCGCGCTGGTGCTGGCCCGGGTCGGCCGCCTGGTCTTCGGCGCCTGGGAACCGAAAACCGGTGCGGTGGGCTCACTTTGGGACGTCGTCCGGGATCGCCGCCTGAACCACCGCCCCGAGGTGCGCGGCGGCGTCCTGGAAACCGAATGCGCCGCCCTACTGGACACCTTCTTCCGCACCCAACGCTGACCCGCTTGACATCGATCACACCCCCACCCGCCCCGCGAACGCCCCGAGCTCACCGCCGCATTCCGCCCCAACCAGCCGATTTAGCGATCAGCCCCCGGTCCGGTATGGTTGTCGGCGGTGGCGTGTCCGAGCGGCCTAAGGAGCACGCCTCGAAAGCGTGTGAGGGGTAACCCCCCTCCGAGGGTTCAAATCCCTCCGCCACCGCCAAAAAGCCCCTCACCTGTTTGCTCAGGTGAGGGGCTTTTGCCTTGCCGCGGAAGCGCTCGTTCGGCCTATTCCAGGGTCAGGGGAGGACTTGGGGGATGACGTCTGGGGCGATCGCGCCGACGATCAAGCCGACCAGGGCGCCCTGGAAGGCGGGGCCGAGGGCGCAGAGCGGGATGAGGGGGATGCCGATGATGGTGACGGCGCAGACGACAGCGCCGAAGATGGCTCCGCCGATCGCACCCGCTGCCGCGCCGTTGGCCAGCGGATCGTGGTTGGCCGCATTGGGATTGGTGGTGATGTCCCGTGGGGAGGTGGCCGCCGCCGGCTGTGCGGTTTCCGCGGTGGCGGGTGGCGCGACATCCGGCGTGGCGGGACGCGTGACGACGGCGGCCGGAACCACCTGCTGAGCCGCGACGGGAACCTGTGCGGCCATCTCCACGACGGGCGCTGAGCGTGGTGCGACAACGGGAGCTTCGGCCGAAGCTGTTCCCGCGCCCGCGAAGGTTACCGCGACTGCCAGCGGCAATGCCGCGATGAGAGCGCTTCGACCGATTTTGGCAATAGTCCGACGCATGATCTTCTCAATCCTCCAGACCCCCGCGCACGCTGAAATAGTTTGGCGTGCAGAAAGTTTCACGTTGCGAATGACAACGATCATGTTGTATCCGATCCCGTTCGCCGAAACAAGCCCCCGATGTTCCCATACCTGGTATGTCGCCAACCAGCGTCTTCACGCGGACGATGTCCTGTCATCGGCGAGTTTTGGCAGCGGGGCGACCCGCCGGGTCGTGGTGAGCAGTGCGGCTGCGGCGAATACCCCGAGAATCGCCAAACCCGTTGTCCCGACCGGGAATAGACCGTCGCGCCAGATCAGGTACACGCTGCCTGCGGCGAGTAGTGCACCGGTGAGGGTGGCGGCGGACGAGGTGCGGGCGGCGTAGCGGGCGCAGAACAGATCCCAGCCGGTGGCGGCCCGGACGACGCCGGCGAGCACGATGCCGCAGCCGAGAATCCACAGCGGCCGGGTGAGCCACCAGGTGCGCGGGTCGCTCGGCAGCAGCGGCGCCGGAGTGAGCAGTGCGGCGCCGGTGACCATCGCGATCACCGGCACGTGCCACAGGTAGATCGTCATCAGCCGGGCCACCACATAGGCGATGACGCGGCGCGGCCGTCCGCGCGGCTCCCAACCGGCCACCCGGCGGTCGAGCGCGGTGAATACGGCGAACTGGATCGCGGCCAGCACCGACACCGCCGTCGTCGGCGGCGCCAGGTTGGACACCTGCGCATCCGCCAGCCCGAACATCGTCGGCGGGTACGGCCCGGCGAACACCAGTACCGCGAGCGCCGCACTCGCCAGCAGTGCGAACCCGAACAGCGCCGCGTCGGGGACGTCGCGAAATAGCGTGCGCGCGTGCATGATTCCGAGCTGATGGCAGAACAGCCAGACGAAGATCAGATTCCATTCCGCCAGATATCCGGCCCCGCCGAAGCGCGCCGCATCCACCAGTAGCGAACAGCCGAGCAGCGCGACCGGCAACAACCAGGCCGAGCGGTCGTGCATCCGAACGGCGAACGGCGCCGCGGCCGTCGCGAGCAGATAGACGGCGAGGAACCACAGCGGGCTGGCGATCACATGCGCCGCGGTGCGGGCCAACTGCTCGGAGTCGATGCGCAGCAGCCAGACCACGGGCGCGAGCACCGTGATCAACGCCACCATCGGCGTGGTCAGCCTGCGGGCCCGTTGGCCGAGGTAGGTTCCGAGCGTCCCGCCCTGCGCCCGCCACCGGTCCACGATCAACGTGTTCGCGAATCCGCCCGCCAGGAAGAACAGCGGCATCACCTGCAGCAGCCAGGTGGCCACCCAGATCGGACGGCCGTGCAGTGCCGCATCGCCGCGCACCGTGCCGCCGCTGACCGTCACGCGGATCGAAATCCAGTGCACGACAACGACAACCGCGATCGAGCCGACCCGGAGCAGGTCGACGCTCCAACTGCGTCGACCGATCCCGGTCGCCATCCCCGGATACCCGGCGCGCGCCGTGGCCACAATCGAGGTTTACCTTGCCGGGCTGAACGCCAGGTGAATGCCGTACGGCGCGTCGCGCCACCGGATCCGGCGAATCCGCCGGTGCGCCATCGCCGCGGTTGGGACAATCGCCGCAACGGTGAAGGAGACGGCCATGAAGTTCGGCAAGACCGGGAGCGTACTCGTCTTCATCTGGCTGGTGATCGGTTTCATCGCGGCCGCGCAGCGGCACTACTTCGACAGCGGCCCGATCACCTGCGCGAGTTTCGGCAACATCGCGTTGACGATAGTTTCCGGCCCGCTGAACTATATGGGTGTCAATCCGCATCTCGGCAATTGCGAACTGCCGCAGCCGAGTCAGTGATCGAATCCGGATAAAGCTCCGGTTCCGGGGTATCCGCCGAACAAGATTTCGGAAAGGATGCGATGACACCATGTACCGTCGAGACACGTGGGCAGGGCGTGACGCATCGGTGCGCCTCGGTAGTTTGATTGTGCTCATCTGGCTGGTGATCGGTGTGATAGCCGCAGGTCAGCGGCATTATTTCGATAACAGGCCGACCAACTGCGCCGGCGTCGGCACCATCGTCGTGACGATCATCGCCGGGCCGCTCAACTATGCGGGCGTGAACCCCAAGATCGCCGATTGCAATGTGCCGCAACCCAGTCGGTAAAGAACCATGGGTATTCCGCGAGCACGCTGGGTATCCGATCGGTAGGTGCGTGTGAAAGGACGCGATGCCACCATGACGAGTCGAGATATCCGCCCGCAATGGCTGCGTCAGCGGAATACGTACGAGCGTAAGCGTGTATTGGGCGCGATCGTGTTGATTTGGCTGCTGATCGGTCTGATCGCGGCCGCGCAGACCAACTACCTCGATCATCCGATGATGACCTGTCCGAGCATCGGCACCATTGCGGTGAATATCGTTGCGGGTCCATTGAATTACCTCGGTGTGAATCCGCACATCGCCGATTGTCATCTGCCGCAACCGAGTCAGTAGCTAGCTGGCCGAAATCAGCTCGCCCACAGCCGAATAGGGCTGCGGGCGAGCCGATCAGCTAGCGGTGCACCGGTTCCGGCGCTGCCGGTGACTGTTTTCCGCGCAACTCATGCAGTTTCGCGCCCTCCACATCGATATCGGGCAGTATCCGGTCCAGCCACTTCGGAATCCACCACGCCTTGTCGCCCATCAGCGCCAGCAGCGATGGGATCAACACCATGCGGACGAGGAACGCGTCGAACAGCACGCCCGCCGCCAGCGCGAAACCCATTGATTTCGCGGTCGCATCGGTTTCCAGCAGGAACGAGCCGAAGACCGAGATCATGATGATGGCCGCCGAGGTCACCACCCGAGCGCCGTGGTGGTAGCCGCTGATCATCGCCTCGGTGGGCGGTTTGCCGTGCACATACTCCTCGCGCATTCGGGTCACCAGGAACACCTGGTAGTCCATGGCGAGGCCGAATACCAAGCCGATCAACATGATCGGTAGGAAGCTGACGATCGGCCGGGGTTCGGCGATCAGGCCGAATTTGCCCTGCTGGAAGATCAGCACCGTCGCACCGAAGGTCGCCGCCATCGAGAGCAGGAAGCCGAGCGCGGCGGTCAACGGCACCAGCAGCGACCGGAACACCAGGATCAGCAGGATGAACGCGGCGCCGGCGACGATCGCGAGATACGGCAGGATCTTGCTGAGCAGCGCGTTGTCCACGTCGGCATAGATGGCGGTGGTTCCGGTGATGCCGTATTCCATCCCGTATTCGGACTTCAGCGCACCCTCCGCGTCACGGGCGTCGCGCACCAGATCCTTCGTATCCTGATTGTTCGGACCGGTTTTCGGCACGCCGTCGAGCAGCGCGCCTGCCCCGTCCTGGCTCATCGTCGGCTCGGTGACGTAGTCCATATCCGGGTAGGACATCAGCTTGTCCCGCAGCGCGGTGAGCGCCGCCGCCCGGCGATCGGGTGCGACGTTCGTAAGGTCAACGGCCACTTGCAGTTTGCCGTTCGCGCCCTCGCCGAATCCGGCGGTCCGCAGCTCGTATGCCTTGCGTACCGTCGAACTCTTCGGCATCGAATCCTCGCCGGGCAGACCGAGATTCATACCGGTCGCGGGCGCGGCGAGCAGCGCGAGCACCAGCACGCTGAGGATGAGCGCGACGGCGGGCGCCTTGCCGATCAGCCGGGCGAACCGCATACCGTTGGTGATCGAGGTGTCGTCCTCGGGATCGTGTTGGGCGATGAGCGGCAGCTTCGGCGTGAACAGGAAGCGGCCGAACGCGCCGAGCAGCGCCGGCATCAGCGTGATGGCGGTGAGCACCGCGAAGCCCGCGGCGATCGCCCCGCCGAGACCCATGAACGTCAGGAACCTGATCCCGACGACGCTCAACCCGACCAGCGCGATGATTACCGTCAGACCCGCGAACACCACGGCCGAGCCTGCGGTGCCGAGTGCGGTGCCCGCCGCCTCCGCTGGCGAATCCTGCACTGCCAGTTCGTGTTTATAGCGCGAGACGATGAACAGCGCGTAGTCGATGGACAGCGCGATGCCGATCATCGATGCCAGGAAGGTGGTGAAGCTCGGCACCGAAATCACCGAGGTGCCGATGAAGATCAGCGACATGGCCGCGCCGAGCCCGACCACGGCGGTGAGGATGGGGACGAATGCCGCGACGATCGCGCCGAACGCGACGATCATCACCACCAGCGCCACACCCATGCCGATCAGCTCGGCCTTACCGGAGGGCTGCTGCTGTTCCATCGCGACGGTGCCGCTCAACTCGACCTGTAATCCGGCCGCGCGGGCATCGTCGGCCACGTCGTAGGCGGCCTTGCGGTCGTCGGCGGTGACGTCGGTGATCTCCTTGATGGTGAACGGAACATTCAGCACCGCAACCGAATCCGGATCGGTCCTGTTCAGCACGTTCACCGGCGCGCCACTGCATTTCGAGACGAAGGAGCTCGCGGTGCGGTCGTCGCCGAGGCAGCCCATCGCCTCGGCCGCGGTGAGCGGGCTGACCAGCGGCTTGGCGTGATCGACGATGCCGAGCTGGTTCAGCTTGTCGACCAGCGCCGCGACCGTCGCTCGATTGGCCGGATCGGTCAGCTTCTGTCCGGGCGGCGCGGCGATCACGTAGGTGCCGGTTACCGCGCCGAATTGGAATCCCTGTGACATGCCGGGGAAGTGTTTGTCCAGGATTTCGGTGGCCCGCTGGGAGGGCAGGTTCGGGATGTTGAAGTCGTTCGTCATCGGCTTCTGCAGTTGGCCGCTGAGCGCGCCGAGTACGGCCAGTAGCAGCAGCCATACCGGCAGCACGATCCATTTCCGACGAAAGGCGAACTTGCCCCACCGATACAGATAGACGGACACGGTTTCTCCTAGCGGTAGCCGGGGTCGTGCTGTTCGGTCTGTAGAGAACTCTCGCGGAGCGAATTCCGCGGGTGAGGCGGAACAAGTTCTGAGTCTGCTGCGCGCTTGCCACAAGATCAAGAGCCCTGCACGCGAAACGCCCCCGCACCAAGGGGTGCGGGGGCGTTATCGACTACTGCACGGTCAGACGTGCACCGGCTCCTCGATGGGCCGGGCCGAGCGCTGCTGCAGTTCGCGCAGCTTGGTGCCCTCGATATCGATATTCGGCAGGATCCGGTCCAGCCACTTCGGCATCCACCATGCCCATTTGCCCATGAGCACCAGCAGCGACGGGATCAGCACCATGCGGACCACGAACGCGTCCAGCAGCACGCCCGCGGCCAGCGCGAAGCCCATCGACTTGGCGGTGACATCGGATTCCAGCAGGAAGCCGCCGAATACCGAGATCATGATGATCGCCGCCGAGGTGACGACGCGCGCACCGTGGTGGTAACCGCTGATCATCGCCTCCTTCGGCGACTTGCCGCGCACGTACTCCTCACGCATCCGGGTCACCAGGAACACCTGGTAATCCATCGCGAGACCGAATACCAAGCCGATCAACATGATCGGCAGGAAGCTGATCAGCGGATGCGGATCGGCGATCAGGCCGAGCTTGCCCTCCTGGAAGATCAGCACGGTCGCGCCGAAGGTGGCCGCCATCGAGAGCAGGAAGCCGAGCGCGGCGGTGAGCGGCACCAGGATGGACCGGAACACCAGCACCAACAGGATGAACGCGGCTCCCGCGACGATCGCCATATACGGTGCGATCTTGCTCAGCAGCACATCGGAGACATCCGCATAAATGGCGGTGGTTCCGGTGACGCCGTATTCGATGCCGTACTTGTCCTTCAGCGCGCCCTCGGCGTCGCGGGCGTGTTTGACCAGGTCCTGGGTTGCCTGATTATTCGGCCCTGACTTCGGTACGCCGCTCATCAGCGCGCCCGCGCCGTCCTCGCTCTTCTTCGGCGCGGTGACATAGTCCATACCGTCGTAGGCGGCGAGTTTGTCGTGCAGGTCGGTGAGCGCGGCGTCGCGCTGGCCCGGCGCCACGTTGGTCAGGTCGACCGCCACCTGCAAGATGCCGTTGCTTCCCTCGCCGAAACCATCCTTGCGCAGGTCGTATGCCTTGCGGATGGTGGTGTTCTTCGGTTGGCTGTCGTCGCCGGGCAGGCCGAGGTTGATGCCGGCGGCCGGTGCGGCGAGGCCGCCGAGGACGAGGATGCTCAGGATCAGCGCGACGGCGGGCGCCTTGCCGATCAGCCGGGCGACGCGCATGCCGTTGGTGACGACGGCGTCGTTCTCCGGATCGTGCCTGGCGACGAACGGGATCTTCGGCTTGAACAGGAAGCGGCCGAACGCGCCCATGATGGCGGGCAGCAGCGTGGTCGCGACCAGGATCGCGAAGAACGCCGCGACCGCGCCGCCGAGGCCCATCCAGGTCAGGAAGCTGACGCCGACGATGCTGAGGCCGACCAGCGCGATGATCACGGTCATACCGGCGAACACCACCGCCGAACCCGCGGTGCCGATCGCGACACCGGCCGCCTCTTCCGGCGAATCCTGAACGGACAGTTCGTGTTTGTAGCGGGAGACGATGAACAGCGCGTAGTCGATGGACAGCGCGATACCGATCATCGAACCGAGGATCAGGGTGAAGCTCGGGATATTGATCACCGAGGTGCCCATGAAGATCAGCGAGGATGCGGCGCCGACGCCGATGACGCCGGTCAGGATCGGCACGAAGGCGGCGATCAGCGCGCCGAAGGCGACCATCATGGTGATGAAGGCGACGAGGTAGCCGAGCTGTTCGGCCTGGCCGCTGGAGCCGGTGCCCGGCTTCATCGCGATGGTGCCGGACATCTCGACGGTCAGCCCGGCGTTGCGGGCGTCAGCGGCGATGTCGTATGCGGCGGTGCGGTCGGCATCGGTGACGTCGGTGAATTTCTTGATGCCGAACGGCACATTCAGCACGGCCACCGCGTCCTGCTTGTCCTGGCTCAGCACCGAGAGCGGGGCGGCGCTGCAGCGGGAACGGAAGTCGTCGCCGGCGCGATCGTCGCTGACGCAGCCCATCTGCTCGGCGATGGCGACCGGGTTGGCCAGCGGCTTGCTGTGGTCGACGATGTCGAGGCCGCCGAGTTTGGCGATGAACGCGTCGATCGCGGCGCGGTTGGCCGGGTCGGTGAGCTTCTGGCCCGCGGGTGCGCCGATGACGTAGGTGCCGGTCACCGCGTCGGCCTTGAATCCGGCGGACATGCCGGGGAAGTGTTTGTCGAGAATCTGGGTGGCCCGCTCGGACGGGAGGTTCGGCAGCGAGAAGTCGTCGCTCGACGATTTCTTCAGCCCGAAGCCGAGGGCGCCGAGCAGCACGAACAGCAGAAGCCAGACGGGGAGTACTACCCATTTCCTGCGGAAAGCGAACTTTCCCCATCTGTAGAGATATACGGACACGCGGTTCTCCTGGCGATATGACTGGGGGACGTGCTGGGACAGAGCTCGTAGACAGCTCCCTCGCGAGGACCGCCCTGCTGGCCTCGCCTCCACATAACGCTTTCTGCCTACCGTGCGGTTGGTAGACTAACCGGAGGTTAAGCGGAGGCACAATCTCAATTTCGGTGGCTCTACCGGTTCGGGGCGTGCGTGATGAGAGGATCGTCTAATGGTCGTCCGTGATGCATCCGACACCGTTGCCGCAGGTGGCAGCACCAAGCTCGCGATTCGCGACGCCGCAGTGAAGCTGTTCGGCAGCAAGGGGTTCGAACAGACGAGCCTGCGCGAGGTCGCCGATGCGGTAGGAATCACAAAGGCGTCGCTCTACTATCACTACGCCTCGAAGCTCGATCTGCTCCAGGCCATCATCGATCCGATCATCGATCACCTGCGCACGATCGTCGACGATCTACCCGCCATCGTCCGCGATGACGATGGCGTGCGGACCGTGTTGCGCCGCCACCTGCACGGCATGCTCTCGCACCGGGCCGCGGGCGCGCTGATCGTGCGCGACACCGTCGCCATCGTCAACGCGATGGCCGACCGCCACCCCGATTTCATCGACACCACCGAGGTGTTGCGCGAATGGCTGGCCGGTCCGAACGCCAGCGAGGAGGCGCGGCTGCGCGCCGCAGGCGCGCTGGAGGTGGTCGGCATGGCCCTGGTGTCCGGCGAGTTCGTGCCGAATGCGACCGATCAATTGATCGAGGACACGTTGCTCGATATGGCCACCGGCGTGCTCATTCCCTGCCACACCGCGTAGATTCGACAATCATCCGATCACCCAGGGAGCCGTGAGTGCACATCACCGCGAAGGTGGACTACGCGGTGCGGACCTTGTTGGAGATAGCCCGCACCCCGCGGTTGCGCGCGGCCTCGGTCCCGGTGGTCGATTCGCTGCACTCCTGCCCGTCCCCGGCCACCACCCTCACCACCAAGGCCGACGCCATCTCCAGCGCACAGCAGATTCCGCCGAAGGTGCTGGAAACCGTGCTGTCCGATCTGCGCCGGGCCGGACTCGTGGTGAGCAGGCGCGGGCCGGATGGTGGTTACTGGCTGGCCAAACCGCCGAAGGAGATTTCGGTCGCCGACGTGATCCGGGCGATCGAGGGCCCGCTCGCCTCGGTGCGCGGCCAGCGTCCGGAGGATGTCAGCTATCCGGGTATCGCCGAACCGCTGCAGAAGGTCTGGATCGCACTGCGGGTCAATATTCGCGCGGTTCTGGAGAACGTTTCGATCGAGGACATCGCCGAGGGGCGGCTGCCCGCCTTCGTAGCGGCGCTCACCGAGGATCCGGGCGCCTGGGCGCGCAGATAGGACGGCAACGATGCAGGTCGAAAAGCCGCGCGACGCCTGTCACAGTTTGCCGGTAGCCTGCCTTCCATCATGCTGATCCGACTGCTTCGCACCTATCTGGCCCCCTACCGCGCCCAGCTGGCGGGGGTCGTTGCGCTGCAATTGGTCTCGGTTATCGCGATGCTCTATCTGCCGAGTCTCAACGCCGATCTGATCGATCGCGGCGTCACGAAGGGCGATATCGGCTACATCTGGACCAGCGGCCTGTGGATGCTCTTGGTTAGCGGCGTGCAGATCATCGCCTCGGCCTCGTCGGTGTATCTGGGCGCGCAGACGGCGATGAGCGCGGGACGGGATCTGCGCGGCGCCGTACTGCACCGGGTCGGCACCTTCTCCGCGCGCGAGGTCGGCCAATTCGGCGCGCCCTCGCTGATCACCAGGAATACCAACGACATTCAGCAGGTGCAGCTGCTCATCGTGATGTCGGTGACCATCCTGGTGATGGCGCCCATCATGTGTGTCGGCGGCATCGTGATGGCGCTGCGCCAGGACCTGAAACTGTCCTGGCTGCTGCTGGTCGCGGTGCCGTTGCTCGCGCTGTGCATGGGCTTCCTGGTCGCGCGCATGGTGCCCGGCTTCCGGGCCATGCAGGCCAGGATCGACGGCGTCAATCGCGTGCTGCGCGAACAGATCACCGGTATCCGGGTGGTGCGCGCCTTCGTCCGGGAGCGGCAGGAGACCTGGCGCTTCGGGGTGGCCAATACCGAACTCACCGATGCCGCACTGCGGGTCGGGCGGCTGCAGGCGCTGATGTTCCCGCTGGTGATGCTGATCAGCAACGTCACATCGGTCGCGGTGATCTGGTTCGGCGGGCACGCGATCGATAGCGGCGAGATGCAGATCGGTTCGCTCACCGCGATGCTCACCTACATCATGCAGATCCTGATGGCCGTGATGATGGCCTCGTTCCTGGCCATGATGGCGCCGCGCGCCGCGGTCTCCGCCGACCGGATCGGCGAGGTGCTGGCCACCGAATCCTCGGTGCTGCCACCGCGTTTGCCGCAGCCGTTCAAATCCGATCCGGCCGAGGTGGACTTCCAGTTCGCCGAATTCTGCTTTCCGGGCGCGCAACAGCCGGTGCTGCGGGCCATCCGGTTCGCGGTGCAGCCCGGCACCACGACGGCGATCGTCGGCTCGACCGGTTCCGGAAAAACCACGCTGCTCAACCTGATTCCGCGTTTGATCGACGTCACCGACGGCGCGGTCTACGTCGGCGGCACCGATGTGCGCCACCTCGATCTGGAACAGCTGCGCGGCGCGATCGGCCTGGTGCCGCAGAAGGCGTACCTGTTCTCCGGCACCGTCGCGAGCAATCTGCGCTACGGCGATCCCGAGGCCACCGACGAGGAACTGTGGCGCTGCCTGGAGATCGCGCAGGCCGCCGACTTCGTCCGCGATATGCCGCAGGGCTTGGAAACGCCGGTCGCACAGGGCGGTACGACGGTATCCGGCGGGCAGCGACAGCGCCTGGCGATCGCGCGGGCGCTGGTGCGCAAACCGCGGATCTACCTGTTCGACGATTCGTTCTCCGCGCTCGACGTGGCCACCGACGCCCGGCTGCGCGAGGCGCTGCGCCCGGAGACCAGGAACGCCGCGGTCATCATTGTGGCGCAACGCATTACGACCATTCGCGACGCCGATCAGATCTTGGTCCTCGAGGACGGCGAGATGGTCGGGCTCGGCACCCATGAACAACTGCTGCGCGACTGCCCCTGCTATCAGGAGATCGTCGAGTCCCAGCTCAGCGCGGAGGAGGTGCGATGAGACCGGGGATGGCCAATGTCGGATCGCCGGATTCGAAGGCGAAATCCTTCGGCCCATCGCTGAAGCGACTGCTGCGCAGGCTCGCACCGGAACGCGGCTACGTCGCGGTGATCATCGGGCTGGCCATCGTCTCGGTGGTGCTGAACACGCTCGGCCCGTATCTGCTCGGCAAGGCGACGAACCTGGTCTTCGACGGGGTGATCGGCAAGAGCCTGACCCAGTTCGCCGGACAGAGCAAACAGGAGGTCGTGGACCAACTGCGCCAGGGCGGTAACGGCACGCTGGCCGACATGCTCAACGCCATGAACGTCACGCCGGGCCACGGCGTCGACTTCGGCGCGGTGGGCCGGGTGCTGCTGCTGGTGCTGGCCCTCTACCTCGGCGCCTCGCTGTTCGGCTGGTTCCAGGCGCGGCTGCTCAACCTCGTCATCAACCGAACGGTGAAGCGGCTGCGCGGCGAGATCGAGGACAAGATCCATCGACTTCCGTTGCGCTACTTCGATTCCGCGCCGCGCGGCGATGTGCTGAGCCGGGTCACCAACGATGTCGACAACATCTCGCAGAGCCTGCAGCAGACCATGAGCCAGCTGATCACCTCGGTGCTCACCGTGCTCGGCGTGCTGGTGATGATGTTCTGGATCTCCCCGCTGCTCGCGGTGATCGCGCTGCTCATCGTGCCCGCGGCGATCATCGTCTCGACGCAGATCGCCAAGCGCTCCAAACCGCATTTCGTGAACCAGTGGCGCTACACCGGCTTGGTGAACGCCCAGGTGGAGGAGGCGTACACCGGGCACGAGGTGGTCACCGCATTCGGCCGCAACCGTGAGGTCGGCGAGGAATTCGACAAGCGCAACGAGGAGCTGTTCAACGCGAGCTTCCGCGCGCAGTTCATCTCCGGCCTGATCATGCCCGCCATCATGTTCCTCGGCAATCTCAACTTCGTGCTGATCGCGCTGGTTGGCGGCCTGCGGGTGGCCACGGGCAATATCTCGCTCGGCGAGGTGCAGGCGTTCATCCAGTACTCCCGCTCGTTCAGCCAGCCGCTCACCCAGATCGGCGCCATGGCGAACCTGCTGCAGTCCGGGGTCGCATCGGCCGAGCGGATCTTCGAAATCCTCGATGCGGCGGAACAAAGCCCGGACCCGGTGATGGCCGATACCCGTCCGGTGGATCGCGGCCGGGTCGAATTCGAGGCGGTGTCGTTCCGCTACGAACCGGAAACACCGGTGATCGAACGACTTTCGCTGGTCGCGGAGCCCGGGCATGTGGTCGCCATCGTCGGGCCGACCGGTGCGGGCAAGACCACCCTGGTGAATCTGCTCATGCGGTTCTACGAACTCGACGCGGGCGCCATCACCATCGACGGCGTCGACATCACCGAGATGACCCGCGACAACCTGCGCTCCCGCATCGGCATGGTGCTGCAGGACACCTGGCTGTTCAAGGGCACCATCCGGGAGAACATCGGGTACGGCAATCCGAACGCGAGCGAGGAGGAGATCCTCGCCGCGGCCCGCGCCGCCTACGTCGACCGGTTCGTGCACGCGTTGCCCGACGGCTACGACACCGTCATCGACGAGGAGGGCACCGGGGTGAGCGCGGGCGAGAAACAGCTCATCACCATCGCCCGGGCCTTCCTGTCCAAGCCGTCGATCCTGATCCTGGACGAGGCGACGAGTTCGGTGGACACTCGCACCGAGCTGCTCGTCCAGCACGCCACCGCGGCGCTGCGCCGGGACCGCACGAGTTTCGTTATCGCGCACCGGCTTTCGACCATCCGCGACGCCGACCTGATCGTCGTCATGGAGCACGGCCGCATCGTCGAACACGGCACCCACGAACGGCTGCTGGCGGAGCGCGGCGCGTACTACCGGCTCTACAACGCGCAGTTCGCCGCGGCGGCCGCCGCCGACGTGTAAACCCCTCCGAGCGACTGCGGCACGGGTCACCTGAGCGCGCCTGAGAAGATGTTGCGCGTGTCCGATCCCGCGCATTTCTCCTTCACCATCGGTACCCGCCTCGACGGCAGGCACGGCCGGACCGGCGTGCTCAGCACGCCGCACGGCGATATCGCCACCCCGGCCTTCATCCCGGTCGGCACCAAGGCGACGGTCAAGGCGGTACTGCCGGAGACCATGAAGGAGCTCGGTGCGCAGGCGCTGCTCGCCAACGCATACCACCTCTACCTGCAGCCGGGCCCGGACATCGTGGACGAGGCGGGCGGGCTGAGCAAATTCATGAACTGGCCGGGCCCCACCTTCACCGACAGCGGCGGCTTCCAGGTGATGTCGCTCGGCGTCGGCTTCAAGAAGGTGCTCGCCATGGAGGCCGTCGACGTGCGCAGCGACGATGTGATCGCCGCGGGTAAGGAGCGGCTCGCGCACGTCGACGACGACGGCGTCACCTTCCGCTCGCACCTCGACGGTTCCCGGCACCGCTTCACCCCCGAGGTGTCGATGGGCATCCAGCATCGGCTCGGCGCGGACATCATGTTCGCCTTCGACGAGCTGACCACACTGCTGAATACCCGTGCCTACCAGGAGAAATCGCTACAGCGCACCCATGCCTGGGCACAGCGCTGCATCGATGAGCACGAGCGGCTCACCGCCGAACGCACGCACCGCCCCTATCAGGCGCTGTTCGCGGTGATCCAGGGCGCGCAGTACGAAGACCTGCGGCGCAAGGCATGTCGCGATCTCGAGGCGATTCGCGGCCGCGCCGGAACGGGTTTCGACGGCTACGGCATCGGTGGTGCGCTGGAGAAGCACAATCTCGGCACCATCGTCGGCTGGTGCTGCGACGAACTGCCCGAGGAAAAGCCGCGCCATCTGCTCGGCATCAGCGAGCCGGAGGATCTGTTCGTCGCGGTGGAGAACGGCGCCGACACCTTCGACTGCGTGAATCCGTCCCGGGTCGGGCGCAATGCCGCGATCTATGTCGACCAGGGCCGATTCAATATCAACACCAGCCGTTTCCGGCGCGACTTCACCCCGATCGACGAGACCTGCGACTGCTACACCTGCGCCAACTACACCCGCGCCTATCTGCACCATCTGTTCAAGGCCAAGGAGATGCTCGCCGCGACGCTGTGCACCATCCACAACGAGCGCTTCACGGTCCGGCTGGTGGACCGGATCCGGGAGAGCATCGCGGGCGGCTACTTCGACGACTACCGGGCCGAGTTCATGGGCGCGTGGCGCGGTCGCATCAAGACGCCGTAAACCCTTGCGCCCCGGCGTATTTCGCCGGGGCGGCCAGGGGTCAGTTGTACAGCGCCGAGGTCGGCCGCGGCGCGTAACTGGGTTCGCGCTTCTTCAAGAAAGCGATGCACCGGTAGCTGATCGGCAGAATCATCATCTCCACCAGCGTCTTCCAGAGGAAGCCGACGATCAGGTAGTTCAGGAAGTCCGGCCAGGTGTGAATGCCGATGGCGGTGGCCGCGATCGAGCAGAACACCAGCGTGTCGCCGAATTCCCCCGCCACCGTCGAGCCGAGCAGTCGCGCCCACAGGTGTTTCTCCTTGGTGCGCTCCTTGATCAGCACCAGGGTCACCGAGTTGAGGAATTGGCCGATGAAATAGCCGGCCAGCCCGGCGAGGACCAGCTGCGGTGTGGTGCCGACGACGGTGCGGAAGGCCGCCTGATTCTCATAGAAGTCGGCGGCGGGCAGGCCGATCGCGATCCAGAAACAGCCGACCATCAGCAGCAGGCAGGCGAATCCGTAGTAGACGGCGCGGCGGGTGGCCCGGAATCCGTAAACCTCGCTGAGCACGTCGCCGATCACATAGGCCAGCGGGAAAAGGAAGAATGCGCCGTCGGTGTTGATCGGCAGTACCTGGAATGGGCCCCACGCCACCGTATGCCCGGTGAAGAAGGCGACGCCCTTGGTGGCGCAGATATTCGAGATGATCAGGGTCGCGGTGAATACCGCGACGATCGGCGTGTAATAACCCCCCGCGGCGTCGGCGAATGCTGCGTGCTCGGCCGCGGGGTGCCCAGACCCCTCGTCGACGTCTACGGGTGTTCTCGTCTCACTCACGGAGGCCAATTCTGCCGGAGTGCCGCGCGCACGGTGCACTGACCAGTTCTTTCGACCACCCCAAGGTGTTCAAGGCCCACACCTTATGCGGTATCGGTGACCCGTACCCTTGGAATACGCTGAGCCAATGACGAATCCCGGCGATTCCGACGAATGGTGGAAGCAGTACGGCGGACAAGGAGTCTCGCCGGAATCCGGTATCCCCAGCGCGTCCCAGCAGCAGCCCTACCCGCCCTCGGTGCCGCAGTATCCGCAACAGCCGGTGACTCCGCCGCCGCAACAGCAGCAGGCGTACCCGAGTTATCCGCAGTCGCAACCGAATCCGAATCCGTACGGCCAGCCCAACTACGCCTATCAGGCCCCGCCGCCCTACCAGCCCTACGGCTATCCGCAGCAGCAGGGCACCAACGGTATGGCCATCGGTGCGCTGATCTCCTCGCTGGTCGGGTTCGCCACCTGCGGTATCGGGTCGATCGTCGGGATCATCCTCGGCGTTGTCTCGTTGAACCAGATCAAACAGTCTGGTCAGGATGGCCGCGGTATGGCGCTCGCCGGCATCTGGATCGGGATCGGCGCGGTGGTCGTCGCGGTGCTGTGGTTCGTGGTCGTCATCATCAGCGCCGCATCGGGAAGTCACTGACCTGAACGTAAAAGGGGCGCATCGGAATCCGATGCGCCCCTTTATTTGTGTCGGCGTCAGGCCTTGACGACCTGTGTGCCACCGGCGAACTTATCGTGCCAGCCCTGCTTGTTCGGGTCGTTCGAGATGGTGATCATGATGTAGATCGCCAGACCCAGCGAGACCAGGCCACCGATGCACGGAATGATGCTCGCGGCGACGAACAGGTTGCGCTTGAACGAAACCTCGGGGGTGATCTTGGGCGCGCCGCCGGGCGCGAGCACCTTGAGGCCGAGGATCTTCTTGCCCAGGGTGGTGCCCTGGCTCGTCTCCATACCGATGAAGTAGCCGAGCTCGACGATGGTCCACAGGATGCTGAAGCCGATGGTCAGGCCGAGCGAGCTGCGCAGGAGCGCGTAAATGATGATGTACGGGATGTACAGAATCAGGAAGTCGATAACCCGGGCGCCGATGCGCGTGCCGAGGTCACCGGCCTGGCCGCCGAAGCCCTGACCGCCGAATCCGGGCTGTCCCGGGTACTGGGCGTACGGCTGCTGACCGAACTGGTCCTGCGGCTGACCGTAGGACTGCTGGCCGAACTGATCCTGGCCGTAGGGCTGCTGACCGTAGGGCTGCTGCTGACCGTACTGTGGCTGGCCGTACTGCGGCTGCCCGCCTTGCGGATACTGTCCGCCCTGCGGATATTGCTGGCCGCCGCCTTGGGGGTACGGCTGCCCGTACGGCTGCCCGCCCTGCGGATACTGGTTGGGGTCGTACCCACCGCTTGTCATATTCAGTCCTCGTCAGATGATCTGTAGATCGGGTCGCTTGCGTACGTTACGGATATCGGCTGGGTTGCAACAACCCATTCTCATCGAGTATCCAGGGTTGCGCGGGTAGGCGGGCCGGGTCGAATTGTTCCAGTAGCTCGGCCGATGTGCCTGCTCGCAGGCCGAGCGATCCGGTCAGCGCGGTGACCACCTGCTCCGGTGTCGCGCCCAGCGCGAACTGGTCGGCGAGGGTGACCGCGCCGTCGCGTTTGGCCAGTCGCTGCCCCTTGGCATTGAGTACCAGCGGGACGTGCGCGTAGCGCGGGACCGGCAGGCCGAGCAGCGTCGCGAGATAGGCCTGGCGCGGTGTCGAGGGCAGCAGGTCGTCGCCGCGCACCACCTGATCGATGCCCTGGTCGGCGTCGTCGACCACCACCGCCAGGTTGTATGCGGGCACACCGTCGGTGCGGCGCAGCACCACATCGTCGACCGGTCCGCGGTACGGGCCGTGCAGTTCGTCGATGATGTCGAATTCGCGGATGTCGGCGCGTAGCCGCAAGGCGGGCTTGCGGCCCGCTGCGATGAATTCGGCGCGCGCGTCTGCGGTCAGCGCGCGGCAGGTGCCCGGATATGCGCCCATCGGGCCGTGTGGCGCGGTCGCGGCCTGCTGAATTTCCCTTCTGGTGCAGAAGCATTCATAGGTGCGGCCCGCCGCGGTGAGCCGGTCGATGGCGGCGGCATACTTCTCGAGCCGGTCCGACTGGCGGACCACCGGACCGTCCCAGTCGATGCCGAGTGCGGTGAGGTCGGCCAGTTGCCGCTCGGCGGCGCCGGGGCGGACCCGGTCGAGATCATCGATCCGGAGCAGGAAGCGCCGCCCGGTCGACCGGGCGAAGGCCCAGGCCAGCAGCGCGGTGCGCAGGTTGCCCAGGTGCAGGTCGCCGGATGGGCTCGGGGCGTAGCGGCCCGCGCCGCGCTCAGTCATCGGCATGCCGGAGGGTTCGGATCGATCGCACGGTCGCCATGGTAGGCGTACCTTCGCGTCCGCTCCGGGCGCGCGCGGGCGGTGGACGGCTTCGCCAACAGCGCCCATTCGGCGTCCGTTCGCACCTGCTCCGGGCGTGCGCGGGCTGAGGGCGGCTGCGCCACCCATTCGGCGGATGTCCGTATTTCACTTTGGCCGCGGGCGGCCTGGTACGAGGTCATGCCGGGCCTGCGTCCGTCACGCGCAATCGCGGTTTCAGTTGTTCCGCGTCGATCTCTTTGTCCGAATCGATGGCATTTAACAATGCATCGGCGTAGTTGATCAATCCGGCGTGATCTATTTCGTAAGGCACGCCTTCTTCGGACGTATAGGAGGACAAGCGAGTAACCGCACGTGTCAGTAGTGTCCGCGCGCCCTTCCGATTCCCGCGTTGGATGTGGGTGAGCCCGACCGCCAACTGAGCGAGGCCCTGCCACAGCATCCTTTCGGCGAACGGGCCGTTCTTCCATGCGGCCTCCAACACCTCGTGTGCGTTGAATGCGAGACCCTGGTCCAGCAGTTGCTGGGCGAAGGTCAGTGTTTGCTGGGGCGGTAGTTCGAGATCGTCCGGAATTCGCTCGACGCCGATGCTGCCCGGCGGCAGTGGTCGGCCGAAGCTGTCCCGTGGGCGGGCATTACGGGCGCGACCAGACTCGTCGCGAGCACGTTCAACCATGTTTCTCATCTTCCACGGTATCCGCGCCCGGCGCTCGTCGCGTCGGATCGTCACGGGAATATCGACGGATCACGGAGCAATCACGTCCGCTAAAACCGTGGCGATTTAACGCCATATGGAATGAATACCGATGGTTAGCAATGTTTCCGCAACATTTGGTCTTCGCAATGTTGGCAGTTGTGATACTTGAATAGACAAGAGCCGAGCAAACTTTCGTCGAACCTGCTAGTGTTCTGCGTGGGGGTAACCCCGGGAGATGTATTGCATCTCCGAGTGCAGAGCGATCACAACGCACCGTTAAAGTTGCGCGCTGCCACCAGGCGCACCGCGGTATTCGGCGTTTCGTCGCCGGGTGCGGTGCAGTACGAACGATGTCAGAAGAAATCTGGTTCTCGACGCAGCAAAGGAGCTAGTGCCGTGAAAGTTGATTCGACCGGTGCCGCGTGGCGTAAGAGCAGCCACAGCGGTCCGGATGGGAACTGCGTGGAAGTGGCATTTCTCGTCGATGGCAATGTCGCGGTCCGAGACACCAAGGACAACGGAATCGGCCCGATGTTGGCGTTCACCCCCGGGGAGTGGGACGCGTTTCTAAGCGACATCTCCGTGGGGGAGTTCCGGCGCGCCTGAGCACTTCGGTCACGTCCGAACAGGCAGTGTGGGCCCCGGGTCACCATCGGACTCGGGGCCTTCGTCTGCCTTCGACTCAATGTCGCGAACCGTTCTCGGTCATCTCGTCCTGCACTCGGCGCAATACCGCGAGCTGATTGCGTTCCTGGGCGTGATCCTCGGCCAGGTTGCGCTCCGATTCGGCCACCGGGTCGGCTCGGAAGAAAGCGCCGGTGCCGGGTTTGCCTGCCAGGCCGAGCTTGTTCATCTTCTTCGGAACCGGTGCGCCCTGATATTCCAGGGGGATCGGGTGTCCGTGATCGTCGACCGGGCCGAGCGGCTGATGCAGTTCGATGTATTCACCGTCGGGCAGCCTGCGGATGACGCCGGTCTCGATACCGTGCTCGAGCACCGCCCGATCGCTGCGCTGCAGCCCGATGCAGAACCGGTAGGCGGCGAAGTACGCCAGCGGCGGCAGCACCAGGATGCCGATCCGGCCCACCCAGGTCGTCGCGTTCAGCGAGACGTTGAACTTATAGGCGACGATGTCGTTCACGCAGGACAGCGTCAGCGTCAGATAGAAGGCGATGACCATGGCCCCGATCGCGGTGCGCACCGGGACGTCGCGGGGCCGCTGCAGCAGATTGTGTCTGGCGTAATCCCTGGTCAGGCGGCGCTCGATCCACGGATAGGTGATGAGCAGCGTGAACACCAGGCCCATGGTCAGCGCGCCCCAGACCGGACCGGGCACGGTGTGCCCGCCGATGTAGATTTCCCAAGCCGGGACGAGGCGCATCATGCCGTCGGTCCACATCATGTAGAAGTCCGGCTGAGAGCCCGCCGAAACCTGGGATGGGTTGTAGGGACCCATATTCCAGATCGGGTTGATCTGCAGCAGGCCGCCCATCAGCGCGAGCACGCCGAGGGTGAATGCGAAGAACGCGCCCTGATCCAGTGAGAACACCGGCACGATGCGCACCCCGATGACGTTCTTCTCGCTGCGTCCCGGCCCGGGGAACTGGGTGTGCTTCTGATACCAGACCAGCGCGACATGCGCCGCGATCAGCGCGAGCATAATTCCGGGGATCAGCAGGACGTGTGCGATGAACAGGCGCGGAATGATGATGGTGCCCGGGTAGTCGCCGCCGAAGATCAGCCAGTGCATCCAGGTGCCGATGATCGGCAGGCCGAGGGTGATCGAGGAGAACGCCGCGCGCAGGCCGGTGCCGGAGAGCAGATCGTCGGGCAGCGAATAGCCGAAGTAACCCTCGAACATGGCCAGGATCAACAGGATCGAGCCGATCACCCAGTTCGCCTCGCGGGGTTTGCGGAATGCGCCGGTGAAGAAGATGCGGAACAGGTGCACGATGATCGATGCCGCGAAAAGCAGTGCGGCCCAGTGATGTACCTGCCGGACGAACAGGCCGCCGCGCACCTCGAAGGAGATGTTCAGCGCGGTCTCGTACGCCCGCGACATATTGACGCCGCGCAACGGCTGATAGGCGCCGTTGTAGACGACGTCGCTCATCGACGGATCGAAGAAGAGCGTCAGATAGATCCCGGACAGGATCAGGATGATGAAGCTGTACAGCGCGATCTCGCCGAGCAGGAATGACCAGTGTGTCGGAAAGACCTTGTTGATCGAGCGTTTGACGAAGGCAGCAGCCTTGTACCGCTCGTCGAAGTCGTTGGCCTGTGCGCCCGCTATGCGACCTACTGTGCCTGCCATGACCGTCACCCCGCCCCTGGGAGAGTGGTACGTGTTCTACTACAGACGGTAGCAGGTATGATCGCCGGAATCGATGGGGTTTATCCAATCCGCTTGTGGATCAAGATCATTCACGGATGGCCGCGACCGGAGGGTGGCCGCGGTATCCATCCTCGATATGGTCGTTCGATGAATACGGTGACGGCCCAGGACGCGACCATGTTCTGGCTGTCCCGGCGGATTCGCAACGATCAATTCCTGCTCTACTGCTTCGCCGATGCCGGCGCGCCGACCGAGCGGCTGCGTGAGTTCGTCGCGCGGCGCGTCGCGGGGATCCCGGATCTAGGTGTCCGGCTGCGGGAGCTGCCGTGGAACCTCGGTTATCCGTCCTGGGCGCGCTGCGATTTCACGGCCGACCAGTTTGTGGAACATGAACTGGCACAACCGGATTGGGTGCATTTGTCGGATGTGATCGGCAAATTGCTCGGCACCGGAGTCGATGCGGCGGTGCGGCCGTGGCGGCTGCATATCTTTCGCGGGGTACGCGGTGCTCCCGGATTCGGCGATGAACCCGCGTTGGTCGCGGTTCTCCAGATATCCCATGCGCTCGCCGACGGACGCGGGGCTGCGCTGATCGCCCGCTCGTTGTTCGCCGCCGAGCCGTGCGGGGCGGATAAGTGCGAGGTGGGTTCGTGCTTCGTGGGCTCGCCCGGAGTGGGCTCCTCCGGGGCGGGTTCGTGCGATGCGGATAGGTGCGAGGCAGGTTCATGCGGGACCGGTACGTACGAGGCGGATAAGTGTGAGGCGGGTTCGTGCTTCGTGGGTTCGTTCGGGGCGGGTTCGTGCGAGGCGGGTTCGTGCGAGGCGGGTTCGTCGGAGCGAGTGACGGCGGCTTGTAGCGGCGATGAGACCGCAGTACCGCCGGACGTCAGGTCGGGTCACGATCGCGGCCGGGGTCGGTCCATGGCCTGTCGCGTATTTCGGCAGATCGTTGCACTCAGCAGCGCTCGGTTCGGCGCGATCGATCGAAAGGAACTGCGGCGCTGGCTGATCGACGTTCCGCCGCTGTCTCGAATGGTGACTGCCGGGGCGCTCGGTATGCGCGTCGTGCCCGCGGTGCTGTCGATACCGCCCCGGATGGCGCTGACCGTGGTGCGTGGATTCGGCGCCGATCGGGCGCGGCGACGGTTGGCCGAGCTCACGGACGCGGGAATCGTCCCGCCGCCCGCGCCGAGTTTCGATCCGAGCGCGGTGAACTTCCGGGATCCGAGCGAGGTTGCGGGACATCGAGTTCGGATGATCGTGTGCCGAGCCGACGAGCTACGGGTACCCGGCTCGACCGTCACCGTCGTTGTGCTGACGGCGATTTCGGTCGCACTGACCCGTTATCTGGCCGGGCGCGGCGAGCCCGTCGAGCGCCTCGGTGCGCAGGTTCCGATGGCGCTGCCGTCGGCGACCCTGGCGCGCAACAACTATCGCAGCCTCGGCATCGATCTTCATCTCTCCGAGCCGGATCTCGGTGCTCGCGCTGAGTTGATCGCAAATGAGTTGGTGGCTAGGCGGATTCGGGCACAGCATCCGCTGCTGAACGCACCGGAGCGGGTCACCGCGGCGGTGCCCGCGCCGCTGCTACACCGGGATGTAGCCCGGTATCCGGTCGATACTGTCCCGGATTCCATTGCGGGCCATACCGTTGTCTCCAGCGTGCACCGCGGCCCGGCCGACCTGTACTTCGGAGGCGGGGCGGTCCGGTTCACGGCAGGCTTCCCGGCCATCGGCTCGGTGATGCGGCTGACCCACGGCGTGCACGGACTCGGCGATACGGTCACCATCTCGCTGCACGCCGATGCGGCGCTGCCGGATCTCGACGGGTACACCGAACTGCTGCGGGCGGCATTGTCCGAGGTCAGGGCTATGTGCCTGCGGCATTAAGGATTTCATATGGTGGTTGTTAAGCGGGCGCGGCCATTATTCATGTCACGGACTACCGCCGAGGGGGGCTCGGGATCGGTGAGTCCCACCGTCCATCCTGGGGAGGAGTTGGACGGGCTCGGAAAAGGCCGGGCGCGACCGGAAACGGTACGCGGCCCGGCCTTTTCGCTATCCGGGCACACCCCAGTGCAGCACCCGAGAAGTGAACAGCACCAGTCCGAGCGAGACCACCGCGACCGTCAGCAGCCCGATCACCGCGACCACCAGCGGCCGCCAGCCGGTCCTGGCCAGCTCGCGGATATTGGTATTCAGCCCGACGCCGGCGAACGTCAACAGGAAGGCCCACTTCGAGACGTTGGCCAGATTCGCGGTCTGCTGTTTGGTCAGCCAGCCGAGGGTGGCGATCGCCGAGACCGCGAGGAAACCGAGCACGAACTTCGGGAACTTCGCCCAGACAAAACCTGCTTTGGCGCGCAATCCCGGTGCGACGGCGTCCGCCTCGCCGCGCGCGGCCCAGTAGGCGGCGAAGCCGAGCACCACGAAGCCGATCAGCGCGTTGCGGGTCGACTTCACCAGCACCGCCGTCTTACCCGCGGCATCCGAATACAGATAGCCGGTGGCCGTGGTCTCCGCGGTGTTGTCGACGGCGAGCCCGGCCCACAGCCCGAATTCGTGATCGCTGAGCCCGAGCGCATGCCCCAGCGGCGGCAGTGCGAACAATGCGACGGCGCCGAGCGCCAGAATCGCCGCGATCGCATAGCCGACATCGGAGTTGCGCGCCCGGATCGCACCCTTTCCGGCGACGATGGCGGAGACACCGCAGATCGATGTGCCGATGGCGAGCAGCGAGCCGAGCTTTCCGGACAGCCCGAGCAGTCGGGCGACCGTCAGGATGATCGCGCCCGCGACCGTCATATCGACCAGGATCTGCACCAGGCTGGTGCCGCCGAGCTTGGCGACATCACCGAGCACGAACCGGGAGCCGAGCGCGACAATGCCGATCTTGAGCCAGAACTCGTAGGTGGCGACGCCGGGCCGGAAGATCGGATGCAGGCCGATCGTATTGGTGATGACGAGGCCGATCAGGATGGCCCACAGCACGTATTCGATATCGGGAACGGTCCAGTGCTGATGTTTGGCCAGCGCGTTCCACCAGATCTGGGCGTATTTGCCGAGTACGCCGACCGCGATCAGCAGCAGGATGCCCGGAAGGTAGGTGAGCGCATTGCCGCCGGTGAACGGCTGGTCGACGGCGGAGTCCTCGTCGATGGTCGCGGTACTCATGGCCTCACCACGGAATCTTCGGTAGCCAGTCGAGCACGGCGAGCAGCGCGATAACGCCCGCCACCAACACCGCCAGCCAATCGACGCCGAGCTTGCCGAGGGCGTCGAGCCACGACGGCGGGCTCGCGCCGGGTTGCGCCGCGCCGGATTGATCCGGCGCCGGTTTCGATACGTTCACCGCTGCCTCCAGGGGTTCGTGCAGGTCAGGCACGCACTATGCGGCCCGGCCGCGGTATCGGACCAGGGTTGCGCTCGCCCTGATTCGATTCGGGCAAACCGGATTCGCCCGAATAGTCCGCGAATTCCGCACGGCGACAGGAAATGTGAGTACCGTTACTGTCGGCGGACGCGAGTCGCAATTGCGTGTTCATCGAGGCGTCACATCGTGGCGCTTATTTCCTGCGGCTAATTCGGATAATCGTCGGCAACGCGCAAAACCTCGACATGCGCATGGTCGCTCGGCGATACTGCGTGCCAGTTCTTATCGAATCGTGACAGTTCCCCGTGGGTATTCCGCGTGGAATCGAATCCATTTGCTTGCGGATGGGATTCGCAGATTTACTGGGGAGGCTGCCATGACAACGGTGAATTCACCCGAGCGCATCGAATCGCGCGAGGTGCCCCCGTTCGCACGATCCGGTGTCATCGTGGTCGCGTTGCTGCTCGCCGCGGCATATCTCATATCGCTTGGCCGCCCCGGTTTCTGGGGAGATGAACTGTATTTCATCGCCGCGGGCCATCGGCCGTCGATCAGCTATGCCGATCAGGGGCCGCTGGTTCCGGCCGTCGCATGGCTGATGGACGTGCTCGCGCCGGATTCACCGTTCGCGCTGCGGCTGCCCGCGGCGCTGGCGAGTGTCGCCGCGGTCGCGATACCCGCCTTGATCGCCCGCGAATTCGGGGGCGGGCGGCGCGCGCAGGTATTGGCCGCGATCGGTTACGCGACATCGGTTTTCGTCGTCGCGTCCAAACCGCTGTGCACCCTCGCCTTCGATCTGCCGCTCACCGCGACGGCCGTCTGGTTGCTGATCCGCTGGGTTCGGGTCCGCGCCGACCGGCTGCTCATCATGGCGGGCCTGGCGGCTGCCCTGGCAATTCAGGTGAAATGGCTGGTCCCCGGCTGTTGGGCGGCTCTCGGGATCGCTGTACTGCTCGCGGGCCCGCGCGAATTGCTGTTGCGGCCCGCGCTGTGGCTCGGTTCGGCGATCTTCGCCGCGGCATGGGTGCCGAGCCTGATCTGGCAGGCGAATCACGGTTGGCCGCAATTGCGTATGGCTCGGGCGATCGGTACGGAGACCGGGGATTTCGGTGAGGGCCCGCTGTTCTATGTGCCGCAGGTGATTTTGCTCGCGGGTCTGGTCGGCGGTGCGCTGTTCGTTTATGGCGTCTGGCATATTCTGCGTAGTCCGGCACTGCGACCGTATCGGTTTCTCGTCGTCGCATTGGTCTTGCTCACCGTATTCTTCATCGCGACCAGCGGCCGTCCGTACTACGGAGCGGGTATCGTTCCCGCATTCATCGCGGCGGGCGCGGTCGGTTTGGGAAATCGCGATTTCGGGCGTTTACCGAAAATCGCCGGGGCGGCACTGATTACGGTGAGTGCCGTGCTCGTGCTGGTTCCGCTCAGCGTGCTACCGCTCCCGGAATCGGGGATTCACGAGCCGGCGGTGACGACGAAGCAGGCCATTCAGCGCGGATTCCTATACGGACAGACCGGGTGGGCGAAGCTCGCATCGGCCACCGCGACGGCATACCGCGAGCTGCCGCAGGATGAGCGCGATACCGCGGTCATAGTCGCCGAAAGCTATTGGCAGGCAAGCGCGGTGGACCACTATCGGCGGCAGCGGGCGCTGCCCGCGGTGTACAGCCCGAACCGAGGCTTCGGATACTTCGGATCGCCGCCGGACTCGGCGACGACGGTTGTGTATATCGGTGGTGATCCGGCCGAACTGCGTACGGAATTCGCTGACGTGCGCCCGCTCGCCGAGCTGAACGACCGGCTCGGATTCCCGGGTGTCACTTCCGGTGTCACCATCTGGAAATGCGGCAGGCCGACCCGTCCGTGGTCGCAGGCCTGGCCGGATATGCTCGAGTTGGACCAGCACTATCTCTGAATGTGTTCACCCGGAATGGATTTCGAATGAGAAGGATGCTGGCCGCCGGCGCGATCGCGCTGCTGATGTCACAGACCGGCCACGTCGCGCGGGCCGAGCCGGTGGCCACCGTCCTGCCGGCTATCACCTACGCCACCGCCGATGGCCGGGATCTGCTGCTCGATCTGTATCTGCCGGCGCCCGGCCCGGCGCCCGCGCCGCTGATCGTCTATATCCATGGTGGCGCTTGGAAATTCGGTTCGCGAACCAATGACGGCAACGCCATGCCCTGGGGCACCGTCGCCGGAATGGCCGCGACGCTCACCGCGCGAGGTTATGCGGTGGCCAGCGTCGAGCACCGCTTCAGCACGCAGGCCCGCTGGCCCGCGCAGCTCTACGACGTCAAGGCGGCGGTCCGATGGTTGCGCGCCAACGCCGATGAATATCATCTGAATCCGGAAAAGGTTGCGGCATGGGGTGATTCATCCGGCGGCCAACTGGCGGCCATGCTCGGAGTGACCGGTGACGATCCGCGATTCGACGGTGATCTCGGCAATGCGGAGCAGTCCAGCCGCGTGCAGGCGGTGGTCGACTGGTTCGGGCCGACCGACCTGCGCACCATGGATCGGCAACGCGCGCCGTTCGGTTTACGGCACGACGCAGCCGGCTCGCCGGAAAGCGATCTGCTGGGATGTGTACCGTCGTCGTGCCCGGAGCTGGCGGGCGATGCCAGCCCGATCGACCACATCTCGGACCGGACGCCACCGTTCCTGATCCAGCACGGCCGATTCGACCACATCGTTCCTTTCGGACAGAGTCCGGAGTTCTACGACGCCTTGACCGCGGCCGGCGTACCCGCCGAATTCCACGCCTACGACACCGACCACGAGTTCCTCGGCCCTGCATCGATGCCCGAGATCCTCGATCCGTTCTATCGATTCCTCGATCGCGAACTCCGCTGACCACCGCGGATCCGGCTCGGCGACAAGGTAATCCGGATCAGCTCGGCCAGGTGAACTCGGGATCGGTGGCATAGTCGAGCCTGCGCTGGTCCAGCGCCATCGCGACCATCTGGTGCGCGCCGGGCCCGATAATCTTGCGCACCGGTGGTTCCGCCATCTCGACCAGCGAGATGAGCTCGGCGGCAGCGACTTCCGGTGCGGCCTCGACGCATTCGGAATCCACCGCGGGTGGCGGGGCGGCCGGATCCGGATATCCGGGCATACCAAGGATTCCCGAGCGCAATTCATCGTATGCGGGCAATGGCTCGGCGAATTTCATACTGGATTTCGCCCAGTCGGTATCGAAACCGCCCAGCTGCGCCATGGTTACCCGAATACCGAAGGGGCGCAGCTCATCCGCGAGTGACGAGGCGAAGCCTTCCAATGCCCACTTGCTGGCGTTGTACATGCTGAACAGTGGTAACGAACCCACCGCGCCGACGGTGGAGATCTGCACGATGTGGCCCGACCCCTGCTTGCGCAGATGGGGTATGGCCGCCTGCGAAACCCACAGCGCGCCATAGAAATTGGTGTCCATCTGGTCGCGGATGCGCCGCTCGTCGAGCTCCTCCAGCGCACCGACCAGCCCGTAACCGGCGTTGTTCACGATGACGTCGATCGATCCGGCGAGCTCGAATGCCTGGTCGACGGTGGCGAATACGCGGTCGCGTTCTCGAACATCCAACGGCAGCACGGTAAGTCGCGGGTCGACGATATCGGCCATGCCGCGCGGGTCACGTGCCGTTGCGACGACTCGGTCGCCATGTGCCAGTGCGGCGAGGGTGAACGCCCGGCCGAGCCCGCGGTTGGCGCCGGTGATGAACCAGGTTCTGGTCATACTTACTTCCTTTCGTCGCGAGACGATCCGTCTCGTCTCAAAGAATGGCAGACGCCGCGTATTAAGTCAAGACGATACGTTCCGTCTCGTTTACTGCTAGGGTTCACGCATGGCTGAGTCACCGAGTGCTGCCCGCCGGAGTCAGCGGGCCAGGTCCGCGATCCTGGCGGCCGCGACCGAACTGGTTCACGCGATGCCCTACGCAAAGCTGAGCATCGAGGCCATCGCGGCCAAGGCCGGCGTCGGCAAGCAGACCATCTATCGATGGTGGCCGTCGAAGGGCGCTGTCGTCCTGGACGCGATGCTCGAAACCCATTCGGGCCCAGAAGGTTTGGCGATTCCGGACAGCGGGGACATCCGCGCCGACCTGCGCCTGCTGCTACGCGGAGCCGTCGCCGAACTCACCGGCACCGCGCAGGACGGCTTCTTGCGCGCGATGTACATCGAGATCCAGCAGGACCCGGAAATCGGCCGTTTCTACCGCGAGCGGGTCCTACTGCCGACGCGGGCCGCGATCGCCGCCCGGCTGGCGGCTGCGGTATCGGCCGGACAACTTCGCCCCGACATTGATCCGGAGATCGCGTTGGACCTGCTGCTAGGACCGATGCAATACCGATGGTCACTGGGTCTCGGCGGCTTGACCGCCGAGTACGCGGATGCCGTGCTGACCGCCGCCCTGACCTACCTCGAACCGGCGAATTGAACGGTACCGAAACCGGCGATAGATCAGGGCAATCCCGGATGTGCCCGGCAGCCGGTGCATGCCAGGCTGAACGGGTGATCTCGCCAGACGAGGAGCATCCGGTGGAGGAACGAAAACGGCAGCGAGGAGCGAATTTTCGAGCCTTCGTCGAGGTATATCGCGCAGCGGCGGCCAACGGCCCATCGGCACAGCCGGTTTCGCACGCCGGGTGGCATCCGGCCGCACGGATCATGACCAGCACCGCCGAGGGGTCGGTGCTGGTCTACCACGATTCCGGAGACGAAGGAGAATTGCGCTTCGGCAGGGATACGCGTCCGATGGGCACCATCATGGAGGGAGGGTTTCGCCGGGACTTCACCCGGTGCCCCTTCGCGGTGGTGAGCGTGCGCCCGCACGGAGTCTTGGGCGTGCTCGCCTCGGACGTCGAGAGGCTGGATGTGATCACCGCGGACGGCGCGATCTCGTGCGCCGATATCGTGGCTGGAACCTTCGCTGTGACAATCGATCTCGATCTGCCGTACGAGCGCACGATCCGCCGACTTCGCGACGTGGGCGCGTCGGAGGCGGAGATGGTAGACGTCCTGTTCGGAAGCGATACCCGCGCGGAGGAACGCGCGGCGACGCGGCATCTCGCGGTGCGTGCGTACGACGCGAAGGACGCCCTGGTGTACGAGGGCCCGGTACTCGGCACCGATTAGTCGCGGTCTGGCTGCCTGAGTACAGGTTTCGGCCGACCCACGCGAAAACGCCTCTGACCAAAGGTTTCCGCTTCGGTTAGAGGCGTTTGCCGTGGCGGAGTGCAGGGAGATTCGAACCACTGAGTAGGCGCTGTATCCACCGTGTTCAGAGCAGCGTCCGAATCATATTGCCCTGCACTGGGAATCAAACGCCCGAACCGGATATATCCCCCGATCGTGTCTACAGATGTCCCACCGGATTCATCGAAGTACCCCGGGGCCACCAGTATCGGCGGGACCTCGACCGGAAGGAAATCCGAATGCCACCTTCGCAAAGCCGTCGGGCGGCGGCGATAGCACGCCTGGCCGGGATCGCCGCGACCATGGCCGCGGCACCGGCGATTGCCGCCACCATTGCCGGGCCGGCCGGCGCGGCGGTAGCTCCGGCGCAGCAGAGTGCCGTAATCGGCGCCGCCGCGCAGGATCATCTGTCGACACTGTTCGATCCGAGCACCACAGCACAGCTGACGGCCACTGCGAGCCATGGCCCGCAGCGCGATACGACGGAACCGAATCCGTTCCATCAATTCCATCAGTTCAATCAGGGTCCGTTCCACCAGGGATCGCCATTCGATGAGGACGTTCCGTTCCATCAGTGGATCAACCCATTCGATCAGCTGGTCGAACCGTAACCGGCCGCCGTCGGTCGGGGGCGTCCGCGCGACGCTCGAATAATCCCGCATAACAACATTTCTCACCCCGCCGTCAGCATGCGCAGGTCTGGCGGCGGGTGGGCCCCGTTCGTCACCGTGCAGAAAAAGAGATTGTCCGAATGAATCCGACCAACCGAAATATGCAGATCGTGGTGAAGGTCTCGAAGTTCTGCAATCTGCGATGCAGATACTGCTATGAGTACCCGGACCTGGGTGATCGAGCGGCGATGTCCCGCGCGCAGGTGACCGCCATGTACCGCACTCTGCGGGAGTATTTCGTCGCCGCCGACGAGCGAGATGGCTGCCACACGGGCCTGCACTTCATCTGGCATGGCGGCGAACCGTTGATGCGGCCCGCCGAGTTCTACCGGCAGACGTGGGCCGATCAGCGAGCGATCTTCGATGCGCGGACGCCGGTCCGCAACAGCGTGCAGACCAATCTGGTGATACTGGACGAGGAGCGTCAGCAGCTGCTGGAAGGCTTCGACTCCGTCGGGGTGTCCCTCGATGTGGTGGGCGGACTGCGCGTGAATCTGGCAGGCCGCGACTCACAGGACCGGGTGGCGCGGAACCTGGATCGGCTCGTTGCGGCCGGCGCCCGGGTCGGGTGCATCTCGGTGCTGACCGCGCAGAACATTCACGCCGTTGAACGGATATTCCGATTCTTCGAGCAGCGGCGTCTGCACTTTCGGGTGCTTCCGCTGTTCGACACCCGCGAGCCCGGCCAGACCATGCCGTGCGAAATCAGTCGGGAGCAGGAGCTGTCCGCGCTGGTGCAGCTGGTCGAGTTGTGGATGAGCAGTGAGACCATGCCGCGGCCGCCGGATCCGTTGGACGGTTATGTGCAGATCGCGGCCCGATATCTCGCCGGAGCCCCTGGACCGGATTACTACGACCGCCGCGAATGGCTGCCGGTGGTGCTGGTCAACACCGACGGCTCGTGCTTCACCTACGGCGAACCGTACGGAGACCCGGCATGGTCGATCGGCAATATCTTCACCGAGTCGTTCGCCGACATGCTGGCGGGCCCGGTCTTCGAGCGCTGCGCTGTCGAGGCCGAGCGCCGGGTCGCGCTGAACTGCCTGTCCTGCCCCTTCTTCGACGCCTGCGGCGGGTCGCTGCTGGCCGAGACCGAGTCGTGCGAGCGCGACGAGGACGGTCACGGCACGATGCTGTGCACCGGACGGCCGGTGATCGCCTACATCGCTGAACAACTGCGCGGCCGCGTGCCGGAAACCGTCGAGCGGTGGCGGCTCCAACACAGCACCGCATGACGCGCAACATATTTCGTCGCCCAGGAGCAGGCTATGTCCCTTCATCACCGTATTCCCCACGAACACAACGGACTTCGCCCCGGAATGAAGCTGTTGTGCCCAGTCGGCGCGCAGTTCGCCGACAGGGTCCAGTTGAGCACCGGCGTTCTGCCCGCCGCCGAAACCTCGTTCGCTGATACCTATTCGCGCGGATCCTTCGTGCCCCGCCCGCCGTGGCGGCTACCCAGCTGTCACGAACGCGCTCTCTTGTTCGGAACGCCCGCACCCGCAGCGTTGCCCGGCGAATGGATCGCCGTTTTCCCCGTCCCCGCTCGAGTGCTGGACGCGTTCACCGAACTGCGTGCGGCAGCGGTCCGCGGCAACGAGGCGGCGGTGCGGTCTTCAATAGCCGGACCCGCCGGCCGCATCGGTCTGGTCGAGATGCTCCGCTGGGCCAACACCCTGACAGACCCCGACCGGCCCGAAATAGATGCGCCGCTCCTCTATGGCAAGACGCCCGTCGGCAATCCGACGATGACCACGGGCAGTCACGGTCTCCGGGTCGGTCTGCACGTCGACAGCTGGTACCGGAGCCCCCTGGCGGAACGGGCTGCGGCACCCAACCGTCTCTCCGTCAATCTCGGCCAGCACGACCGCTGCTTACTCTGCGTCAACGCGCCCCTCCATGTCATGGAACAGGTTCTGCGCGAAGGCAATATGCTCGAAGGCGCGGACAACCCGCGATACGCGCTCGGCAAACGATTCATGGAGATGTTCCCTCGCTACCCCGTCACGAAGGTCACCATCCACCCGGGCGAGGCCTACATCGCCCCCACCGAGAACGTGCTCCACGACGGCTACGCCCAACCGCACGGGCAGATAGACCTGCAGTTCAACTGTCGCGGCTACTTCTCGGCTGACCGAGCGCCTTTACTGCCCTGCGGGCCATAGGAATTCAAAAGTATTCGGCCACAACCTCATACTCGGCTCCCATATCCGTGGGTGCGGCTACTCGCCTGTTGGAAGTAGTGAAACGCATTGTGCGGCTTTATATCCGATACGGCTTGTCATCACTGTCGAGCCGGTACATCGGTGACGATCGGACGTACCCGGGTAAGCATCAGGTCGAGGAACTGGTCGGGGTGGCGGAACGAAGCGAAGTGGCTGGCGGCGGAGATGAGGGCGAAGTCCTTGACGGGTGCGGTGATGTCCTCGTGTAGCGCGCGGGCGGGCTGAGGCGGAGTGAGGACGTCGCCGTCGCCCTGGAAGATGAACATCGGCAGGTGGAAACGGGTGCCCTCGGCCCATTCGTCGATGGTTGCGGCCTGGCCGCCGAGTTGTTCGGAAAAGGTCATGCCTTTCATGTACTGCCGTAGTCCGCGCAGGGAGTGCTCGGGTGAGAACCACAGCGAGCGGATGACGACGGTTTTCATGGTGTCGTAGGACAGTGGGTCGCTGGTGAGGACGAACTTGTTGTATTGCGACCATTGCTTGTCGGTCCAGGCGGATTTGTCGGGACCCATCGCGGTGGCCTCGGCCAGCTCTTTCTTCTTACCCGCCTGCTCCAGCCGCTGCAGCATCGCGTAGTAGGCCGAGCGTTCGCGGCCACCGGCATTGACGTTCTGGTCGGTGCCGACGTACGCGGAGAACAGCTGTGGGTGGTTGCGAGCCAGGCGCAGACCGATATTGGTGCCGAAGGAGTTGGCGACCAGCAGCAGTTCGGCGACGCCGAGCCGGGTGCGGATGTGCTCGGTGACCTCGAGCGCATCCTGGTAGACCCGATCGAGAGTCATCTCGCCCTGGGCTTGCGGGGCGGCGGCGAAGGTCTTGCCCGCGCCGCGCATATCCCATCGCACGATCGTGAAGTGCCGCTCCCAGGTCCGGGTGCGCGGCATGAATACGAGGTTCGAGGCGCCGGGGCCACCGTGGATCTCCAGCACGACCGGGTTGCGCAGGTCCTCGCCTCGGATCGAAACCCACTGGTCGATGCCGCCGATACGCATGAAACCGGACTCGTCGATGCCGTTGGGGGTGTCGATCCGCAGCAGCTTGCCATTTTTGCTGCGCTTGATCTGCCGATACCCGAGCAGTCCCGCTGCGGGTGCGGCGAGAACGGTGGCAGTCGAGGCGGCGATGACGGTGCCGAGCATTGCTTGTCTCCTAAACTGTTTATGCCGTAATCGGCGAGGTTTAAGGTATATACAGTTGTGGGAGGTGTCAACAGGACGCTTGACAAGGAGGATGGCGATGGCCGGGACCGCCGCGGACCGAGAGGGTCGGCAGCGCAAGGACAAGCCCCGTGATCTGCGCGTCAGTGTCGCGCTGCTATGGGGTGAGCAGGATCAGCCGACCCGTGGGCCCAAGCCCAGTCTTACTCCCGCGCGCATCGCCGAGGCTGCGGTGACGATCGCGGATGCGGAAGGGCTGGACGCGGTTTCGATGAACCGGGTGGCCGGTGAGTTCGGGGTGTCCGGGATGGCGTTGTATCGCTATGTGCCAGGCAAGTCCGAGCTGATCGAGTTGATGGTCGAGTCGGTCCTCGCCGACCGACCCGATCTGTCCGGTGCGGGCGACGGTTGGCGCCCTCAGCTCGAGGAATGGGCGCGGCGGTCCAGCGACATCTATCGGGCACATCCGTGGCTGCTGGCGGCCACGGCGCTGCGACGTCAGGTCATGGGCCCGGCTCAATTGGGTTGGCTCGACGCGGCTCTCGCGGCCCTGGAACCGACCGGGCTGACCGCCGCGCAGCGGCATCACGTCGTCCTGCTGCTGATCGCCCTGGTGCGCAATATCGCCCAGCAGTGGGTTGATTTCGACGCCGAGCACGATCAGGAATGGCTGTGGTTGACCGGCGACATCCTCGACCGCCACGCCGCCCGTTTCCCGGCCCTGAGCCGGGCGATCGAAGGGGGTGCGTTCGACTCGGCGACGATCGACCCGCTCGACTTCGGTCTGGCTCGGCTCCTCGACGGCGTCGAGATGCTGACCGACGAGTCGAAGAGCTAGTCAGACCAAAAATGCTCTCGCACAGGCCTTTTGGTTAAAATCTGGATGGATAGGATTGAACGAAAAACGCCTCTGATCGGTCAATAATGACCGATCAGAGGCGTTTTGCCGTGGCGGAGGATAGGGGATTTGAACCCCTGAGGGCGTTAACCCAACCCGCGTTCCAGGCGAGCGCCATAGGCCACTAGGCGAATCCTCCGTGGAGGAGCATACCGTCTCACCCCGCCGGAGGTAAAAACGCCCCTGCCGCTACGGGGTACCCGCTTGGGCGCCGAGCGCGCCCGCCAGCAGGATGCCGCCGATGAGCAGGGATGCGCCGCCGAAGACGATGGTGCCGGCGATGGCGCCCGCGGCCGCTCCCGCGACGCCGGTGACGATGCAGCCGCCGAGGAAACCGGGGATGGTCAGGGCGCCGAACGATACGGCCGTACCCGCCAGCGCGACAACGACGCCGCCGATCAGGCAGCCGAGGCTGGCGCCGACGATGGTGCCGATGATCGTGCCGAGCGCGGTGCCGATGCTGAGGATGGTGGAGAAGTTCGACAGCGCGGTGTTGAAGCCGGGCGACTGCGGATCGAGCGCGGTCGGATGCAGCAGTTGTCCTGCGGCGCCGGGCGCGGGCACGGCGGCGGCCGGATCGGTGTTCGGGGTGAGGGTGGCCCGGTTGCCGTCGATGCTGGCGGCGATCGGCCAGGTCTTGTCGTCGCGGGTGTAGGAGAGGGGCAGTCCGACGACGATGCGGCCCGCGTTGTCGACCACATCCAGTTTGCCGTCGGCGATCTGGAGGGTGCCCGAGTCGGTGGTGAGCACGGCCGAATCACCTGCCCGGTCCACGGTGTAGTTGATGGCGGGCCCGGGGTCGGCCGTTGCCGTCGCCATCGAGTTCAGCACCACCGCGACGGCACCCACGGTGATGATGGCGAAGTTGAGGCTCTTCATCCTTTAAGTCCTTCTCCTCGCCGGGGTTTGCTGCCGACGGAGGGGTATACATTCGCGCGCAGGGACAAAGCGCGAATACTGGGATCCTGTTTTATGGAGTGGAATGTTGACCATCATCAGGAGGCGCAGACTGAAATCCTGCGAAGGCACCGGTTGAGCCGGGCGAAATGGACATTAGACCAGGTAGATGGCGGTCGCAACGGGTGCCGAGTCACCTCGCGAACACAATGCGCGAAAGGCGCGTGAACGGTCGCCTGGGTGCGCATCCGAAATTCGCCGAAATAACTTGCTGGATGCGCGATTTCGAGTCGAAAAAGTGATAGGTAATGTCGAATTAACGCTAACGAACCAATGTTGTGGTGTCGGAACTCACATCGAATCGTCGGGGCCTCCGGAACAGAACCGGGCGAATCGGCACCCGAGGAACGTCATCGGGATGTGACCCCCGCGATCCGTACCGATCGGACAGTCGCTACACTGGCCGACGGATCCAGCGCGGCGCGCATCCTGTGAACCCCCCCAGGGCCGGAAGGCAGCAAGGGTCAACGGGCTCTGCCGGGTGCGCTGGGTCCCCTTCTATTTATTGCCTCCTATTCAGAGCAACTGCCGGGTACCGTGATGGCGGTCCGCCGACGCGCTCGGACGGACCTGGCCCGGCCGCCACGCTCGGCCCGGCCGCTCCCGCAACTAATAAGCTGCTTCGAAAGGCTGCCAACAATGCCCCGGCAAACGCAGATCGGTTTGATGAGCCATGCGGAGCTCGTGTCCGAACACGAGACGCAGAGTGCGAATTACGCGACGCTCAAGACCGAAAAGCTCACGCTGGATCTCACCCGCGGCAAGCCCGCGCCGGAGCAACTGGATCTGTCCGCCGGCCTGCTCACCCTGCCCGGTGCGGACGATTTCCGCGACGCCGCCGGCACCGACCTGCGCAACTACGGCGGCCAGCAGGGCCTGCCCGAACTGCGTGCCATCTTCGGCGAACTGCTCGGCATCCCGGCGTCGAACCTGTTGGCGGGCAACAACTCCAGCCTCGAGCTGATGTACGACGTGGTCAGCTTCGCCATGCTCTTCGGCACCCCGGATTCGGCGCGCCGCTGGGCGGATGAGCCCGCGCTGAAGTTCCTGTGCCCGAGCCCCGGCTACGACCGGCACTTCACGATCACCGAGGGCCTCGGCTTCGAGATGATCCCGATCCCGGTCCGCCACGACGGCCCCGACGTGCACGCCATCGCCGAGCTGGTGGCGAACGATCCGGCGGTCAAGGGCATCTGGCTGGTGCCGAACTACTCCAACCCGACCGGCGTCACCTTCTCCGAAGACGTGGTCCGGGAACTGGTTTCGATGCGGACGGCCGCGCCCGACTTCCGTCTGCTCTGGGACAACGCATACGCGGTGCACCCGCTCACCGACACCGCCGACCCGGTGCTCGACGTGCTCGGGCTGGCGGCCGCGGCCGGAAACCCGAACCGGCCCATCGTTTTCGCCTCCACCTCGAAGATCACCTTCCCCGGTGCGGGCGTCAGCTTCCTCGGCGGTTCCACCGCGAACATCGACTGGTACCTGAAGCTCGCCGCGCGCAAGAGCATCGGCCCGGACAAGCTGAACCAGCTGCGGCATCTGCGCTTCTTCCGGGACGCCGACGGCGTGCGCGCGCATATGCAGAAGCACCGCGCCATCCTGGAGCCGAAATTCAAACTGGTGCAGCGGATTCTGGAGGATCGGCTGGGCGCGTCCAAGGTCGCGTCCTGGACCGAGCCGAAGGGCGGCTACTTCATCAGCCTCGATGTGCTGGAGGGCACCGCCAAGCGGGTGATCGAGCTGGCCAAGGACGCCGGAATCGCCATCACCCCGGCTGGTTCCACCTTCCCGTACCGGAATGATCCGGAGGACAAGAACATTCGCATCGCACCGACCTTCCCGCAGCTGCCGGAGCTGGAAAAGGCGATGGACGGCTTGGCGACCTGCGTGCTGCTCGCCGCTACCGAAAAGCTGCTCGCCAAGTAATTTCACTGCGGCACAGACGAATTGGGCCCCGGTTTTCGACCGGGGCCCAATCCCCGTAGCTCAGTTGGGTTTGTGTGCGAGCACGGCGAACATCGTCACCGACAGGTGGGCGTCGCCGGTGGCCGCGCCGCGCGCCAACTCCGTGAGCAGCAGATCGCGCTGGGCCTCGGTGATGGAACCGCGCGCCACCGCCATCTCCGCGATGCGGGTGACCAGTGCACCGGCGCCGACGCTGCGATCCTGCACCAGCGCATGCGAGCCGATGTCGTCGACCACCAGGCCCGCCTGCGTGAGCAGTCCGGGTAGGCGGCGGCCGGAGAACGGGTTGGTGGTGGCCGACACCAGCGTGTCGATCACCTCGCGCACCACCGGACGCTCACCCGGATGCACGATCGCCGTGCCCCAGTCCACATCGACGACGACCGCCCGGCCGCCGGGACGCAGCACCCTGGCGATCTCGTTGGCCGCCCGGGTCGGCGCGGTCAGATGCTGGAAGACCCGCTCGCACAGCGCGGCGTCGAAACTGTCGGGGCCGAACGGCAGACCGTACGCGTCGCCGGAATGGAATTTGGCCCGCGAACCGGCCTGCGCGGCCCGTCGTTCGGCGGCGGCCAACAGATTCGGGTCGGGTTCCACACCGACCGCGGTGCCGGTGGGACCGACCGCATCGGCGAAGGCCATGACCTCCGAACCGGTGCCGGAACCGATATCCACCGCGCTCTCGCCGGGCCGCAGGGCGAGGGCCTCGTGGGCCCAGTTCCGCAGCCGCCGGATCCCGGGCAGCGCCGCCTGGAGATCGCGCACGTCGACCAGTTGATCCTGGCCCGCGCTGTCGAAACGATCCGGGCGCAGCCCGTATGTCGTCGTCTGAGGCATGGCGTGAGCCTACGCGGGGCCGTACCGGCCCGCACGGCAGGTCTGTGATGTCGATCACGATTGCCGCAATTGACCCATCCGGATGGGCTGCGCCACATGAGGGACCGGAATGAGATGATCTGAGCGGTCCAGAAATCGGCTGCCGCACAAGGAGGATCGGCGATGACCCGGAAGCTGTGCCTCGCCCAGGAGCCCGAGGCCGACAAACTGCTGTCGGAGGATCCGTTCGCGCTGCTCACCGGCATGCTGCTGGACCAGCAGTTCCCGCTCGAACACGCCTTCCGCGGGCCGAAGAAGCTCGCCGACCGGATGAACGGATTCGATATCCGCCGCATCGCCGAGGCCGATCCGGCGGAATTCGAGGAGTTGGCCGCCACCCCGCCCGCGATCCACCGATACGGCCGATCGATGGGCAGGCGAACGCAGGAGCTGGCCCGGTACGTCGTCGAACACTACGACGGCAAGACCGAGCAGATCTGGACCAAGGGCGACCCGGACGGCAAAGAGGTGCTGCGGCGGTTGAAGGAGCTGCCGGGGTACGGGGATCAGAAGGCGCGAATCTTCCTGGCCCTGCTCGGGAAACAGCTCGGCGTCACCCCTAAGGGCTGGGAGAAGGCCGCGGGGGCGTATTCGGAGCAGAATTCGCGGCGTTCGGCGGCCGATATCGTCGACAACGAAACCCTGCTCGAGGTGCGGGCGTTCAAGAAGCAGCTGAAGGCCGCGGCGAAGAAGGGCTGACCCTCCCGACCGGATGCGGCTATTGGCCTACCTGGGACGCACCCCTATTCACCAGCGCGAATGCTGTGGTCTGTGGCACCGGCTCGGCCGGGAGCTTGGTACGTCCTATGTTTCGATGTTAGTTTCACTCTTATGAATTCCAGCCGTCCTACCGCCCCGCGGGTCACCTATGTGACCGCCGCGCTGGGCCTGCGGCTGCCGCTGGCACGCGTGCTGTGTCGTCCTTGCACCCGCAGCTGAGCCGTTTTCGCGACTCGTTTGCTGCCTCGCCGCCCGTGTAGGCACGTCCCGTCCGGGTTACGGGACTTCAGCAAGGATTCCACAAATGTCGCTACCTACCCTCGAGCGTTCCGTTCCCAGAGGTTCGACGGCTACCCGGGTGCGGGTCGCGCGTCCGGTCGTCGCACCCGAACTGCGTATTGCCGACAATCCGGCGGCCGCCGTGCTGCGGGCCGCGACCGGCGGTCCGGTCTCGCGCGACAATGCCGCGCGCACAACGGGTTTGAGCATTGCCACGGTCAACCGTCAGGTCTCCGCACTACTCGCCGCTGGACTGCTGCGCGAACGTCCCGATCTCACGGCGGCGGGCGCGGTCGGCCGCCCGCGGGTGCCCTTCGAGATCGATCACGAGGGATACCTGACCCTCGGCATCCATATCGGCGCGGTCTCCACCAAGATCGTCGCCGCCGATCTGCGCGGCCGCATCCTCGGCGGGCTCGCCATCGCGACCCCGCAGACCGGGCAGGATTTCGCCACCAACACCGTCGCCCGCAGCGCCAAGGCATTCCTGCAACGATGGCATCGCCGCAAACCGCTGTGGGCCGGCGTCGCCGTCGGCGGCCGGGTCGATCCGTCGACCGGTGTCGTCGAGCATCCGAAGCTGCAGTGGCAGGGCGCGCCGATCGGCGCGGTGCTCGGTGAGGTGTTGGAGCTGCCGGTTTCGGTGGCGCCGCACGTCGAGGCCATGGCCGCCGCCGAACTGCTGCTGCCCACCGGCGAACCGCGCGACCGCAATCACGAGCGCGGCAGCAGCCTCTTCTTCTACGTCCGCGAAACCGCCGGCATCGCGGTGACATTGGACGGTCGCGTGCACACGCCGAACAACGGCCCCGGTTCGATCGCGCACCTGCCGACCGGATCCGATGTGGACTGCACCTGCGGCAGGCGCGGCTGCCTGGAGGTCACCGTCGGTGACCGGGCGCTGCACGCCAGGGCCGTCGGCCGCGGAATCATCCCGGCGCACAACGGAACCGCGGGCTCGACCATCGCCGACCTGTACCGGGCCGCCGAGGCCGGTTCCGAGCCGGCACGGGAACTGCTCGCCGAGCGCGCGACGATTCTCGGACACACCGTCGCCATGGTGCGCGACATGCTCAATCCCGACCGGGTGATCCTCGGCGGGCAGGCGTTCAACGGATACCGGCCCGCGGTCGCGCACGTCGCGCGGGCATTCAATCAGGGATCGTCGTTGCCGCCCACCGACATTCGGATCAGCGGCTTCGGCGGGAAGGTGCAGGAGTTCGCCGCGGTCGTGACGTCGCTGAGCGCGCTCTACGCGGATCCGCTCACGGCGATGCGGCGGCTCTGAGCTCACCGACGGGACAGGGTTTTTCGCCGCGACCCTGTCCCGCTCGGTGCCCGCCTATCGCTTCTCGTCCGCGAACAGACCTTCCAATGCCGTTATGAAATAAGGGAATTGGCTGCCGAAGCGCTGTAGGTTCGGATCGCGTTCGAAGCCGCCGAACCAGTACAGGCCCGGCTGCGGCGCCGCGGCCGGATTCAGGTCGCGGAAGGTGCGAATCCAGTTGTCGGCGCGCCCGCCGAGCAGGGTGAACGGCAGCGCCCTCGAGAAGACCAGTTCCTGATCGGCCGGTGGAATCTGTTCGCGCCGAACGTTTTCCAGCCCGCGCTGCAACCCGCGCAGCCGCGCCGTCACCGCGCGGCCCTGCGCGGTGCGGCCGGGAAGATAGCGCGGCAGCAGCAGTACCGCGATACCGGCCAACGCGATCGCGACACCGACCAGTGCGTGTCCCGACGTCATCGCGAGCGCGACGGTGGCGACGATGCCCGCCGCGATCAGCGCGCCGCCCAACCACATCGGCGGGCCGGGCTTGCGGCGGTCGACGAAGTTGCCGGTGGTGACGGCGTCGGCGATCAGCGCGTCGCGCACGGCATCCGCCGGAATCCGTCCCGGCGCGCGCAGCTCACCGAGGGTGACCGAATCGGTGCCGTCCGGCAGCAACGCCAGGTAGACGGCCTTCTCGTAATCGCGCAGCTGATCATCGGGCTGGTTGATTCGCGTTATCCGCCAATCGGTTTCGCTGATCGGGCCGATCCAGATGTAGCGGCGCACCGCGAGATCCACCACGGTCGCCGCGATATCGACGGGGTCGGCGTGCTCGTCGAGCAGCAGGCCCGCCTCGCCGGGCAGCAGGCCGTCGGGCGAGGCGAAGCGCATCCGGTCGCCCTCGGTCAGCAGCGGGTCGACCACCTCGGAACCGCTTCCGGCGGCGGCATTTTGGCGTCGCGACCAGAATACGAAGCCGAGCAGGCCCGCCAGCGCGACGAGCAGAACGCCGAATGCGACGAGCGCGGGCGCGGTCAACGCGAACGCACCAGTATTGCGGGTGTCGCGGATATCGGCGTTGGCGGGAACGGTGCCGGGCGGCAGCTGCACGGTCAGATCGATCGCATCGCCCTTGTGCAGGCCCGACTGCTCCAGATACAGCGTGCCGTCGACCTCGGTGTGCACATTCCCGCAGTCCCTTGCGTTTCCGGGCGGGCCGAGCTTGCAGTCGACGATCGCGATCCGGTAGTCGGGGCTGAGCAGGCTGGCCTGGATCGAGGCGATATCGGTGCCGATCACCCCGAGGTAGCGGAACAGCTGGCTGCCCGGTTCGTCGGCGACCGTGTTGTGCACCGCGTAGGTGAACGTCGACTCGCCCGGTTTCGCCTCGACGGTGAACTGGTCGTTGGCCACCGTCGCGGTGCCGGGGCCCTTGGTATCGATATCGGTGACCTTGAAGATCCGCTCGGTATCACCGTTCAGCGCGATCCGCAGCGGTAGCGACATCCGGAAGTCGCGGCCGTCCGGCACGGACACCGTCTCGATAACCTGCAGCACACCCTGTTTGTCCAGTGTCAGATCGGCTTTCAGACCGATGCCGTCCGGCGCGGGCTGGCCGTGCGCCATCGGCGCAGCGGCAGCCAATCCCGCGGTGGCAAGCGCAAGCGCCCCGGCGGCAGCCCCCCGAAATGTCAGCATGGCTGCCTACTTTAGACAGCTTGCTATCCTGCGTCAGCGGCTAGCATGCGCAGCCGGGCCAGCGACCACAGGAGACGAGGGGGTACGGGGTCGTGACACAACCACCGTACGGGCACGGCCCGGTACCGCCGGGCGGGCGTCCGGTACCGCCGCCTCCTCCCGGGTATGGCAAGCCGTACGGTCCGCCGCCCGGAAATGCGCCGCGGCCCGGGTATCCGCCGGGGTATCCCGGCCGTCCCGGTGCGCCGCAGCCCGGATACGGGCCGGGTTACGGTGGGCCGCAAGGCTTTCCGCCTGGGCAAGGGTTCGCGCCCGGTTATCCGCCGGGCTATGGCGGTGCGCCGGGTCATCGTCCGCCGCCCATGCCGTACGGGCCGCCCGGACATCCCGGCTATCAGCCGCCGCGCCGGTCGCGCGGCGGGGGTTGGCTGGCGCTGCTGCTCGTCGTCATATTCCTGGTGGTCGGTGCGGTGGTGCGCAACGCCGTGGTGACCGGGCGGCACACCACCTCGGCCGGTCCGTCCTCGGTCGCGCCGATCCAGGACACGCCGTCGGGTCCCGCGGAGACGGCGACCAACCCGCTGCTCACCGACACCGAAGCCACGCTGCTACCCGCCAAGTGCGCGTACACGCCGTGGGGCACTCAGGTGGATACCGCGCGAAAATTCTTCGAGACGGCCGCCGACTGCCTGGCGGCGGCGTGGAAACCGGTGCTGGCGAAGAAGAATCTGCCGTTCCAGCCGCCGAATCTGAACGTCAGCGCGTCCACCGCGGGCATAACCACCCCATGCACCGGATCGAGCAGCAATTTCGCCGCCTTCTACTGCCCGGCGAACAAGACCATCTACCTGCCGATCAGCCAGCTGCAGACCGAGATCTTCAAGGACCACTGGGAGATATACCTCTCGGTTTTCGCGCACGAGTTCGGCCACCACGTGCAGGCCGTGGCGGGAATTCTGAAGCGGGCCAACAGTGAGCGGGTCGACGCGGGTGTCCGCAGCGATAGGGGCCTGGAGCTGTCGCGCCGAATCGAATTGCAGGCCAACTGCTTCGACGGCATGTACCTGTCATCGTCCTCGGGCGGCGGATCGCTGACCCAGACCCAGATCGGCCTGACCCGCCGCGACGCGTACGCCCGCGGCGACCAGCCCGGCGATATGCGCGATCACGGCACCTCGCAGCACGGCGGTCAGTGGTTCGAGACCGGTCTCGACAAAAACCGTGCGGCCCAGTGCAATACGTTCACCGCGTCGTCCAGCCAGGTCAGCTGATCCGGCTCCGGCGCCTCATTTCCCGAGGTGGGTCTGGCCGAAGGTCCGCGGCGAATGTCCGTGCACCCCTTCGGCATACGCGGTCTCCGCGTGCAGTGCGAAATCGATGCCGGTGGATTCGTCCTCCCGGCTCACCCGGAATCCGATGGTCCGATCGATGGCCTTGCCGAGCAGGAAGCTGATGGCGAAGGCATAAGCCGCGACGGCGAGCACACCCACCAGTTGCTTGCCCAGCTGAGCGAGTCCGCCACCGTAGAACAGACCCTCGGCGCCGCCGGTCATCACCTGGTTGGCCAGCAGGCCGATCAGCAGCGTGCCGACAATGCCGCCGACGAAGTGCACGCCCACCACGTCGAGCGAATCGTCGTAGCCCGCCTTGAATTTCCAGCCCACCGCGAACGAGCAGACCACACCGGCCGCGAGCCCGACGACCACCGCGCCGAGGGTGTTCACCGAACCGCAGGACGGCGTGATCGCCACCAGACCGGCCACCGCACCCGATGCCGCGCCGAAGGTGGTCGGATGCCCGTCGCGGATCTGTTCCACCGCGAGCCAGCCGAGCATGCCGAGACATCCGGCCACCAGCGTGTTCAAAAAGACCGCCGCCGCAACACCATTCGCCGACAGCGCGGATCCGGCATTGAAACCGAACCAGCCGAACCACAGCAGTCCGGCGCCGAGCAGCACGAACGGCAGGTTGTGCGGCCGCATGGCGTCCACCTTGAATCCGATCCGCGGGCCGAGCACGATCGCCAGCGCCAAAGCCGAAGCGCCGGAGGCGATTTCCACGACCATGCCGCCCGCGTAGTCCAGCGCGCCGAATTTGGCGAGCCAGCCGTCCGGACCCCAAACCCAGTGCGCGATCGGGACATACACCACCAGCGCCCACAGCGGGACGAACACCATCCAGCCGGAGAATTTCGCGCGATCGGCGATCGCGCCGCTCACCAGCGCGGCGGTCAGGATCGCGAAGGTCAGCTGGAAGGTGGCGAAGAGCAGTTCCGGAACCGTCCCGTGCACGGTGTGCGGATCGATATCGCGCATGCCGATATGCGCGAGGCCGCCGATGAGCCCGGCGCCCGCATCGTCACCGAAGGCCAGGGAGTATCCGACCAGCAGCCAGACCACCGTCACCAGCGGGATCGCGATGAAGTTCATCATCAACATGTTGAGTACGCCGGTGGAGCGCACCATCCCGCCGTAGAAGATGGCCAGGGCCGGCGTCATCAGCAGCACCAGGGCGGTGCTGATGAGCAGCCAGGCGGTGGCCGCGGGATCGATCTGTGCCACGGGGTAACTCCTTCCACGCCCAATGCGTTGCGAAGAAATTACCGAACGCGGCGTGAGGTCAGGCGCGGAGGCGGTAGCGAAGCGTAACCACGTAGCGCCCCGAACGCCGCAAATTCAATGACAGCTCACTCGTGGGATGTTTGCCGAGGTCGCTGTCCGCGCCGGGCGAGTATCCGCAGGCCGCGCCGACCCGGCACCGGCAGCTCGTTCTCCACCGCGAGCCATTCGGCGGTGCTGAGCCACTGCTGCTGAACGCGGGCATCGGCGGTGTCGTGGAAAATCCGGCGGCCGCGGTCGTCGCGCAGCTCGTGCGCCATGCTCGACCAGCGCGGCGGCCGTCCGTGCTCGGTGCGGTATTCGGCGAGATATCCGGCGACCAGCGTGCCGATGGTGTTCACCGGCCGCAGCGAAACCCGGTTGCCGTATTTGGCGGCGTGGAAGCGCCGCCCGGCGCAAAGCGATCCGGGATTGGCATTGGAGGCGATCCAACCCGCGCGCTGGGCCCGCTCGATCAGCCACAGATGTTTGACGGCGCCGGGCGCGATATCGCCGATGCGATCCCGGATCAGGCCCATGACCTCGTCGGAGGACAGCACGTCGCGCCGGGTCGGGCCGATGCCGTACGCCTTCCAGTGGTCGTTGGCCAGCCGGGCCAGTGCCCTGCCGAAGTCGTCGATGCTGCGCTGGGCGCGGCGGCCGAGGCGCTCGATCCGCTCCGCCTCCTTGCGCATCTCGTTCTGCGCGGTGAGGGTGCGGATGGCGGCCATGGTCGGCACCTGCCCGCGTTCGAGCAGTTCCAGAATGGCCGCCGCGGTGGCCGGATCCGCGGCCGCGGCCACCGGTAGCGAATCGCGTTTGATCGCGAATTCCTGCGGGCTGATCGCGCGGCTGAGCAGGCCGACCGCGGCATTGTCGCCGGCGAAGTCGGTGCTGGAAAGCCAGGCGGCGGCGATGTCGACACACGACGTCACGGTGGGACTGTCCTCCGGGAATGGCAGCCGGCGGAGCCGGCGGGGCGGGTAGACACCGGTGTGGAAGTGTGGAAATCGGCGAAAGTGCCGGATAAAGCGCGAAAACCAGGTTGCGCCCCGGTCGGGATGAGGGACCGGCCGGGGACACCAACCTGATGAAGGTTTGGCTACCGAAGTTGCCAAGGGCCACGTTAGCCAGCGGATTGCGTGAATGTCATCCCCATTGATGATTTCGTTATCTCCACTAAACAGGGGAAATTCGGGGCGTGAGTTCGGATAAATGCCGAAAATACTGGTGGCTAGGTTGTCGTTTTCCCGTTTCGACCGATTTCCGATTGGCGATTGCTCCGATGTTGCCGACTTCTATCGCCGTTTGGTGCGGATTCGGCGGGCTGTTGGTGATATGTGATTTGCATCACATTTATGGCTCCGGGTTGCCTCTTCGGAAGCCGCGCCGAGCCCGTGGGAGCAGCAGAAATGTTCTTTGTCGGTGGGCGCCGGTAGCCTCTGCCCGTGGCTCTGTACCGGAAGTACCGACCGGCAACGTTCGCTGAGGTGGTGGGTCAGGAACACGTCACCGACCCGCTGAGCACCGCGCTCGACACCGGACGGATCAGTCATGCCTACCTATTCTCCGGCCCGCGCGGATGTGGCAAGACCTCATCGGCGCGCATTCTGGCGCGATCGCTGAACTGCGTACAGGGTCCGACCTCTACGCCGTGCGGTGTCTGCCCGTCCTGTGTCGCGCTGGCCCCGGGCGGTCCGGGCAATCTCGACGTCATCGAACTCGACGCGGCCAGCCACGGCGGTGTCGACGACACCCGCGAGCTGCGCGACCGCGCCTTCTACGCACCCGCCGAGTCGCGGTACCGGGTGTTCATCGTCGACGAGGCGCATATGGTCACCACCGCGGGCTTCAACGCGCTGCTCAAGATCGTCGAGGAACCACCCGCCCACCTGATCTTCATCTTCGCCACCACCGAACCGGACAAGGTGCTGCCGACCATCCGTTCGCGCACCCACCACTACCCGTTCCGGCTGCTGCCGCCCGCCACCATGCGCGGTCTGCTCGGCAAGATCTGCGAACAGGAGCAGGTGCCGGTCGAAGAGGCCGTGTACCCCTTGGTGATTCGCGCAGGCGGTGGTTCGCCGCGGGACAGCCTCAGCGTGCTGGATCAGCTGCTGGCCGGTGCCGGGGCGGAGGGCGTCACCTACCCGAGGGCGGTGGCGCTGCTCGGCGTCACCGATGTCGCGCTGATCGATGACGCGGTGGAGGCGCTGGCCGCCGACGACGGCGCGGCGCTGTTCGGCACCGTCGACAGGGTGATGGAGGCCGGGCACGATCCCCGCCGCTTCGCGGTCGACCTGCTGGAACGCTTCCGCGACCTGATCCTGCTGCGCGCCGTACCCGACGCCGCCGACCGCGGACTGGTCTCCGGCCCCGGCGATGTGCTCGATCGCATGCGCGATCAGGCCCAGCGCATCGGCCCGGCCACCCTGGCCCGCTACGCCGAACTGCTGCACGAGGGGCTCGGCGAGATGCGCGGCGCCACCGCACCGCGCCTGCTGCTCGAGGTCGTCTGCGCCCGCATGCTGCTGCCATCGGTCTCCGACGCCGAATCCGCCGCGCTGCAACGCCTCGAACGTTTGGAGCGCGGTTTCGCGGGCGGAGCGATGCCCGTCGCCCCCGCCGGTGCGACGGCGGGTGGCCCCGCACCCGCCGCGGAGCGTGCGCCGAGTCAACCGGCGGCCGCGCCCGCCGACCCGAGCCGCCGCCGCGGCGCGGAGGCGCTCGCGGCGATTCGGGAGAGCCGCGCGGGGCGCGGCGGTCAAGGACAGCCCGGTGGCGGAGCGTCACCGGATAGTCCGCCCGGACATGGAGATTCCGGTGACGCGGCGGATCCTGCTCGGTCGCCGGGCGACCAGAGTCGTCCCGAGGCTGCCGCAGCGCCGCCCAGCCGATCCGAGCATGGCGTGGCTGGTGCGGGCGGTGAATCCGCCGCAGCACCCGATCCCTCCTCCGGCCGAGGGAACCCGTCCGGACGTGGCGGCGTCGCCGTCTCGGGTGCGGCAGATTCCGCTCAGCCGCAGGGCGGCCAGCGTGGATCCGAAATCGCCGCGGGCGGCGGGCCCGCCGAGACGGTCGATCCGACGGGTGGCCGGATGCCGGTCGGCGACGCGGCTGCCGCATCGCATGGCGATCGGAATCCAGTTGTGGCCGTTGGTGTTACGGCTGGTAGGGCCGTTGGCGCAGTAGATCCCGGTGCAGCCGATCGCCGTGGCGTGGCGGCTTCGAATAGCCCAGGGCCAATCGACCGGTCGGCAGCCGTCGACGGCGCTGCGACTGCTGAGGAACGGCCGCACGGCGTTTCCGTCCCTGCGAAATCGGGCGATAGCGCAACATCGGTCGGGGTCATCGACGCGGCGGATGGCTCGATTCCGAGTGGGTCCGGGCGTGAGCCTGGTGCGGGTAGTGCCAGTTCCGGGGCCGAGGGTGCGCAAAGGCCCGCCGCGCAGGGTGATTCGTCGGCTGGGGCCAGCGCCACTGCTACAGGTGGCCTGGGTGCGGAAAGTACGAGGGCGTCCGAGCCGGTGTTGTCGGAGGTCGATGATCTCGACGACGCCGTAACGGAGGTGGGCGAGGATCCGGCCGAATTCCTCGACGAAGCCGAGTACGCCGATGGGGCCGATGCGGTGGACGCGTCGCTCGACATCGCCGACGCATACGCCGACGAGGTCGAATCGGCAAGTGCCGCAGCCGAATTCGGCGGTGAAGCGGCCGGAGACGATGTTGCCGCCGAATCCGGGCCGGTGGAAGCCGATGCGGCGCAGCCGATCTCCTCGCGGCCGGTGGTGAACGAGGAATCGCCTTCGGTTACGAGCGGGGCGGTGGCGAATGAACCGCAACCCGAGGAGTTGATGCGGGCGGTCGAGGCGGCGTGGGCGGATATCCGGGCCAAGGTGCGCGAGTTCGGGCCGACGCTGCAGGCGCTGCTGTCCGGTGCGTCGGTGGCGCGGGTGGATGGCGCGGCGATCGTATTCGCGCATCAGAGCCCGCCGCTCGCGCAGCGGTTGTCGAGTCAGCAGAACCTGGATGCGGTGCGGTCGGCGGTGCGCGCGGTGCTCGGCCGTGATCACGAGGTGCGCTGGGAGGCAGGCGGCCCGGCGCAGCGCCCGGCCGCGGCGCCCAAGGTGGCCGGGGGGAACCGGTCGCGCGGCGGCGGGCAGCGGGAATCGGGCAGCGCGGGCGGTAGAGATAGCGCGGCGCCGCCGCGTTTCTCCCGGCCGAGCCAGGCGAAGGGGGCGGGTAAACCGGCCGGCGGCAATCAGCGCGGTACTCGCCCGGAGCCGCGGACATTCGGCGACGACGACATCCCGCCGCCCGACTACCCCGATCTACCCGACGACCCGGGGCCAGCGGACTTCGCTCCGGCGGATACCGGCGCGGCAGCGGGCGGTTTCGAGGCCGCGCCGCGCGGCGGGTACGCCCCGGATCCGGTACCGCCGCAAGTCACGCCGGACGACGAAGAGGAGATGCTGGCCGAGGCCGCGACCCCGGTGCCGGCGGGCAATCGTCGCGATCCGGACGAGGTCGCCTTGGAATTGCTCAGAAATGAGCTGGGGGCCACACGGCTGGACGGTTGACAACCGCGGCGCTCGCATCGTTAAGTTAACCGGAGTTCGCACGCACGGTACTATGAACGGGTGGCCGCGAGCTCCGGCGTTGCCAAGTTCTATCGTGTGCACAGGCCAAACCGCACATTTGGACACGTCATCGCCGAGGCTTGCCGATTTTTGTACAGCGTCAGGACGATCGGTCCGCTGGACCGGTCGGTGAGGTTACCCGCGGCCGCGCCGCACAACGCGGTTCGGCGCAATGAAGCGCTCGGACGGATGCCCGGTCCGCCCGCCGCACCCGAGGAAGGAAAACTCCGATATGACCACAGAGGCCTACATTTTCGAGGCCATCCGCACCCCGCGCGGCCGCAACAAGAAGGGGTCGCTGCATTCGGTCAAGCCGATCGACCTGACCACGGGTCTGGTCCAGGAGCTGCGGAATCGCTTTCCGAATCTCGATGAAGACCGGATTTCGGATCTGATCCTCGGTGTCGTGTCGCCGGTCGGCGACCAGGGCGCGGATATCGCCCGCACCACCGTCCTCACCGCCGGCCTGCCCGACACCGTCGGCGGCTTCCAGCTCAACCGCTTCTGCGCCTCCGGCCTCGAGGCCGTGAACCTGGCCGCCCAGAAGGTCCGCTCCGGCTTCGACGACCTGGTGATCGCGGGCGGTGTCGAGTCGATGTCGCGCGTTCCGATGGGTTCGGACGGCGGCGCCTGGGCCATGGACCCGGCCACCAGCTACGACACCTACTTTGTGCCGCAGGGCATTTCGGCCGACCTGATCGCCACCATCGAGGGCTTCACCCGCGACGATGTCGACGCGTACGCGGTGCGCTCGCAGGAGCTGGCCGCCAAGGCCACCACCGGCGGCTACTTCGCCAAGTCCATCGTTCCGGTCAAGGACCTCAACGGCCTTGTCGTGCTGGACCGCGACGAGCACATGCGTCCCGGCACCACCGTCGAGGACCTCGCCAAGCTGAACCCGTCCTTCGCCGGCATCGGCGACTTCGGCGGTTTCGACGCGGTGGCGCTGCAGAAGTTCCACTTCGTCGAGAAGATCAACCACGTGCACCACGGCGGCAACAGCTCCGGCATCGTCGACGGCGCCGCGCTCGTGCTGGTCGGCACCGAGGAGGCGGGCAAGGCCTCCGGTCTGACCCCGAAGGCGCGCATCGTCGCCACCGCCACCTCCGGCGCCGACCCGACGATCATGCTCACCGGTCCGACCCCGGCCGCCAAGAAGGCGCTGGCCAAGGCGGGCCTGACCATCGATGACATCGACCTGGTCGAGATCAACGAGGCGTTCGCCTCGGTGGTGCTGAAGTTCCAGAAGGACCTGCAGGTGCCCGACGAGAAGCTGAACGTCAACGGTGGCGCGATCGCCATGGGTCACCCGCTCGGTGCGACCGGCGCGATGATCACCGGCACCATGGTCGACGAGCTGGAGCGCCGCAACGCCCGCTACGCGCTGATCACCCTCTGCATCGGTGGCGGCATGGGTGTGGCCACCATCATCGAGCGCGTCTAATCCCAACCGGCAGCTGAGAATTCGCGCGGCATGAACGTCAGGCCCGGAGGAGGCAGCTTGCGTAACCACGCAGGGCCCGTGAATGCCGCCATGAAACAAGGAGACACAGAGCTGTGAGCGACACCAACATGATCGGTTGGGAGCAGGATTCGGACGGCATCGTCGTGCTGACGATGGACGACCCGAACCAGGGCGCCAACACGATGAACGAGCTGTACAAGAAGTCGATGACGGCCACCGTCGATCGGCTGGAGGCGGAGAAGGACAGCATCACCGGTGTGGTGCTGACCTCGGCCAAGAAGACCTTCTTCGCCGGCGGCGACCTGAAGAACATGATGAAGGTCACCAAGGACGACGCCAAGCAGCTGATGGACGAGCTGACCGAGATCAAGGCGGCGCTGCGCCGGCTGGAGCAGCTCGGCAAGCCGGTCGTCGCCGCGATCAACGGCGCCGCGCTCGGCGGCGGCCTGGAGATCGCGCTGGCCACCCACCACCGCATCGCCGCCGACGTGCCCGGTTCGCAGATCGGTCTGCCCGAGGCCACCCTCGGCCTGCTGCCCGCCGGTGGCGGCGTCACCCGCACCGTGCGCATGCTCGGCCTGCAGAACGCGCTGATGCAGGTGCTGCTGCAGGGCCAGCGCAACAAGCCGGCCAAGGCCAAGGAGATCGGCCTGATCGACGAGCTGGTCGGCTCGGTCGACGAGCTGATCCCGGCCGCCAAGGCGTGGATCAAGGCCAACCCGGAGGCCGCGCAGCCGTGGGATAAGAAGGGCTTCAAGATCCCGGGCGGCACCCCGTCCAACCCGGCCTTCGCCGCGAACCTGCCCGCCTTCCCGGCCAACCTGCGCAAGCAGATCAAGGGTGCGAACATGCCCGCGCCGCGCGCGATCATGTCCGCCGCGGTCGAGGGTTCGCAGGTCGACTTCGACAACGCCTCGCTGATCGAATCCCGCTACTTCGTGCACCTGCTCACCGGGCCGGTCGCGAAGAATATGATTCAGGCCTTCTTCTTCGACCTGCAGACCATCAACAACGGCGGTTCGCGCCCGAAGGATGTGCCCAAGAAGGAGATTCGCAAGGTCGGCGTGCTCGGCGCGGGCATGATGGGCGCCGGTATCGCCTACGTCTCCGCCAAGGCCGGCTACGAGGTCGTGCTGAAGGACGTCACCATCGAGGCGGCCGAGCGCGGCAAGAACTACTCGGAGAAGATCGAGGCCAAGGCGCTGTCCCGCGGTAAGACCACCGAGGAGAAGTCCAAGGCGCTGCTGGACCGGATCAAGCCGACCGCGGATGCGGCCGACTTCGCCGGCGTCGACTTCGTTATCGAGGCGGTTTTCGAGAACACCGAGCTCAAGCACAAGGTGTTCCAGGAGATCGAGGACATCGTCACCCCCGACGCGCTGCTCGGCTCGAACACCTCCACCCTGCCGATCACCGGTCTGGCCACCGGTGTGAAGCGCCAGGAGGACTTCATCGGCATCCATTTCTTCTCGCCGGTGGACAAGATGCCGCTGGTGGAGATCATCAAGGGTGAGAAGACCTCGGATGAGGCGCTGGCCCGGGTGTTCGACTACACCCTGGCGATCAAGAAGACCCCGATCGTGGTGAACGACAGTCGTGGTTTCTTCACCTCGCGGGTGATCGGCACGTTCGTCAACGAGGCGATCGCGATGCTGGGTGAGGGTATCGAGCCCGCGACGATCGAGCAGGCGGGTTCGCAGGCGGGTTACCCGGCCGCGCCGCTGCAGCTGTCGGATGAGCTGAACATGAAGCTCATGCAGAAGATCGCCAAGGAGACCCAGGAGGCGATCGCGCACGGCGATGCCACCATGGGCAGCAAGCGGCACCCGGCGCTGGATGTCATCGACTACATGGTCGAGCAGGGGCGTCCGGGTCGGCTGGAGAAGGCGGGCTTCTACGAGTACGACGAGTCGGGCAAGCGCACCGGGCTGTGGCCGGGTCTGCGTGAGCACTTCAAGTCGGTGGCCGGTTTCCAGGTGCCGCTGCAGGATCTGATCGACCGGATGCTGTTCATCGAGGCGATCGAGACCCAGAAGTGTTTCGACGAGGGCGTGCTGACCTCGACCGCCGACGCCAACATCGGTTCGATTTTCGGTATCGGCTACCCGGCCTGGACCGGTGGTGTGCACCAGTTCATCGTCGGCTACCCGGGCGGCCAGCAGGCGTTCGTTGCGCGTGCCGACGAGCTGAAGGCCAAGTACGGCGACCGCTTCGAGGTCCCGGCCTCGCTGCGTAAGTAATAGGCCGAAAAGCAAAGCCCGCCAACGTGTTCCGCGTTGGCGGGCTTTTGCTTTCCGGTACGCGGAACAAACTGGTTCGGCCGATCGGTTGTTCTGATCGGAGTACGTCGAGTCGGATCGAGGAGTTGCTCATGCCGGTGGTGTTCGACGCCGAGGTGCGGAAGATACTCGACGGAAGGAACTTCGCGACCGTCGCGACACTCGATGCGCATGGCGCGCCGCATACGTCGGTGGTGTGGATCCTGCGCGACGGTGACACCGTTGTCTTCTCCACGACGGCGGACCGACTGAAGGCGCGTCATTTGGGTCGCGATCCGCGCGTGAGCCTGACCGTATTCGATACCGCGAATCCGTACCGCTCGGTGGATATTCGCGGCGTCGCCGAGCTGACCGACGACGCGGACCGGGAGGTGCAGTTCCTGGTGTCGCGGAAGTATCTCGGCACCGAACCGCCGCCCGAGCCGGACACCGTGCGGCGGATGGTCGTGCGGATCGTTCCGGAGCGGGTCAGCGGGTTCGTCGGCGGGTCCGGGCGTGGGTGAGGTGCGCGCCCGCGATGTTCATCTCGGCGTGTCGCGAGGGATACCGGCGGTGGGTGTGCCGCGCGGGTACGCGTTCTGGTACGGACATACCGAAAGCCGTTCCGGCGCAGGATAATCCGGTTTCGATGGCCCGAGTGCAGCCGAATATCGGTAGCAATTCCGGCGCCGATCGTGGCGTGGGCGAAATCGGCCTGTTTCGAAAGCTCCACCTATGGGTCCATAGCGCGCTACGTTGGAGTATGCGCAGACATATCGGACATCCGAGAATCGCCTGGGGTGCCCGATGTCGGCGTGTGTACTGCTCGCCGGTGACGCCGATTCGATGTCAGTTCGAGGTGGTCACATGACTCGACAACCACGTTCGGGTAAGGAGAACCCCGGATCGGACCCGGCCGAATCGAATACCCAGCGTCAGACGCCCTTCGGCATCACCGATGAACTGGAGGCAATGGGGCTCTACGGCGCGAAGGAGATCGGCCGGGGCGGGTTCGGGGTGGTGTATCGCTGTATTCAGCGCGCCCTCGATCGAGTGGTCGCGGTCAAAGTGCTGTCCGAGGAGTTGGAGGCGGAGAGCCGCGAGCGCTTCCTGCGCGAGGAGCAGGCCATGGGCCGGTTGTCCGGCCATCCGAATATCGTGGACATTCTGCAGGTCGATGTCACCGGCTCCGGGCTGCCGTTCATCGTCATGCCGTATTGCGGGCGCGGTTCGCTCGAACAGCTCATCCGCGAGCACGGCCCGCTCACCTGGTCGGATTCGCTGCGGGCGGGGGTGAAGCTGGCGGGCGCGATCGAGAGCGCGCACCGGGCGGGCATCCTGCATCGCGATGTGAAACCGGCGAACGTCCTGCTCACCGGGTACGGCGAACCGCAGCTCACCGACTTCGGCATCGCCCGGATACCCGGCGGGTTCCGCACGTCGAACAGCCTGATCACCGGCTCGCCCGCATTCACCGCACCCGAGGTGCTCAAGGGTGACGACCCGACCACCCGCTCCGATATATACGGGCTCGGCGCGACGCTGTTCGCCCTGTTGACCGGGCATGCCGCCTTCGAACGGCAGGCGGGGGAGAAGGTGGTGGCGCAGTTCCTGCGGATCACCACCCAGCCGGTGCCGGACCTGCGCGAGCACGATATTCCGGCGGATGTCGCCGCGGCGATCGAATACGCGATGGCCTCGGATCCGGACGACCGCCCCGCCTCCGCCTTCGAATTCGGCGAGCTGCTGCGGGCGGCGCAGCTCGAGCACGACCAGGTGCCCGACGAGATGGCGCTGCTGGACCCGTCCGCGGCGCTGGACGAATTCGAGGGCCCGGTCGAAGAGGGTGAGTCGACCACGCTGGCCCGGCCCGCGGTGACGGCCCGGCGCAGCTGGCCGCTGAATCTGAATCAGGCGGGCGGGCAAACCAGTGCCCAGTCCGCGCCTTCGGCGACGACGCTGCCGCCGACCGCGACCACCAAATTCCGGCCGCCGACCCCGGCCAGGGCACCGGTGCCGCGGCCGCGGCTGCTCGACATCCTGCGGGCGGGCGGGCGGCGCAGGCTCGCGGTGATCCACGCGCCCGCCGGATTCGGCAAGAGCACCGTGGCCGCGCAGTGGCGCGGTGAGCTCACCGAGCGCGGTATCGCGGTCGCGTGGATCGGCATCGCGCATGACGACGACAACGAGATCTGGTTTCTCGCACACCTGATCCAGGCGATCCGGCGCGTCCGGCCCGATCTCGGAACCGGTTTGGAGCAGGTGCTGGAGGAGCGGCCCGCGGATGCGGCCGCCTTCGTCATCACCACGCTGATCGATGAGATCCATGCCGCGGGTTCGACGGTCGTTGTGATCGTCGACGACTGGCACCGGGTCACCGACGCGGGCGCGCACCGGGCGATGGCGGCGTTGCTGGACAACGGATGTCACCACCTGCGCTTCGTGGTGACCAGCCGGGAGCAGTCCGGCCTGCCGACCAGCCGGATGCGAGTGCATGACGAACTGGTCGAAATCGGTTCGGCCGCACTGCGTCTCACCGCGGCGGAGACCAAGCAGATCCTGGTGGAGCACAACGGTTTCGCGCTGACCGACGCGCAGGTCGACCAGATACATCACGCGACCGACGGCTGGCCCGCCGCCATCCAGCTGGTGAGCCTGGCGCTGCGCGGCAATGCCGATCCGGCGCAGCTGATCGCGAACCTGTCCGAGGGTACGCACGGTATCCGCGAGTATCTGGCCGAAAACGTCTTGGACACATTGGAACCCAGGATGTTGGAGTTCCTGATGGCCATTTCGGTGACCGAGCGGGTCTCCGGATCGCTCGCCGCCGCGCTGTCCGGTGACGCCGATGCCGAGCAACTGCTGGAGCAGGCCGAACAGCGCGAATTGTTCCTGCGGCGCATCGAACACGATCCGGAGTGGTTCCGGATGCAGCCGCTGTTCGCCGAACATCTGCGCGCCCGGCTGGAACGCGCCCACCCGGGCCGGTTGAAGGCGTTGCACCGCAAGGCATCTCGCTGGTATTACGAGCATCAGCTGCTGCGCAAGTCGGTGGATCACGCGCTGGCCGCCACCGATCTGAAGATGGCACTGGATCTGTTGGAGAGCGGCGGCATGGACCTCATCGACCGGTCCCGCCTCGCGACGCTGCTCGGCACCGTATCGAAACTGCCCATGCAGCAGGTGGCTTCGCGCTCGAAGCTTTTGATGGCGGTGGCGCGGGCCAATGTGAACCTGCAGCAGTCGGGTGCGGCGCGCAACGCGCTCGGCCGATTGTCGAATCTGCTCGCGCGCGGTTCGGCTAGCGATGCCGATGTGCGGCGCCAGCGGTCCGAGGCGGCGGTGCTCGCGGCGTCGGATCAAATCGCCAGGGATCACACCGAGGGCGTCGCCGCGCGGATCGCGGAAATCCTGGAACATCCGCAGGACCAGTCGGATTGGACCGTATCCACCGCGGCGAATCTGACCTCGTTCGTGCGGCTGTGCGAATTCGACTTCGACGGCGCCCGCGAAATACAGGAATGGGCCGCGGAATACCATGCGCGGTCGAAGGATCCGCTCGGCGCGGTATTCGGGCTGTGCGGTATGGGCGCCGCCGCGTACGAGCAGCTCGATATCGCCACGGCCACCGAATGCTTCCAGCGGGCATGGGAGACGGCGCAGACCAGATCGGGCCCGCGCTCGCACGCGGTGCGGGTGGCGGCCGCGCTGCTCGGCGAATTGAGTTACCGCCGTGGCGATCTCGCCGACGCCGACCGGCTGCTCGACGAAAGCCACCAATTGGTGACCAGGGTCGGCCCGGTGGACTTCCTCATCTCCAGCTTCGTCGTCGGCGCCAGAGTGAAGGCGGGCCTCGGCGATTTGTACACGGCGGCGGCACGGTTGGATGAGGGCGCACGAATCGCCCACGACAACAGGCTGATTCGCCTCGATGCGCATATCAGGGCAGAGCGCCTGCGCCTGGGCTTGTCCGGCGGCCCCACCGCGAACGGCTCGGAATACGATGCCGCACAGATACATTCGCCCCGCCGGATATCCGGCGCAGCGGCACTCGCCGCCGAAGCGGAGGAAATCGCCGCGATCCGCGGCCTCCTGGCCGAACACCGTCTCGGCGCCGACGACCGCGCAGTCCGCCGAGCCCGCGCCCTGCACGGCCGAATGCACGAACAACACCGCCCCCGAGCACAACTGGACGCGGTACTGCTGCTCGCCGAATGCCTCGCCGCCTCCGGCTGGGTCGGCGAGGCCACCGGCCTCCTGCTGCCCGCCGCCGCCGACTGCGCCAAACTCGGCTGGACCCGCCCCCTGCTGGACGCAGGCCCCGGCGTAGTAGGCATCCTCCGCGTCCTCCGCGACGAAATGCCTTCCCCCGCAATGCAATCCGCCGAAACCGAACTCCCAGCCCTATTCCTCGCCGAACTGCTGGACTGACACCTCTCCACCGCGACCCAACATCCGGCTCGGTTCACGAGGCTTTCTTGTCACGAGCGACTTTCCACCACAAGCCGGCGTCCAGCTCGGTTCCCCAAGCTTCCCCGGCAAGAGCGACTTTCCACCCCAACCCTATGCACAGGGCGGATGCGCGCCAGCGCATCCGCCCTGTCGAACCAGCGCCTGAGGCGTGAACCGACCAAAATCCGAGCGTCAGCGAGGATTTGGTCGGCTCACGCCTCCCACCATGGACGCAACGGCACCGTCCAGCTACCGTCCGCCGGCAACTTAACCCCCAGCACCTGATGCAGCTGAACCACATTGCGCTGGAACCCAAGCCGACATCCAGCCATATACAGCCCCCACACCTTCGCAGTACCTTCGCCGACCTCTTCGACGCAGGCATCCCAATTGGCGACCAGGTTCTTGCACCATTCCGCGAGGGTCAGCGCGTAGTGTTCGCGCAGGTTCTCCTCGTGCAGCACCTCGAGTCCGATGTTCTGGATTTCGGAGATGATGCGGCCGGATCCGATCAGCTCACCGTCCGGGAAGACGTACCGGTCGATGAAGTCGCCCGCCTTGGTGGTGCGGGTGTTGTCCGGGCGGGTGATGCAGTGGTTCAGGAACAGGCCGCCGTCGCGCAGCTTGCCCTTGATGTAGTCGAAGTAGAACGGGTAGTTGTGTACGCCGATGTGTTCGGTCAACCCGATCGAGGAGACGGCGTCGAAGTCGGTCTCCGGAACGTCGCGGTAGTCGGAGTGCCGCACCTCGGCGAGGTCGGACAGTCCCTCCTCGGCGATCTTCTTCTGCGCCCAATCCGCCTGTTCGGCGGACAGTGTCGCACCGATGACCTTGACGCCGCGCTTGGCCGCGTAGCGCACCATGCCGCCCCAACCGCAGCCGATATCGAGCAGGCGGTCGCCCGGCTTCAGGCGTAGCTTGTCGAAGACGAGCCGGTACTTGTTCTCCTGTGCCTGCTCCAGCGTCCAGTCCTCGGCGCCGTAACAGGCGCAGGTGTATGTCATGGACGGGCCGAGGACGTACTCGTAGAAGGTGTTCGAGACGTCGTAGTGGTGGTGGATGGCCTCGGCGTCGCGGGTTTTGGAGTGCCGCAGGCCCTCCAGCGCGATCCGGCGCCAGCGCGGCAGGGTCTCCTGCGGCGGCGGGGCGACGGGCTTGAGCCGCTCCCAGCCGAGCGAGCGCGCGATGGTCACCAGGGCCAGCGCGGACGGACGCCGGAACTTCAGGCTGTCCATGGCCCGCAGCATTTCGTACGGGTCGCCGGGGTGCACCCCCTCGGCCACCATATCGCCCGCGATATACGCGCGGGCCAAGCCGAGGTCGCCGGGTGCGGTCGCGAGGTAGTTGATGCCGCGCGGGGTGCGGATATCCAGTTTGTACTGCGAATCCGCCGGTCCGGTCGCACTTCCGTCGTATGCGCTGATCCGGATGGGGACCTCGCCGTCGATCAGGGTCTCCAGGATCTCGGCAATGCTGAGCTTGGTCCCGAGATCGGCAAAGACGTCGGAACGGTCCTTGAACGTGGTCATTTGCGTTGCACCGCCTTCGAATACAAGTCCAGCAAGCGCTGGTCCGGGTCGTAGCGTTTCTTCAGTTCGCTGTAGGTATCCCCGCCGTAGAGCGCCGCGAACTCATCCTTGCCATAGAAGGCATCCGAGTACAGCGATTTGTGCCCGTCGAACTCGGTCACCGTGCGTTCGATGGCGCGGTTGGCCGCGCCATCGGGCTGCCCGGGGACCTTGGGGACGGCCGACCAGAACCCGACATTCACATAGGTTCGGTTCGGCTCCAGCGGGTACAAGGGCCAAACGCGGCCGGTTGTTCCCGCCTCCTTGGTTTCCCGCAAACGCAGCGGGCACAGCCAGAGCGGTTCGATCGGGATCTCGCGCAGGAACCATTCGACGAAGTCGGCGGTGCGCTCCACCGGAACCTCGATGTCCTGCACGACGCGTTCCTGCGGCGGCTGGCCCTTCCTGGCGGCGAGCTTGTCGCCGAGGTTGTACTTGTGGTCGAGCGCGATGATCTTCCAGTAGAAGCTGCTGCGGCGGTAGCGCTTGGGCCAGAAGCGGCGGATCTTCGGATTCTGCGTGCCGAAGGCGCGTGAGCACCAGAACCAGTCGGTATCCCAGCGCCACAGGTAGTCGTGGATGGTGAGACGGTCGCGCTTGGGTTCGGCGCCGTCGTGCTGGATGGACCGGTAGTAGATGTCCATACCGGTGTAGTCGCTGACCGGGCCCGCCTCGTCGGTCTGGCGGCCGAGGGTCAGGTAGCTCTCCTCGGCGGTGAACACCACGCCGTCGAGGTAGTCGACCTGTTCGCCGTCGTAGGCTCTTTCCTCGACGATCCTGGCCAGCGTGGCCTCCAACTCGCGGAGATCGTGGAAGCGCACATGCCGCAGCGCGACGTAGGGCTGTACGCGCTCCAGCTGGATCTTCAGCCGGACCGTGTAACCGAGGGTGCCGTATGAGTTCGGGAAGCCGCGGAACAGGTCGGCGTACTCGCCATCCGGTGTGACGGTGAGTATTTCGCCCGAGCCGGTCAGCACGTCCATTTCCAGCACCGACTCGTGTGGGAGGCCGTTGCGGAACGAGGTGGATTCGATGCCGAGGCCGGTCACCGCGCCGCCGAGCGTGATGGTCTTCAGCTGCGGAACCACCAGCGGGGCCAGCCCGTACGGCAGGGTGGCCGCGACCAGCTCCTCATATGTGGTCATGCCGGCGACATCGGCGGTCTGTGCCACCGGATCCACCGAGATCACCTTGGTCAGCCCGGAGACGTCGAGGCCGGGTGCGGTGTTCTTGGCTCTGGCACGGAACAGGTTCGAGGTCTTCTTCGCCAGTCGCACATTGGCATGCGCCGGTATCGCGCGATAGCTCGCCAGCAGCCGGTCAACGCCGGCACGGTGTGCGGCATATCCTGATTCGCGTGCGGCCGATGCGGGTCCGGCCTTCCCCAACAGACTCAACGCCACCCCTCGACGCTAGTACGCACTGGTTGGTAGAGCCACCGCGAGGGTGTCCTCCAGGGACAAATGTCACGCATATGTTGCACGGTGTTCGATCGTGGTGTCCGCCACCGTGGTTCATATCGGTGTAGCTCATATCGTCGTAGCGAAAAGTGTGACATCGGCTCGCCCGTAGTTGGCGACATTCGCGCACAACGTAATCTGTCGGGAGCGAGTCTTACGAGCGACGTTCGCGGCCCGTCTCGCGTCTCAGCGGTCGAAGCGCATGCGCCGCAGGCGCGAGTCTCGACCGCTGAGACGCGAGACTCCCAGGGGCCGCGAACACGCCGCGCGAAGCGCGGCCAATCAGACAAGGAGTGATCGTGGGACAGGTCAGCGCCAGCAGTTCGATCGCCATCTCGGCGGATCCCCAGCGGACCCTGGAGGCTATCGCGGACTACGAGACGGTCCGTCCGCGCATCCTTTCCGCGCACTACCGCGACTACAAGGTGCTCGAGGGCGGTAAGGGCGCCGGCACCGTCGCCGAGTGGGTGTTGCAGGCCACCGAGAAGCGGGTCCGCAATATTCACGCCGTGGTGTCGGTGTCGGATTCCATTGTCACCGAGCGCGATTCGAATTCGACGCTGGTGAACACCTGGACCGTGACGCCGGACGGCGCCGGTTCGCAGGTCACCCTGCGCACCACCTGGAAGGGTGCGGGCGGGGTCGCGGGCATCTTCGAGGGGATTTTCGCGCCGTTGGGGCTGAAGAAGATCCAGGCCGAGGTGCTGGCGAACCTGCAGCGCGAATTGGCCTGATACCGCCACGATGCGGTTTCGGCTTACGCCTCGCCGATGTCGAAGAGGTTGCCCTCGGGATCGGCGAGGGTGGTCCATTGGTGGCCGTACTCGTCGAAATCGCCGACGTGCTTGGCGCCCAAGGCGATCGCGCGTTGCACCTCGGCCTGCCGGTCGGCGGATCGCAGATCGAGGTGGATGACGTTCTTACCCGGATTCTTGTCCGGCACCTGGATGAACATCAAACCCGTTGCGCCCGTTCCGTAGCCGATGGTGGCGAAGTGCTCGTTGCCGTCCGGGTCCACCGATTTGTTCAGCAGTTGCGCCCAGAAGTCGGCGAGCGCGGCGGCGTCGGCGCAGTCGAAGGTGATGCTGCCGAGTGCGAGTGTCATTGAATCTCCTTGTTTATCAGGGGTGTTCGATCGGCCAGCAGACCTCGGTGCGGTACTGGCCCGGATCTTCGGTATCGATCGGTGAGATGAGGTAGCGCTCGCGCACCGGTTCGGCCAGCGCGGTGGCGTGTTCGGCGACATGGCCGCCCAACGCGCCGTAGGTGAGGTCGAAGTCGTCGAAGCCGCCCTCGTGCACCGCGACCGCGAAATGGCGCGCGGGCATTTCGCGGACGGCGGCGCGGGCGGGCGGATCGATGCGCGCACCGTCCGGCAGCGGTACGAAGGCCACCACCTCGCCGATCTCGTTCTCGAAGAACTCCATCGAATAGGTGCAGCCGTCGACGTCCGCCGGGGTGATGCCCGCCGCGGCGACGACGTGGTGCAGCAGGTCGAAGGAGGCCGCGCACCAGTCGCCGATTCGGTCCCGACCCACCGTCTCGGTGACCGTCAATGCCGAAAACGACGGCACCGCACGGTATTCCACCTCGATCGGGCGTGCGGGGGTGAGCAGCGCGCGCAATGAGGCCACCACCGCGCGGGTGCGCATCAACTCCGCCTCCATGCGTTCCAGATGGGCACGCAGGGTCGCGTCGCGCGTCGCCGGGTCCGGCGCCGCGAGCATCGCCTTGATCTCGGGCACCGGCATATCGAGTTCGCGCAGCCGCCGGATCAGATGGGCCTGTGCGACCTGATCTATGCCGTAGCGGCGGTAGCCGGAACTCGCGTCGATCGCGACGGGTTCGAGCAGTTCGATGTCGTGGTAATACCGCAGCGTCTTCACGCTGAGGTAGGTCAGCCGGGCGAACTCCCCGATGGCTACGGTCGCTGTCATAAGCACAGCGAACACCCTCCAGCGGGTGGAGGGTCAAGCGGTGGTCAGGCGAGCGCGAACGTGAGCAGCAGCGTCGTCTGGAAGAACCCGCGCCACCAGGAATAACCGAACCACACGCCGGGGGCCACCTCCCTGACCTCGTCGTACACCTGCGGTGTCGGCGACGGTGCGTAGTTGAACGCCCAGGTGGGCTGTCCGTCGATCAGCGCGGGCGCGGTGTATACGTCGGCGGGCCACGCCTCGGTGCCCGCGGCGGTGACGCGGTTCATCAGCCGTCCGCCGTCCGGGCCGGTGTAGAAGGTTTTGCCGATCCAGAAGGCCGGCGCCAGCGCCTGTGCCACCGGCGGCCGGGTGACCCAGCCGTCCTTGACGCCCATCGGAACGTCACCGCGCGGCGCGTTCCGGAAGATCGCGTCCTGCTGTTCCGGGGAACATCGAAAGCGCAGCGAATCGATCGTGGCCGCCCTGTTATCCGGGTAGATGACGCAGCCGCCGCCGTAGTCGGCCGCGGGATCCGCCGATGCGGCGGGCGTCAGGAACAGGCTCGGAATTCCCAGGGCGAGCACGCAGGTACCGAGGAAACGAACGCGGTATGTGCTCATGACGGTCTCCAGAACTCACGCACCGGTCTCCGACCCACTTTCGAGGGTAGGGCGATCGTGATGCGCTGAACCGGAACGAGGCCAAGCTGTTATCGCTTATGTACATGACGCATGGTTACTGGTAGGGGCCACAAGATCGGGGAAGTCTTGTGGCGCAGGGCGGATCGGGGTCGATATCCCACGGAGAGCTACGCTGGTTCGCGAGCCGAATACTTGCTCCGCGCCGGTCGGCGCGGATATCGCGATGAGAGGACGAGCCGTGCAGCCCGGTGGTCAATTCGACATGCAGCAGTTACTCGCACAGGCACAGCAGATGCAGCAGGCGGTGCTCGCGGCGCAGGCCGAGATCGCGGCCTCCGAGGTGGAGGGGCAGGCGGGCAACGGTCTGGTCAAGGTGACCATCAAGGCGACGGGCGAGGTCGTCTCGCTGACCATCGACCCGAAGGTGGTCGACCCGGAGGATGTCGAAAGCCTGCAGGACCTGGTGATCGGCGCGATCAACGACGCGATGGCCAATGCGCAGCAGGTCGCCGCGGACCGGCTCGGACCGCTGGCGGGCGGTGGGCTCGGCGGTTCGCTGCCCGGCCTGCCCGACTTCTGAGGACGTAGCAGTTGTACGAGGGTCCGGTTCAGGATCTGATCGATGAGCTGGGCAAGCTGCCCGGCGTCGGTCCGAAGAGCGCGCAGCGCATCGCTTTTCACCTATTGCAGGTGGAGCCGCCGGATATCGACCGGTTGCAGGCGGCTTTGCAGAAGGTGCGCGACGGCGTGCAGTTCTGCGTGATGTGCGGCACCGTCTCCGACGGTGAGCTGTGCCGCATCTGCGCCGATCCGCGTCGCGACCGCACCATGATCTGCGTGGTCGAGGAGCCGAAGGATGTGCAGGCCATCGAGCGCACCAGGGAGTTCCGCGGTCGCTACCACGTGCTCGGCGGCGCGCTCGACCCGCTGAGCGGGGTCGGGCCGGATCAGCTGCGGATCCGGGAGTTGTTGGCGCGCATCGGAAATCAGCAGGACGGTGTGGATGTCACCGAGGTGATCATCGCGACCGATCCGAATACCGAAGGTGAGGCCACCGCAACGTATTTGGTGCGCATGCTGCGAGATTTCCCCGGGCTCACGGTAACTCGGCTCGCGTCCGGATTGCCGATGGGCGGCGATCTGGAATTCGCGGACGAATTGACCCTCGGGCGTGCGCTTTCCGGGCGGCGGGCGCTCTGAGCGCCGGTGGAACAACGGGGTTGCGATAAACCCGGCGCAGGTTACTGTGTCGGGGATGAGCATCGAGTTCTTGCTGACCACGCTCGTCATCGTCGCAACCCCGGGCACCGGTGCCTTGTTCACGCTCGCGGCGGGGCTCTCGCGCGGCGCGCGGGCCAGCATTGTCGCGGCCTTCGGCTGCACCCTCGGCGTGGTGCCGCATATGGTCGCGGCCATCACCGGGCTGGCGGCACTGTTGAACGCCAGTGCCGTCGCATTTCAGACGCTGAAGTATCTCGGTGTCGCCTATCTGCTGTACATGGCGTGGAATACGTTCCGGGACAAGGGCGCACTGACGGTGCCCGAGGAGGAAGCCGATAAGCCCGCGCCTTCGGCGTGGCAGGTGATCACCTCGGCCATCCTGGTCAATGTGCTCAACCCGAAGTTGACCATCTTCTTCTTCGCGTTCCTGCCGCAGTTCGTGCCGAACGGTTCGGCGAACGCGCTGCGGCGCATGCTCGAGCTGAGCGCGATTTTCATGCTCGCGACGTTCGTGGTTTTCGCGGTGTACGGCGTATGCGCGGCGGCCGTTCGCAACCACGTCATCTCGCGGCCCGCGGTGGTGACCTGGATGCGCCGGGTCTTCGGCGCATCCTTTATCGCGCTGGCCGGGCGCTTGGCGTTGCAGAATCAGTAATCGGCTTGTCGCACAGGTTAATTGGTTACAGGTCGAGGCGTGACCACGGCATGGTGTTCAACCGGGACCGGTCGCCCGCGGTCCAGTCCCAGATCAGCTCGGCGACCATCGCGGCATCCCGGATGGTGACGCCGAAGTGCTTGTCCGGCGCGCCATCCCGGTATTCGAGGGTGTACACGCCGGACTTGTCCAGGTAGGTCTGGATGTAGTCGTGCGGGGCGCGTTCGACGATCAGATACGGGTTGGGCGGGGTGAGTTCCGAAACCCATTGCTCGGCAAGTGTTTTCGTCAAATATGGGAATTCGCCCGCGCCGCCGTGCGTCACCGTCACCGGGACGCTCCCGGCCGGGTCGATCAGCCAGGCGAGCTGCGGATCGTATACCGCGTACCCCAGCGGGGTCGCCAGCGCGAACAGTATCCGCCGGACGTGGCCGATCGCGTCGTACGGGCAGGCCACGTGTAGCACCGTGCCGGTCGCGGCACCGCCCACCTCCGCGCTGAGGAACGCATTCGCCTCGGACAGTTCGGCATTGGCCTTGTTCAGCTGCGCCGCCAGCGTCGCGACCGTCTCCGTCTCCGGAACACCCTGCTGAGCGGCGAGGTACGCGTCCACCTCGGCGAGCGTCGAGGCGGCACCGGACGGCAGCAGGAGGTGGTCGTAGTTCACCCGGTCAGCGTACGGGGCATCGGGTATCGCCCCTGTCGTCGGTGGTCCACCTGGATAGAACGCGACATCAGGCATGTCCTCTTCGTCCGGTGATCTTCCTTTTGGAAGTATTCGCCGGATCAGATCCCGGACACACGCCCCCAAGTACTTGGTCATCCAGCTATAACGGCTGGTGGCGGGCGAACTGTGAGACGTCTCGCAGGTTCAGCCGGTGCGGTCCGCCGAATGCGCTGCGTAACAGGAACACCCGCCCGCGATATCGGCGCAGTCGACGATGAAGGTGTGACGGGCCTGGTCCAGGTCGGCGCAGTCTTCCTCGGTGCATTCGACCAGGCGGCCGACATGGGCGATGAGCGTGCCGTGACAGTGGTCGACGGCGGATTCGCAGGATCGGCACTGATGCGCGGGCATGTGGGCCTCCGGGCGAGATCGGTTCGTGATTCGGTCTTAGCACTCCGGTCCGACAAGGGGTGGGACGGTACGGGGTGTGTCGCGGGTCGGCCGAACTCCGGTCATCGGCGGTTCAGGGTGTGGTGAACTTGGTTCATGGGCATCAAGGTGTCCCTCGAACACCGGACGACCTACACCTTCGAACGGCTGGTGCGGGTTCACCCCCATGTGGTGCGATTGCGGCCCGCCCCGCACTCGCGCACCAGGATCGACGCCTATTCGATGCGGGTGACCCCCGCCGAGCACTTCGTCAACTGGCAGCAGGACGCGTTCGGCAATTTCCTTGCCCGCCTTGTATTTCCGCATCCCGCGCGGGAGCTGTCGATTACCGTCGGGCTGATCGCCGACCTCGAGGCGATCAACCCGTTCGACTTCTTCGTCGAGGATTACGCCGAGCATTTTCCGTTCGCCTACCGGCCGGAGTTGGCGGCGGATCTGGAACCGTATCTGCGTCCGGTGGACGGCTCGGGCGTTTTGGTGCGCGAATGGGTGCGCGCGCACCGGCCCGCCGACGGTCCGCGCACGATTGATTTCTTGGTTGCGCTCAACCAGGCGCTGCACGGCGATGTCGGGTACACGATCCGGATGGAACCCGGTGTGCAGTCACCCGAGCACACACTGCGCGGTGCGCTCGGATCGTGCCGGGATTCGGCCTGGCTACTGGTCTCGGTGCTGCGTGAACTCGGGTTGGCGGCGCGGTTCGTCTCGGGTTATCTGGTGCAGTTGGCCCAGGACGCGCCCTCCCTCGACGGCCCATCCGGCCCGGCGGCGGACTTCACCGATCTGCACGCCTGGGCCGAGGTCTATCTGCCGGGCGCGGGCTGGATCGGGCTCGATCCGACATCCGGACTGTTCGCCGGTGAGGGACATATCCCGCTTGCCGCGACACCGCATCCGAAATCCGCGGCGCCGATCACCGGCGCCACCGAACCGACGCGCGCCACCATGGATTTCGCGAATATTGTGCGGCGCGTTCACGAGGATCCGCGAGTCACCCTGCCGTACACCACATCTCAGTGGGAACGCATCGCCGCGGTCGGCGCCGCGCTGGATGCCCGAATGGTGCGGGCGGATATCGGCCTCACCATCGGCGGCGAACCGACCTTCGTCTCCATCGACGACCGGACCGCCCCGGAATGGACCACCGAGGCGGACGGTCCGCACAAACGCGCCCGCGCAATCGATTTGGCCCACCGCCTCCGCCGGATCTACGCACCCACCGGCATCGTGCAATACCGCCAGGGCAAGTGGTATCCCGGAGAACCCTTGCCGCGCTGGGAAATAGCGATCGCCTGGCGCGCCGACGGTGAGCCGGTCTGGACCAGGCAGGAATTGCTCGCCGATCCGTGGCCGCCGACCGGATCGGGGAGTACGCCCGGTGTCGAGGGCGAGCGGGATTCGCGTGCCGACAACGGAAGCGGATGGCCTGACGGTCCGGACGCCGGGATAGCGGAGCGGGTTGATGGTTTCGGCGACGCGGGGCAGGCCGAGTCGGAGTCGAGCGCGTATTCGACGTCGCCGGGCTCGGCTGCCGGGGCCGACATGGCGATCTCGGAACCGGACCTGGCGGATGTCGGCTTCGGTGGTGCTGCGATACGCACGCCGACCGCGTTTTCGCTGGGGCGCGAGCCGGATTCGATGCCGCCGAGCCCGGGTTCAGCGGCTGGCAGTCCGACGGTGGGCGCGAACGCTCCTACGAAAGTCGGTTCCGGGGACTCGGTGACGGTGTCACCGCTGCCGCAGGTCGCGGTGATGCAGGACGATTCGGCCGCCGAACCTCGACCCGCGTCGCTGAATATCGTTGCGGTAGAATCACGTTCCGGTTCAGATGCGGAGCAGGCACGGGCGCTCGTTGTGCATATCGCCGAGGGGTTGGGTCTGCCGCTGACGCAGGTGCGACCGGCGTTCGAGGATCCGTTGGCCCGGATCGCCGCGAAAATGCGCCTGCCGGAGGGGGATCCGGTAAGCGAGCCTGATGCGGCGGTGCTGCTGGCCCGGTTGGACGCCGAGATCACCGAGCCGGTCGCTTATGTGCTGCCGTTGTACCGGCGGGAGGATGGGGCCGGGTGGGCCAGTGCGGAGTGGCGGTTGCGGCGTGGGCGGTCCGATACCGCGCCGCTCGGGCGAATCGTGTTGACGGAAGGGGATTCTCCGGCCGGGTTGCGATTGCCGCTCGATTCGATTTCCTGGCGGCGGCCGCCCGCGCGTCCCGAACACGATCCGTTTGTATTGGGTCCGCTCCTACAGCGCGGTGATGAACCGGCGACGGTCGAGCCGCCGGATTGGTCGCCGACCACCGCGCTGGTCGCCGAGGTGCGCGCGGGCAGGCTGCACGTATTCCTGCCGCCGGTAAGCGAACTCGATGATTTCCTGGATCTGGTGCATCGGGTGGAGTCGGCCGCCGCCGCACTCGGTGAGCCGGTGGTGCTGGAGGGCTATGCCCCGCCGGCGGACGCGCGGTTGCATACGTTCTCGATTACGCCCGATCCCGGTGTGCTCGAGGTGAACGTGCGGCCGACGGTGTCGTTCGCCGAGCAGACGGAACTGCTTGCCACGCTGTACGAACAGGCGCGGCTGGCCCGGCTCGGCACCGAATGCTTCGACGTCGACGGTGCGCACGGCGGTACCGGCGGCGGCAACCACATCACCCTCGGGGGTGAAACGCCCGCGCGGTCACCGCTGTTGCGCCGCCCGGACCTATTGGTTTCGCTGATCACCTACTGGCAGCGTCATCCGGCACTGTCGTATCTGTTCTCCGGCCGCTTCATCGGCCCGACCTCCCAGGCGCCGCGGGTGGACGAGGGACGCGAGGAGACGCTGTACGAACTGGAGATCGCCTTCGCCGAAATCGACCGGCTGTCGCGGGATTCGGCCGGGCTGCCGTGGCAGGTCGATCGGGCGTTGCGCCACCTGCTCACCGACCTGACCGGTAACACCCATCGCGCCGAATTCTGTATCGACAAGCTGTACAGCCCCGAATCGGCAAGGGGCCGAATGGGTTTGGTCGAGCTGCGGGGATTCGAGATGCCGCCGCACTTCCGGATGGCCATGGTGCAATCGCTGCTGGTGCGTGCGCTGGTCGCGATGCTGTGGGAAAAACCGTTGCGGGCCAGGCTAATTCGGCATGGTGCAAATCTGCACGGCCGCTATCTGCTGCCGCATTTCCTGCTCGCCGACCTCGCCGAGGTGGTCGCCGAACTGCGCGCGCACGGCATCGGATTCGAGCTGAGCTGGCTGGACCCGTTCACCGAATTCCGGTTCCCGCGCATCGGAACCGTGGTGCTCGGCACCGTCGAGGTGGAGTTGCGCGGCGCGATCGAACCGTGGAACACGTTGGGGGAGCAGACCGTTGCCACCGGCACCGCCCGGTACGTCGACTCGTCGGTGGAGCGGCTGCAGGTGCGGGTGGTCGGCGCCGATCGCGGCCGTCACGTGCTCACCTGCAACGGTTGGCCGGTGCCGCTGCTCGCCACCGACCAGACCGATGTCCAGGTGGCCGGTGTGCGCTACCGGGCATGGCAGCCGCCGAACTCGCTGCACCCGTCCATCACGGTGGACGCGCCGCTGATCTTCGACCTGGTCGATGCCGAAACCGGGCTGTCCCGCGGCGGCTGCACCTACCATGTGGTGCACCCCGGCGGCCTCGCCTACGAGACGCCGCCGGTCAATGCGGTAGCAGCGCAATCTCGCCGCAACCGGCGCTTCGAGGCGGCGGGACATAGTGCGACCCGGCTCGATCTCGGCGAATTACGTGCGAAGATGGCAGCACAGTCCGCCGATTCCGGAGCGCGGGGCATCCTCGACCTGCGCCGCGCCCGGACCGTATGGACAACATTCAGCGACCGGTAGGCATTCGGGCAGCGGAAGTGAGGTCGGCGCGGTGACCATGCGCGATGACGCGCTCCGGCAGGATGCGCGCTCCGGCACGCGCGAGGAGATCGCCGAACAGCTCGCGCGCTATCGCGCCGAGGGCGGCAGCGACGCCGCATACGACGAATGCGGCAGACCGACCGGAGGCTACTACGACGAGCTGGTCGACGGCGACGGACGAGTGCGGCCGATGTGGTCGGAGTTGTCCGCCGATTTCGTCGAGCTCGGCACCGCCGGGCTCGGCAGGCTGGACGGCCGGGTGCGCAGGCTCATCGAGGACGACGGCATCACATACACCGAGGTCGGCACCGCGGACGAACCGTCGGGTCCGGCGCCGTGGCGGCTCGACCCGATCCCGCTGCTGGTCTCCGCCGATGACTGGACCCGGCTGGAGGCGGGCCTGGTGCAGCGGTCGCGGGTGTTGGACGAGGTACTGACCGATATCTACGGCCCGCGCCGCACCATCACCTCCGGACTGCTGCCGCCGGAGGTGGTGTTCGGCAGCGCCGGTTACGTGCGGGCCGCGCACGGCATCACCGTGCCGGGCAGGCATCAGCTGTTCCTGCACGCCTGTGATATCAGCCGGTGGAGCGACGGACAGTTCCGGGTGATCGCCGACTGGGCGCAGGCGCCGTCCGGCGCGGGCTATGCGCTGGCTGACCGGCGGGTGGTCTCGACCGCGATACCGGAGGCTTTCGAACATTCCAGCCCGCGCCCGCTCACCCCGTTCGCGCGGGCGATGCGGCTGATGCTGATCGAATCGGCGCCGCTGGCCGACGACAACGATCCGGTCGTCGTGGTGCTCAGTCCCGGCGTGCATTCCGAAACCGCTTTCGATCAGGCGTATTTGGCGTCGACACTCGGATTTCCACTGGTGGAGAGCGCGGATCTGGTCGTGCGCGACGGCGCGCTGTGGATGCGCTCGCTCGGCACGTTGAAACGCGTCGATGTCGTGCTGCGCCGCGTCGACGCGGAATTCTCCGATCCCCTTGACCTGCGCCCGGATTCGCGGCTCGGCGTGGTCGGGCTCGTCGAGGTGCTGCGCCGGGGTGCGGTCACCGTCGTCAACACGCTCGGCAGCGGGCTGTTGGAAAGTCCGGCGCTCGCCGGATTTCTGCCCGCGGTGTCGCGGGCGCTGCTCGACGAGGATCTGCTGCTGGAGAGCGCGCCCGCCTACTGGGGTGGTAACGACGCCGAACGAAAACATCTGCTCGCCCGGCTCGACAAGCTGATCATCCGGTCCGCGGTGGACGGCAGCACGAGTTATGGACCCGAATTGTCAACGGCGCAAAGGGCGGAACTGCGGGCGCGGATCGCGGATCGCGGCTGGGAATGGGTGGGGCAGGAACCCGCGCAATTCTCCGTCGCGCCCGCGGTGCACGGCTATGGCGGGTTAACGGCGGTACCCGTTGGGATGCGGCTGTTCTCGCTGGCCCGCCGGGTCGGATACACCGCGATGGCGGGCGGTTTGGGTCAGCTGCGCCAGCGCACCCGGCCGGACCGCATCGTCATCAAGGTGGGCGCCAAGGACGTTTGGGTGCGCGCCGCCGAGACACCGGCCGCGATCAGCACCGAGGCGCCGCACGAGGAACGCGAACGCCGCCGCCCGCCGATGCTGGAGGCCGTGAGCTCGCCCCGCGTCCTCAACGATCTGTTCTGGATGGGCCGCTACAGCGAGCGCGCGGAAGCCGTTGTGCGCCTGCTCATCGCGACCCACGAGTGTTATCAGGACTACCGCTACCGGCCCTGGCTCGAGGGTGCCGAGGCGGTAGCGGTCCTGATGTCCGCCCTGGCCCAGACCACCGCGACGATTGCTCCCGACACCTGCCTGTTCACCGGTCCGCCATCTGATAACGCAGCGGCACAGGCAAATTCGTCTACTGATGAGCCGGAGGCGGAAACCGATGCCGGGGCCGCGCGGCCGGGTGTGGCGGCGAAAGCGTCTGGGGCACAGCGGCAGTCGACCTCGTCGACGATAGGCGCATCCGCGCAGGCTCAATCGGCAGGGAGCGCGGCCGTGGGCGACTCGGGTCAGTCGACGGCGCAGTCGCAAACCGCAGGGAGCGCCGCGGATTCCGATGCGGCGCAGCGAGCTCGGTCTGCCGCGGCGAGTTCGGTGGTCAAGGCGCAGGAACAGGCTACCGAGACGCGGGTTTCCGGCGCGGAAGGCGCGGTCACCGCGGGTGAGCAGCTCGGCGCGGCGGTGGGGAGTGCCCTTGTGGCGGAGGCGAAGTCGCGGGCGCTGGTACTTCGGCCGCCGGATGAACCGGAATGGCCCGCGGTGGCGGGTGCGTCTCGGGAGGGGCACGACTATTTGGAGGCGTTGACGATCGAACGGGAACTGCCCGGGTCGCTGGCGTTCGCCATCGATCGGTACGGCAATGCGGCGCGGGCGGTGCGCGATCAGCTATCGGTGGACACCTGGATGATTCTGAGCGCGGTGGACCGGGCGTTGGCCGAATACCGTTGGACGGGTGAGGATCAGGAGGCGGCGCTGACGGCGGTGCATTCGCTCTCGCTGGCGGCGCTGCTCTCGCTGTCCGGTATCGGATCCGAATCCCTGGTGCGCGACACCGGCTGGTATGTCATGGATATCGGCAAGCGGATCGAGCGTGGCATCGCGCTGACGGGGTTGCTGTCGGCGCTCACCCAGACCTGTGCGCCCGATGTCGAGCCGGTGGTGATCGAGGCGGTGCTGCGCGCCGCGGAATCGTCGGTGAGTTACCGGCGCAGGCACCGGGATTCGGTGCGGCTGTCGGCGGTGGCCGGACTGCTGCTCTTCGATGCCAACAATCCGAGATCGCTTGCCTACCAATTGGATCGGCTGGAGGCCGACTTCCAGGCGCTACCGGGTGCGTCGGGATCCTCACGCCCGCAACGGCTGCTGGCCGACGCCCAGCGCATGCTGCGCCGGGTCGACCCGGACGATCTGGAACTCACCGATGAGCAGGGCAGGCGCACCGAACTGGCCGAACTGCTCGACGGCGTGCACCTGCGGCTGCGTAAGCTGTCGGATTCCTTCGAGACGACCAAACTCTCCGTGCCGCTCAGCATTCAGCCGCTGTGGGGTAGTACGAGGGTTGTCGCATGACCGAACTCGACGCCGCCCGGCGCTACCGCGTCGAGCATCGCACCACCTATCGCTATTCCGACGAGGTCAGCAGCTCGTACGGCCGCGCCTATCTGACGCCGCGGGAATTCCCTGGGCAGCGGTTGATTTCGCATGAGATCGGGATCGAACCCGCACCGTCGGATCGTTCGGTCGGCGCCGATGTCTACGGCAACATCACCACGTATTTCCATGTCACGAGCGAACATCGGCAGTTGACGGTGTCCGGGGTATCGGTGGTCGAGGTCGCCAGGCCGGACCGCGTCGTCGACGCGCGCCTGCCGTGGGAGCAGGCTCGCCCGACGACGGCGAAAGGTCCACTCGCCGTTGAGTTCACGCTGGATCTGCGGCCGCCCGAGATCACACCGGAGGTCACCGCGTACGCCGCCGAATCGTTGACGCCGCGCCGCCCGCTGCTGGCGGCGGTGGCCGACCTCAACACCCGGATCCACCGCGATTTCACCTATCGATCGGGTTCGACGACGGTGTCCACCAGGGTCGCCGACGTCTTCGCGGCGAAGGAGGGCGTCTGCCAGGACTTCGCCCGGATCGGCGTGGCCTGCCTGCGTTCCCATGGGCTGGCGGCGCGATATGTGTCGGGTTATCTGGCGACCGATCCGCCGCCGGGCAAGGAACGCATGGTCGGCGCGGACGCGACGCACGCCTGGTGCGCGGTGTGGATTCCGGACGATCGCGGCGGCCACTGGGTCGGCTTCGATCCCACCAACGACCAATTCGCCGACGAGCGCTACGTCACGGTCGCATGGGGTCGCGACTACGCCGATGTGCCGCCGCTGCGCGGCATCATCTACACCGACGCCAGGGAAAGCACGATCACCGTCTCGGTCGACGTCTCGCCGGTGGAGGCGTAGTGCGCGATTTCGCCTGTCCCAATTGCGGCCAACGGCTGGCGTTCGAGAATTCGGTCTGTCTGTCCTGTTCCAGCCCACTGGGTTTCAGCCTGGCCGACCGTGCGCTGGTGGTGCTCGGCGATCCAGCCGCCGACCAGGCGGACGGTGTCGTCGACGCCGCCCGATTCCGGCTCTGCGACAACCTCCATGTGGCGCAATGTAATTGGCTGGTCGCGCTGCCGGGCAAAGACCAGGTGCCCGCTGACGAGCCGGAAGTCGCTGTCCGCGAATCGGATACATCCGACGCGGGACCGCTGCTCTGTGAGTCGTGCCGCCTCACGCGCACTCGCCCCAACGATCTGGACGCCGCCGGACTCGCCGCCTTCGCCGCGGCCGAGGCGGCCAAGCGCAGGTTGATCCTGGAGCTGACCGAACTCGGCCTGCCCATCGTCGACCGGGACGAAAATCCGGACAGCGGGCTGGCTTTCGACCTGCTGTCCAGCGGAACCGATCCGGTGACGACCGGCCATCGCAAGGGCGTGATCACCCTCGACCTGGCCGAGGCCAACGATCCGCACCGGGAACAGCTGCGGATCGAGATGGACGAGCCCTACCGCACCCTGCTCGGCCACTTCCGGCATGAGATCGGCCACTACTATTTCGCCATCCTGGTCGCCGATGACGATGCGCTGCAACGCTTTCGGACACTGTTCGGCGACCCGTCCGCCGACTACCGGGCCGCGCTGGAGCGCCACTATTCCGATGGCGCGGCACCCGGCTGGGACCGCGAGTACGTCTCCTCGTACGCCACCATGCACGCGGCCGAGGACTGGGCCGAAACCTTCGCCCACTATCTGCACATCCGCGACACCCTGGATACCGCGGCGGCGTTCGGATTCGCGCCGGCCGGGGCCACGCTCGACCGCCCGCAGGTCGGCCGGGCGGGCTTCGACCGGATCATCGAGCTGTGGTTACCGCTGGCCTGGTCGCTGAATATGGTGAATCGTTCGATGGGCCATGCGGATCTCTATCCGTTCGTCCTGCCGGAACCGGTGCTGGCGAAAATGCGGTTGGTGCATGAACTGTGTGCGGCCGCGGCGGCGCGTTGAATCAGCTGATTCCGTTCACCGCGTAGGGTTCGCCGATTCCGTTGGTCACCCATTGGTTTTGCGCCAGCGTTTCCAGCACGCAGACCACCAATAGCTTCCGGCTGCGGTGACTGACCGTATGTTCCTGCTCGGCAATGATTTCCTGCCCGCGCGCGCCACCGTTGAGCACCTTCTTCGGCGTCGGTTCGGAAAGCAACCAGAACAGTTCCGGCCCGACCAGGATGGATTGGCCGCCGGTCTCGTGGAACCAGCGCGCGGAGTGTTCGATCAACAGATCGGTGAATGTCTCACCGCTGTCGGCGGCATCGATGAGTTTGTTCAGCGCCGCCGGTTTGTCGACGCTGCTCTGGATCACCGACGCCAGCCGCAATGCGACCTCGCGGAATTGCTCGACACCAAGGTCCTGCCAGACAGTAAGCCCCATAGGTCTGCTCCATCGATGAATTGTTCTTCCGGACAGAAGTTTCCGGCGGCTCAGCTATTTCCCGCCGTGCTGACGAGGGTGCGGTGCTCGACCGATTCGGACTGGTCGAGCCGCACCGTCGGCCGCGGCGTCAGGGTGGTCAACCCGGCGCGCGCGGCGACCTCGAGTGCGTCGATGCGTGGCATGAGCTGTTCGGCCGTCTCGGCGACGGGTTCCGGTTCGTCGACGGCCTGCGGTGCGCGTTTGTTGTCGCGGCCGCGTGACCACAGCATCAGGGTCAGGTGTACCGCGAAAAGCAGCGTCATCGGCATGCCGGCGTATATGCCGAGCGATACCGGGCCGCCGCCGATCTCCCGCGCGTATTCGATATTCCCGCCGACCGAAACCAGCGTCGAAAGGACGAATAACCCGGTGGCGTACCACCACCCGACGCTGCCTTTCTTGAACGAGGCGGTGGCGATGATGGAGCCCACCACCAAACCGTCGATGGCGATCGGCACATTCGAGGCGAGATGCGGTGCGACGAGGTTGCGCACCGCGAGATCGTGCAGTGCGGCGAAAGACATCTCGAATGCTTTCAACGCCACCGCGGCGGATACGATCAGCGATGCGTGCAATGGGCGCGGTTTGAGCAGCATGCGCCAATCCAGCCAGCGCCGCGGGCGCAGCTCGAACAATTCACCCGAACCGATCGTGGTCATAGCGGGGAGCGTAGCGCCTGATCTGCGCGTATTCGTCCAACCGGCAGTCGAGTCGCCGATTTCAGCGGACGATCAGATCGCGATCGGTGGCGCTGAGCGAGAGCGGCATTATGCGTTTACCGTTCATCCAATTTCGCACGAATTCGGCGGCGGCCGGATCGGCGTCGCGGGAATCGAATGTGGCGCGGTCGATTTCGAGCGCGCCGACCAGGTGGCGCGGTTCGGCGTCGAGGCCGGGTGCGCGCGGTATCGCGCGCAGACCGTCGGCGGTGTGCAGCAGCACCGGTATCCGGGCGCCGTCCGGTGCGAGCACCGTCGCGGACCGGGTGGTGGCCGCCGGATCGAAATGCGCTACGGCGAGCCGGTATCCGGACGGGCGCGCCGGATCGCGTCGTCGAACCCGCCGTCGAGAGCGCGATGGCCCGGAAGCGGCCGCCGAGCGGACCGCCGATCTCGTAGCTGTTGTCGTCGGGCAGCCACGGGTCGGCGTAGGTGATGCGGCTGCCGTCGCCGGTGAGCGCGGGCACCATGGTCATCTTGGCCTAGCCGGAGTAGTGGATGCGGCCCGCGACAGCGGTATAGGTCTGGTTGTTGAACGTCACCAAGTGGCACAGCGCACTACGCCCCGCCGGTGATCTGTTCGGCGGCGGTGTGGAACGCGGCGAGCACAGTCGCGATGGCGGGCCTGCGGTCGGCGTGCGGGCGGGTGACCAGCTCGTAGATGCGGGCCGCGCGCACCCCGGACAGCCGCAGCACCGAAAGTTCCGGATGCACGACGACGAAGCGTGGCATCAGCGCGATCGCGTACCCGGACGCGACCACCGTTTCGATGACGCGGAAATCGTTGAGCCGCTGTGTGACTCGCGGTTGGACCCCGGTGAGGGCGGCGATCGAGTTGAGCACGTCGTCCACCGGGAAGCCGCCGCGCACGCTGATCCAGGTCTCGTCGGCCAGTTCGGCGGGGGTCACCGCGGCGCGCCCGGCCAGCCGATGGGTCGGCGCGACCACCACGTCGATGGGTTCGCGCATCAGCGGCCGCGCCGCCACCCGCGGACCCGAGACGGCGGCGGCGTATTCGTCGCGGTGGGTGAGCACGATGTCGTAATCGGCCAGCAGTCGCGGGGTTTCGGTCGGCGGCACATCCTCGTCGCCCGCGATGATCTCGACGCCGCTGTCGCCGAGTTCGCCAAGCACCCGGTGCAGTAGCAGCGCCGCGCCGGACGGGAAGAAGGCGACCCGCACCTGCCCGCGCGGCGAGCCGCGGTAGTGCGCCATCTCTGCGACGGCGCGGTCCATGGCGGCGAGCACCTCGTCGGCGCGCAACACCAGCGCGTGTCCGGCGTCGGTGAGCCGGATCCGGCGGCCGTCGGGCTCCAGCAGCGCCACGCCCGCCTCCTTGGCCAGTACCTTGAGCTGCTGCGATACCGCGGACGGGGTCATCGAGAGCGCGGTGGCGACCGCGGCGACGGTGCCCCGGTCGGCGAATTCGCGCAGCACTCGCAGCCGCTCCACGCTCATACTCGTCGGGACAACCATTAAGCAATGCTACATAGATGATGCATAAATATTCGATTGTCCCGGATTGTTCGTCAGCCTCACGATAGGGAGCATGTCCAACCGCGATCGCCTGCTCGGCCTCACCGTCGTCGTGCTGTGGGGGCTGAACTTCCTCGCCATCCACATCGGCCTCGACCACTTCCCGCCGTTTTTCTTCGCGGGCCTGCGCTTCGCGGTGGTCGGCATTCCGGCCCTGCTGTTCATCCCGCGCCCGAATGTGCGCATGCGGTGGATCCTGTTGTACGGCACCGGTTTCGGTGTGCTGCAGTTCGCCTTCCTGTTCACCGCGATGCGGGTCGGCATGCCGACCGGGCTTGCCTCGCTGGTGCTGCAATCCTCCGCGCCGTTCACCGTGCTGCTCGGCGCGGTATTCCTGCGCGAACGGCTGCGGCCGATTCAATTGGCGGGCATCGCGATCGCCGTGACCGGCATGGCGGTGATCGCCTGGGATCGGCTCGAACACGCGACACTGCTGCCCGTGCTGCTGACGCTGGCGGGCGGATTCGGTTGGGCCATCGGCAATATCGGCGCGCGGCAGGCCGGCGCGGAATCACCCGATCTCAACCCGCTGCACCTGACGTTGTGGATCACCGCCGTCCCCGCTGTTCCGCTGTTCGTCATCTCGGCCTTCGCCGAGGGCCCGGCCACCGGCCTGCGCGCGTTCGGCGATGCGTTCTCGGCGGCCGGTTGGCCCGCGCTGGCCGCGCTCGCGTATATCGTGCTGCTGGCCACGGTCTGCGGCAGCGGCCTGTGGACCTATCTGATGAGTCGCTACCCCGCGGGGACGGTCGCGCCGTTTTCGCTACTGGTTCCGGTGGTCGGTATCGCGGCGGCCTGGGCGTTCCTCGGTGAGGTGCCGACGGTTTTGTCGCTGCTGGGCGGGGTCGTGGTGATCGCGGGGGCTTTCCTGGCGACATCGGCTCGGCGCAAGGTCGCGATCGTCGCATCGCCGCAATCGGAGCTCGTCAAGGTCTGATAGGCCGAAAACCGTTGTGCCACCAGTAAATCGGCCGATCGGGCGAAATAGCTTACGCCACCGTGCTATCCGCCCCGGCCAGAATGGCCGATCCTGCATACTCACCCACAACCGACCGGCCTTACAGTAATGGCCGACGTGGCAGGTCGGTCCTAGGTCAGGCAGCAGAGCGGCGCATGGCAGAACAGCGATCAACGGTTTCGCGACGGGCGATTCTCCGGGGCACCGTCGCGGTGGGGATAGCGGGTGCGGTGGCCGGCGGCTTCGGCGCCGCGACCGCCCAGGCGGGCCGAGACGGTAGACGGGTCGCGGTACTCGGCGGCGGCGTCGCTGGATTGACGGCGGCACATGAGCTGAGCGAGCGCGGATTCGACGTCACCGTCTACGAGCGGCGCGCGCTCGGCGGTAAGGCGCGAAGTATTCCGGTGCCGGGTAGCGGCACCGGCGGCCGACCGGAGCTACCGGGGGAGCACGGCTTCCGCTTCTTCCCCGGCTTCTACCAACACATTCCGGATACCATGCGCCGGATCCCGTTCGGCGACAACCCGAATGGCGTCTGGAACAATCTGCTCGCGGTCTCCGAGGCGCGTTTCTCCCGGCGCGACGGCGACGACTACCGGATCCCGCTGCGCTCCGGCGGCGGCACCCTGACGCCGGATACATTCCGGGAGACCGTCGGCGCGATGATCGCCACCGCGCTCAAGATGCCCGCCGAAGAGGCGGGCTACTTCGCCGAACGCCTGCTCGTCTTCAATTCCAGTTGCGACGCACGGCGTTTCGGGGAGTGGGAGCACACATCGTGGAGCGACTACGTCGCCGGGCACGAGCGCTCACACGAATTCCGCGCCCTGCTCTCCCGCACCCTCACCAGCATCATGGTGGCGGCCAAGGAGAGCGTCGCCAGCGTCCGCACCATCGGCAATATGGGCGAACAGTTCCTCGGCAACCCGAGGGAGGTCGGCAACGACGGCGGCCTGGACCGGGTGCTGAACGGCCCGACGAGTCGGGTCTGGCTGGATCCGTGGGTGCGCCGATTGCGCGAGCTCGGCGTGAATTTCGTGCTCGGCGCCGAGGTGCGCGGGCTCGACGTGCGCGACAAACGCATCACCGGTGCGCGCATCGTCGATCAGCAGGGCAACCAGAGTTCGGTCGCCGCAGACTATTTCGTCGTCGCGGTGCCCGCCGAGCAGGCGCGCACCTTTTGGTCGCCGGACGTACTCGCCATCCGCCCGGAATTGGCCGCGATGAACCGGCTCACCTGCGACTGGATGAACGGTATCCAGTTCTACATGCGGGCCCCGCTGGATATCGCGCGCGGGCACACCGCATACATCGATTCGCAGTGGTCGCTCACCTCGATCAGCCAAAATCAAATGTGGGCAACCAAAGTCACCGAATTCGGCGACGGTTCCGTGCAGGATTGCCTGTCCGTGGACATCTCGGATTGGAACAGTCCGGGCATGCTCTACGGCAAGCCCGCCAAGGAATGCACCCCCGAGGAGATCTCCCGCGAGGTGTGGGCGCAGCTGACCGCCCACCTGAACGATCGCGGCGAGCTGCTGCGTGCCGCGGATCTGCACTCGTGGTTCCTCGATCCGGGCATCTCCTGGCAGCAGGACAAGGGCCGCAATGCCAACGCGGACCCGCTGCTCATCAATACCGCGGGCTCGTGGGAGTTCCGCCCCGAGCCGCACGGTGCGCTCGAAAACCTGTTTCTGGCAGGCGATTACGTGCGCACCAATGTCGATCTGGCCACCATGGAGGGCGCCAACGAGTCCGCGCGCGCCGCAGTGAACGCGCTGCTGGACGTCGCCGGTTCGGATGCGGCGCGCTGCAAGATGTTCTGTCTGTATCGCGCGCCGGAGCTGGAGCCGCTGCGCAAGATCGACGCCGAACGGTTCGCGGCGGGCCAGGCCAATATGTTCGACGCCAGGCTGTGAGGGATCTCCTGTCCGGAAGGGTGTTTCGCACCGTATGCCGGATGGTTTGATCGAATTGTGAGCAATACCACGGAGATCAGCGAAATCAACGATCCGACCGAGCTCCGCGAGCTGCTCGGCGAGGTCGGCGTCCGCGCGGCCACCAAGGAGCGCACGGCATTACACGCCTGGGACCGGGCCTGGATCGCGAACTCGCCGTTCGTCGTCGTGAGCACCAGCGACGAGCACGGCAACTGCGACGCATCGCCGAAGGGCGACCCGGCGGGCTTCGTCAAGGTGCTCGACGACACCACCGTCGCGCTCCCGGAACGGCCCGGAAATCGCAGGGGCGACGGATATTTCAACATTCTGCGCAACCCGCACGTCGGTCTGCTCTTCCTGATTCCGGGCCGCGGCGAGACGCTGCGGGTGAACGGCCGCGCCCGGCTGATCCGCGAAGCGCCCTATTTCGACGACATGATCGTGCGCGGCCACCGCCCGATCCTGGCGATGGAGGTGGCCATCGACACGATCTACTTCCACTGCGCCAAGGCGATGCTGCGCAGTTCGCTGTGGCAGCCGCAGGACTGGCCGGAGCCCTCTTTGCCCGGCCCGGCCCGGATCGTGAAGGATATCCAGGCCGATATCACCGAATCGGTCGCCGACCTCGAGCGCCACTACGCACCCGAGAACTACCGCAAAAAGCTCTACCAGGACTGATCCACGAATTCCTGGATCGCGGCGGTGACCGCGGCCGGATCGTCCTCGTGTGCGTTGTGCCCGGCGTCGGCGATGATGCGGACGGTCGGGTGCGGGATCAGGCTTGCCACGGTGTTCGCCTGTGCGGTGGGCACGATGGTGTCGTGTTCACCCCACAGCAGTAGCGTCGGTGCCGTGATGGCACCGAGTTCGCGCTGCACGGCGGCCGGCTCCAGGCCGCGGACCTGCTGCCACATGGCGATCTGATTATCGACGCGGCGCAACGGTTCCCAGTACGCGTCGGCTACCTCGTCGGTGAGCCGTTCCGGATGCGTATATGCGGCACGGAGATTGGATACGAAGATGCTCCTGGTCATGAGGGCCGTCGCCAACTCGCCTACCACGGGTACCCGCATGAGCCGCAGATTCGGGTTCAGCTCGGTATCGAGCACCAGCGGCGCGATCAGCAATAGCCGGTGCACGGCCGCCGGGTAGCGGGCGGCGAAGTCGGCCGCCACCGAACCATTCAGTGAGTGCGCGAGCACGGTGGCGTGGTCCAGGCCGACCGCGTCCATGAATTGCCGTAAGGCGTCCGACATCTCGGTGACGGAGTAGCCGAAGTCCTTGTCGTGCAATGAGGTATACCCGGTGCCGGGCAGGTCGACGGCGTAAACGGTGTGCTGCCGGGCGAGTTCCGGAACGATATCGCGATAGGTGTAGGCCCACAGTGTGCCGCCGGGAAGTAGCACGATGGGCGGGCCATCGCCGGACTTGCGGTAGGCGAAGCGCGCCACCGGAGTATCCACGTACCGGGTGCCGCCCAACCAAGTTGCGGCCGCCGACCCGGCCGGTGGCTCGTCGGCGTGTGCCGGTGCGGCTCCCACGAACACCGCCGCCGTCGCGGCGAAGGTGAGCATGCCGCGAATCCAACGCCGCGGGCGACCAGAAACATTCATCACCAAACTCCTTGCTCGGGCAAATCGGGCGCCCGATCCCGAACCAAGAGCCGCTATTCGCGGCGAGTGTGACACGGTCTCGGTATGTTCCCCGCCACAATGAGATGGCGGCACCAGCGCGCGCCGAGCCGCAACGGCGAACATAGACTCGCGGCGTGGCAGATATTTCGGTGCGTGGGCGGATCGCGCTGCTGGCGGCGGCCGCGGCGTCGTGGGCCTCGCAGAAGGCGGGCCGGGGCAAGGGATCGATGATCGGCGGGCTCATCGCGCTGCGGATCGACGGCACCATCATGGAACAGCTGGGGCGCGATCGCCGCACCGTGCTGGTCACCGGCACCAACGGCAAATCGACCACGACGAGAATGACCACGGCGGCGCTGAGCACCATCGGCCGCGTCGTGACTCAGGCCGACGGCGCCAATATGGACGCGGGCATCGTCGCCGCGCTCAGCGCCGACCGGCACGCGCCGCTGGCCGCGATCGAGGTCGACGAACTGCATCTGCCGCACGTCACCGACGCGCTGAATCCGGCCGCCGTCGTGCTGCTGAACCTCAGCCGCGACCAGCTGGACCGCGTCGGCGAGATCAATATGATCGAGCGCAAGCTGCGCACCGGCCTGGCCGGGCATCCGGACACCGTGGTGATCGCCAACTGCGACGACGTGCTGGTCACCTCGATCGCCTACGACCATCCGAACGTGGTGTGGGTGGCCGCGGGCAGCGGCTGGTCGGTGGACGCGACGAGCTGCCCGCGCAGCGGCGAGCCGATCATCTGGGAGGGTGCGCACTGGCGCAGCACCGGCACGGATTTCCAACGGCCGGAACCGGATTGGTGGCTCGACGGGAACGACCTGTGCGGCCCCGGCGGGGTGCGGCTGCCGTTGGAACTGGCGCTGCCCGGCCGGGCGAATCGCGGTAACGCCGCACAGGCCGTCGCCGCCGCGGTCGCGCTCGGCGCCGATGCGGCACAGGCCACCGCCGCGGCGGGCACGGTGCGGGAGATCGCGGGCCGCTACCGGACCGTCCAGGTCGGCGAGCATGCCGCCCGGCTGCTGCTCGCCAAAAATCCGGCGGGCTGGCAGGAGGCGCTCTCGATGATCGAACCCGCCGCGGCCGGACTGGTGATCGCGGTGAACGGCCAGGTGCCCGACGGCGAGGATCTGTCCTGGCTGTGGGATGTGCGATTCGAACATTTCGAGGGCATGCAGGTGGTGGCCGCCGGTGAGCGCGCCACCGACCTCGCCGTGCGGCTCACCTACGCCGGTGTCGAGCACACCACCGTGCCGGATCCGTTGCGCGCCATCGCATCCTGCCCGGCGGGCCGGGTCGAGGTGCTGGCAAACTACACCGCATTCCGTGATCTCAACCGCGACCTCGAGGAGCGGACAGCATGACCGATTCGACGGTGCGCATCGGCCTGGTATTGCCCGATGTGATGGGTACCTACGGCGACGGCGGCAATGCGGTGGTCCTGCGTCAGCGCCTGCGCATGCGCGGCTACGACGCCGAGATCGTCGAGATCACGCTGCCGCAGCCGGTACCCAACTCGCTGGACATCTATACCCTTGGCGGCGCGGAGGATTCGGCGCAGCGGCTGGCCACCCGGCACCTGCAGCGGTATCCGGGCCTGCAGGAGGCGGCCGCGAAAGGCGCACCGGTGCTTGCCATTTGCGCGGCGATCCAGGTACTCGGCCAGTGGTACGAGACCTCGACGGGTGAGCGCGTCGACGGTGTCGGCCTGATCGACGTCACCACCTCGCCGCAGCACCGCCGCGCGATCGGCGAGGTGACGACCACCCCGCTGCTCGACGGTCTTACCGCGCCGCTCACGGGATTCGAAAACCACCGTGGCGGAACCAAACTCGGCGGCGACGCGGCCGGGCTGGCGCGCGTCACCCGGGGTGTCGGCAACGGTGTCGGCGACGGCTTGGAGGGAGTGGTCCAGGGTTCGGTGCTCGGCACCTACATGCACGGCCCGGCGCTGGCCCGCAACCCGGAGCTGGCCGACCTGATCCTGCGGCGGGCGCTCGGCGTATCCGAGCTGGCGCCGCTCGACCTGCCCGAGGTGGATCGGCTGCGCCGCGAGCGACTGCGCGCCTGACGACTATTCCGCCGCGCTGCCATCGGTGCGCGGCGGAATCGCCCACCGCGCATAGGTGTATTCCGGCGATACCGTGATCACATCGCATGCCCGTACCAGGGCTTCGGGTATCGTGCCGTCGAAATGCGTTGTGTCGGGGATGATTACGGCCTCGGCGCCGTTTTTGGCCACCACCTCGAGCAGCTTCTGCTCCGGCTGCTCGGTCTCCCGGCCGAACACCACGGTCTTCGACAGCTCGTAGCCGAGGCGCCGGGCCAGGCTGCGAATCCGGGTCTCGTCCCAGGTCTGGGAGACGCCGGAGATATCGCGGCGCAGGTATCCGATCGCCATCGGCCTGGTGCTCATCGTCGTCCTTCCCGCTGGCCCTGCATCGATCCGGTGCGGGTCGATCCGGTTGGCGGCATCACTCCCCCTGCTCGTCGTGTGCGTTAACACCTGAGTGAAGTGTGCTGCATCGATCGGATCCACGGTAGCGTTGCAAGGGGATGGCCGATGGACCCAACCGCCGTCGGGTTCGGCTTCGAACTACCGGTGGCGGTTTCGTCGGCGTGTGCCCGATGGCCGTTTTCCTACTGGAGGAGACGCACCGTGATACCTGGCTGGCTTCGTAAAGTCTTCGGGCACAAGAGTATCGACGGGTACGTCGCGTGGCCGATGCTGCTCGCCGACGGGTTCGCTCCGGTGCAGCGCCGGATACACGGCACCGAGGCGGCGGCCCGCTCGCTGCGCTGGTATCAACCCGAATTGATACCCGGGCTGTTACAGACCCGTGACTACGCGACCGAGGTGCTGCGCGCGTATTCGGCCTTTCTCGACGGCCCCGGCGATCTGGAGGACGCGGTCGACGCCAGAATGCAGCGCAAGACCGTGCTGCTCGACGAGGGCCACCGGTTCCACTTCCTGATCGGCGAGCCCGCGCTCTATCACACCCTCGGCGACGACCGGGTGATGCACCAGCAGCTGGAGTATCTGCTGGAGGCATTCAAAACGCCGAGGACGACCATCGGCATAATCCCGCTGTCCGCGGAATTTCTTTGTCCGACAAACAGTTTCGTACTGCATGACCGGACCAGCGCCGAGGTGGAGACCATTTCGGCGGCCATCTCGGTGACGGCGTCCGACGAGGTCGCGCTCTACGAACGCGCCTTCGAACTGCTTGCCGCACAGGCGGTGTGCGATGACGACGCCCGAATACTGATCGAGAAGGCCGCCCAGGGGCTTTAGGCCCTGTGTCGAAGTCCCATCCGGCGCCTCCACGGTCCAGCTCGCCGCCTGGCCGCGTTGTCGTCGTCGCCGAT
>NZ_JAIRBR010000002.1:0-690670 GCF_020361265.1 Nocardia sp. JCM 34519.1
AAAACACACCCCCCCCCCCCACCCACCCCCCCCCCCTTCGCTGTGTGTTGTTGGGGGTCGGCGCCGGGGGGGGGGGGGGGGGGGCGCCGGGGGGGGGGGGGGGGGGGGGGGGCCCCCCCCCCCACAAAACAACGCGAAACAAACAAGGCGAGCGCTCGCGCGAGCACTCGCCTCCAATTTGTGGAGCCTAGGGGAATCGAACCCCTAACCCCTGCCTTGCAAAGGCAGTGCTCTGCCAATTGAGCTAAGGCCCCGAGCTCGATATCCCGTGGGGATTTTTCAGCGGGTGGTTACCTCGTGCCACAGGTCAGCATCGTTGCGTTGCCGCAGCTTGGAGATTCCGATGAGAACCGCTACAACAACACCGATCGTGAGGAGAATTTTCATGGTTCCCACCCTACTGTGATGTTCGGGAGTGGGCCTAGGAGGACTTGAACCTCCGACCTCTTCGTTATCAGCGAAGCGCTCTAACCGCCTGAGCTATAGGCCCTCATCGTGTTCGATTGCCTGCCGGAGCTGTTAACCGAACCGAGGCACGAGATTACCTTACCTCCCGTCGGATAACCAAAACGGCCGGTAGCCGACCCTTTGAGGGGCGGTACCGGCCGTTGTGCGAGTGCGGTGAATCAGTCCGGATCGGCCAGGGTGACCTGGATGCCGCCGACGAGATCGCAGCACTGGTTGTAGATGAAGGTGCCGACGGTGGCCAGTGCGGTGAACAACACCACATTGATGAGCCCGATGACACCCGCGTAGCCGAATACCGTTCCGGCGCTGATCAATCCGCCGGATCCGCTGTCGGAGGAGACGATATCGGTGAAGCTGCTGTTGAGCCGTCCCCATACGCCCATGCCCTCGAGCACGATGTAGAGCAATCCGACGGCGAGCATCCACACGAAGAACATGGCGACGCTGATCACCAGGGTGATTTTCAGCGTCGACCACGGGTCGATGCGGCGGATTTGTACGGTTGCGCGCAATGGTTCGCCGGTGGCGACGGATTGTGCGACCGCGACCGGTACCGCGGGCGAGATCGGCGCCTGCGGTCCGGTGGTTTCGGTGGGTGGCAGCGGATGCCGGATCTCGGAGAGGTCCGGCATGTCCTTGATCAGTTCGGGGCGGGCGATGCTGCGGGTCGGTCCGTCGATGCCGACGGACTTCACCATCGCCGCCTCTTTGCGTGCGGCCTTGGCGGCGAGGTCGGCGGTGGTGCGCGCGTTGGTCATACCGCCGCCGAGCCCGACCGATCCGGCGGGCCGCCCGGTGACCGGCGCCTGCCCGGGCCGGAACAGGTTGGACTGCGGTTCCCGCTGCGGAAGCTGCGACCACCCGTCCTGGTACTGCGCATTGCCGTTGGACTGTTCCGCGTTATCCGGTGCCGCCGCCTCGGCGCCGGATGGCTCTTGGCTGTCGTGCGGCTGGGCACCACCCTGTTGGCCGCCGTTCGGCTGCCCGTTGTCACCGGACGCGACCGGCCGGGGAATCGGCCGCGGCGGGATCGGTGACGGTGCGATCCGCTCGGTCACGCCGTTCGTCTGGTGCCGCTCGTCGTTCGGCTGATTCGGAGTGGTCAATGGGATTCCTTAGATCCGTTCGTTGCCGCCGGTGTGAGGATTTATTGATCGGAAGGACCGGTGGAGTCGTCGTTGGCGTCCGGGTCGGGTTCATCGGCGTTGCGCGCGATAGCAAGCAACGTATCCCCATCCGCGAGGTTCATCAATCGCACGCCCTTGGTCTGTCGTCCAGCCTTCCGAACCTGATTCGCCGCCGTGCGGATGACACCACCGCCGGAGGTGATCGCGTAGAGCTCGTCTTCGTCATCGACGATGAGCGCACCGACCAGCGTGCCACGCCTCTCGTCGTACTGAATGGTCAATACGCCTTTACCGCCGCGTCCCTGCGGAGTGTATTCCTCGATCGCGGTGCGCTTGGAATAACCACCCGAAGTCGCCACCAGCAGATAGGTGTCTTCGCGAACGACGTTGAGCGACAACAGCTCGTCATCGGCATTGAACCGCATGCCCTGCACGCCGGAGGTGGCCCGGCCCATCGGGCGCAGCGCCTCGTCGGTGGCGGAGAAGCGGATCGACTGGCCCTTCGCCGACACCAGCAGCAGGTCGTCATCGGCCGAACACAGTACGGCGCCGACGAGTTCGTCGTTATCGCGCAGGTTCACCGCGACGATGCCGCCGCTGCGGTTGGAGTCGAAATCGGACAGCTTCGACTTCTTCACCAGGCCGTTCTTGGTGGCCAGCACCAGGTACGGGGCGTCCTCGTACGACTTGATCTGGATGATCTGGGCGATCCGCTCGTCCGGCTGGAAGGCGAGCAGGTTCGCCACATGCTGGCCGCGCGCGGTGCGGTTGGCCTCGGGCAGCTCGTACGCCTTGGCCCGGTAGACCCGGCCCTTGTTGGTGAAGAACAGCAGCCAGTCGTGCGTCGAGGTGATGAAGAAGTGCTTGACCAGGTCGTCCTGCTTGAGACCCGCGCCCTGCACACCCTTGCCGCCGCGCTTCTGCGAACGGTAGAGATCGGTCTTGGTGCGCTTGGCGTACCCGGTCTCGGTGATCGTGACGACCACGTCCTCGCGGGCGATCAGATCCTCGTCGGCGACGTCGCCGTCGGCGGAGATGATCTGGGTGCGCCGCTCGTCGCCGTACTTCTCCACGATCTCGGCGAGCTCGTCGCGCACGATCGCGCGCTGACGCTCCGGCTTCTGCAGGATGTCCTTCAAATCGGCGATTTCGGCCTCGATCTTGGCCAACTCGTCGATGATCTTCTGCCGTTCCAGGGCGGACAGGCGACGCAGCTGCATATCGAGGATGGCCGTGGCCTGGATTTCATCGATATCGAGCAGCTGCATAAGGCCGGTGCGCGCGGTATCGGTATTGGCCGACCGCCGGATCAGCGCGATGACCTCGTCCAACGCATCGAGTGCCTTGACCAGACCGCGCAGGATGTGAGCGCGTTCCTCGGCCTTGCGCAGCAGGTAGCGGGTGCGCCGGATGATGACGTCCAACTGGTGCTCGACGTAGAGCCGGATCATCTGATCAAGGCGCAGCGTGCGCGGCACACCGTCGACGATCGAGAGCATATTCGCGCCGAAGCTGGTCTGCAGCTGGGTGTGCTTGTACAGGTTGTTCAGCACGACCTTGGCGACCGCGTCGCGCTTGACGGTCACCACGATCCGCATACCCGCGCGATCCGACGACTCGTCGTGGATATCGGAGATGCCGGCGATCTTGCCGTCCTTCACCTGCTCGGCGATCGAGTTGATGAAGTTGTCGGTGTTCACCTGGTACGGCAGCTCGGTGATGACGATCGTGGTGCGGCCGCGATTGTCCTCTTCGATCTCGACGACGCCGCGCATCCGGATCGAGCCGCGACCGGTGGTGTACGCGTCGCGGATGCCCTGACCGCCGACGATCAGGCCGTAGGTCGGGAAGTCCGGACCCTTGACCCGTTCCATGCAGGCGGCGAGGGTGGCCTCTTCGTCGGCGTCGTGGTTGTCCAGCGCCCAGTAGATGGCCTCGGCCAATTCGTTCAGGTTGTGCGGCGGAATGTTGGTCGCCATACCGACCGCGATGCCGTTGCTGCCGTTCATCAGCAGGTTCGGCACTCGGCTCGGCAGGACCACCGGTTCCTGCGAGCGACCGTCGTAGTTCGGCGCGAAATCGACCGTCTCATGGTCGATTTCGCGCAGCAGCTCCATCGCGAGCGGGGTCAGCCTGCATTCGGTGTACCGCATAGCGGCCGCGCCGTCATTACCGCGCGAACCGAAATTGCCCTGGCCGTCCACCAGCGGGTAGCGCAGCGACCATGGCTGCGCCATGCGGACCAGCGTGTCGTAGATCGACGCGTCGCCGTGCGGGTGGTAGTTACCCATGGTCTCGGCGACCGGGCGGGCGGACTTCACATAGCCGCGATCCGGCCGGTAGCCGTTGTCGTACATCGCGTAGAGCACGCGGCGGTGCACCGGCTTGAGGCCGTCACGCACATCGGGCAGCGCACGGCCGACGATCACGCTCATCGCGTAATCGATGTAGCTGCTCTGCATTTCGTTCTGGATGTCGACCGGCTCGATCCGGTCGCCTGCACCGCCGTTCGGGGGCAGCGTGGTCTCAGTCATGCGGTGGTCTCCTTAGAAGCCTGGCTGGAAATGGCGCTGTAGCAGCGGAATTCCGCGCCGGCTACACGTCGAGGAAGCGAACGTCCTTGGCATTGCGAGTGATGAAGCTGCGACGCGCCTCGACGTCCTCGCCCATCAGGATGCTGAACAGCTCGTCGGCCGCGGCCGCGTCGTCGAGCGTCACTTGACGAAGCACCCGCACCGCCGGGTCCATGGTGGTTTCCCACAGCTCCTTCGCGTTCATCTCGCCGAGACCTTTGTAGCGCTGCACGCCGTCGTCCTTGTTGATCTTCTTGCCCGCGGCCAGACCCGCCTCGAGCAGACCGTCGCGCTCCCGGTCCGAATACGCGAACTCCGGATCGGCGCGCTGCCACTTGAGCTTGTACAGCGGCGGCTGCGCCAGATAGACGTGCCCGTGTTCGACCAGCGGCCGCATGAAGCGGAACAGCAGGGTCAACAGCAGCGTCGAGATGTGCTGGCCGTCGACATCGGCGTCGGCCATCAGCACGATCTTGTGATACCGCAGCTTGGTGATGTCGAACTCGTCGTGGATACCGGTGCCGAAGGCCGTGATGATCGACTGGACCTCGTTGTTCTTGAGCACCCGGTCGATGCGCGCCTTCTCGACGTTGATGATCTTGCCGCGCAGCGGCAGGATCGCCTGATACATCGAGTCGCGACCCGACTTGGCCGAACCACCGGCGGAGTCACCCTCCACGATGTAGATCTCGGACTTGTGCGGATCCTTGGACCGGCAGTCGGCCAGCTTGCCGGGCAGCCCGCCCAGATCGGTCGCGCTCTTGCGCCGCACCAGCTCGCGCGCCTTCCGCGCCGCGACCCGGGCCTGCGCCGAGGAAACCGCCTTGTTCACAATGGTTTTGGCATCGGCCGGATTGGCCTCGAACCAGTGCGAGATGTGCTCGTTGCAGGTGCGCTGGACGAACGATTTGACCTCGGTATTGCCGAGTTTGGTCTTGGTCTGGCCCTCGAACTGCGGATCCGCGATCTTCACGCTCACGATGGCGGCGAGACCCTCGCGGATGTCGTCACCGGTGAGGTTGCCGTCCTTCTCCTTGAGGAGCTTCTTATCCTTCGCGTACTTGTTCACCACCGTGGTGAGCGCCGCGCGGAAACCCTCCTCGTGGGTACCGCCCTCATGGGTGTTGATGGTGTTGGCGAAGGTGTGGACCGATTCGGAATAGCCCGAATTCCACTGCATGGCGACCTCGACCTCGTGGCCGGTGCCCTTGCCGGTGAAGGAGACGATGGAGTTGTGGATCGGCTGCTTCGTCCGGTTGATGTGCTTGACGAAATCCTCCAGACCACCCGGATAGTGGTAGGTCCTGGTCTTCACCTTCGGCTCGGCCGGCGGCGTGTTCTCGTCGGCGTGCTTGGGCGCCTCGGCGGTTTCGCTGACCACCTCATCGGTGATGTCGCCCTCGTTCACCCGCTGATCGGTCAGCGTGATGGTCAGCCCCTTGTTCAGGAACGCCATCTCCTGCAGCCGGCGCGAAACCGTTTCGAAGCTGAAGGTGGTGGTCTCGAAGATCTCCGGGTCCGGGAAGAACCGGATGGTGGTACCGGTGCGCTTGGTGGGCTCGCCCTGGACCAGCTTGCCGGGCCTGGCGTCCTTGTACTCCTGAGTCCAGTGGTAGCCGCCGTAATTGATCTCGGCCTCGAGGCGGGTCGACAGCGCGTTCACCACCGAGATGCCGACACCGTGCAGACCGCCGGAGACCGCGTAGGACTCGCCATCGAACTTGCCACCGGCGTGCAGCTGGGTCATGACCACTTCGATGGTGGGGATGCCCTGCGCGTGCATATCGGTGGGGATACCGCGACCGTCGTCGACCACCTCGACACCGCCGTCGGCCAAGAGGGTGACATCGACCTGCGAGGCGTATCCGGCCATCGCCTCGTCGACCGAGTTGTCGACGACCTCCCAGATCAGATGGTGCAAACCGCGCTCACCGGTGGAGCCGATGTACATACCGGGGCGTTTGCGTACCGCTTCGAGACCCTCGAGAACGGTGATGGAGTCGGCACCGTACGTCTGCTTGCCTGACTTGGGCTGGGTCGAACCGTCTGCGTTGGAGTCGTTGGCAGCCACTGGTCGGTAGCTCTCCTTACTTGCTGATCCCTGGCGCAGCCGTCGAACAGCACACGTATGGCCCCGTGGTCTTGACTGGTCGAGAATTACGGGTCCGCGCGCGGGCTGTCCGGAACGCGCCGAAGGTATCGCCGCTAGTTACGTCACCATCCTACTGGTACGGCCAACCTACAGTGCACCTACGACACCCCTCACGGCTCCGTGAATGCGAGAAATCGGATTGTCACGGGTCCGGTTGTGCCTACGGCCGGTTTCGCGGCCCCCTCCGCGCGTTCGGACCGTTCCGGGCCGACCTATGGGGCGGCGGGGCGGGCACGTCGGGCGGCGAGCCCATCGGGTTCCACGTGAAACCGTCCGTCGGCTGGACCTGACGTCGTTCGAGTCGCCGACACCGCGCCTCCGCGAACCTCCGGCATACGAAAACGATTGGCGCAGTTGCGGTGTCGATCAACGAATTCATCGACATGTGGATAGCTTCTGTGGATAACGCGCCGATGAGCGCACAGCGGTTTATCCATAGGTGTCACGCGGGCCGCGGCCCTTGATGTGCCGCTCGCCCTTGCGCCAGCTGGGCGCCGCGGGACCGGAGATCTTCACCGAGGTCACCACGCCGTTGCCGACCGCGGCGGCGATCTTCGCCAGGATCTGGCTCTGCAGCATCCGGAGTTGGGTGGCCCAGGCCGTCGATTCCGCGGCGATGCTCAGCACGCCGTCCTTCAGCGAAATCGGGGTGGCATGTGCGGCGATATCCTCGCCGACCACACCGGCCCAGCGGCCGAAAACCGTTCCCTCGGCGACCTTTCCGGACCAGCCGCGACTCTTGGCGATCGATGTCGTAAGGCTGGAGAGCAGCTGTGGGTCCCGGTCGTCGGGCCGAGCGCCCGACCAACCGGTGCGCCGCCGTGCGCCGGTCCGCAGGGACCGGCGCGGCGAGGCCCGGCCCTGACCGACCGATTTACCGCTGGCCCGCGCCGCGGCCCTGGCCTCCTCCAGCGCCCGGCGGGCCAGATCGATACCGCGCAATTCCGGCTCGGCGCCGGGCTCCCGATCGCCCTGCTGCTCGGTCATCGCACGCTCCGTTTCCGACTGGGTTGTCCCCAGATTTGTTCAACTATCCCCAGCCCCGGGGTGGTGTTGCTGGCGGACGGTTCCGTGGTGGCCCACAACCACGGTCGCCGATCGAACACCCGTTCGTGGTGATTATTCGAGTTGCTCACAGGTCCCGCGACCGCCTGTCCAGCCGATAGCTGAGATGCGCGACCTGATCACCGCACCGAAGTTCTCCACAGGTCCTGGGGATAATCCGGGACGGCGGCGGCGCGGCGCGGACCGCGACGCACGGCAACTGTACGACAGCGCACCGTCGGCCGCCGTGTGCCGCGCGTCCCGGCGTCGTCCGGTCCGCGATGTCGCTGTGGAGTGTTTGCCGCGACAGCACCCGAGATTCGTCAGGTGACGAGTCATCGGTCTCTCCACAACTGTTGATAAATCAGGTCATATCTGTGGAAACGATCACCCGGCGACCGGTCCCGCCGCCTCGACGATGCATGAGGTCCGCCGATCGGCCGTACCGGTGGTCTCCACCCGCAGCGGTACGGCCGCCAGTTCGACCGGCACATCCTCCGGCACCGCCGCGGTGATCAACACCTGTTCCGCGCCGGCCGCCACCGCGGCCAGGGCCGTGCGCCTGCGCCGATCGAGTTCGGCGAATACATCGTCGAGCAAGAGCACCGGCTCGGTACCCGCGGTGCGCAGCAGTTCGAATGCGGCGAGCCGCAGCGCCAGCGCGAACGACCACGATTCCCCATGACTGGCAAAGCCTTTCGCGGGTGCCGAGCCGAGCAGCAGATCCAGTTCGTCGCGGTGCGGGCCCACCAGGCAAACCCCCCGCTCCAACTCCTTGGATCGCGCGGCGCCCAATTCCCGCAGCACGATCGCCTCCAGCGTCGCCGTGTCATCCGCCTGGGGTTCGCGTGCCGGATCCAGGAACTCAGGCGGTAGATAGGAGCTGCGGTATCCGATTGCGGCGGAGCGTGATTCGGGAGCGATCGACCGATATGCCTGCGCCAGATGGGGATAGAGCTCGTGCACCAGCCGCAGCCGCTGCGCCAGCAACACCGCGGCATGGGTGGCCAGATGACCGTCCCAGGCATCGAGCGTGCTCAGGTCGGCCTTCGAACGCACATGGCGCCCAGCGGTTTTCAACAGTGCGGAGCGTTGCCGCAGCACCCGGTCGTAATCCGAACGCACACCGGCGAGCCGGGGCAGCCGAGTTGTGCACAGCTCGTCCATGAACCGGCGGCGCTCCCCGGGATCGCCACGGACCAGGGCCAGATCCTCCGGCGCGAACAGCACCGTCTGCAGGATTCCGAGAATTTCACGGGGTCTGCGCACCGGAGATCGGTTGAGCTGGGCGCGATTTGCCGCACCCTGCTGCAACTCGATATCGATGCGCAGCTCCCGGCCCGCGTTGACAACGGTGGCACCGATCCGCGCACGCTCGGCTCCCATCCGGATGAGCGGTGCGTCGGCCGCCACCCGGTGCGAACCGAGGGTGGCCAAATAGCCGACGGCCTCGAGCAGATTCGTCTTGCCGTTGCCGTTCGATCCCAAGAAAACCGTTCGGCCTGGGGATAATTCGAGTTCGCTGTGCTCCCAGGAACGAAAGTCGCGCAGCGCGAGTGCCCGTATGAACACAGATGCCCGAATGGATCAGCCCGGCAGCCGGACCGGCATGAGCAGGTAGATGTAGTCGCTTTCCAGCGCGGCGAACGCACCCGAATCCAGCGCCTCGGGCTCCTCCTCGGCCGCGGGCAGCAGCACCGCGGGACGGCTCGGCGTGGTGAATCCGAAGGTCACCCTCTCGGCGTGCAGCGCGGACAGGCCATCGATCAGGTAACCCGGGTTGAACGCGATGGTCAGCGATTCGCCACGGAAGTCGGCCTCCAGCCACTCCTCGGCGCGGCCCGCGTCGTCACCGCCCGCCGAGAGCAGCAGGCCGTCGCCGGAGAACTCCAGCCGCACCTGGGCGCCGCGCTCGGCCACCAGGGCGACGCGCTTGATGGCGTCGATCAGCGATGCGACGGGCAGTGTGGCGATCGACGTGTGCTCCTTGGGGAGCAACTGGCGGAACTTGGGGAATTCCGCGTCCAGCAGTCGCGTCGTGGTGCGGCGACCGGCGTTGACGATGCCGAGCAGGCCGTCCGCGCCCGCACCGGTGCCGAGCGAGAGCTGCACCGGCTGATCGGATGCGCCGAGGGTCTTGGCGGCCTCGGACAGCGTGCGCGCCGGAATCAACACGGCGGTCTCGATATCCGGCTTGGCGGGCTGCCATTCGATATGCCGGACCGCGAGCCGGAACCGGTCGGTGGCCGCGAGCACCGCACGCGAACCCTCGATCTCCACCCGGATACCGGTCAGCATCGGCAGCGTGTCGTCCCGGCCCGCGGCGACGGCGACCTGACCGACCGCCTGCGCGAAGACGTCGACACCCAACTCACCCGTCTGCTCGGGCACCTCGGGCAGCTGCGGGTAGTCCTCCACCGGCATGGTCGGCAGCGAGAACTTCGCACTGCCACAGGCGATCAGCACGCGGGTGCCGTCGACCGAGACGTCGACCGGCTTGTTGGACAGCGCCTTGGTGATATCCGCGAGCAGGCGACCCGAGACCAGGACCTGGCCGGGACCGGCGACCTCGGCGGCGACCCGCATCTGCGCGGACACCTCGTAGTCGAAGCCGGAGACGGTGAGCCCGTCCTCATCGGCGACCAGCAGCACACCGCCGAGCACCGGAACCGGCGGGCGCGAGGGCAGGCTGCGTGCCACCCAAGCCACCGAATCGGCGAAATCCTCACGGGCGACCCGGAACTTCATGGCACCGGAATCGAAATCCTCTCGGGCGACCCGAGACGTCGTGCTTGCAAGCTCCATCGCCCGATCTGTCCTCTCCAGTTCCGTGATCTCTGATCTGTAGTCGGTTCGTCAGCGTGGTTCTCGTCAGGGATGCCTTGTCGCCGCGATTCGAAGTCTGGCACAGGCGACCGACATCAAACCGTACCCGCGTGCGCGACGGCTACCTAGTCCGACCCTCCGGTCATTGTGCGCCGAGTGCGGGCGACGTTCTCGATTCGCCGGAGCCCCGTTCGTCTTCTCCTTGCTTCTCGGTCGGTGAGTCGCTCGGCGGCCGGACCCTCGTCGACCAACTTTCCACACAGCCTGTTTTGAAGAGAGATTTCTAAGAAGAAGAACTGAAGTAGTAGTAGGCACTGTGGAATCTGTGGAGTTGGGCCGTTTGCGCAGCTCACAGGGTGTGGTGCCGTGGGGATGACCGTCGGGTGACTCGAGGATGAACGCGAGGCGTCTGTGGAGGTTCACAGTCTGTCCACCGATCATCCTCGAGCCGTCCTCGAGTTGTTCCACCGGATTCACCGGGTTGTTCACACGTGTGCAGGAAATCGTGCACTACCCGTGGAATCCTCGAGGACTCAACAATGACTCCTCGAGGATTCCACAGCCCGAAACGCCGGTACGGCGCTGGTCAGGGGCGGTGCACAGATTCGGCTGTGGAATCTGTGGATTCCACCGTGTTAGCGAACGGTCGCCGCGACGCTCCCCACAGCTGTGGACGAACCGGTGGATAACCTCATGATTCCTCGAGGACTCCACACGTATTCCTCGAGGAATCCACAACCCATAAAAAAGCACCGCCCCAGGTCAGAGGCGGTGCTCGGGTGTTAGCGGAGGCTCAGCGCGAACGCTGTTTGATTCGGGCTGTTAGTTCCTGAACCTGGTCGTAGACCCGGCGCCGTTCGGTCATCTCCTTGCGGATCTTCTTCTCCGCGTACATCACCGTGGTGTGGTCGCGTCCGAAGGCCTGTCCGATCTTGGGCAGGGATAGGTCGGTCAGCTCGCGGCACAGATACATGGCGATCTGCCTGGCCTGCGCCAGCGGCCGCGCCTTACCCGGGCCGGTCAGCTCCTCCAGCGTGGTGTTGAAGTATTCGGCGGTGACGGCCATGATCGTCGCCGCGTTGATCTCCAGCGCGGCGGTATCCGGCATCAGGTCGCGCAGCACCACCTCGGCCAGCGGCAGATCGAGCGGTTGCCCGTTCAGCGAGGCGAATGCGGTCACCCGGATCAGCGCGCCCTCCAACTCGCGGATATTGCGCTCGACCCGGCTCGCGATCAGCTCCAGCACGTCATGCGGTACGTCGAGCCGATCCATCCGCGCCTTCTTGCGCAGGATGGCGATGCGGGTCTCCAGCTCCGGCGGCTGCACATCGGTGATCAGGCCCCATTCGAACCGGGTGCGCAGCCGCTCCTCCAGCGTCGCCAACTGCTTGGGCGGGCGGTCGGAGGAGACGACGATCTGCTTGTTCGCGTTGTGCAGCGTGTTGAAGGTGTGGAAGAACTCCTCCTGGATACCTTCCTTGCCCTCGATGAACTGGATGTCGTCCACCAGCAGGATGTCGGTCTCCCGGTAGCGGCGTTTGAACGCCACCTTCCGGTCGTCGCGGAGGCTGTTGATGAAGTCGTTGGTGAATTCCTCGGTCGAGACGTATTTCACCCGCATGCCCGGGAACAGGCGCTGTGCGTAGTGGCCTGCCGCGTGCAGCAGGTGGGTTTTGCCCAAACCCGAAGCGCCCCAAACGAATAGCGGATTGTAGGCCCGGGCGGGCGCCTCGGCGATGGCCACCGCGGCGGCATGCGCGAAGCGATTGGACGCGCCGATGACGAAGGTCTCGAAGGTGTACTTGGCATTCAGGCTCGCCGAGGACGGCGCGGCGGGCGCCGGATTCTCCTGGCTCTTGGTGAAGTACGTGGGCCAAGCCGGATTGCGGACCTGGACCACCGGCTCGTCGTCACCGTGCTCGTCCGGTATCGGCTCGCGCACCGATTCGTGTGCCGCGGCGATTCCGGGTTCGTCGACCGGGGCGGGTTCGCGCAGCTGCGGGCGGCCCTGACCGCGCGGCGCCGGCGTCGGCGTCGGCTCGGGATTGAACAGCGATTCCTGACCCGGCGGAATCGAGGAATCACGGCGGGGCGGCATTCCGGATTCACGGCGCGGCGGGGGCGGATCGTGCGGCAGGCCGTTGGGGCCCGGATAGTCGCCGCGGGCCGGGTATTCCGTGGTCGGGTAGTCGTCGCGGCCGTAGTCGGCCTGTGGCAAATACTCGGCGTCGGGTCCGTACTCCGCCGCGCCCGGGTACTCGGCCGATGGTGCGAAGTCGTTCGGCTGTGCATAACGCGGCGCCGGATAGTCGCCGCGGGCCGGATAGTCCACAGCCGGATAACCGCCCTGTGCACGACCGGCGTCCCGGTTGCGCTCGGGCCTGCTCGTCATCCTGGCGTGGCGCGGATTGGCACCGGATCGGTCGGCGGGCTGGGTGGCGGGCGCCGCGATCCGGACGCCGAGTCCCTCCACCTGCAGGCCGAGCCTGCGAGCCAGTGAGCGCAGAATGGGTTCGCGCAGGTCGCGTTCGATGGCCTCCTGGGCCAGCGACGACGGCACCGACAGCAGCGCGAATCCCTGCGCCACCGTCAGCGGTTTGACCAGCTTGAGCCAGGCCTGCTGGGCCCTGGTCACGGCCGGGATGGCACCATCCGGCGAACCGGTGGTGAGCTCGGCAACCACCTCGGGCCATACGGTGGCCAAAACGTTCTGCTCGTCGTCCAATGCAGTTGCCTCCCCGGAGTAGTCGATAGGTGCAGACGGCCGGGGCGCGCGGGATATCCACCGTGCTGGCTGGATTCAGTGATCTCGCATACGTCCGTGGGCCGGTTCGAACACTGCTCGGATCCCCCGTCCGGACAGCGGCGCGGTACCGTCGGCCCTACGAATATGCCACTCCAGGGGTCTTTCCACACAATTATCCACAGATGTGGACAACCCTGGGGAGTTGTGAAATGCGCTTGCCCGCTGGGAGCGTATCGCCCCGACCTGGGGATCTTCAGCAATCCTCTGGTTAAGCACCGAGGCCGCCGAGCGCAACTGCGGCTAGGGGTGTGGACGAACTTGTGATCACCGCACGGGCGTGTCGTCCGGACCCGCGAAACACCGGAGACAGACCATAGCGGGTCCGGCCCGCATACGTCCAATGGCGGGGCCGAGTTTGACCCCGTAAGACCAGATCAGTACCCTCGTACAGTCACCCATTGGTGCGGTGGCGGTCCTGTGCTGACCGTATTCGGTCGAAATCGACCAACTGAGCGCCAGGGCTGATCCGCGCCGATGATGACCACCCCGTGCGATTCATCGCAATACATACGTATCACCGAACAAGCTTCGGGCGCCGCCGGGCGCCCACCAACCTGAGGAGTGTTGACCGTGGCCAAGGGCAAGCGGACGTTCCAGCCGAACAACCGTCGTCGGGCGCGGGTTCACGGCTTCCGCCTCCGGATGCGCACCCGTGCGGGCCGCGCCATCGTGTCGGCGCGTCGCCGCAAGGGCCGCGGCACCCTCACTGCCTGATCCTCGCTCTCGGACGCTCGGGTGTTGCCTGAGCCGTATCGGTTGCATCATCGTGCCGACTTCTCCCGGACGGTGCGCCGCGGCCAGCGAATCGGGAGGCGCGACCTGGTCGTGCACGTGCTGGTGCACGGGTATGACGGAAGCGTGGGCGCGAGTGGACGAGAAGACGGTCCGGCACCGGCCGGGCCGCTGGTTCGCGTTGGCGGACCGCGTTTCGGATTGATCGTCAGCAAGGCGGTGGGCTCCGCGGTGGTACGCCACCGTGTGGCCCGCCGCCTGCGTCATATGTGCGCCCGGGTGATTCCGGAACTGCCCGCCGAGGCCGATGTCGTCATCCGTGCCCTACCCGGCGCGGCCGACGCCGGTTCGGACGAGCTGCTCCGGCAACTGCGCGGCGCGCTACGCAAACTCGGTGTCGCCCGCGACCCCGGTACCGCGGTCGGGGCGGGATCGGGTGGCCGGTCGTGAACCGGCGAAGCATCGGCGTCATCGCCCGCTGGCCGACGAACATACTGATCTTCCTGATCGAGCTGTATCGGACCTACGTCTCCCCCACCCGCATGCCGGTGTGCCGGTTCACCCCCACCTGCAGCGAGTACGCGGTGACCGCGTTGCGCACCCGCGGCCTGTTCATCGGCCTCGGATTGACGGCCGTGCGTCTGGCCAAATGTGCGCCCTGGCACCCTGGTGGGTGGGACCCCGTCCCGGAGCGTCGGCGGAGCACCGTCCGCACCGCGCCGGACGAGGCAACTGCCGACCTCGCGCCGCAGGACATCGACCTGCCGAGTGCCGCGGCGTCGGAACCGAAGGCTTGTAAAGGATCACCGCGCGCGGTGATCGGCGACACGAACGACGGGAGTTCATAGAGCCGTGCTCGACATCATCTATTACGCGGTGTCCGCGATCCTCTGGTTCTGGCACCGGGTCTTCGCGGCCGTACCGGGCCTCGGCAAGGACAGCGGTATCGCCTGGGCGCTTGCCGTGGTGTTCCTGGTCTTCACGCTCCGCTTGGTGCTGTACAAGCCGTTCGTCAAGCAGGTGCGCACCACCAAGCAGATGCAGGAGCTGCAGCCGCAGATCAAGGAGCTGCAGAAGAAGTACAAGAACGATCGCCAGAAGATGGCGACCGAGATGCAGAAGCTGCAGAAGGAAAACGGCTTCAACCCGCTGATGGGCTGCCTGCCGATCCTGGCCCAGGTGCCGGTATTCCTCGGTCTGTTCCATGTGCTTCGCTCCTTCAACCGCACCGGGCACGGGCTCGGCCAGCTCGGCATGTCGCCGGAGCAGAACGCCAACACGCCCAACTACCTCTTCAGCGTCGACGACGTTCAGTCCTTCCTGCACGCACGGCTTTTCGGCGCACCGATCTCGGCCTTCATCACCACGCCGACCAATGAACTGCAGGCGTTCGCATTGCACGGCGATGTGCCGTCCAAGCTCAGCATCGCGCTGGTCGCCATTCCGTTGATGGTGATCGCGGGTATCGCCACCCATATGAACGCGCGCGCCTCGGTCGCGCGGCAGACGCCGGAGGCCGCGGCGAACCCGCAGGCCGCGATCATGAACAAGCTGGCGCTGTACGTCTTCCCGCTCGGTGTGCTCGTCGGTGGTCCGTTCCTGCCGATCGCCATCCTGATCTACTGGGTCTCCAACAACATCTGGACTTATGGGCAGCAGCACCTCGTCTTCGGCCGCATGGCCAAGGAGGAAGAGGAGAAGAAGAAGCTGCTGATGGAGAAGCGAGCGCAGAACGCACCGAAGCCGGGCGCCAAGCCGGTCGACACGCGCAAGAAGACGCAGCGGCCCGACCCATCCCAACTGAAGGACGCCGCCGAATTGCAGGATGCGGCGGAACTGCAGGACGCCCCCTCCTCGACCAACGGCACATCCGCCGCGCGCACGCCGAACAAGTCGGGCGGGCAGCGGCGGCCCAGCGGTCAGAAGCGTCCGGGTGGCCGCGGCCGAGCGAATCAGAAGCGGCGGCGCTGACCGCGCAGCGGACAACCAAGGAGCAACCCCTTGATTCGCGGTGGCGCCGGTTCGATCGCTCGGTGCGACGGCGATGAGCAGATGAAGGAAATCAAATGACTGTTGAGACCGACGGAGGGGACGCCACAGTGGCGACGACGATGGCAGGTGCCGAACCGGACGTCGTGAACGATGCCGAGGAAGCGCTGATCGAAGAGGGCGAGATCGCGGGCGACTATCTCGAGCAGTTGCTCGATGTGCTCGACTTCGACGGAGATATCGACCTCGACGTCGAAGGTGACCGTGCGGTTGTCAGCATCGACGGCGGCAAGGATCTGTCGAAGCTCGTCGGGCGCAACGGTGAGGTGCTCGACGCGTTGCAGGAACTCACTCGGCTGGCCGTTCAGCAGGCCACCGGAGTGCGCAGCCGGCTGATGCTGGATGTGGCCGGGTGGCGGGCCAAGCGCCGCTCCGAACTGAGTGCGCTCGGTACCGCGACGGCCAAACGGGTGTTGGAGACGGGAGCGCCGGAATCGCTCGCGCCGATGACCCCGTTCGAGCGGAAGATCGTGCACGACGCGGTCGCCGCCATCGACGGTGTCAGCAGTGAGAGCGAGGGCGTCGAGCCCAACCGGCACGTGGTCGTCGTGCGCTCCTGAAAGCGTGATTGGATAGGGCCTCTGGTCGCGGACCGGGGGCTCTTTCCGTATCCGGTGGGTTCCGGTCGATCGATCGGGTTGTGATGGTTCGTCTCTAGCTCGGAAGGATGTTTCACGTGGAACGAGATCTCGGTGGCACCGCGTTGCCCGCCGAGCTGGAACCTCCGGATACCGCCGCGACGGTCTTCGGCGACCGACTAGATCTCGCCCGGCGCTATTGCGCCGCGCTGGCGACGGCCGGGGTGGAGCGCGGGCTGATCGGACCGCGCGAGGTGCCACGGTTGTGGGATCGGCACATCCTCAACTGCGCGGTGATCGGCGAGCTGATCGGCGAGGGCGCGACGGTGGTCGATATCGGCAGCGGCGCGGGCCTACCCGGAATTCCGTTGGCGATCGCCCGGCCCGATCTTCGGATCACCCTGGTCGAGCCGCTGCTGCGCCGGACCGTCTTCCTGAGTGAGTTCATCGATGCGGCCGGACTCGATGTCACCGTGGTGCGCGGCCGGGCCGAACAGTCCGGTGTGCTGAAGGAGGCGGGCGGTGCCGACGTCGTCACCTCGCGGGCCGTCGCTCCGCTCGCCAAGTTGGCGCAGTGGTCGCTCCCCCTGCTGCGCGATCACGGGCGGATGCTGGCGCTCAAGGGCGTCAGCGCCGCCGAGGAATTGGCTCGCGACAGCGACGCGCTCATCCGGGCCGGCGCGGGCAATCCCGCCGTTCTGGAATGCGGCGCCGGTGTCGTGTCGACACCCACGCTGGTGATCAGCGCCGAACGCCTGACCCGCGCCGAGCGGGCTCCCCTTCGCCGTGCGGAGCGGGCCAAGTCGCGAGCCGGGGAAAAGAGCCGGACTCGCCGGGTGGTGCGGAGAACCGAGTAGGACTCGGATGTGCGTGTGATTCATTGGTGCCGAATGACACGCACACCCCCGCGTAAGACGTTCTGGCGCAACGAGTCTCACTGTCACATCGAGCTGGCGTCCCGATAGGTGAGCGGCCGGTGGCAAAGACTTGGCCTAGGCGCGTCATTGCCACAGAAACCAACGATTGATCACGTGCGTGGCGAAATGGGTTCCCCCGCAGGCATTCTCGAGGTGTCGGTCCCCGGTGGCACACTCAGCGGTCATAAGCGAATTGGTCCGGCTTCGCGACGTCGAAGCGGCAGATTTGGAACTGTTCTTCGCCCACCAGCAGGATCCCGAAGCCGTCCGGTCGATCGCGCTTCACCCCGCGCGATCGCGAGGCCTTCATGACCCACTGGACAACCAACGTGCTCGCAGGCCCGCCATCTTGGTCCGGACAATCACCGTGACCGACGAGCCCGCAGGCAACATCGTGTCCTGGTGGAAAGGAGATCGGCGTTTCCTCGGTTACTGGCTCGGCCGAAGTTACTGGGGCCGCGGTGTCGGGACCGAAGCGCAGCGGCTATTCCTCCAACTCGAACCCCACACGTCCACTGTGGGCCGACCCGTTCGCAGGCAATACCGGCTCGGTAAAGCTGTTGGAAAAATACGGTTTCCGCCGAACAGGCTCGGACTGGGACGGTGAGGACGAGCACCTCGTACTCGTACTCGACCAGCGGAGCCCCGCTGAACGGCAATAGTGATGGCAATGCCTTGCCGTAACTAGATAGGTCGACCCCGATTTCTGCTCGGGCTGGGCGGCAGGGGTCTCGGCACGGTGGCGTAATGGCTTGTTTATGACCGGGAGTCTGGTTGGCTCGCCGGGATGCGGCGCAGGCACTGCTCCAAGATCATGCGGATGTTGAATCCAGTGATCGCTGCGGAAGACCGTGCCTGCCTTGTCATCATCCTCGGTCAGCGCCTTCCTGGAAGGCTTCCACGTCTGCCGGGCAGTGGACGGTGTGCTGCTGTCGGGGCAGTGCCAGGCTTGGCGGAGTACCTGGCATGGATCCGCGGGATCGGCGCGGCGTGCGGCACAGCCTGACGTTGTTGTTCATGGCGGCCGTGGCGGCGGTGCTGGCCCGTGGCGGCGTCGTTTACTGCGGTCGGCGCGTGGGTCGCGGATGCGCCGCAGGTTCTGGCCGCTCTGGGCGTCCGCTGTGATCCGCTGGCCGGCCGTACTCCTCTGCCGTACCGTCATGGCCCTCGTAGACGGTGAAGTTGCCAGGGTGGCCTGCGTTCGCTCAGGTGACTCGCGCGGCCACCAGGGTCTCGAAGGTATAGGGCCGCAGGCCATCGGTACGGTCGGCGAAGTACCGCTGCTGGAGGTCGGTACGTGTGGGGTGGTCCACGACCTTCAGCCCGCACCGGCTGATCAGCCTCTCGATCTCGGATACCGGCCAGCCGGGCTGTAGAGGCTCGCCGACAGAAGCCGCGATCGGAGTGTAGGTCCGGGCGAATTCCGTCCCCGCGTCGTCGAGCGCACGGTCCTCGGCCCGGTAGGAGAACACCACCTCAGACCCGGGAGCAGCCGCCGCGATCGTGCGCAACGTCGACTCGATCGCCTGTGCCGTCAGATAGGGGGCCACGCCCGTCCAGCAGAACATCGCCGGCTGCGCCCAGTCGAACCCGGCCAGGCCCAGAGCATCCTGAACCGGTTCGGCCTCGAAATCGACCGGCACGAATACCTGCGAGTCGCTGCGCGGCAGGCCGAGCTCCCTGACCCGCTCGAGTTTCCAGGCCTGGGAGGCAGGATGATCAACCTCGAACACCGTCAGCGAGCCGAGCAGATCCGGCCGCCGCCACGCGAACGAGTCGAGCCCCGCTCCAAGAATCACGTACTGCGTGAAGGCGCCGGCAGCCAGCCGGTCCTCGGCGTACCGGCTGCGGGTGCAGACAGCCGCGCGGGACTCGCGACGGACCAGGCCGGGGAACAGCGGATCGAACCGGTCTCGCAGCTGCTGCCATACCGGGCCGACAAGCACCAGAGCCAGCACATCGTCCAGTACCCACGGCGACGCCGTCTCCAGGCGAAACAATCCACGCGACACAGCCGCAAACATCGCCGTCCTGCTCGGCGCGCTTTCCACGCATTCCTCCTCGCCGGCCAGAACCCAGCATGCTGGCCACGCCCGCCCACGCTGCGCATTTCAGAGGATGCGCCTGAAGCGCGCTGATGGCCACCGCCAGATCGCCTGGCAGCCACGATCTGCTCGCAATCAGAATCCTCCAAAACGGCCGGGCACGCCAGCATCACAGCCGCCTGCACGCCACCACGCCCGGGACACCACCAGGACCCCGAGACCTGCCGACTCGACCCCAGCATGAATAGGCGGACTTAACGCGACTATGTCTACGGACTTCGGCAGGGCGGGCTATCCGGTTTCGGGGAGCGAGCGGCTGAACTAGCGGGCGGGTTCAGCCGCGAAGGACACGTGAATCCGTCCGACTTCTGCGGACTCGATCCGATGTTTCACGGGAAACATTGACGCGACCCGGCTAATGGGAGGCTCCGAATGCGGCACACCGGGGGTGACTGCGGCAGGCGGGTTGGTTGGGGATTGTCGTCGGTCGGTCGGGTGGTGACGGTTCGATCTGGTGGTGGCAGGTGGCAAAGGGGCGGCCGGGTTGGCCGCGAGTGGTGAGCGGTCAGGTTGCCGCACGCGGCAGCAGGCGGGGGCTAGTTGGGCAGCGGTCAGGCGGCGAGTGGTGGCCGGAGGGCGGCGAGCGGTCAGGGCGGGCCACCCCCTCCGGCCACCGCTCGCCGCTGCCAACTGTCCCGCCTGCCGCCCGCCGCCGCGTGTGCCTCCTGTCCCGCCTGCCGTCCGCCGCGTGTGCCTGTCCCGCCTGCCGCACGCCGCGTGTGCCTGACCCGCCTGCCGCCCGCCATCGCGTGTGCCTCTTGACCCCGGCAGCTGCCTGTCCCGCCACCACCCTGCAGGATCAGTCGGGGGAATTGATTCACGAGTTCGAACATCAAAGGGGAGGGAAAGCAACCCGTGCTCTCCCGCTAGCCACGACGCAACGCGCGGGTATACCCGTTAAACGAACCTCGTCGCGCGAACACCAACCCTCCTTTCGCGCCCAACCCCGACCGACGAAGCGGTTGTTTCATGTGAATCAAGAGCGCGTTAGCCCGTTGCCCATTGCGAGTCACCCGTGTGCCGCCGCCTGTCGTGCGGGCTAGCCCGCTTGCGTCACCCGTCCCACTCGCTGTCCTCCGAACACCACTCAAGGCCACCACCTCCGCCCTCCGGGTCACCGCGCGTTGCTTGCCGCTGCCGACTGACCCGCCGCCCCCGCGGGGAACACTCGCGCTGCTGCGGCTCGCGGTGACAGATCGAACATTCCAACAGCCCTCCGTTTGTAAACGTGCGTGGGGAAGTCGCCGGGGTGGCGCGTGCTGCGGCAGGCGGGCTAGTCGGTAGCGCTGAGGGCGTGCGGTGGCCCGAGGGGCGGCGATGGTCGGATGGCGCGCGTGGTGGAGGGCGGTGGTCGGGTGGCACGCGTGGTGGAGGGCGGTGGGCGGAGGCAGAAAGCCGCAGTGGGTGGGTTGCGACGACGTCGATGACGGTTGAGAACAAGGGATTGCTTCGATGGGGGCGTGTGGTTCGGCCTTGTCATTGATTCACGTGAAACAACGCTTCGTCGATCGGGATTGTCTGGAAGATGTAGGACTGGCGGATGCGCGATGGAGGTGGTCGCGGGTGTGACGCGCGCTGGCGCCTTGGTCAAAGGCAGGTCCGTCCACTCCCCCAGCGCCCAACTTGTGAACCCGATTCCCCTCGACGGATCTTGTGGAGCTCTAGATCGCTCGCCGAGTGTGTGTCTGCGATGGAGGTTTTAGATACCGGTGTCAGCGGACCGCCAGGCCGCCCGTGGTCGGATCGCGTCGATGTTTCCCGTGAAACATCGGGATCGAGTGCGCAGAATTCGGACAGATTCGCGTGTCATTTGCGGCGTGCCGCGATTCAGCTTTCTTATACCGCTCGGGACTGGCAAGCTATTGGGCGTCGGCGTGCGTAGGTGCCACGGAGGGATGTGGGTGTCACAAGCGGCGAGAGCTCCGCTCGGTCGATCGGGCGCCGCCGGTCCCGATTGCGCATCACTGTTCGATCCGACACGGATGTATACGACACGTCGCCGGCGCTCGTCGGAAGCACGTGATCTGAAGTTCTCGGGTTAGGAGCTGTCTATGTCGAGCGGACCGGCGAATGTTTCACGGGAAACAACGTCGCGAGTGCCGGGGATGCTGGACTCCAGCAACTTCGACGCGGACGCATTCGGAAGTACGCCGTTCGGGCACATCTCCCCCAGTGAGACCCCGATTGCGGCCGAAGCACAACGCGCCAGTCAGATCTTGCATCCAGGAAAGGTGACAGTGCCGAAACCGCACGAGCAACGGATCATCACAATCGCCAACCAGAAGGGCGGCGTGGGAAAGACCACCACCGCGGTGAATCTCGCGGCAGCGTTGGCCCACCAGGGGATGACGGTGCTCGTAATCGACCTCGATCCGCAGGGCAATGCCAGCACCGCACTCGGTATCGAACACCACTCGGGTGTTCCTTCCAGCTACGAACTTCTGATCGGCGAGGTCTCGGTCAAGGATGCGATTCAGCAGAGCCCGCATAGCGAACGACTGCTCTGCATCCCGGCGACCATCGACCTGGCGGGTGCCGAGATCGAACTCGTCTCGATGGTGGCACGGGAGGGTCGGCTGAAGGCGGCCATCCAGGAGGCCAATATCGCCGGATACGACATCGACTACGTAATGATCGATTGCCCGCCGTCGCTGGGCCTGCTCACCGTCAACGCGTTGGTGGCCGCCAAGGAGGTGCTGATTCCGATCCAGTGCGAGTACTACGCGCTGGAGGGCGTCGGCCAGTTGCTCCGCAATATCGGTCTGGTGCAGGCGCACCTCAATCCTGAATTGCACGTCTCCACCGTCATTCTCACCATGTACGACGGCCGGACCAAGCTGGCCGACCAGGTGGCCGAGGAGGTGCGCGGCCACTTCGGTGATGTGGTGCTGCGGTCGGTGATTCCGCGCAGTGTCAAGGTCTCCGAGGCGCCGGGCTACGGCATGACGGTGCTCGATTATGATCCGGGTTCCCGGGGCGCGATGAGCTATCTCGATGCCGGTCGCGAGATGGCCGCGCGCGCTATGGCGCAGCAGAGTGGAGCAGGCGGAGCGGCGTGATCCGGGTCGGCGAGATCCGGTTTGGTGGCATACGAGGAAGGGGCCGGTAGGCGATGAGTCAGGCTAAGGGTCAGGCGAAAAAAGGCGGACTCGGGCGCGGACTTGCCGCTCTGATCCCACCGGGGCCGGGGACTGGCGGACCAGGGCTCAGTGCCTCGGCGGCCCGGGAGCTGGGGATCGAGCCGGTTGGCCCGCAACCACCGTCTTATCTGCATCGGGTCCCCGATCTCGCGGACGAGACTGCCGAACTCGCTGCGGGCGGTGCGGTCTATCGCGAGATCCCAGCGGACCAGATCGAGCCGAATCCGAAGCAGCCGCGTCAGTATTTCGAGGACGAGGCGCTCGACGAGCTCGTCCACTCGATCCGCGAATTCGGTCTGATGCAGCCGATCGTGGTGCGCAGAATCGATGGGGATGCTGAGAAATATCAGCTCGTCATGGGCGAACGGCGTTGGCGGGCCAGCAAATTGGCGGGTCTGACGGCCATTCCGGCGATTGTGCGGGAAACGGCCGATGACTCGATGCTGCGAGATGCGTTGCTGGAGAACATCCACCGAGTCCAGCTCAATCCGTTGGAGGAGGGGGCGGCCTACCAGCAGTTGCTGGAGGAGTTCGACGTCACCCACGAGGAACTGGCCAAGCGCATCGGGCGGTCCCGGTCGGTCGTCACCAATATGATCCGGCTGCTCAACTTGCCGATCGCGGTGCAGGGGCGAGTCGCCACGGGCATATTGTCCGCCGGGCATGCGCGGGCGCTGCTCGGTCTGAACGCCGGACCGGCGGCCCAGGAGGAACTGGCCAAACGGATTGTGGCCGAGGGTCTATCGGTTCGGACCACCGAGGAGGCCGTCCGGCTGGCTAATTTGGAGCCGGAGCCGGAACCGCGCGACGAGGATCCGACTCCCCGCCGTAAGCCGATCGAGATGCCCGGGCTGCAGAAGGTGGCCGATCGCCTGTCGCATTCATTCGACACGCGGGTGATCGTGAGCATGGGTAAGCGCAAGGGCAAGATCGTGGTCGAGTTCGGCTCGGTCGAGGATCTGGAACGCATCGTCAGTCTGATGGAGCAGCAGCAGCTCGGTTCGTGACAAATTCGGGCAAAATAGCCTTGTAGTGCCTGGTAGTTGGCCCCTGGCAGTAAAACGTCACTGTGACAGGACGTCTTATGCGCGCCCGCTATCGAGGTAAGGCACCTGACCAATAGCACAGTGACGTGGAATGAGGCGGGTTCTCGTTGATCGCTTATTCTTGCTGGCGAGAGAAGGCTTCCTCGCGCATACAGTCGGGCGGCGGCGAGGCAGCGGCATGAGCGAGCGAACGATACAGACAGCCGTGCGCACGCTTATGCCTCGGCCGGACGCAGCGAGGCGGCGGTATGAGCGTGGATGAATCGGACAGCTGGAGGCTGAGCAGAGCGGTGTCGACCAGCGTCACAGCACTAACCCTCGGCGGGCTGGACAAACTCCCCGGGCATGCCCGGCGGTGTGTGTTCTGGGAGATCGATCCCGCCATCGCCGAGAATTGCCGCGAGTTCAGCGATCCCGTTTTCGAAAAGGAGGCATGGCTTTCGACGGTCATGCTGGAGTGGGGTTCGTGCGGGCAGGTCGCGACCGTCGACGGGAATCCCGCCGGCTGCGCGCTCTACGCCCCGCCGAGTGCGGTGCCGCGGGCCGCGGTCTTCCCTACCTCGCCGGTGAGCCCGGATGCGGTCCTGTTGACCACGCTGCGGGCCGAATTCCCGCATCATGAGGGCGATATCCCCCATCGGCTGATTCAGGCCGTGGTGGCCGATCTGGTGCGTCGCGGTGTGCGTGCGCTGGAAGCGTTCGGAATTCGGCGCACTCCCCCGGCGACCGCGCTCACCGAGCGGGCCCTCGGTTCGATGAAGCTGATGGAGCGCATAGATTCGGTGCGCGACACCCTGGTCTCGGCCGGCGCCGCCACCGCGTGTTCGCCGGAGACCTGCATGATCGACGCCGATTTCCTGGAGGATTTCGGTTTCAAGGTGGTGGCCCCGCATCACCGGTTCCCTCGGCTGCGGTTGGAGCTCAACTCTGATCACGGCTGGAAAGAGGATGTGGAACGGGCCCTCGATCAGTTGCTCGCGGCCGCATCGATGACGGCGCCTACCCGAGTCGGCGCCAGATAACCTGTCCCCCAACGAAAGAATGTGCCCCGTCCGAAGTGAATCGGGCGGGGCACATTCGTGAAAAGCGTTCTATCGAAATACGTTTCGGTTACATGCGGTCGGCGGCGGCCAATTCCTCGGCCAGCAGTTCGGCGAAAGTGTATGTACCCGTTGGCTGATCGTCCTGTCCGAGCAGGTACAGCCGCTTCACCGAGATCAGGATCGCCTCCGCGATGACGTCGCGCATGCGGGGATTGGTGAGCACCGAGGCGTCGTATTCGTTTGTCATATAACCGATGTCGACCTGAACCGTCGGCATCTTGGTGAGCCGCAACAGATCCCAGGTGCGCGGGTGGGTCCGGCAGTCCTGCAAGGAGGTTCGGGCCACCACCTCACGCTGGATGAAACCGGCAAGCACCTGGCCGATCATCGAGGTGGAGCCGTGTGAATTGCCGAAGTGGAAGCTGGCGACACCGTTGGCCGACGGGCTCGGATTGGTGGCGCAACGCAGCGAAATCATCAGGTCGGCATCGAATGCGTTGGAGGTCTCGGCGCGCTCGGCGTCGGTCGGGTTGGCGCCCCACGGGCGGGACAGGAAGGTCTCCATGCCGGTCGCGGCCATCCGGCCCTCCAGCCTGCTGGCCAGATCCCACAGGATCTCCGACTCGTAGACATCGCCGAATTCCGTTGGCACCGCGAAACCCTTGTCCGGCCCGCCGAGGCCGGGATCGATGACGATCCGCTTACCGGTGAGCTGTGGCCCGGCCCGATGCACCACCTCTTCCTCGGCGATGCGATGCGGATTGCCACCGGTGACCCGCGCGCCGAGCAGTTCGAGCGAGCGCAGGGTGTCCGGCCCGCAGATGCCGTCGGCGGACAGTCCGATCTCCCGCTGGAAGGTGCTCAGTGCGTCGTGCGTGTGCGGACCGAAGTAGCCGTCGATCCGGTGTACGTAGTAACCGAGGTCTTGCAGCCTGCGCTGCAGCGTCGCAACATCGTCACCGTAGAGCGGTGCGGACAGCTGATAGATCAGGGTGCGGGCGCCGAGCCGGTAGGACGCCTCCTTGAGGGCCCGGTAGGTGGCGGGCCCGACCACTCCGTCGACCAGCAGACCGCGGTGCTGTTGGAAGGCGCGTACGGCGGAATCGAGGTGATGGTCGAAGGAGGCTTCGGTATCTTTCCAGTACTGCGCGTCGGCGTGATCGGTGCCGTGCGCGTGTAGGAACCCGAGACTTGCCAGGGTGCTCCGAACCTCTGCGACGGCTGGACCGGTATCGCCGTGACGAAGTCGGTGCATGCGGGAGAGCCCTTTCCTTCCGTCAACCCGGGTACCCACTCATGCGAGGGGGTACACCTTCGCACGACCGGAGCGTGGTCGATTGTCTCAGACCCGGACCGGATTTCGGCAATACCGGGTCCAGGCATCCTACGGCGCGTCGTCGAATCACGGCGTCGTTTGCCGCCGTCGGCCGCGCTGCGTCCGCGGGTGCTTCAGATGCTCAGCATGCCCTCGGGCGCTGCCGGCCGCGCAGTGTCTAGATGACGCCTTCGAGTTCGCGCAATAGGGCGGCCTTGCCCTTGGCTCCAACGATCTGCTTGACCGGCTTGCCGCCGCGGAACAGCATCATAGTTGGCAGGGACAGGATCTTGTAATCCCGGGCGGTGTTCGGATTCGCGTCCACATCCAGCTTGGCGATGACCAGCTTGTCGGCGTATGCGTCCGCGATCTCCGCCAACACCGGGGCGACCATCTTGCACGGGCCGCACCAGTCCGCCCAGAAGTCGACGAGTACCGGCTTCTCGTTGAGCAGTACGTCGTCGGCGAATGACGCGTCGGTCACGGTGACCGTCTTGGACATGGGAACTCCTTCGGCGGGTGAAAACTCGAAATCAGTTGGCGGACACCGCAACCGCTTGACCCGCGTGGTCCAGCGTATTGGCGGTGATGTCGCCCTGTTCGGCGAGCCAGCGCTCGGCGTCGATGGCGGCGCGGCAGCCGGTGCCCGCGGCGGTGATCGCCTGCCGGTAGGTGTGATCGACCAGGTCGCCCGCGGCGAATACGCCAGGAACCTTGGTGGCCGTGCTCGGGTCCTGCACCTGGACGTAGCCGTTCTCGTCGATATCGATCTGCCCGCGAACCAGCTCACTGCGCGGATCGTGGCCGATCGCGACGAACAGCCCGGTCGCGGCCAGCTCGGATGTCTCGCCGGTCTTGGTGTCGCGCAGGGTCAGACTGGTGACGCTCGACTCGCCGTTCACCGAGACGACCTCGGTGTTGAGCACGAACTTGATCTTCTCGTTGGCCTTGGCGCGCTCGAGCATGATGCGGGAGGCCCGGAATTCCTCGCGGCGGTGCACGATGGTGACCGAGGAGGCGAACTTGGTCAGGAAGGTGGCCTCCTCCATGGCGGAGTCGCCCCCGCCGACCACCACGATGTCCTGGCCCTTGAAGAAGAAGCCGTCGCAGGTGGCGCACGCGCTCACGCCGTGGCCGAGCAGTTCCTGCTCGCCGGGGACGTTCAGGTAACGGGCGGCCGAGCCCATGGCCAGGATGATCGCGTAGGCCTGGTAGGTCTGACCGCCGACGGTGACGGACTTGATCGGGCCGGATAGATCGATCGCCTCGACATCCTCGGTGCGGATCTCGGCGCCGAAGCGCTTGGCCTGCTCGCGCATCTCCTCCATCAGGTCGGGGCCCATGATGCCGGTACGGAAGCCGGGGAAATTCTCGACCTCGGTGGTGGTCATCAGCGCGCCACCGAATTGGGTGCCCTCGAACACCAGCGGCTGCAGCTCGGCCCGGGCCGCGTAGACGGCGGCGGTATAGCCGGCGGGACCGGAGCCGACGATGATCAGGTCGCGAACGTTGCTCATGGGGCCCTTCCGAAAAGACAATCAGGGTATGTGTCGATCAACAACAGGGTAAACGCTGTTGTTCCCGGCAAGTCCGCTAGCCGATGTCGGTGGCGTACAGGTATTGCGGATCGCCTGCGGTGCAACCGGTTCCGACGATCAGCGCGGTGATCTTCGGTGCTACCGGTCCGGTGAGCAGGACCAGCACGGCATCCTTGCCCTCGTAGGTCCAGTTGACCGCGCCGAGCGGGGTGCGGTGCTCGTATCCGGCCGCGGCGGCACAGCGGTTCAGCGCGTTCGGACCGGAGAGCGGGCCGGTGACATCGAAGCGGCCGAGCGCGCTGAGCGCCGCCGCCGGGGTCAGGTCGGCATTGTTCGAACCGGTCGCGGTGGCGGACGGCATGGCGGTGGGTGGGACCGAGCGGTCGGTGGTCATGGTTATCGCGAAGGTGGCGGCGCCGACCACCGCTACCGCGGCCGCCGCGGCGGCCAGCCAGCGAAATCGCCGGTTCCGGCGGGCGGTCAGGTCGATCGGTTCCGCGAAACCCATCGGCTCGGAATCCGTTGGGCCTGCGGTCGATTCGGGTGGTGCGGCGACCGGCAGCCGGTGCACGGTCGCGACCCGCTCGGTCGGGCCTTCGGAGATATCCAGATCGTCGACGAACCGAGTGAGTCGTGCGAGCACGTCATCGGGCATCGGATGGATGATGCGTTCATCACGGCCGAGCGCGCGCAGTTCCGCGTCGACGGCGTCGAGCGAATTCAGGAAGCGCATCGCCTCCGGATCGCGCTGGACGGCGGGCAGCAGTTCTGCACGCAGCTCCGGGGCCACGTTGTCGGCGTGCAGATCGGCGAGCAGTTCCGGTGAGAACGGGGGCTGCGGCACGGACCGGGTCGCCATCGCACCTCCGCCTTCGTTTTCTCAGCTGACATCACGGGCAAACCCCGAGCACCGGGGGGCCTGCATGTACATCGTTCAGTGGGTCGTCACTATTAATGACGCATCTCAACTACTTCCGGTTCCCCGGATCCCGCAGAAATTCCAGCCGTTCCTGAAGTCGCTGGCGGGCCCGCGCGCATCGACTCTTGATCGTCCCCTCCGGGACGCCCAGCATCGCGGCGGCCTCCGACACGCTATACCCCTCCAGATCGATCGCAACCAGGGCGGTCCGTTGATCCGGCGGCAGCGAGAACAGTGCGCGGTCGACCACCAGGGACATCTCCAGCTCGGCGAATTCGTCGCGGTCGTCGCTCGGTTCGGGCATGGTTTCCGGCGAGAGCGAGATCGCGTACCGCGTTTTGTTGCGGCGGATCCGGTCCAGGCAGGCATTCACCACGATGGCGTGCAGCCAGCTGCGGACCTCGGCCTCGGCCCGGAACGACGCAGCGGTGCGGTGCGCCGAGAGCAGCGCGTCCTGCAGGGAGTCGGCCGCGTCCTCGCGGGTATACGAGGTGCGCAGCGCGGTCTGCCAGAGATGGTCGTTGTGGCGGCGCAGCAGCTCGGCGAATGCGTGCCGCTGGCCGCCAACGTGCGCTTTCAATAGCTCTACGTCGGTGAGCTCATCGAGCATGAACGAGCGCTCGCGGTGCACGGCGGCGCGCGCTGTTCCCCCGCGGAAATTCTCGTTCCGTTCCGACGACAAAGCCAACCCCTCGAATAGCGCTCATAGCGACGGCGGACATGCGAGACCGCCGCCAGTTTTTCGCAGCATCCGGAATCGAAACGACAGATCCCGGGAAGCTCCCCTGCTCGAGAGCGCGAAGCGAATCATAACTTCCGGGACGATTCGGCAGCAACCAGACCGCAGCGGTTGAATGCGGGAAGTGGGAAGTTTTTCTCGGGCCCGGGGAGCGGACACCGGCGGGCGGAAGGTGACGACCGGGGTGGCTACACCGGCCGGGTTGGTCGAATCAGGGTGCGGCGTCGAAGCGGATTTCGGCGATGGCGGACTGGAATTGGCCGCCGTTGTTCGCGAGCCCGGTAATCCAGACGAGTACGTAGCGGGCGGCCTGGTCGGTGCGTACCGGGATCTCGGTGACACCGTCGTTTAGTCGTGCCGAGCCGATCAGCTGGGTCTGGTCCAGCGTCGGCGATTCGGTCGGCGAGGTGCGGATCTCCACCTGGGTGCCCGGGCTCGGCGAGGTGATCGCGACCGTGGTCAGCTTCGCCGGACTCGGTAGCGTCGCCATGATCCCGACCCCCTTCTTGAGGGCCGGGAACTGCTGGAAGTACTGATCGGTGCGCCAGGTGGTGGACGGGTTGCTGTCCAGCACCGCGGCGACGCCACCCGGGTTGTCGGGGGTGCCCTCCGGGGAGAACACCGAAACCGATGTGATCGGCACCGGAACGCCGCCCGCCGGGGTCGGGCTCGGACCGGATGCGGACGGTGCGGGCGGCGGCGCACTCGCGGTGGTGAGGCCGATATTGCGCTGCTCGTTCAACGGTGCGTCCGAGGCGCCGGGCGCGAAGACGCTGACCATCCACCAGATCACGATGCCGACCACCAGCGCGGCCAGCACGCCGAGGCCGACCATGATCCACATCATCCGCTGCGAGCGTTCCCGCTCGGCGGCGAGCAGTTCCGGATCGGCGAGCGAATCGTCGCTCTCCCGAGTGCCCTGGCGCTGGCCGAGGCGCAGTACGGGGATGAAATCGGTCTTCTGGTCGACCACCGAGGCCTGTTCGAGCACGTGCTGCACGGTGGCCGCGGTGCGGACGCCCTTGTTCGACTCCAGCGAGCGCACCGCCACCGCGGAGATCTCGAACGGCACCTCGGGCCGGATCTGGCGCGGTTCGATGGGGGTGCCGTCGGGGCCGAAATCGGCGAGCCGCAGCCCGCCGACGGTCGCGGCGGTTCCGGTCATACCGCCGGTGCGGATCGGCCAGCGGGCGGTGATCAGCGCGTAGAGCATGGCGCCGAGACCACGAACATCGGACTGCGCGTCCGAATCGGACAGGGTGCCCGGGAAGGCGAGCACCGCATCACCGGAGGCGCTGATGCGCACCCGGTCCGGATGATCGATCGACAGCGACCCACCGCCGCGATGCGCGAGCTCGGCGGCCGAGGCCAGGGCGCGGATCGCGCGAGCGGCGCCGATCGGTGACGGCACCGTCTCGGCCATTTCGCGTAGCGACCGACCCGGGGTCCATTCGGCCACCACGATGCCGCCGGAACTGCCGCGCACCACATCGAGCACGCGGGCCAGACCGGGCGAATTGATGCGGCCGAGCCGCAGCGTGCGCGACAGGATGGCCTGCGGGCCGTCGTGACCGGCGTTTTCGGTGGCCTTCTGATCGGCGTCGACGAAGGTGAGCGCGACCTCGCGATCGAGTTTGATGTCGAGGGCCTGCCAGAACTTCAGGCCGCGCGCGCCGCCGTGGCCGGCCAGCAGCCGGTAGCGGCCGCCTGCGACCGAAGCGCCCGGAATGAGCTTGGGACCGCGCGGTGTCCGGCGCGAACCCGCGGGCTCGCCACCGCCCATCGGCGGCAGCTGCGACGCGACCGGATGCATACCCGTGTCGTAGACCGGGTCGTGCTCCTCCGGCTGCTCCTCCTCCGGCGCATCGGGCATACCCGGCGGACCGGTATCCGGTTCTTTCACGGAGGCGGGGTTCGACGCATCCCCCGCGACGGGCGGGACATCCGTGGAAAGTCCACCTGCCGTGGTCGCAGAAGAATCGGCGGCCGGGACGCCGCCCACCGCGTCGTCGCTCACCCTCGTTCCTCCTTCGCCCTGATGTGTCGAAGTTCCGGTGAATTCGCCACTTGTGCTTCTCTGCCGAACAGGGTACGGGAACTGACCCACCCTGGTGTTGTCAACCGTGTCGGGTCGGATCACGGGTAGCACCATGGTCTGGGTGTCCATGACCGGGTCGAATGCCGGGTAGGCATAGTAGTCGGGCCTACGCAGCACGGTCGTGGCGTATTCGTCCTCGACCGGGCTCTCCAGATCGAGTTCCGGCGCGGGCGGGGTGAAGCCGAGCCGCCGGGAGATCGCGACGGTGATGGCGACGATTTCCGGGATTCCGGCCAGCCGCATCAGACCGAACGCGACACCGAACATGACGATGGCGGACAGGGTCACCCGGATGAGCGCGCCGGGGCCGCCGTGCAGCCGGTCCAAGCCGACCACTCTGTCGAAGATGTACATGACGGCCGCGCCGGCGAGCGAAGCCAGGACCACTCTGGTCACGGTGCGTCCGACGTTGACCATGCGCAGATCGCCGAGGCTGCGGTGCAGGAGGTAGCCGCCGATGATGGCGCCGGTGGCGAAGCCGAGTCCGGTGGCGAAACCGAGTATGACGACGACCTGATCGCTGTCGCTCGCGATGACCGGGGCCAGTGCCGAGACGAGGATCTTGACGGTGGTGATGCCGAGGATGATCCAGGTCGGCGTCCATGCCTGACCTCGCGCGTAGAAGACGCGCAGATGAATCAGCACCATGGCGTATGGAATGAGCGAGAAGGCGGACCAGCTCACCGCATGACCGAGGCGCTCGGCGTTGTGGGCGAATCGCGCGTAACCGAAGAGCGCCTCGCCGATCTGCGGCCCCGCCACCGTCATGAAGGTGACGATCGGGACCATGGCGATCATCGTCAGCCGGGTCGCGACCGACAGATCATCGACTACGGCGGGCGTGTCGTTGGCCGAGGCGTTGCGGCTCAACCTCGGCATGATCGCCGTGAGCAGCGTGACGCCGATAACGCCGTACGGGACCTGAAGCAGCTGCCAGGCCGTCTGGTAGATCGCCGGACCCGCCTCGTCGGCGGCCGAGGATATGTGGTTGGCCGCGATGAAGCCGACCTGGCTGATCAGCACGTACAGGATGATGGCCGCGCCCATCCTGCCGAACTGCTTGATCCGATCGTCGATGCCCCACAGCGGCCGCAGGTCGATCCGGTTGCGCCGGATCGCGGGCAGCAGGCTCAGCGCCTGGACCACCACACCGGCCGTGACGCCGATGCCGAGTACGAGCAGTTTCGGATCGCTCATCCGAACCGGGTCGAGCGTTATCTCGCCCGGCGTCAGCGCGTACAGCGCCAGTACGGCGAGTACGACGACATTGTTCAGCACCGGCGCCCAGGCCCCGGGACGGAATACCTGCCGTGTATTCAGGATGGCCATCAGTAGGGCCGACATCCCGTAGAACAGGATCGCGGGAAGTAGCAGCCAGGTCAGCGCAGTCGTCAGATGGGTGTTGACCTTGCCGTCCGAGGACAGGAAGACGCGGCTCGCCAATACCGGCGCCGCGGCCATCGCGAGCACGGTCGCCACGAACAGGATCGCGAATGCGATGGTGACCAGCCTGCGCGTGAACGCGACGCCGCCATCCTCGTCCTCCTGCTCGGCACGGACCAGCGTCGGGACCACCATCGCGGTGAGCACCGCGCCCAGCACCAGCTCGGTGATCATCGTCGGAACCACGTTCGCCGATTGGAAAGCGCTGGCGATGGCCGGGCCGAGCACCGTCAACAGCAGCAGCGTCTTCACGAAGCCGGTGATCCGGCTGATCAGCGTGGCGACCGCGATGGAACCGGAGTCCCTGACCAGGCGGGCGTTCGCGTTCTGCGGTTTCTCTGGCGCCTTGACCTGGGACAACTCACCTGTGACGGTGTGGTCCGCCGGTGAATCCGCGCGTTCGACCAGCGGTCGCGGGCGGCGCGCCGGTGGCTGCGGCGGACGGGCCGGTGGTGGTGTGTCGTACTGCGGCCGGGGCGCGTCGTAGTGCGGCGGCGGCACCCGGGTCGGCTGCGCGGCGGGGAATGGACCGGTGCCGGGCGGGCCGGGCCGCCGTGGCGGCATCCGGTTCGGCGGTGCCGGGCGCGGGCCCGGCGGCATCTGCTGCGGCGGATTCTGCCGCGGCGGTGCCGGATTTTGCCGCTGGGGTGGCGGCGGGTTCTGTCGCTGCGGCGGCGCCGGATACTGCCGCTCACCCGGATGCGGGCCGGGGCGCTGCGGTGGGGCGGGCTGCTGCCGTGGCATCGGCCGGGAGATCGGCGCCATTCCGCCGGTGGGCGGTGGCACGGGTGGCATTGGTCCGGAGGGTGGCGGCACCTGCCGCATGCCGCCGGAAGGAGGTGGGACGGGTGGCAGCGGACCTGACGGATGCGGAATGCGCCGCGGGGGTCCGGGACGGCTCACTCTGGGTACGCGGGGGTCGGCATAGGAGTCGTCGTATTGGCCCGGCTCCTCCGGGTCCGAGTGCGGCGGCACACCCCGCTCCCAGGGGGCTGCGGGTGCGCGGCGGGGCGGCTGCCCCTCGGGGCGGTCGCCTGACCTGGGGCGATGAGCGGAATATTCATCGTCGCTCATCAGACCTCCTGGTGTTCCTGTTCCTGCTGCAGCACTCGGTTCCGCGCACGCCAGTACCTATAGACCCGGCGCTGGGTGTTGGGGTCGACACCCTCGTCCGCCGGGTCGGGTTGCCCGCGGAACCGACGCCACAGGCGACGGCCGACCAACAGGAACAGCAGTATTCCGGCACATGCGGTAATTATCGCGAACGCTTGACCATAAGCATTCGAACGCACCGATACTTCCGTCGGCGCACCTAGCGCAATACCGTCCGGCGTGGTAAGGGAGATCGGAATGCGCAGGCTAGTGCTATAGGTGACCTCGGTCGGGATTTGGAACGAACGGGTGCTGTTCGGTGGCAGTTGTTGCTCGGGGAGATCCGTGATCTTCGTCTCGGGCGGCGCGGTGATCTTGAACTTCACCCGGACGGTCACCGGCAGCTTATTCCGCACGACCAGCAGCAATGGGCTCTGCTCGGTGGCGAGGGTGTAGACCCCGCCGGGCGGAAGCACGGTGACGCCGCCGTAGAGGTCGTCGAGCGCGCGCGTGGTCTGCGCGATTCGCCGCTGGGCGAAGGTATCCGGCTGGGCGGTGTCGCCGGTGCGCCGGTCGGACAGGGTCAGCGCGCGGATCAGATCGTCGCGCAGCGGGGTGAGGTAGTCCTGCGGTGTCGGTTTGGCCTCAGGGACGTCGAGCAGCGCGCGCTGCAGATCGGTGATCCGGGCGGCCTGGTCCCGCACCGGCAGTACGAAACCGCCTGGTACCGCGTCCTGCTGCGCCCGATGCAGATAATCCAGTTCGTACGGTTGCGGGTCCGGCGGTGTCGCGAGCAGTTCGGCGAACGGGCGCGCGGTGGCCAGATTGCCGTGGATCATCAGGTCGAGGTGACGCAGCAGCGTGATGGCCTCGTCCCGGTTCGCGCCCCACTGCTGTGGCGGCATGAGCAGCAGCGTGCGCGGGTGATTCGGTTGCGGGTTGAGCGCGGCCCAGGAGACCGCGCCGAGCGCGTCCTGCAATCGGGCGGCTCTGGAGTCGGCGGCCACGTCGTAGCGGACCTTGGCCGGGGTGAACGACGGGGTCGGCGGGTTGGATCCGACCGCGGCGAGTGCCGTGGCCGACCAGATGTCGAAGGTGGCCGCGCGCAGCGCCGGATCGGCGGGCGGGGTCGCCGGAGTTTCGGGGTGGGCGGCCGGGCCGGTGATATCGGGCAGCCGGACCATATCCGGCGTACCGGTTTCGACCACCGACTGACTCGCGGCCTGGCTTGCGGTGCCCGAGCCATGACCGGCGCTCGCAGGCGCGTCCTTCGGGGTCGGATCGCCGACCGCGGTGACCGCCGAGTCCGCGAGCACCGTCGTGCCGAATCCGCGGCCGCGCAACAGCATTCCGGCGCCGGCGTCGATGCTGCCGGAGTCGGGCAGGCTGACACCGCGCAGCGACCGGATGCCGAGCGCCTCGTCCACGATGTCGGCGGGCGCGTTGAGCGCCTCGGCGGACAGGTCCGGATCGTTCACCGCGGCCAGCGCGCTGGGATCGACCTGGGCGAACGGCAGCGCGATCGTGCACATCGTTTCGGCGAGCGCACGCAGGCGGTCCAGCCAGGCCTGTGCCGCGTCGGCGCCGGTGCCGGGTCGGGTCGCGCCGCCGGGATCGGATGGGCTCGCCAGCACCCGATAACCCTTGACCATGGCCTGTGCGGTGCGCACCAGATCGGGATCGACGGCGATGCAGATGGCGTTGGCGACGGCGGGCCGGTCCCGGCCGGTGCTGGTGCCGACCACGGATTCGAGTGCGCCGAGCAGTTGATCGAGGCGGCCGCCCTTGCCGAATGAGGCGGCCAGCTCGTCATCGGTCAGTTCGACATGCCGGTCCACCGTGCCGAGCTGGCCGCCGACCATGCGCGGCCGGTCGGCCAGCGGCCAGATCATGGTGGTGGCGATCGGGGCGTCGGTGGGCGGTAGTACGGGGCCGGGGTCGGAGCTGTCCGGTGAGGGCGGCAGGCCGAGCACGGGCAGCAGGAAGCGAGCGTCGTCGAGCCGGGCGGGCCCGCCGAAATCGGGCTGCCCGTTGACGTTCAGCAGCAGCGGATAGACGCCGGGTTTGGTGATCTCGAGCGATTGATTGGGCTTGCCCCGCAGCGGGACGCTCAGCGTGAACTGCTGGCGCTGCCCGGGACTCAATTCGTTCGAGATGTCCTCCCACGGAGCCGGGGTGTCGAAGTTCACCTGGTCGTAGCGCAGCGTCGCGCGCAGGTTGGCCGGAGCGCTGATGGCCGCGCCGCGCTGCAGCCGGATGATGATGTCCTTCACCACCCGGTTGCCGATATTGGTGACGGTGCCCGAAACCGTAAGCAGCGGATCGCTGTTCGCGGTCACCGCGGTCGGGCTCACCGAATCCAGGGTCAGCTTCAGGAATTCCGGCGCCGTCGGGGCGTTGGTGGTGCTGCTCGGCTGTGCACCGGCGGGCCCGACCAGTGTCACCGAGCCGAGGACGGCCAGCAACGCCGTGACGAGCCGCATTACACTTCGCTGTTTCGGCCGAGCCCGGCGCTCGGGGCGCGGTCCACGCGTCATCGCTTGCCGGTCTCCATCCGGTCGATCAGTCGGTTCGCCACCTCGGCCAGCCTGCGTTCGTCCGCGTAGGCCAACCGGGAATCCAACTCGCTCAACGGAACCCACGCGACCTGGGTGACCTCGACATCGGCGTCGGACAGCTCGCCGCCGACCGAACGCAGCAAATAATGATGCACGGTCTTGTGTACCCGACGGCCGTCGGTGACGAACCAATAATCGATGCTGCCCAATTCGGCGACAACAACCCCGTTGATTCCGGTCTCCTCGGCCACCTCGCGAATCGCGGTCTGCTCGGCGGTTTCACCCTCTTCTATATGTCCCTTGGGCAGGGACCACAGCAGCCTGCCGCGCCGATCGGTGCGACCGATCAGTGCGGCACTGCGATTTTCGGGCGGGCCGTCCAATCCGTCGACGACGAGGCCGCCCGCCGACGTTTCCCGGACGGTGCGCATGCGCGGTTTCGCCGCGCTGGCGGCCGAACCGCGGCGCCGGGGCTGGCGGCGTCTACTGTTCGCACGATCGGCCGGAGACACCAAGCAATCCTACTGGGTTGGTATTCCGCACCCGTGCAACCACCGGGTATCGGTAGGGCGGCAGCGAAATCAGTAAGCTGCTTCTTCGTGGTTTCGCCCAAGTCCGAGGATGCAGTGCTGGATCGACGTACCCGGCTGCTCGCCGCGGCGGCGGTCACGCTGGAACGGTTGTCCGATGTATTGAAGCCCCTCGGTGCGCTGTTCGGCGCACACGGGCACGACCTGTATCTGGTCGGTGGCAGCGTGCGTGACGCGGTGCTCGGCAGGCTGGGCACCGATCTCGATTTCACCACCGACGCCAGGCCCGAGGTGGTGCAGGAGCTGATGCGCGGCTGGGCCGATCACCTGTGGGATACCGGCGGGCTCGCCTTCGGCACGGTGAGCGCGAGCAAATCCGGCCAGCAGTTGGAGATCACCACCTTCCGCAGCGACGCCTACGACCGGGTTTCGCGCAATCCGCAGGTCACCTTCGGTGACACGCTGGAGGGTGATCTGATCCGCCGCGATTTCACGGTGAACGCGATGGCCGTGAAGATCGGCGCGGACGGTGAGCTGGAATTCGTCGACCCGCTGGGCGGAATGGACGCATTGCTCGCGGGAATACTGGATACCCCTGCGGCGCCGCATGATTCGTTCAACGACGATCCGCTGCGGATGTTGCGCGCTGCCCGGTTCGTCGCCCAGCTGGGATTCGAGCTGGCCCCTCGGGTGCGGGCGGCGATCACCGAGATGGCCGGTGAGATCGAGCGGATCACCGCCGAACGGGTCCGCGCCGAACTGGACAAACTGATCGCCGCCGCGCATCCGATCGATGGCATCAACATCATGTGCGAGACCGGTTTGGCACAGCTGGTGCTGCCCGAGGTGCCCGCGATGAAGCTGGAGATCGACGAGCACCATCAGCACAAGGATGTCTACTGGCATTCGCTGACGGTGCTGGAGCAGGCGATCGATCAGGAGGAGGGCGATCCGGACCTGGTGCTGCGCTGGGCCGCGCTGCTGCACGACATCGGCAAACCGGATACCAAGCGCAACGAGCCGGGCGGCGGCGTCAGCTTCCACCATCACGAGGTGGTCGGCGCGAAGATGGTGCGCAAGCGGATGCGGGCGCTGAAGTATCCGAAGCAGTTCACCGAGGACGTGGCCCGGCTGGTGTTCCTGCATCTGCGGTTCCACGGCTACGGCAAGGGACAGTGGACCGATTCCGCGGTGCGCCGCTACGTCACCGACGCGGGTGAGCTGCTGCCCCGGCTGCACAAGCTGGTCCGCGCCGACTGCACCACCCGCAATAAGCGCCGAGCCGCCGCGTTGCGCGCCACCTACGACGAGTTGGAGGCGCGGATCGCCCGGCTGCAGGAGCAGGAGGATCTGGATCGGGTGCGGCCGGACCTGGATGGCAATGCGATCATGGAACTGCTCGGGTTGCGGCCGGGACCCGAGGTCGGCAAGGCCTGGCGCTACCTCAAGGAGCTGCGGCTCGATCGCGGTCCGATGACCCGCGAGGAGGCCGAGGCCGCGCTGCGGGAATGGTGGAAAACCCAGGGCTGAGCCGGGTTTCAGAAGACGATCAGGGTGGTGCCCGCGACGATCGCGGCGCGGATCTGCGCCAAATCGAAGGAGCCCACTATCTCCGGGAGTTCGACGCGCCAGCGGATCAGGTGGCCGTCGCGGACGGCCTGTACGACGCGGGCGTTGTTCGGCAGGTCGGTCAGCGGGACGGGCGGCACGCGGTAGAGGCGGCGCGGCAGCCGGATGCCGAACCAGCCGGCCCGCTTGATCTCCAGCGCGAGCTGATTGTCCGTCACCGAGGCGTCCACCAGGGCGGTCAGGCGTCTTTTGCGGTGATGGGCGCGGATCAGGCCGGATTTGTGCACGGTGAGCCGCCACTCCGGTTGCCGGGTGTTGAGCCAGCCGACCAGCGCCGCCGTGGTGATGACACCGTCGATATCGAGCTGTGAGCTGCGTACCTTCGCGGGCACGCCGGGGATCAGGCGGACGCCGTGCGCGATGACGGTGACCTGCTCGATCGGATGTTCGTCCCAGCGCAGTGCCGACAGCATCGTCTTGGTCTGGAAATGCGCGCCGCGCCTGCGCACCTTCAGCACGTCCAGCGTGGCGTGCAGGTCGTGGCCGAGCAGCGTGGCGCTGACCTCCTGCCCGCCGAAGCGGCTCAGGATGCCCTCGCTGAGCACCGTCATCAGGACATCGGGAACCAGCGCGGTGACCGCACCCGAGCCCAGGTCGGCAACCGGATCCACCCACGCGGTGGTGACGGTGATCCATTGCTCGAGCCAGGACGGGTCGAACAGGCGCCGACCGAAGTCAACGAAATTCATGGCCATGACCCGGTCGAGCGTACTGCTCGGCGGAGAACACAACCATGTCCGCCCGGTTTTCCTCCGCGTTTGCGGATTCATACGATTGGTTTGTCCGAGTTCGCGGAACTAAGCTCGGCGCGTGGCGACCCTGCGAATCCGTGACGCCGCCGAACTGCTCGGCGTCAGCGACGACAGCGTGCGCCGTTGGATCGATGCCGGTGCGCTCACCGCGACGAAGGATTCCTCCGGCCGGTTGGTGATCGATGGCAAAGAACTCGCGGCCCTGGCCGTCGAGCAGGCACGGACACCGCGGGCTCGGCTCGGCAGCGCCAGCTCGGCGCGTAATCGGTTTCCCGGCTTGGTCACTCGCGTGGTGACCGACACGGTAATGGCTCAGGTGGAGATGCAATGCGGACCGTTCACAATGGTGTCGTTGATGAGCGCCGATGCGGTGCGCGAGCTGGGGCTGGAACCCGGAAGCGTGGCGATGGCCAGCGTGAAGGCGACCACCGTCGTGGTCGAAACGGCCGCCGAATGAACCGGGTGGTCGCCGCGTCGGTCGTCGGCGCGCTCGCCGCGGTGGTGGTAACCGGTTGCGGCAGTGATGATTCCGGTAAATCCGGCTCGGACACCGGCACCGTGACGGTATACGCGGCCGCCTCGCTGAAGCAGGTGTTCACTGATCTGGCCGAACAGTTCGAGGCCGATCATCCCGGCGCCAAGGTGCAGTTCTCCTTCGCCGGTTCCTCCGACCTCGCGGCGCAGATCAATCAGGGCGCGCCCGCCGACGTCTTCGCCGCCGCCGACCCGGTGACCATGGATACCGCGGTCAAGGGCGGCCGGATCACCGAGGCCACCCAGAACTTCGCCACCAATGTGCTCACCATCGTCACCGCGCCCGGCAATCCGAAACACATTGCCGGACTGCGTGATCTGACCCAACCCGGGTTGCAGCTGGTGGTGTGCGCCGCGCCGGTGCCGTGCGGGCGGGCCACCAAGAAGGTCACCGATGCGGCGGGTGTCGCGCTGAAACCGGTGAGCGAGGAGCAGTCGGTGACGGATGTGCTCACCAAGGTGACCTCAGGCCAGGCCGATGCGGGCGTGGTGTACGTGACCGACGCAGCCTCGGCGGGTGCGAAGGTGGCCACCGTTTCGATGCCGGAGTCCGCCGCCGCGGTCAACACCTATCCCATTGCGGTGCTGAAGGATTCGAAGCAGGAGAAGTTGGCGCACGAATTCGAGGGCCTGGTCACCGGGCCGAAGGGGCGGGCGGCGCTGCAGGGAGCCGGATTCGGGGCGCCGTAGGTGGCCGCGCGAGCGAAGCGGCGGGGTAATGCCTGCGGGTATTTCCGGTGAAGACGGGGCTTCCGCGCTGGTTGCTGCTGCCGTCGGCGGCCGGGTTCGCGCTGGTGCTGTTGCCGCTGGTGGCGCTGGCCGACGGGGTCCAATGGTCGCGCTTTCTCACCGCGGTGCGCACACCCGCCTCACAGGACGCGCTCTGGCTGAGCCTGCGCACCGCGACCGCGAGCACCGTGCTCTGTGTGCTGCTCGGGGTGCCGATGGCGGCGGTGCTGGCCAGGTCGCGCTGGCGCGGGTTGCCGCTGCTGCGAGCAATGGTGCTGCTGCCCTTGGTATTACCGCCGGTGGTCGGCGGTATCGCGCTGCTGTACACCTTCGGGCGCCAGGGGCTGCTCGGAAAACAGTTGGAGGCGGCCGGAATTCATATCGCGTTCAGCACCACCGCCGTGGTGCTCGCGCAAACCTTTGTCGCCCTGCCCTTTCTGGTGCTGACCCTGGAGGGCGCGATGCGCACGGCGGGTAACCGCTACGAGCAGATCGCCGCGACACTCGGCGCCCGCCCGACGACGGTGTGGTGGCGGGTCACCCTCCCGCTGCTGCGCCCCGCGCTGCTGTCCGGCGCGGTGCTGTCCTTCGCCCGTGCCCTCGGCGAATTCGGCGCGACCATCACCTTCGCGGGCAGCCTGCAGGGCCGCACCCGCACCCTGCCGCTGGAGATCTACCTGGAACGCGAAGCCGATCCCGATGCGGCGGTAGCCCTTTCGGTCCTGCTCGTCATAGTCGCCGTCCTCATCGTCCTGATCGCCTACCGCCGCTCCGGCCCAATGCCCGGCACCGCCCTCCAAAGCGGCCGTTCGACAATCCGCGAATGGTGGCGCCCCGGAACCCAACCGCGCCCCGACACGGGAGCCGACCGATGAGCCGCGTCGTCGTGGTATCGGTGCCGCATGAATGGGATTCGGGAATCGGCTGTGGGATAACGGAACGGCGTCGCCGGGAAGTAAACGCGGCGATGTGCGGGCAACCGGTGAGCGTGCATTCCCGTGCTGTGCCGAATAGGCCTGGCGCGAATGGGATCGAGAGAAACGACCAGTCGATGCCGGGTCTGCCATGGCGACGCGAGGTGACTGCGCACCGGAGGCGGGATCGGTCAGCGGTTGCGCGATCCCGTCCTGCGCGGGATTGGCGTGGTGCGAATGGAATTGGGCCATGCGGCAAGGGTTGATGGGTCGGCCATGGTGGCGACGCGGCGTATCCGTGCGCCGGTGGGCGGATCGGTCAGCAAGTGAGCCATCTCGCTTTGTGCCGGATTGGCGCGATGCGAACGGGATTCGTAGCCAGCGATCGGCTCACAGTGGTGCCGTCGGTGCACAGCCACTCGTGGACGTAGCGGTGTGCGTATGCCGGTGGCCCGCGGCAACGGGGTTCGGTACGAACTGGGATTGGGGGCCGTCCGTGGGGCAGATGGTCGGTGGTCGGCGATGACCGGGCTGGCAGATGACCCGAATGCGGGATTGGAAGTTGGTGCACGGCTGGCGGATCGGGATTTCGATGTGCGGCTGGAGGTGGGCGCGGGTGAGGTGCTCGCGGTGCTCGGGCCCAATGGGGCCGGGAAGTCGACGCTGCTGGATGTGATCGCCGGGTTGGTACGACCCGACGCCGGGCAGGTGCGGCTCGGTGGGCGGACGCTGACCGATACCGGGAAATCGATTGCCGTGCCGCCGCATCGGCGCGGGATCTCGCTGCTCGCGCAGGATCCGCTGCTGTTTCCGCATCTGACGGTGGCGCAGAATGTGGCATTCGGGCCGCGCAGCGGTGGGCTGCGGGCGGGCGCCGCGCGGGCCGTCGCGCACGAATGGCTGGCCGCCGTCGACGCTTTGGAGTTGGCACGGCGCAAACCGGGGCAACTGTCCGGGGGCCAGGCGCAGCGGGTGGCGCTGGCGCGGGCGCTCGCCGTACAGCCGCGGCTGATTCTGTTGGACGAGCCGATGGCGGCACTGGATGTCGCCGTGGCACCGGCGATGCGGGCGCTGCTGCGCCAGGTACTGCGTGATCCCGCCGCCGACCCGCTGGATTTCGAATCAAGCTCTGCCGCATGGGCTGTCGGCAGATCGAGCCTTACAGCATGGGACCGAATCAGATCGCTGGGCGGCATCCTTGCCGGTGCGCGAGCGCGACGCGGCTCGGTGCCGAATGATCCCGGGTCGGCGGCGGGCCGCGGAACAATCGACCATTCGCGGGCGACCCGCAGCGCGGTGCTGGTGACCCACGACATCATCGATGCGCTCACGCTGGCCGATCGCCTGGTGGTGATCGAGTCGGGCCGTGTCGTCGAATCAGGTCCAGTCACAAGGGTTTTGACGCGTCCCCGCAGCGGGTTCGCGGCGCGGGTCGCCGGGGTGAACCTGTTGGTCGGCACGGCCGCGAGCAGTTCGGGGGCCGGAAATGACGAGGTCGGCGCGGTACTGGCCGACGGTGTAGAAGTGCTGGGACGCGTTGACGGCGCGCTGACCCGCGGCGGCCGGGCGGCTGCGGTGTTCGCGCCTTCGGCGGTGGCGGTGCATCGTGAACAGCCGGAAGGCAGCCCGCGCAATACCTTCCGGATCCGGATCGCCGAACTCACCGATCGCGGCGGAATCATCAGAGTGCGTGGTGCGGACAACCCCGACGGCTCCCCCGGCCTGGCCGCCGACCTGACGCCCGCCGCCGTCGCGGAATTGGATCTCGCGCCGGGTCTGCCGGTCTACTTCGCGGTGAAGGCGACCGAAGTGCACGTCTACCCGTGTTGAGCAGTCTGGATTTCGGCCTGCCCCCGGCGACGGCCGAATACCGCCCGTCGTACATGCTGATCGGGTAAGCCGACCCGACGCGGACGTGACAGTCTGGAGATAGTCCTCGCGTCATAGAAAGGAGCCCTGATGCCGCTCGATCTCAATAGCGATCTCGGTGAGGGTTTCGGGTCGTGGACCATGGGCGATGACGCCGCCATGCTCGATATCGTCACCAGCGCCAATATCGCGTGTGGTTTTCACGCGGGCGATCCGTCGATCATGCGCCGCACGTGTGCGCTCGCCGTGGAGCGCGGCGTCCGGATCGGCGCCCATGTCGGTCATCGCGACCTGGCCGGTTTCGGCAGACGTGCGATCGCCATCGAACCGGCCGAGCTGCGTGACGAGGTGTTGTACCAGATCGGCAGCCTGGATGTTTTCGCGCGCGCCGCGGGTGATCGGGTGCGATACGTGAAACCGCATGGCGCGCTTTACCATTCGGCGGCCGGCGATCCCAGGCTCGCGGCCGCGCTGGTGGGCGCGATGGTCGATTTCGACGGCGAGCTGGCCCTGCTCGGGCCGGCGGATACGCATATGGCGAAGGCCGCCGAGGAGGCCGGGATCAGGTTCGTCGGCGAGGGTTTCGCCGATCGGGCCTATACCGCCGAGGGTCTGTTGGCCTCGCGCAAGCTGCCCGGCGCGGTGCTGCACACGAAGGAGGCGGTGGCGCAGGCGGTTTCGATCGCGATGTCGGGTACCGCGCGGATCGTCGACGGTTCGGGTGAGGTGCAGGTCGCCGCGGCGAGTCTGTGCGTGCACGGCGATACTCCGGCCGCGGTGGAGATGGCGAGGCTGATCCGTGGCAGTCTCACCGAGGCCGGAATTCCGGTCGAAGCCTTCGTGTGAGGTCCCCACTTTCCGCGCGGTACCATCTGCTCCCACGGTTGGTGAACCACCGGATAACCTCCGGTGCTGCGGTAATGGATGCGGTGCGATGACGGATCCGGCCCCGAAGGGCCCGCCGACCCGGCTCGACCCGGCTCGGCTGATTCGCGCTGCCGGTGATCGCGCGCTATTGCTCACCCCGCCGGATCATGCGACGACGACGCTGCTGGCCGACCGGCTGCGCCGGGAACCCGTCACCGGTATCGCCGATATCCTGCCCGCCTCGGAAACCATTCTGGTGACGCTGGTTTCGCCGCAGGCCGCCGAGCCGGTCCGCAGGGAACTGCTCGATCGCCTGGATACAGCGGCGGGAGCGCGGGATTCGGCCGATGTTTCCCGTGAAACAGTGGCGCGCAATGATTTTGCCGACGAGCCTGTGCTGATCCCGGTTCGCTATGACGGCGCGGATCTGGCCGATGTCGCCGCACATCTCGGCATGACCACCGCGGAGGTGATCGCCGCGCACACCGGTACGGTGTGGCGCTGCGCCTTCGTCGGTTTCGCACCCGGATTCGGCTATCTGGAATCCCCCGACGGCAGGCTCACCGTGCCGCGGCGCGCTCAGTCGCGGACCGCGATCCCGGCTGGATCCGTCGCGCTGGCAGGCGGTTTCAGCGCGGTCTATCCGCGCGGCACCCCCGGCGGCTGGCAGCTCATCGGCACAACGGAACTCACCATGTGGGATGTGGAACGAGATCCGCCCGCACTTGTCCGGGCGGGTGCCTCGGTCCGCTTCGAGGCGGTGCGGTGATGATCGTCGTCGAGCAGGTCGGACCGCTGGCCACCATCCAGGATCTGGGCCGTCCCGGCTGGTTCGATTCCGGCGTCGGTCCGGCGGGCGCGGCCGATCGCGGCTCATTGCGCCTCGCCAATCGCCTGGTCGGAAATCCGGAGGAATTCGCCGGAATCGAGGTGCTGCTCGGCGGATTGGCGCTGCGCGCCGAACGGCACGTCACAGTGGCGGTGACCGGGGCGCAGGCACAGGCGTCCATCGATGGCACCCCGGTGGGTCATGCCAGCGTGCTGGAATTGGCGGAAGGCCAGGTGCTGCGGCTGGCGCTGAGCGCGAGCGGGCTGCGCAGCTACGTCGCGGTGCGCGGCGGTATCGATGTGGCTCCAGTGCTCGGATCCCGCAGCCGCGACACCCTTTCCGGCCTGGGTCCGGAGCCGCTGCGCCCAGGCGTCCGCTTGCCGGTCGGCCCACCGCCGCGCACCATGCCCATCGTCGAATTCGCCCCTGTGCCGGCGCCTTCCATGGAACCGCTGATCATCGGCGCGTACCTCGGCCCGCGGGACGACTGGTTCGCCGATGCCGCAACGCTTTTCGCGGGCCGGTGGGTGGTGTCCACCGATACCGACCGGATCGGCGCCCGGCTCGACCGCCGGTCGGGTCCGCCGCTGCGCCGCGCCATCGACGCCGAACTGCCGACCGAGGGCATGGCCCTCGGCTCGATCCAGGTGCCGCCGAGCGGACAGCCGGTGATTTTCCTCGCCGACCACCCGATCACCGGCGGCTATCCGGTGATCGCGGTGGTGGCCGACGCCGATATCGATGCGGTCGCGCAGGCGCGTCCCGGCCGGATCATCGAATTCCGCCGGGCCTGAGGGCCTTCGACACAGGGCCTCAGCTCAGTTCGCCGAATCCAAGCGGGCGTGCATGAGGTACACGTTGTAGGTGTCCCAGGCCGAGATGGTGAAGTACAGATCCTTACCGGTGGACCAGGGGTGGATGAAGCCGCCGTACGCCTTGGGATAGTCCGAGGTGTCGACCAGCGGCACCTCATCGGTCCAAATCCCTTGCGGCGTAGCCGAAGTGCGCAGCACGATGGTCCCGCGCGCGGTATCCAGATATACCATCTGCCACTGCCCGGAATCCTGGTCGTAGCGCACCGAGAGTTCGCTCGCGATGCCGGGAACCAGTGGTGTCGCGAGGTTTTCGGCGGCGGGCGCCCAGGTGCCGCCCACCCAGTACTGATAGGCGGACTTGTTCAGCACCTCGTCCTTGGGCACCCTGGCCAGGCCGATCACGCCGACCCGCCCGTTCGGCGTGCCGAACATGTACACGTAGTCGCCCTGCGGCACCATCGCCGCCACCTGGAACCGGCCGAGCCCGAAGAGGTTGTCCCAGTGGGCGTGCTGATCCTTGACCCAGGTGCGTCCGTCGTCATCGGAGTAGGCGATGCCGCCGAAGTTGGTCGACCACAGGCCCGGGATCCGACTCCAGTGGTTCACCGACATATAGCTCAGGTACTGCCGGTTCCCGAGGGCGAAACCGGAGGTCGGGATGGTGGTGGTCTCCCAGTTCTTGATCTTGCGGCTGCCGAGCAGTTCGGCGGCGTGGCACCGGCTGTTCTGCACCATATTGTCGATGACCAGCCCCTTGGACAGGTCGCGGTTGGTGCTGTATCCGATGACGTTGCTGCGCCAGTCCGGCCCGCCGACGCCGCCGGCCTCCCAGCCGTCGCCGAAGGTGTCGCCGAAGATCACCGCGACCTCGCCCGGCTTGGTCTCCCAGGTGATGCCGAGGTCGGTGCCGTCCACCTGCCAGCGCATATCGGTGCGGTTCTGCGAGCCGTGCCCGGTGACCTGACCGACCAGATCGACCGAATCGACCCGCGGCGGCGGCACCGGATCGCTCACCGGCCCGGGTTCGGCCGGATGCACCACCTCTGGCGGTGCGGGCTGCGGCGGATCACCGGGACCGCCGGGCACCGGAATCGGGATCGGCTCGATCTCCGGGCGGAACTGCACGCTGGGAATCTTGATCGGAGATCCGGATCCCGACGAGCCGGTGCCGGAGCCCGAACTGGAACCGGAACTGGATCCGGTTGGGCCGCCGGGGTCGGGTGCCGGATCCGGGTCGGTGGCCGGATCCGGCGGCTTCGGCGTGTCCCTGATGTCGGGACATGGATTCCGGCACGGATCCTCGGGCAGCGGTTCGGCGTCGATCCTGGTGTTGTCCTGCGGCGGATCGGGCACCGGCACCGGGGTGAGCTCGGGCACCGGCACCGGGATATCGATCGTCGGCGGTACCTGGATGATCGGCGGTGGCGGCAGGCTCGGATCCGGTTCGCGATTGAGCGGATCGAAACCCGTTTCGCCGCAACTGTTTACCGGCGGGGGCGCCCAGGGATGTTGCGCGGCCTCGGCTGGCGGACACGGCAGGACGAGCAGCCCGGTGAGCGCCACACCGAACAGTGCCGGTGCGCAACGGGTTCCCATGGCAGGTGAACATACCCGAATCGATCGTGAAAATGCGGGACGATAGGGACGAACCGAATCACATATCGGTATCGCATTATTTCGGCGGCTCGCGGGAAAAGCCCGGCCCGGCAAACCAATTCGCGCTCACCTGGTGGCGGGGTGGCGCCTGCCGTTCAATGCGATGGCGGCCATTCCGCCGCAATAGATTACGGCCCCGGCCAATACCACCGGCAGCGATCGGCCGTTGGCCGGAATCACCAGCGCGGTGATCCCGATGGCCAGCACGAAGGCCATATTGAAGACGGTGTCCTGCAGTGCGAACACCTGTCCGCGCCGATCGTCGTCGATATCGACCTGCAACGTCGCGTCGCCGGTGAGTTTGACCGTCTGCCCGGCCAGCCCGAGCAGGAACGCACCCACCAGCAGCAGCTGATGCGCGCCGGAGCTGGCGACGGCGGTGGCCGTCACCAGCGTGAGCTGCACCAGGGTGGCCAACACCAGTCCGGTGAGCACCGTCCTGGGCCGCCCGAGGCGCGGGATCAGCAGCGGCGCGACCACCGCGGCCACCAGCATGCCCGTCGCGACGAAGCCGATGGCGACGCCGAAACCGAGCAGCCCGCTATTGAGCCCGGCGCCCTCGGCCGGCGCCTGGCGCAGCACCAGCACCATGATCAGGGTGTTGAGTCCGAAGACGATTCGATGGGTGCCGATGCCGATCATCGCCGTGGTCACCTCACCCGACTCCCACACCGCCCGCGCGCCGGTGCGCAGGCCGGTGGCGATCGCGCGCAGCGCGCCCTCGGTCGCGGTACTCCCCCGCTCCGGGCCGAGCTGACGGGCGCCGAATCCGGCGGCGGCCAGCGCGCCCAGCACCGAGCCGATCGCGCTGACCGCGACCGCGACCGCCGAGGCGAAATCGCCCGCGCCGATCCCGCCGATGATCGCGACCGAGATCGCGGCCCCGGCGCCCGCGCAGCCGGACGACACCGTGGCGAGCACCGAATTCATGGCGACCAGCCAGTGCTGTTCCAGCACCCGTGGCAGCGCCGCCGAAACGCCGGCGAGGACGAAGCGGCTGATGCCGACCACCGCGAGCGCGAGCAGCAGCAGCGGTATCTCCCCGGCCCCGGCCAGCAGCCCGACCGCCACCGCCGCGATCAGCACGGCCCGCAGCACATTGGCCACCAGCAGCACGGTCCGCCGGTCCCACCGGTCGAGCAACGCACCGGCATAGGGACCGATCAGCGAATACGGCAGCAAAAGCACCGCGAATCCGGCGGCGATGGCCAGCGGGTCGGTCTGGCGTTCCGGATTGAAGAGGATGGCTCCCGACAGCGCCGCCTGGAACATCCCGTCGCCGAACTGTCCGGTGAATCGCACGATGGCCAATCTGGCGACGCCCCGGCCGCGCAATGCCGCGCGTAGCGATGTGGATTGCTCGTCCGCGGGGGTGGAGCTGTCGGGGCGACCAAGGGACACGCCGTGAGGCTACCGTGCGTCCGACCGCTACCACCGGTACCGCGAGTCGGCGGGAATCACCGGTGGATCACCGCGGAATCATTCCGGAGCGCCGTTGACCAGCACGCTGACCGCCGCGCGCATATCCGGCGCCATCGGCAGGGACGACAGGGCGTCCGCGTCGATCCAGGCGAACGCGTCGTGTTCGCCGGGTTCCAGCGCCACCTCGCCCGGCTCCGCCTCGACCACATAGGTGAATTTGCGCACCCGATCCTTGGTGCGGGTCGCGTAGTCGAAACCGCCGAGGAATTCGACGATTTCCCGCACCCGCAACCCGGTCTCCTCCAGTAGTTCGCGCGCCACGCATTCGGCGAAGGTTTCGCCGGATTCGACTCCGCCACCGGGGAGTTCGTACATGCCGCCGTGGTAGTCGTCCGGAACTCGGCGCACCACCAGCAGTTTCCGGTCGCGGAAGACCGCGACGCCGATTACGAAGTGCGAGATGCCGTCTCGCCGCGCCTGGTTGCGGAGTTGTCGCTCGATGCCCGCGAGCGCCTCGGGTCGCATGCGATCGTCACCTCCGGATCCGTTGTGCCCCATTCTGATACGCCGACGCCGCGGTGCCCGCGCGCGACCGCGGCGCCGGTGCGGCCGCGCTGCACGCCCGCGCTACCGGCGATTCGACGAACCGGTTGGTACTGCTCGCCTTGCGTTCACCCGTAGGTCGCTCGCGTAAAATGCCCTGTGCAGGACAATTTACTAGGAATTCGGAGTACCGCGACGGAAGTACTCCTACCCTGAAAGGCGATCGGTGCACGGTCCCGAGAGGAGGACCCCGATGTCCACACTCACGACACCACACATCGATGTACATCGTGGGGGCGATCGCATGAAAACGCGCGTCTCCTGGCTCGATTCGAAACACTCCTTCTCCTTCGGCGAGCACTACGACCCCGAAAACACCCACCACGGCCTGTTGCTGGTGAATAACGAGGACATCGTCACACCGGGGCAGGGCTTCGAAACGCATCCGCACCGGGATATGGAGATCGTCACCTGGGTGCTGGATGGCTCGCTGGTGCACCAGGATTCGCTCGGGCACAGCGGTGTCATCTATCCGGGGCTGGCCCAGCGGATGAGCGCGGGCACCGGAATCCTGCACTCGGAGAAGAACGATTCGTGGCGGCTGTCCGATGCCGCCGAACACGACGTACCGGTGCATTTCGTGCAGATGTGGGTCGTCCCGGACGAACCGGCCCTGACGCCGGGCTACGAGCAGCTGGAGATCGATGACGAGCTGGCGAGCGGCCGTCTGGTGACGGTGGCCTCCGGTCTGCCCCGCTACCGCGACAGAACCGCGATCGCGATCAACAGCAGCCATTCGGCCTTTCATGTTGCCCGGATGCCGGAAGGCGCTGTCGAACTGCCCGACGCGCCGTATCTGCACCTGTTCGTCGCGCGTGGCGAGGTGGATATGGAGGGTGTCGGCACCCTCTACGAGGGCGATGCGGTGCGGTTGACCCGCTCGGGCGGGCAGCGCGTGACGGCGCGGCGGCCATCGGAAATCCTGGTCTGGGAGATGCATGCCCGGTTGGGCGCCCAGTGACGATTTGTCCTATTAACATTCCTGTGTAGCAGGCGCGATCAGTACCTCCTGCCGTCCCCGACGTTGTGGTATCGATCGAGAGGAATACATGTCGCAGTATCCGCCGCCTGATCAGTACCCCCAGGATCCTGGTCAACATCAGCCCCCGCCGGGGCAATATCCGCCGACGCAATACCCCGGCCCTGGTCAAGGGCCCTATTGGCAGGAATCCCCCAAGAGCAAGGGCCTGGCGATCGCCGCGCTGGTGCTCGGCATCATCGCGCTGGTGACGTGTTTCGGCGCCTATCTGTTCGGCCTGCTCGCCGTGATCTTCGGCGTGATCGCGCTGGCGCGCAAGAACGGCGGCGGCAAGGGTATGGCCATCGCCGGCATCATTCTCGGCGTCATCGGCCTGATCATCGCGATCGGAGCGACGATCTTCGCGGTTAATACCGGCGTGAAGGATTTGTACGACTGCGTCAACAAGGCGAACGGCGATCAGGCGAAGATCGACAAGTGCAACCAGGACTGGAAGGGGACGTTGGAGAACAAGTTCAGCGTCACCCTGACTCCACAGCCGACTCCGTGACCTCGTGCCAGCCCCCGGCGCAGGCCCTGGTGACGGCGACGACCTCGGCCAGCGCGGGCCGATAGTCGCCGTCGGGCAACGCGATCCAGGTGCGGTAGCCGCCCCGCTCGTCGGTCGGTGACGGCAGCACGATTCTGGTGCCGGGCAGCGCCACCGAGGCGCACACCCGGAACAGGTCGGCGAAGAGGTTCATATCCAGGTAGGAGTTATCGGTGGGCCCGGTCAGGAAGGTCCACCGGTTGGAGCGCGGATGCGCGATCACCGGGCCGACGGCGGTGAGCCGGTCGCGGACCCGAGCACCGAGCGGCGCGGGCATGACGACGGCGCCGATTGCACCTATTTCCAACATGATTCGGCCGAGTGCCGGATCGACGACGCCGTACAGCCCGTGATCCTTGCGGTAGCCGCGACAGCGCACGATCGCGTCCTGAACGGCCGTGTAATCCTGGGCTGCCGCGTAGCCCCCGGGAACCGTCTCACTACCTGTCATGCCGAACCTCGCCTAATGCCGGGTGGATCGCGCGGGGAGTGGGTGACCGACCGTGGAACCGACCCTAGTCCGGCACAAGTGGGTTGACAATAGTCACGGCCCGGTGTTGACGTCGTGTCGTTTCGGACGGTGGCCGCGCCGTCGCACCAGGTCGCGGGCGTAGCATCCGTGCATGGCACCCGTCTCGCCGACCGTCGCGCGCTGGGAGCTGGTGCTTCGGCTGCGGGAGCTGCGCGAGCAGCGCGGATTCGATTCGGCCACCTTCGCCAAACGCGTCGGCTTCACCCCGGCCAACTGGTCGCATGTGGAGAACGGCCGACGGGTGTTGACCGGCAACACGATCGGTCCCGTGCTGGACCTGCTCGAGGTGGATGCCGAGGAGTCCGCGGAACTGCTCGCCCTGCTGGAGGCGAGTAAGCAGCGCTGCTGGTGGGCCAAATCGGCGGCGCTCATCGGCCCGGATCTGCAGCGACTGTACGGAATGGAGTACGGCGCGCAGAGCATTCGCAGCTACGACAGCCTCGTCGTACCGGGCCTGTTGCAGACCGAGGCCTACGCGCGGGCGCTGATCAGCGCCGATGTCATGATCCGGCCGGTGCAGGTGGAACAGCTTGTCGCCATTCGGATGCGCCGCCAGGAGCGGTTGCGCGGCGCCGACCCGGTGGAGCTGACCGCGGTGATCGGCGAGGCGACGCTGCTGCAGCAGACCGGCGGACCCGAGGTGCTGCGCGGCCAGCTGGAATACCTGGCCGATCTGCTCGAGGAGCTCGAGACCATCGACATAAGGGTCATTCCGTTCAGCGCGCCCGAGGGCGCGATACTCGGCGGTTCCAGCTTCCACCTGATCGATTTCGCGGGCGAGCAACTGCCGACCTTCGGCTGGGCGGAGAGTGCGGTATTCGGCGGTTCGGTCGACGATCCGGACCAGGTGCGCGATCTCGGATTCGCCTATCTGCGCGTATTGGGCCAATCGTTGACACGTACCGAATCATTGGCTCTGATCAGGCGAAACACTCACATGTAAAATTTCACCATGGCCACCACCGCCCGCCCATGGCCGGCTTCCACCGGCTGGTTCACCTCTTCCCGATCCAACAATGGCAACCAATGCGTCGAGGTGCGATTCGATGGTGATGCGGTGCTCATCCGCGACAGCAAATACCGCCGCAACCCGGCCAACCGCACCGCCGAAGAGCCCATCATCACCGTAAACATCAGCGAATGGACCTCGTTCCTGACCCATCTCAAGGCCGGAACCGCACCGTTCGGACCGTCGCTGTTCGCGGGTGATACCGCAGACGGCGGCACCGCGCTGCGGCACGGCGCCACGGTGCTCACCTATACGCCCGCCGAGTGGAATGCCTTCCTCGCCGGTGTGCGCGACGGTGAATTCGATCGGATCATGCTGCCGGCCTGACCCGTTCGCCGATGGAGAACACGCAGGCCAGCCTCGCATCGGCATACTGGACTGCGTGACTTCCGAGCTGACCGGCGCCTCCGGTATCGACCTGTCCCACCTCGACGAGCGCGTGCGCGTGCAGGACGACCTGTTCGCGCACGTCAACGGTAAATGGCTGGACACACACGAGATTCCGGCGGACCGCGCGGTCGACGGCGCCTTCCGCACGCTCTACGACCAGGCCGAGTTGGACGTCCAGAAGATCATCCAGGACGCCGCGGCCGCGGACGCCGAGCCGGGTTCGGATGCCCGCAAAATCGGCGACCTGTACGCCAGCTTCATGGATACCGCCGCGGTGGCCGCCGCCGGACTCGAACCGATCGCCGCGGAACTGGCCGCGATCAAGGAGGTTTCGGATCGGTCGGCCTTCGCCGAACTGCTCGGCCGGCTGCAGCGCACCGGTGTCGGCGGCGCGGTGAGCGCATTCGTCGACACCGACGACAAAGACTCCAGCCGCTACCTGGTAAACCTGTCCCAGTCCGGGCTCGGCCTGCCGGACGAGTCCTACTACCGCAAGGACGAGTACGCCGAGATCCGGGCGAAGTACCTCGATTTCGTGTCCGGGATGTTCCGGCTGGCCGCCGGATATCCGGGCATCGCCGAACTGCTGCCCGCCGATCCGGATGCCGCCGCACAGCGGATCTTCGAACTCGAACGCAAACTGGCCGAGGGCCACTGGGATGTGGTGCGCCGCCGCGACGCCGAATTGAGTTACAACCTCACCACATTCGCCGCACTGACCGAGGAGAATCCGGAATTCGACTGGGCCGCATGGGCTTCGGCGTTGGCTGCGGGCGTCGACCGGCCCGGCCCCGAGCTGCTCGCCGAGATGGTCGTGCGTCAGCCGGACTATCTGCGCACCTTCGCCCGACTGTGGGCGAGCGAGGATCTGGCGGATTGGCAGGCCTGGGCGGCGATCCGGGTGTTGCGGATGCGTGCGCCGATGCTCACCGACGAGATCGTCGAGGCGAACTTCGATTTCTACGGCCGCACCCTCAGCGGCACGCAGGAGAATCGGGAGCGCTGGAAGCGCGGCGTCGGGCTGGTGCAGGATCTGCTCGGCGAGGCCGTCGGCAAACTGTATGTGGCCGAACACTTTCCGCCCCAGGCGAAGGCCAGGATGGAGGAGTTGGTCGCGAATCTGCAGGAGGCGTACCGCCGCAACATCACCGACCTGGAGTGGATGGGTCAGGACACCAGGGCGGCCGCGCTGGCCAAACTCGCCAAGTTCACCCCGAAGATCGGCTACCCCGACAAGTGGCGCGATTACTCGGCCGTCGTGATCGATCCCACCGATCTGGTCGGCAATTATCGCAGCGGCGTCGCGGCCGAATACGATCGCCAGCTCGGCAAGCTCGGCGGCCCCGTCGACCGTGCCGAATGGTTCATGACCCCGCAGACGGTGAACGCCTATTACAACCCGGGCATGAACGAAATCGTCTTCCCCGCCGCGATTCTGCAGCCGCCGTTCTTCGATATGCACGCCGACGACGCCGCCAACTACGGCGGTATCGGTGCGGTGATCGGCCACGAGATCGGTCACGGCTTCGACGATCAGGGCGCCAAATACGACGGCGACGGCAATATGGTCGACTGGTGGACCGATGCCGACCGCGCCGAATTCGGTAAGCGCACAAAGGCTTTGATCGAGCAGTACAGCGAGTTCGCGCCCAAGGAGCTGGGCCCGGAGCACCGGGTGAACGGCGAATTCACCATCGGCGAGAATATCGGCGATCTCGGCGGCCTCTCGATCGCGCTTGCGGCATACCAGATTTCGCTCGACGGCAAGGATGCGCCGGAGATCGACGGACTCACCGGCCTGCAGCGCGTGTTCTACGGCTGGGCCCAGGTGTGGCGGTCCAAGGTGCGCCGGGAGGAGGCCATCCGGCGGCTCGCGGTGGATCCGCATTCGCCGCCGGAGTTCCGCTGCAACGGCGTCGTCCGCAACGTCGACAGCTTCTACGAGGCGTTCGGCGTCGAACCCGGCGATGCGCTGTATCTGGAACCCGAAGCGCGCGTCAAGATCTGGTGATCGCCGGACGTGCCGGGATCCAAGCCGTGCCACCGCGGCTGGATCCCGGCGTTCGCGGGATTACGCCGGATTGTCGGCGTGGGTGAGCGTCTCCCAGAGGGAGAACATATCCGCTCCGGTCGGTCGCTGCTGCTCGGTGAGCCTGCCCGTGTACGGCATATCCAGGCCCATCCGGTTGTGCAGCGCGTTGTAACCGACCTCGGTGACCTGGCCGAGCGCACGCTCCAGGTGGCCGCCGCACAACCAATCCGGCATCGGTTCGCCCAGTTGGTATTTCGCGTGCAGTTCGAAGGCCGCGCGTAACCGGTCGGCGACCTGCGGGTAGAGGTCCTGATGCTGGATGCGGCCAGTCTCGGCGATATGCGCGATGGCGGACAACCCATATCCGGTGTGCGCGAAATCGCGGCAGGTCTCCTGGGCCAGCCCGTCCACCAAGGTCGTCTGGCCGTACCAGTATTTGGTGATCTCCTCGGGCGTGCGTTGCTTATTGCGTCCGGCGATCTTCGGCTGCGGCCCGTCGGAGGTCAGGTAGATGTAGGCGGGTACCCGGTCCAGGTACATGCCGACCGCCTTGTCGTAGACCGGGCGATCCTCCAGGAAGACGGCGATCCCGATGGCCGCCTCCATTTCGGTCAGCTCCCAATTGCCGTTGGACGACGAGCCGTTGATCACCTTGGGCAGGTACACATTTCGCAACAGGTCGCCGAATCGTCCGGAATTCGGCCAGTCGCCGTAGGCGTATTTGATGATCTCGGCCGCCCTGGTCCACATCGATGCCGCCCAGCCGCTCTGCAGCGACGCGTTGCTTCCGGTGTGGTCGGTGAGCGCTGCCGACCAGGCGTCCATGATCTCGATCGCCTTGTGCGCGTAGCGGATATCGCCGGACAGATACCAGGCCAGCGCGTCGGTATACGCCGCGATGGCATCGCGACGCTCGTCGCTGCACCCATTGTTCGGGTTGTCGTACGGGCCGCAATCCACCACCGGCCGCGGTTTGGCGGCATGGGTCGCCGACGCGTATTCGCTGCCGATCATCTTGTCGTAGGCGGATTTCCACGGCTGCAGGCCGACCGCGAGGCGCACCTTCACCAGGTCCAGCTGTTCGCGGGAGACGAGCACGCCGGGATGGACGAACGCGGCGGGAGCGGCGTGCGCCCGCGCGACCGTATGCGGTGCGGCGCATCCGGACAGCAGACCGACCGTGACGGCCACCAGTATGGCGACCCGACGGGTGCCGTTGCGATACCTCATCGGGTGAATCTTCTCCGAAATGCTTTGGGGCAGAGCTACTTTATCTTCAGCGCAGCCGTTCCTCGGTGGCGGCGTCGAAGAAGAATATCTCGTCCAGCTTGGGCCGCAACCGGAGCCGGTCGCCGAGCGCGACCTGGAATCGCCGGTCGACCCGGGCCACCACCTTGCCGGAGCGGCTGTTCCAATCCTCGGTGACGCCGTGGCTGTAGACGAATGATTCGGCGCCCAGCTCTTCCAGCAGCTCCGCGTCCACCGCGAGGCTGTCCGGTTCGGTGGTGACCTCCCAGGACTCCGGCCGGATGCCGACGATCACCCGGTCGCCCGCTTTCGCGATGCGCGGCAACGGGATTCGCAGCTCGCCCAGTTCGGCGGCGTTATCCCGGACCGGCGCCTCCAGCAGGTTCATCCCGGGTGAGCCGATGAATCCGGCGACGAAGGTGTTCACCGGATTGTCGTAGAGTTCGCGCGGCGCGGCGATCTGCTGCAGTTTGCCGTCGCGCAGCACCGCCACCCGGTCGCCCATGGTCATCGCCTCCACCTGATCGTGGGTGACGTAGACGGTGGTGGTGCCGAGCCGTTTCTGCAGGCCCGCGATCTGCGAGCGGGTACTCACCCGCAGTTTGGCGTCGAGGTTGGACAGCGGTTCGTCCATGCAGAACACCTGCGGGCGGCGCACGATGGCCCGCCCCATCGCGACGCGCTGGCGCTGGCCGCCGGACAGTTTGGCCGGTTTCCGGTCGAGCAGATGCTCCAGCTCCAACATCTTGGCGGCCTCCTGCACCCGAACCATGGTGTCGGCCTTGTTCATTCCCGCATTGCGCAGCGCGAAGCCCATATTCTCCGCGACCGTCATATTCGGGTAGAGCGCGTAGCTCTGGAACACCATGGCCACGTCGCGGGCCCGCGGCGGCAGGCCGGTGACGTCCCGGCCGCCGATCAGGATCCGCCCGTCCTCCACCGATTCGAGCCCGGCCAGCATGCGCAGGCTGGTCGACTTACCGCAGCCCGACGGGCCGACGAGAACGATGAATTCGCCGTCGGCGATATCGAGCTCCAGCTTGTCGACCGCGGGGGTCGGCGCACCCGGGTACAGGTGCGTGACGCCCTCGAATTGCACTGTCGCCATGCTGATCCGGTCTCCTATCGAAATCCGTTGTTCCGGCGCGGTTTCCCGCGGTGAATTACTTGGGCAGCTTGGGCGCGATCTGCCGGTCGTATATCGCCTGCAGCTTGTTGCTGACATCGGCGAACACCGTCGCGACATCCTGGTTCTGCAGGCCGATCTGCTCGAGCCCGGTGCCGATGATCTGGTCGCCGCCCGGCAGGAAGACGCGCGCGTAATCCTGCGATTTGGTCAGCGGCAGCTGGTCGATGGCGACCTTCGAATTCGGGTTCTTCGCCAGGAAATCCGCCTCGGCGGGGTTGGTCGCGGCCGACTTGCGCACCGGCATGTATCCGGTGGCCTGGGAGAAGTAGACCGTACTTTCGGCGTTGGTGATGAACTCGATGAACTTGAGCGCGTTCTTCTTCCGCTGATCGGAGATGCGCGCCGGGATGGCCAGGCCCGCGCCGCCGGTGGTGACGCCGGGACCGCTGGGGTGCGGCAGGAAGGCGGTGCCGAATTCCAGTTTGCCGGTCGCATTGGCCTTGATGCCCTTGAGGTCACCGGTGGACGCGATGGTCGAGGCGATGACGCCGGTGCCGAAATCGGTCGCGATATCCGGCCGGATGGCGGCGTACTTCTTGTTGTTGATGCTGTCGCGCAGGTAGTTGCCCGCGGCGATGGTGCCGGGCTCGTTGAACTTCAGCTTCCACTGATCGGAGTACGCGCCGCCGAAGGTCCAGTTCGGACCCTGGAAGGTCCAGGCGAGGTAGTTCTTGGCGTCACCCCAGCCGTGCGCGAATTTGCCGGAGCCGACGACCTGCTGGATCTTCGGGCCCCACTCGTCGAATTCCTGCCAGCTGTTCGGGCCGCGGTCGGGCAGGCCCGCCTTCGCCCACACATCCTTGTTGTAATAGAACAGCGGGGTCGAGCGGGAGTACGGCAGCGCGTAATGCTTACCGTTGAACAGGTAGTCGGCGGCCAGCGAGTCGACGTAGTCGTCCAGCTTCACGCCCGCGTCGGCGAAGTGCGCGTCGAGCGGTTCGATGGCGCCGGTGAGCGCGTAGTTGAACCACCAGACATCCGACAGCACAACCACATCCGGCAGGTCGCCGCCGGAGAGGGCCGCGTTGAACTTCTGTGACACCTCCTCGTAGTTCTTGCCGGCGTCGATCAGCTTCACCTTCAGGTCCGGGTATTTGGCCTGGAAGCGGTTGATCAGCTCGGTCTCCTGGTCCTTGGAGGTGCCGGGGTGATTGGACCAGAAGGTGATGGTGTTGGCGTCGCCGCCCTGCTTGGAACCACCGCCGCTGCCAGCGCATGCGGTGAGCACCGCACCCGCGGCCGCCGCGCCGGCCAGGCCGATGAATCCGCGTCGCGACAGCGCGGGAAATTTGGAACTGGACACGTGGTTTCTCCTGTTTTATCCCTTGACCGCACCAGAGGTGAGGCCCTTGATCATGTGCCGTTGCAGCACAAGGAAGACGATGAGGATCGGCAGCATGGTCAGCAGCGTGCCGGCCATCACCGGACCCCAGTTGGTGCTGCTCGGATTCTCGGTGTTCTGCAGCAGTGTCAGGCCGACCGGCAGGGTGGCGACCCGCGAGTCGTCGGCCATCAGGAAGGGCCAGAGGTATTCGTTCCACTCGTTCACCAGCGTGACCACCGCGAAGGCCACCATGGTCGGCCCGGACATCGGCAGCACCACCCTGGTGAGCAGCCGCCACCAGTTGGCGCCGTCCATCCTGGCCGCCTCGATCACCTCCGATGGCAGCGACAGGAAGTGATTGCGCATCAGGAAGGTGCCGAAGGCGACGCCGCAGAGCGGAACGATGATGCCCTGCAAGGTATTTCGCCAGCCCAGCTGGGCGATCAGCGCGTAGTTGGAGATCACCGTGATCTGGTTGGGCACCATCAGCGCCGCGATGATCACCAGGAAGATGATGGTCTTTCCGGGGAACCGCAGGAAGACCAGCCCGTACGCGCTGAATACGCCGAGCACGAATTTCACCAGCGAGATGATCCCGGTGATGATCAGCGAATTGCGCAGGAAGGTCCAGAACGGCAGGTCGGTGGTCGCGGCCTTGTAGTTCTCGGGATGCCAGCTGTGCGGCCAATACACCGCGGGGTGGGTGTAGATATCCGGGCGCGCCTTGAACGAGGTGATCAGGATCCAGAACAGCGGCACCCCGACGATGAGCAGCACGCACGCCATGGCGGCATAGCCGAGCACCTTAACCAGCAGCACCCGGCGGTGATACGAAAGGGATTCCGGGCCAACGTGTTTCACTGTTCGCCCCGATCCATGACCCGAACCTGCACCAGCGTGATGATCAGCAGCACCAGGAACATGATGGTGGCCACCGTCGCGCCGTAGCCGGCGCGGAAATTGCGGAACGACTCTTGATACACCTGGTAGACCATGGTTGTGGTGCCGGTGCCCACCGGCCCGCCCCGGGTCATCACATTGATGATGTCGAAGACCTGCAGCGAGTTGAGCAGCACCGTGATGGACAGGAAGAAGGTGGTGGGCCGCAGCTGCGGCAGCAACACCTTGCGGAAGGTGGTCCAGCGGCTCGCGCCGTCGATCTCGGCCGCCTCCATCAGCTCGGCCCGCACGCCCTGCAGCGCCGCTAGGTAGATGACGAAGCTGTAGCCGAGGTTCTTCCAGATGTAGGTGACCGTCACCATGAACAGCGCCCAGTGCGGATTCTGGTAGAAGTCGGGCACGTTCTCCACGCCCACCTTGTGCAGCAGGTCTTGGATGAGACCGAGGCTCGGCTCGAAGATGAACTGGAAGGCGACGCCGATGGCGGCGCCGGAGATGACGAACGGCGCGAAGATCGCCGAGCGAACCACATTGCGGCCGAACAGTTTGCGATCGAGCAGCAGGGCCAGCGCCAGGCCGAGCACCATGCTGCCGACCACGGCGGCCACGGTGAAGACCACCGTATTGGTGACGATCTGCCAGGAGTCGGACCGGCCGAACCACTCCTTGTAGTTGTCCAGCCCGACGTAGTTGACGAACGGATCCGAGATGTTCCAGTCGGTGAACGACAGTCGAATGTTGTCGATCAGCGGTCGGTAGACGAACAGCCCGAGCAATGCCAGGTTCGGTACCACGAGTACCAGGAACAGCGCATAGTCCTGCCAGGGCCGATTGCGTAGGCCGCGGCCTTTCGGCTGGGGCAGTACACGTTCCGGCTTCGTTCGCACTGCGGAGACTTTACGTACAGGAGCAAACGTTCGGTTAACGGTAGACGCCGACACGCTGAACTTTGACGTCTTACTCATGGTCTCCCGAAATCGTTGTCGCGCTCTAAATCCTCAGGGAGCGTAAACGGACATATGGCCCGCCGTCACGAAAACGGCGGACCATCTGTCCAACGAGGTATGAACTTCTAACTCGGGAAGGCGCTCGACCTGGCTGACCAATTGCCGCTCCGGCAGGTCGAGGCGACATCTGATCTCGCACGAACATGGGTAACTCGCCGGGACGGGCTAGCCTGACCCAACGCCTTACCGCCGGTCGCCAACGTGACGGTCTCCGCACCTAGGTCTGGCCCGAAGACGCGGAGAGGCGGGACTAGTTCCAGTCGCCCAGGCCGTCGGACGGGCTCAGCGTGCCGCCCTTGGTGTTCTGCACGATCACCGGGTCGCCCTTCTTCGCGTTCTCGAAGAACCACTTGGCGTTCTCGGTGCTCACGTTGATGCAGCCGTGGCTGGCGTTCGAATTGCCTTGCTGGGCAACCGACCACGGGGCGGCGTGCACGAAGATGCCGCTGTAGGAGATCCGGGTCGCGTACTCGACCTCCACCTTGTAGCCCTCCGGGTCGGTGGTGGGCACGCCGTAGGTGGACGAATCCATGATCATCTTGCGCAGCTGTTCGCCGACGTAGTAGGTGCCGTTGGGCGTTTCGTGCTTGGTCTTGCCCATCGCGATCGGCATGGTCTTGATGACCTCGCCGTTGCGGGTGATGGTCATCTGGTGGGTGTTGTCGTCGGCGGTCGAGACCAGCGCGTCACCGATCTTGAACGAGGTGGTCGTGCCGCCGGCCTCCACCTTGACGTCGGTGTTGTCCGGCCAGAACTGGTCCGGCCGCCAGCGCACCTGCTGGTCGCCGCGCCAGTAGAAGTGGCCGGGCGCCTTCTTCGACGAGGTGATCTTGATGAACTTCTCGGCGGTGGCGTGATCGGGCACCGGATCCTTGAAGCTGATGACGATCGGCTGTGCGACACCGACGGTGTCACCGTCGGCCACGTTGATCGATGGCGGCGCGAAATTCGGCTGCTGCGGCGGCTGGACCGCGTTACCCGAGGAACCGGAGCCGAGCAGGCCGGGCAGGCCGGTGTCGGCCTGTGCGGGAGCGACGATCGCCGCGCCTGCCGCCGCGCAGGCGGCGGTCAACAACAGGCCCTGCCGCAGTCGGCGGGATAGCCGTCCTTCCCGACGGGATTGCAGCGGTGTCCTGTTGTACAAAGCGGCATGCATAGGTTTCTCGTCCATTCCATCTCTCGCCCCGCACACGCGACGGCGAGGGAGATTTCTTTCCTTGGTGCGGGGCCTGCGACGAAGCGCCCCGCGGATTTTGACGGCCCGACCCTCCGACATTCCTACCGTCCGGCGGTGGGCGTATGCCAGCGGTATTCGCGAGTAATTCCAGCAGACCGTCCGGTGTGTCGAGCGACACATATCGCATTGTGTGGCACCGCATTTCGTGAAAGTTGCCGGTCAGATCGGCGTGTCCGGCGGAGCTACCGGCGGGTATCCCATCGGCCGATTCCGGCGCGTCCAAACGGCTTAGTGATGTAAATCACTCAAAGAGGTTGAGCCGGTGGGACTTAACCGACCACCTCGAACGGGATCGGGCGGCGCGGACCGGTCGCGATGTTGTGCGGCACCGGCAGCGGTGCGGAACCATCGGCATAGCGCGTGGTCAAACGCAATTCGACGCGGGAAACGATGGTGGCGAGCGCAATTCGCAGCTCGTATTCGGCGAGCGTCGCGCCGACGCAGCGGCGATGCCCGCCGCCGAACGGCGCGAACTCGAACATGGAGTATTTACCCTTTTCGCCGCGATCGAGGAAGCGTTCGGGCCGGAATTGTTCCGGTTCATCCCAAATCTCGGGATCCGAATGCAGTAATGGCACCGCGACCCCCATGATGTCGCCCGGTGCCAGCGGCACCCCGCGCAGCGTGAAAGATTCGGTGAGCCCGCGCAATACGATCGGCACCGGCGGATGCAGCCGCAGCGTTTCCTGGCAGACGGCATCGAGGTACGGCAGGCCCGCCAGCTCGGTCGCGCTGGCGCCGCGGCCCGCCGCGAGCACCTCCGCGCGCAGCGGGCCGAGCAGTGCCGGCTCGCGATGCAGGTGGAACAGCGCCCACACCAGCGTGGTCGCCGTCGTCTCGTGACCGGCCACCAGCAGCGTGCGCAGTTGCTCGCACAGGTCCGCGTCGGATATCGGGCTGCCGTCGTCGTAGGTGCAATTCAGCAGCGCGCTGAGAATATCGGGGCGCGCTGTCGTGGAATCGGCTCTGCGCCTGGCGATATCGGCGCGGAGCAATTCGTCCAGGCGGTCCCGCGCCGCCAGAAATCGATCCCACGGCGCATGCCCGAACAGTCCGAGTCGCAGCGCGGGCAGCAGCAGCGGCCCGGAGAACCCGTCGAGGAATTCGGCGGTCGTGGCGATGTAGTCGGCGCGGCGGCCCTCGCTGTCCACCCCGAGCACCGCCTCCAGAATCACCCGCAGCGTGATGGCCCGAGCCGCCGCTCGCGAATCGATCAGTCGGCCCGGCGTCCAGGCCTTCCCGGAACCCGTTGTGCCGCCGTCTATTTCCGTTTCGACCGAATCCCGGATGCGCTCGGCGAGCGCGCGGATCCGGGCGCCATGGAAGGCGGGAGCCAGCAGTGCCCGGTCCCGGCGGTGCCGCTCGCCCGCGGTCAGGATCAGCGAGGCGCCGCCGACCATCGGCTCGATCGGATTGGGCCGCGGCGGTTTCAGCGCGTCGACCGGGGCGCGGAAAATCTCGCGGGCGCCATCGGGCGTCCCGGTGAACAGCACCGGATCGAATCCGGGAAAGCGCACGTAGAACGGATCGCCCTCGCGGGCCCGCCGCCAGCGGAAGTACCGCTCGAAATCGATTCCGGCCGCCACCGCGTGCAGTGCGCTGAGCCGGGGCGGGCGCGGGCCGCCGCGCATTTCGCCATTCGCACCGCGCGCCCGCACACCCATATCGATGTATACGAACTAACCCGTCAGTCGGTTCGGGGACGCACCGGTATCGGACGGCGCACCGGCGCCGGATTCGATGCGGTGCACCGTGTGCTGTGCGAGGGCGGCCAGCCGGGCCAGGCGCGCGTCGCCCAGCGCGGTCGCGGCATTGCCGAGGCGGTTGGTGACGAAGGCGATCGCCATTCCGCTGGTCGGGTCGGCATAGGCGCCCGAACCGCCGATACCGTAGTGCCCGAAGGCTTTTCGCGGCTGCTGCTTGGACATCAGCACCGGCCGGTGATAGCCGAGGGTGAAGCGCAGCGGCAAGCCGAGCACATAGTCGCGGCCCTCGGCGGGCTGGGTCTCGCCGATGATCTCGACCGTCTCCGGCCGCAGAAACTGCGTGCCGTCGATCCGGCCGCCGTTGGCGATGGCCCCATACATCCTGGCCAGCGCCCGCGCCGAGAACACGCCGTTCCAGCCGGGCATCACCGCGTCGTGCACCCGCGGATCGCGGACCAGCTCGTCGAAGCTCTCCGGCATACCCGCCTCGGCGAGCCCGCGGATCGGGCGCACCCAGGAAAGCACCGATGACGCGGTATTCCAGCGGATTCCGGGCGGGCTCAGATGCGGGAAGATCTTCGCGATCCGGTAGCGCTCGGATTCCGGTACCCGGAACCAGAATTCGTCGACGCCCAACGGCTCGGCGATCTCCGCCCTGACCACATCGGTGAACGATCGACCGGTCACCCTGGACACGATCTCGGCCACCAGCCAGCCGAAGGTGATCGCGTGATAGCCGGAGGAGCGGATGCGCCGCGGATCGGCCGGGCTGTCGGCCAGCGCCCGCACCACGGCGTCGTAGTCGAGAATGCCCTCGCGGCCCGGCACCAGCCCGCGCACCCGATGCAATCCGGCCCGGTGGGCGAGCACATCGCGGACGGTGATGTCGTGTTTTCCATGTGCGGCGAACTCCGGCCAGTAGTTCGCGACCGGCGCCTCGTAGTCGATGAGCCCGCGTTCGGCGAGTCGGTGCACCACGGTTGACGCGACACCCTTTCCGGTGGAGAAGGTGAGCGCGACGTTATCGCCGTTCCAGCGCCGATCCTTGGCCGCCCAACCGGCCCAGATATCGACTACCGGACGTCCGTGCAAGTAGACGGCGAGCGCACCGCCGCCGCGGTTCGGCTGGGTGAACATGCCGAAGAAGTGATCGGCCAGCCGGATGAACTCCGGCGTCACCAGCATCTCCCTGGGGGCGGACAGCCGGTGGCCGCTCGCGGGCCCATCGGCCGGTAGGGGTTGGAAAGCCGCGACCATCGCCACACCTCCTGACCCGAGGGTCCCCAACGGGGCTGAATTCCCAGGGTAGCGATCGCGGGCAACTTCGCAGCTCCGACGGGCTGATCCGGACGAAACACGCACCGCGGCCGAAAGTTACGCCGACTCGACGGCACCTGATGCATGGTGTATTTATGGCGTGATGTTCGGCGGCGTTGGAGGACTCGTGTCTCGGCAATGGAAGCGAGGGGCATTGGGTCGGCTGGTCGTTGTGGCGCTGGCTCTGCTCACGGCCGTATTCGTCACCGGATGCGGTTCGACGATCAGCGGCCGGGCCGAACCCGAGGCGAACGGCACCGTCGACGCCATTTCGGTCACCAAGCCGCCGACGACGCCGTCCAATAAACCGACCACCGCACCCAAGCCGGGTAAGACCGATTTCCAGGCCGAGATCGGCGACTGCGTCACCCTCGGCGGCACCACCGAGGACGCCACCATAGATAAGGCCGCCTGCGGCAGCCCGGAATCGAACTACAAGGTGATCGGCAAGACGCAGCGCAGCTCACAATGCGTCAGCGACCGCGACAGCTATTACGTGGAAACCGTCAACGGCGTCGAACAGGGCGCGTTCTGCCTGGATATCGACTGGGTGGTCGGCGGCTGCATGGATGTCGGCGGCGATATCGCCAAACGCATCGACTGCACCCCGCACACCAAGGACGGGGTGAAGGTGCTGAAGATCCTGCAGAACGTCGCCGATGTGAACAGCTGCGGCGCGGGCAACAGCGGATTCGTCAAGAAGGAACGCCACTTCGTGGTTTGCGTCCAAGACCTCTGAATCGCCCGAGTTGTCGGTCGTCCTGCGTATGTTGTGAGACGTGACGAGCACCGAGCTGCCGCGTCTGCGATCGGCTTCCGGTCGCTGGATCCTGCTGGCCACCATCCTCGGGTCCGCGGTCGCGATGCTGGATGCGACGGTGGTCAATATCGCCCTCCCCCGCATCGGCGATCAGCTGAAAACCGATGTCGCGGGCCTGCAGTGGACGCTCAACGGCTACACGCTCACCCTCGCGTCGTTCATCCTGCTCGGTGGGTCACTCGGCGACAAACTCGGCCGTCGCAAGGTATTCGTTTGGGGCACAATCGGTTTCGCGATCGCCTCGGTGGTGTGCGGTGCGGCGGTGAATATCGAGATGCTGGTCGCGGCGCGGGTGCTGCAGGGCGTCGCTGGCGCCATGCTCACCCCCGGCAGCCTGGCCCTCATCTCCTCGTCGATCGATTCGCGGGATCAGGGTTCGGCGATCGGGCTGTGGTCCGGATTCGGCGGCGTTGCGGGCGCGCTCGGCCCGTTCCTCGGCGGCTGGCTGATCGATCTGGCCGGGTGGCGCTCCATTTTCTTCCTCAACGTGCCGCTCGCCGCGGTGGTCGTGCTGGTGGCGCTGCGCCACGTGCCGGACAGTCACGATCCGAATGCCCCCGCGCGCCTTGATGTTCCGGGCGCGGTCGTGGTCGCCCTCGGGCTCGGCGCGCTGACCTTCGGCCTGATCGACCGGATGCCGCTGCTCGCGGTGGCCGGGCTGGTGCTGCTCGCGGCGTTCGTGGTGGTGGAGCGGCGCAGTGATCATCCGCTGGTGCCGCCATCACTGTTCCGGTCGCGGGTGTTCACCGCGGCGAATCTGGTCACCCTCGCGGTGTATGCGGCGCTCGGCGGCGTCTTCTTCCTGCTGACGCTGGAATTGCAACTGGTGGCGGGATATTCACCGCTGCTGGCCGGTGCGGCGACGGTGCCGATCACCCTGCTGATGCTGGTGCTCTCCGCGCCGGCGGGTCGCTGGGCGCAGGCGCACGGCCCGCGCATCCCGATGACGATCGGTCCGCTGCTCGCGGCGGCCGGTCTGCTGCTCCTGCTGCGGATCGGGCGCGAAACCGCCTATCTCACCGATGTTTTGCCGGGTGTCCTGGTGTTCGGACTCGGCCTCTCGGCATTGGTCGCCCCGTTGACGGGTGCGGTGCTCGGCGCGGTGCCGTCCAGTGAGGCGGGTATCGCGTCCGGGGTGAACAATGCCGTCGCCAGGACCGCGCAATTGCTCGCGGTCGCCGCGCTGCCCGGCCTGGCCGGTATCTCCGGTTCGCTACACGACCCGGATGTCTTCGCGCACGGATTCACCGTCGCGATGGGTATCTGCGCCGGACTGCTGGTGGCGGGCGCCCTGCTCGCGGGTGTCATGCTGCGGCCCGAGCGGCGCCGGCCGGAACTGGACAATGTCGACTGCCTGCCGCAGTGCGGTGTCGGCGGGCCCGCGGTGGCGCCGTCGCTGCCGGTCGCCGATAAAAAATGAGCGAGCCCGCTGGGGGCTCGCTCATCCGAAATCTCGAGGGACGCTGGTCGATCAGATCGGGTTGAAGCCCGCTCCGACACCGCCGCGACCGTTGATATCGGCCATGATCGCATTCATATTGGTGCCGACCTCGGGGCCGAAGCAGGCGAGGGCGAGGTAGGCGTTCACCATGCCGACCAGCGTGGTGCCGACCACCACGGGTGCGCCGGAATCGCCTTCCACCACACACATTTGGGACCAGGTCTCGACATTCGTCTGGAATACGTCACCCCAGGTGATACCGCAGGTATTGCCGGTGGTGCGGCCCTCCTTGCAGACGATCTGGGGGAACTGCGCGGGTAGGCCGAGTCCGGTGATGGTGACGTTGCCGATGCGGTTGACCGGGGTGATCTTGTCCGGGTCGAACTGGATGATCGCGTAGTCGAGGTCGTGGTTGGAGTAGACGAATCGGCCGATTTGGCCTGCGCCGCGGTCCTTCTCGGCGAACACCTGGGCGCCGGGATCGCCACAGTGCCCCGCCGTCAGCCCGATGAGATGTCCGGAGTTGTCCCAGCCGACGGTGGTCACCGTGCACTCGAACTGGTTGTCGATGATGATGCCCGAGCCCCCACCGATGACCGGTCCCGCGGCGTGCGCGGCGCCGGTCCCGAGCAGTGCCGCACCAAGGGCAACGGCGAAGACGGCAGTGGCCGCCTTGGCGAGTTTGCTGAACATGTCCCTCCAGACGTCGGAAGCCGCACCATATCAATCTGTCGCACCCATCGTGTCAGTATTCGGTCTCGGGCGCGTCACGTACTTCTGGGTGTCCAAAATGGTGCTTCTGTACACTTTTCGGACAGATTTAGCCCCGCGTCTCATATAGCTCAGCGATAGCGAAGGGCTATTGCACTGATCATCGGACCGCGTGTCGCGAGTGTTTCATTTTGCCGACTTTTGCGCGTTGTCCGTTTTAGATTTTCAGAATAATTTTTACGAGTCCAATCCGATTAAATCAAGAATCGGGCTCTGAGCGGCCGGTCTGGCGTGCGGCTTCACTGTAACTTGTACCAGAAGACGGGCTGGTCACTTGGTCTCCCGGACAAGTCTCCCGGCCCTGGTCACGTCATTTTCGTGAAGGTGACGTTCATCTATGACCGCAATCACACGACAGTGGTGTGTTCCGCACTACTCCGTAGTAAGGTGCGTCAAGCAAACAAGTCGTCGGGGCGGGCAACCGGCGTCGAGAGGGGTTAGCCAGTGCAGTCGACCGAGAGTCCACCAGGTTCGCGGTTCAGTGATGTGGTCGATTGGACGAAGGCTTATTGGGAAGACCACCCGAAGCGTTCCGTCGAAACCTTCGGCCGCCAGATCACCATGGGGTTCGCCGCCGTCGCCGAACTCTTCGTCTCGATCTTCCGGCGGCGCTTCCCGTTCGGGGAATTCATCCGGCAATGCGCCTTCATGTCCAGCGTCTCGGCCGCCCCGACGCTGCTCGTCGCCATCCCGATCGGCGTCATCGTCTCCATCCAGGTCGGATCCGTCGCCGGTCAGGTCGGCGCCACCTCGTTCATCGGCGCGGCCAATGGCCTCGGCATCATCCAGCAGGGCGCGCCCATCGTCACCTCGCTGATGATCGCCGGCGCCGTCGGCTCCGCGGTCTGCGCCGACCTCGGCTCCCGCACCATCCGCGAAGAAATCGACGCCATGAAGGTGATGGGCGTCGACCCGCTGCACCGGCTGGTTGCCCCCCGGCTCGGCGCGGCGATGATCGTATCCGTATTGCTTTGTGGCTTCGTCGTTTTCGTCGGCTTCCTGACCGGCTACTTCTTCAATGTCTTCGCGCAGAACGGAACTCCGGGCTCCTACATCAGCACCTTCTCCTCCTTCGCGGTGACCCGCGACCTGCTCGCCGCGCTGATCAAATCGCTGATCTTCGGACTGCTCGCGGCGATCATCGCCTGTGACACCGGATTGAACACCCGCGGCGGCCCCGGCGGCGTCGCCAACTCGGTGAACTCGGCGGTGGTCAGCTCCGCGATCATGTTGTTCGGGGTGAACCTGATCATCACCCAGATCTACAACGCACTGTTCCCGGCACAGGTGGGCTGATCCGGTGTCCTCAACTTACGTACCACCGCTGCTGCGGCCCTTCCGCGCGGTTCAGCGCGGCGCGCAGGCGCCGCTGGACTGGGTGGCCAGAATCGGCCACCAGGTGTTCTTCCTGCTGCGCTCGCTCGGTTCGATTCCGTTGGCGCTCAAGCACTATCCGAAGGAAGTCTGGCGGCTGATCTCGGATGTCACCTGGGGCAACGGCAATCTCGTCGTCGGCGGCGGCACCATCGGCGTCGTCGTCATCCTGAGCGGGTTCGGCGGGATAACCGTCGGCATCCAGGGCTACAACTCGCTGAACCTGTTGGGGCTCAGCCCGATCACCGGTGCGATCTCCGCATTCGCGACCACCAGGGAGATCGGTCCCCTGCTCGCCTCGGTGGCCTTCGCCGCGCAGGCGGGCTGCCGCTTCACCGCGCAGCTCGGCGCGATGCGGATCTCCGAGGAGATCGATGCGCTCGAGTCGATCGCCATCCGGCCGCTGCCCTACCTCATCAGCACCAGAATGTTCGCGGCCATGGTGGCGATCATTCCGCTGTACTGCCTGGGCCTCGCGGTCGCCTACATCTCCTGCTCGCTGACCGTCCAGTTGATCGGCGGCACGGCGGCGGGCACCTACCAGCACTACTTCTACCAGTTCCTGATACCGCACGATGTGCTGTATTCGCTGCTCAAGGCGCTGATCTTCGTCGCGATCACCACCTTCATCCAGTGCTACTACGGCTTTTTCGCCTCTGGTGGCCCGGAGGGTGTCGGTGTCGCCTCCGGCCGGGCGATCAAGAACTGCATCATCGCCGTCGTATTCGTCGACCTCTTCATGACCTTGGCCATCTGGGGCGTCAACCCCGGAATCCGTATTTCGGGGTAAGACCACATGATCATTGATCCGAGCGGGCGCGGCCCGACGATGCGCCAGCTGCTGCTGGCCGGGGTCGCGGGCCTCGTTGTCTTCGCGCTGGTGCTGAGCTTCCTGCTGGTGCGGTACAAGGGGCTGCTGCAGGAAAAGGTCGGCGTGACGGCGAATCTCACCACCACCGGTGACGGGCTGCCCGCGGATGCCGATGTGAAGTTCCGCGGCGTGCTGGTCGGCGCGGTCAAGGATGTCTCCGTCGCCGCGAAAGGTGAACTGCAGCAGGTCCATATGGATCTGAAGCCGGAGTTCGCCGGTGATATCCCGTCGAATGTCACCGCGCGCGTGGTGCCGAGCAACCTGTTCGCGGTCACCTCGGTGGAGCTGGTGTTCAACGGGCCCAGCGACAAGTACCTGCACCAGGGTTCGACCATCGAGGAGGATCGCAGCGAGGGCACCATCGCGCTGCAGGACACCCTCACCACGGTCCGCAATATCCTGGACAAGATCGACCCGATCAAATTCGGCCGGGTGCTCGGCACCCTCTCCCAGGCACTCGACGGCAGCGGCCGGATGCCGGGATCCACCGTCGAGCGATTGGACAACTGGCTGGCCGGGGTGCGCGGCGCGGTGCCGAATCTCGGTGCGCAGCTGGACGATTTCTCGAATTCCTTCCACGCGCTGAACCAGTCCGCACCGGAGCTGATGGATGTGCTCGGCACCTCGGTGACAACGGCCAAGACCATCGCCGACCGGCGCGGCCAGTTGGTCGCGCTGCTCACCGGGGCGGGCGGCACGGTCGATACGGTCAATAACCTGTTCGCCCGCAACGGCGATATCGGCAAGCAGGTCACGGCGGGCACCAGCGATATGTTCGGCGCGCTCACCAGCGATCCGAACGCCGTCACCCAGGCGCTGCTCAACCTCAGCGAAACTGTCAGGAAGCTGGACACCACCTTCAAGTGGGGTCCGCAACAGCAGATGGTGTGGAACGTCGGCGTCACGCTCACCCCGTACGGCCCGTACACCGTGGCCGACTGCCCGCGCTACGGCGATCTGGCCGGGCCGAGCTGTGCCACCGCGCCCGCCGTCGCCGATGTCGGTGAATTGCCCGACAAACTGAAGCCGCGCGCGCTGGATTCGGCGAAGGGACTGCCGCCGGTACTTCCGCTGGCGGGGCTGCCGCTCATTCCCGGCATCACCATGCCGGGTCCGGACGGGCATATGGCTTCGGGCATCACCGGATTGCCGCAGTTGCCGACCCTGCCGACCCTGCCGACCCTGCCGAGCGTGCCGAACCCGTTCGCGGGTACGCCGCTGGACGGACTGATCCCGGCACTGCCCGGACTCGGGCAGCCCGCACCCGCCGCGCCGCCGGCGCCGCCGCAGGCCCCGGCCGAGGGCACGCCGTCGGCCGCCCCGATCGCGCTGCAGGGTCAGGATGCGATGACCGCGCTGCTCGGCCGTCGACCGACCGCGGCCGAATACCTGCTGCTGAGTTCGATTTTGAAGGGCGGGACCATGACCGTGTCCGAAAAGGGTTCCGGCCGATGAGTATTCGCAAACCGCTGATCGGGTTCGGACTCTTCGCGATCGTCTCCGTCCTGGTGACGCTGCTGGTGTGGAATACGCTGGCCCGCGTCGTCACGGGCGAAACCAACACCTACACCGCGACATTCACCGATGTGCTCGGCTTGCACGAGGGCGATGACGTGCGCATGGCGGGCGTGCGGGTCGGCAAGGTGGAGAAGATAGCGGTGGCCCGGGATTCGAAGCTCGGCAAGTCGGTGGCCAAGGTGACCTTCGTCGTGCAGCGCGATCAGCCGATCTTCGACGACACCAAAGCCCTTGTCCGCTACCAGAACCTGATCGGGCAGCGGTATGTGGCGCTGGCGCCCGGCGGCGCGCAGTCGCCGCGGCAGTTGAAGAACAACGCGAGCATCCCGGTGGACCGCACCGAACCGTCGTTCGATGTTTCGGCGCTGCTCAACGGTTTTCAGCCACTGTTCCAGGTGCTGCAGCCCGAGCAGGTGAACCAGCTGTCGGAAACGTTCATCCAGGCGTTGCAGGGTGATGGCGTGTCGCTGAGCACGTTCGTCACCCAGGCCGCGACATTGGCGTCGGATTTCCAGCGACGCGACGCGATTCTGTCCGATGTGATCGGCAACCTGTCCGGCGTGATGCAGGGGTTGGCCAAGCGAGGTGATGAATTGGAGACCCTGGTGACCCAGACCCGGGCGCTGATCGGCGGGCTCTACGAACAGGGCCAGTCGCTGCAGCAGTCCACGGTGCAAATCGCAACGGCGACAAGCTCTTTGGTCGATATGATCGGCACGATCCAGCCGAAGCTGCAGGATACCCAGAACTCGACATCGGCGGCGCTGGCCCTGCTGCTGGCCAATGGCGCCAAGCTCGACCAGGCCGCGATCGATCTGCCGAGCGTCCTCGCCGACGCGGGTAGGCACACCTCCGACGGCGGCTACGCGACCGGCTACATCTGCGGTCTCGACGTCTCGCTGTACGGCGTGCTCTTCCCGCGCGGACTGTTCTCCCAGATCGGCGGCAACCAGCATTCGGCGGTGTGCAGACCATGATGACCAAGCTGCGGACCCGCTTCAACAACAATCGCTACTTCTGGCTGGGCATCATCGGTGGCGCGCTCGTCGTGCTGCTGCTCGTCGGCTCCAGCACGTTCAAACTGCTCGGGGTCGGACAGCAGTCCATCAAGGCCGAATTCGTGCAGGCCGCCGGCATCAAGGTGGGCGACAAGGTGAATGTCGCCGGTGTTCAGGTCGGCCAGGTGGCGGGCGCGAAACTGGAGGGCAGCCACGTGCTGCTGACCCTGAATGTGGACCACGGCATCAAGTTCGGGCCCGACGCGAAGGCGTCGATCAAGATGGCCACCCTGCTCGGCGCCCGCTACGTCGACGTGGATCCGGGTGATGGCTCCGGACTCAAGGGCGGCCGGATTCCGGTGTCCAACACCACCGTTCCGTACAACCTGGCCGATGTCGTGCAGGAGGGCACCCCGAAATTCGAGGCGCTGGACACCAAGAAGCTCGCCGATTCGCTCAACCTGATCAACAAGCAGCTCGGCGACTCCCCCGCGCTGGTGGCGCAGTCGCTGGACAGCATCGGCGCCATCGCCAAGGTGATGGATCAGCGCAAGGGCGAAATGGACAGCCTGCTCAAGGATTTGGACCGGGTCACCAAGATCCTCGGTGACAACCGCAACAGCGTGCTGCTGGTGATCACCCAGGGTGAGGCCATCGCGAATCGGGTGATGGAGCGGCAGGGCCTGCTGCGCCAGCTGCTGGACAATATCGCGACGCTGACCAGGCAGCTGCGGGAGATCGGCGATCAGAACAACGGCAAGTTCGGCCCGACCATCGATCAGCTGAACACCATGGCCGAGGGTCTGCAGAAGAACAAGGACAACCTGGACCGGCTGCTGTCCATCATGCCGCCGACGGTTCGTTACCTGGCCAATTCGTACGGCGGTAACGGCCCGTACGGCTCGCTGGGGGTGCCGTGGCTCTTCCCGGACAACTGGTTGTGTGCCACCAAGGTCATCGAGGGGTGCCAGTGATGAAACTGAAATCGGCGACACGGGCGCTCGCGGCCGGCGTGCTGGCATTGACGCTGGGCGGCTGCTCGCTGCTGCCCAGCTCGGTGAACGATTCGCTCGGCAATACGATCAAGATCACCGCCGACTTCCAGAACATCGCGGGCATGTACGAGGGCAACCCGGTGACGGTGCTGGGGTTGAATGTCGGCAAGGTCGAGAAGATCGTGCCGCACGGCACCATGATCGAGGTCCACATGTCGATCGACAAAGACGTCAAGATCCCGAAAGACGCGATGGCGGCGATCATTTCGCCATCCATCGTGACCGACCGGCATATCGAGCTCACCCCGGTGTACACCGCGGGTGACACCTTGAAGGACGGCGCGCACCTGCCGCTGGCCAAGACCAAGACCCCGGTCGAACTCGACACGATGATCAAAACCATCGATCAGTTCGCCGCGGCGCTGAAACCGGAACCGGGGCAGGACGGTGTCGGCCCGCTGTCCGGCCGGGTGCTCTACCCGATGCTCAACGGCAACGGCACGAAGTTGCGCGATACGCTCAACGCGCTGTCCAGTGCTTTGAAGGTGGGTGTCGACAATAAGGACGCCGTCTCCAACATCATCATCAAGCTGAACGAGCTCACCACCATGCTCGCCGAAAACGACCAGGCGGTAAGGGATTTCAGCAACCGGACGACGCAGCTCACCGGCCTGCTCGCCGAGCAGGCGCCCGGCCTGCAGGCCACCCTGGATCAGATGAACGCCTTCCTGGCCAATACCAATGGGGCGTTCTCGCAGTACCAGGACAAGCTGGCGAGTTCGCTGGCCGGGTTGACCAATGTGACGAATCAGTTGCGCGCCAACGCATACGGCATCACCGAGGTGGTCGATGTCGCGCCGATGCTGATGCAGAACATCGACAACATGATGAATCGGCAGCACAACTACGTCCGGCTGCAGGCGCTGATCGGCACGGCGCTGTCGGGTGAGATGGTCAGCGTCTTCTGTGAGCGGGTCCAGATGCGGGCCGACGGCTGCCGGACCGGCAATATGCAGGATTTCGGGCCCGATTACGGGCTCACCGCGGCACTGCTGGGGTTGACGAAATGACACGCCGAATGAGCAAGGTTCGTCGCACGCTGCTCGCGGCCACCGCGGTGGCCACCGTCGGCGTCACCTCGGGCTGCGGCCTGACGGTGGAGAAGATGCCGCTGCCCAAACCGGGCCTTTCCGGCGAAACCTACACGGTGACAGCGGAATTCGATAACGCGCTGAATCTGCCGGATCAGGCGAAGGTGAAGATCGGCGGCTCCGATGTCGGGGTGGTCTCGAATATCCGGACCAAGAATTTCAAGGCCATCGTCGATCTGACCATCCGCAAAGACATCGAACTGCCCAAGGGCAGCAGCGCCGAACTGCGGCAGGCCACCCCGCTCGGTGACGTCTTCGTCGCGGTGTCGAAGCCGAAGACCGAACCCGGCGCCGCCATGCTGAAAAACGGCGACAAGATCGAGCAGACGTCGGCGGGCGCGACCGTCGAGCAGCTGCTGATCTCGATCTCCATGCTGTTCAACGGCGGTGGCATCGCCAGCCTCAGCAAGCTCACCTCGGAGCTGGATTCGATCGTCGGTGGGCGCGGCGATCAGCTCGCCCATCTGATCACCCAAATGACCAGCGTGGTCAGCAATTTGAATGCCAACTCGGCCCGGGTCGACGCGGTGCTCGGTGAATTCAACGGTTTCGCCGACACCATCGAATCGCGGCGCAACGAACTCGGCCAGGTGGCCGATACGCTGCCGCAGATGATCGGCGCGGTGGCCGAGAACAACAGAGCGCTCGGCGATCTGCTGCAGAAGGTGTCGAAAACCAGTGCGGCACTGGGTGATTACGCCGACACCTCCAGCCAGCAGCTGGCCGGCCTGCTCGACAACACCAAAGCGCTGATGGACGCGCTCAGCCGGACCGGCGATCAGTTCGGCGTGCTGCTGGATCGCCTGCACACCATCCGGCCCAAGGTGGACGCGACCTTCCGCGGCAGCGGTTTCGCGGTCTTCGCCTACGCGACCAACCTGGATCTCAGCGCGCTGACCGATCCGCAGCACGGCAAGCTGCAGGATCTCAACGATCTGCAGGATTTCGCGGGCAGCCTGATCCAGGTGCTGCAGATAGTGCAGCAGCGGGTGCAAGGAGGCCATCGGTGACCCGACTGCGGAAACTGTTGCGCAGCAAGATCTTTCTGTCCAACCTCGGCCTGGCCGTGGTGCTGGTCATCGGTGCGTCGTATCTGATGGTGAGCGTCATGCGGGTGAACCCGCTGAAGTCCACCTACGACGTGACGATAAATCTGGACCGCTCCGGCGGCCTGCAGCCGGGTAACGATGTGACCCTGCGCGGTTACCGCATCGGCAAGGTCACCTCGATCAAGCTCACCGATCGTGGGCAGTCCATCTCCGCGGTCGCGCAGATCGAGAGCAAGTACCGGATTCCGGTGGATTCCGATATTTCGGTGCAGGCGCTCTCGGGCGCGGGTGAGCAGTACATCGACTTCCGGCCGGGCACCGACCAATCGCCGTATCTGAGCAACGGTTCCGTGGTGCGCTTCGATCCGAACAAGATCAAGACACCGACCCCGGTGTGGTCGGTGCTGGACAATTCCAGCGCGCTGATCGCCCAGATCGATCCGCAGAAGTTCAGCGTCATCCTCAACGAGCTGGATACCGCGCTCAGCGGCGGCCCGGATCAGCTGCGCGGCCTGGTGAACGGAATCAGCCTGGCCTCAGCGGGTTTCGACAATCTGCTGCCGCAGACCACCAATCTGATCGCGAACCTGCGCACCATCACCGAGACCACCACGCACGCCCAACCCGATCTGGAAACCCTCACCCGGAATTCGGGTGCGCTGTTCCAGCAGTTCAACAATGCCAATCAGGAATTGCAGGCGGTGCTGGAGAAGGCGCCCGGTCAGCTGAAGAGCCTCGGCGCGGTGCTGGACAAGACCGCCGACCCGATCACCAGCCTCGCCGCCAATTTCGCGGCGATGACCAAGGCGGCGCAGCTGCGCACGCCCGCGCTGCGGGCGCTGTTCCCCTCGCTGGCACTGGGCGCCGATGCGCTCGGCGTGCCCGCATGGGACGGTGAATTCCACGCGATCATCGACATCTGGATGCGGCCGTTCTGCGAGTACCCCAACGCGAAGCCGATTCGCCCCGAGGTGGTGCAGGACGGCAGCCTGCCCAAGTGGAACTACTGTGACAACCCGCCGCCTGGTCAGGAGATCCGCGGCGCGGCCAATGCACCGCGGCCCGACGTGCCGAACAATGGCGCGCATATGCCGCCGGGTGTGGATCCGAACGAACGGACCCTGCCCCCGGTGCGGTGAGTCGTACCCGGCCCGGCGGTGACACCGCAGGTCCGGGCATACTCGCCGGTGGAACGCGAACCGGCTCGACCCCAGCGAGCCGGTCAGCCGATCGGCGCGCCCGCGCGCCGGGAAAGTGCAGGAATATATCGATGTCTACCGACGACGCCGCGACCGGCAAGGATACCGCGATCACCGAGGACACCGAGCACGAGAAGGATACCGACGCCGCGGCGCAGTCGGATGATGCCGCGGGCGAAAAGGACGCTGCCGCAGCCAAAGCCGAGGAAACCGCGGCGGAGGCGAAGGCCGACGAGCAGGGCGCTGCCGCAGCCGAGGATTCCGTGGCGGAGGCGAAGGCCGAGAAGTCCGACGCCGCGGATAAAAAGGGCAAGGTGAAGCCGGACAAGAAGCGCGCAGAGCCGAAATCGGATGCCGCACCGGCCAGGTCGAACACCATGGCCATCGTCGCCGCATTCGTCGCCGGTGTGCTGCTGGTCGGCGCGATCACCGCGGTGGTGGTGTTCTATCTGCAGGCCAAGGACCGCAGCGATAAGTTGGCGGCCCGCGACGACGCGACATCCGCAGGTTGCGCATTCGGCCGGGATATCGCGACCTACGACTATTCGAAGGATCTCGACGGCTGGATCAACAAGATCAAGTCCGAATCCTCCGGTGAATTCCTTTCCCAGTACGGCGATGCGGCGAAGCTGCTCAAGGACGCCATGGTGCAGGCGAAGGTGAAGTCGTGGTCCGATGACGTGCTGTGCGGTTACCAATCCGGCGACAAGGATTCGGGCAAGGTGCTCATCTCGCTGACCGAGTACCGCGCCAACTTCACCCAGCAGGGCAGCGCCCCGGAACGGGCACTGCTGGTGCTGTCCGCGACCATGAAGCGCGACGGTGACAAGTGGCTGGTGGACAAGCTGGAGTCGCCACAGCTGAAGGGTGCGAACGGCGGATTGCCCAGCGGTGTACCGGTGCCGTCGGGACCGGATCAGGGGCAGCCGCAGCAGGGGCAGCCCGCGCCGAACCAACCGGCGAATCCGCCCGCGCCGCCGAAGGGCAACTGAGAGTAGGAGTTGAGCCGCGACCTCCGGCGGTGGGCCCGAGCCACCACCGCCGGAGGTCTTTTCGGGCGGGCCACTACGGTCGCGCGCGACTCAGAACAGCGTGAGCGTCTGAGCCTGCGTGACCGTCTTCCCCGCGGCCCGCGAGCGCGCAGCGGGCTGCGCGCCCCCGTTCGAAGACGAGACGGTTGTTTGCTTCGCCGCTGATTTCGGCGCTGCCGATTTCGATGCCGCGAATTCCGGCACTGCCAGTTCCGACATCGTCAGTTCCGGCGCTGTCAGTTCCGACACTGCCAGATCCGGCACTGCCAGATCCGACGTAAGTTCCGGCGCTGTCGGTTCCGCCGCGAGCGCAGCCGGATCCGCTGCCGCCTGGCGTGCGGCCTCCCCGGCCAGCGCGTCCGCCTGCTCGTTGAAGTAGTTGCCGACGTGTCCACGGACCCAGCGGAATCGGACGGGCCCGGGACGCCCGGAGATGGCCCGATCGATCTGCTTGATGAGGTCCGCGTTCTTGACCGGCGCACCCGCGGAGGTGCGCCAGCCGTTGAGCCGCCAGCTCGCGATCCACTCCGACGCGCATTTGATGGCGTAGAGCGAATCGCTTTCGATGAGCATGGGCTCCGCGCCGGGATGCGCGACGATGGCCTCCAATACCGCGCGTAATTCGGCGATTTGGTTGGTGCCGGAGGGGGCGCCGCCGCTGCGCGTCGCACCCTGGTGGTTCACCCAGGCCCAGCCGATGGCGCCGCCGGGATTGCGAAGGCAGGATCCGTCGGTGCTCACGATGATCATGGCTGGCACCCTACGCAATCCGACCGACAAGATCGGTACCGTGGAATTCCTCTATCTCCCTTCGCAATTGGGCTTCCGTACGACGCAGCGCCGATTTCGCGGCGGCATCGACCAATCCGGAGCAGAGCTTTCCGAAGAAGCCACGCGGTGCAGCGTACTCCGCCTCCGAGGTGAGCGCCGAGCGGCCGTAGCCGAGCGGATCGAAGCGCAGGGTAAGGGTGCCGTGCAGCTTGCCGCGCAGGGTGTAGGCGAGCACCGCGTTGCGCCGGTATTCGGTGATCTCGCATTCGAATACCTGGCGCCACAGGCCGATTCGTGCGGTCGTGGTGAAGGTGGCGCCGGGCCCGCTGTCGACCTCGCCGGTGGGTTCGAATCCGACGACGCCGAACATCCAGTCGGGGACGAACAGGTGGTTGTCGGCGTATCCGAACGCCACCTCGACCGGTGCTCCGACGTCACTCGCAAACTTGATGTGGCCCATCGGCCCCTCCTGATATGCGGCATTCGCGGTGCCTGTGACGCAAACTGCCGCATCCGGCCCGTCGCTGGTGCCGCGTCGCCGCGGCTGCGGACAAAAGTACTACAGCTCTCCTCTTTATTGGAGCGTTGCCCGGAAATTTGGTGAACAGGATTTCCACATCACGACCGGGTGGTCGGTTGGTATTTACTGGTCGGTATCCAGTTGATCGACGATATGTTCGGCGATCGGCATCGCGGAGGTCGCCGCGGGCGATGGCGCGTTGAGCACATGTACCGAGCGCGGGGTGCGCTCGATCATGAAGTCGTGCACCAGGGTTCCGTCGCACAGCACCGCCTGGGCGCGGATACCCGCCTCGCGCGGCCGCAGATCGGCGACGGTGAGCTCCGGACAGTAGCGACGGCACTCGGCCAGATAGCCGCGTTTGAACAGCGAATTGCGCAACTCACGCAGGCCGGTTCGCGCGTAGCGGCGGGCCACCCGGTGCATACCCGGAAAGCCGAGCACCTCGCGCGCGTCCCCGGCATCGAAACTGCCCTTCCGGTAACCCTCCCTGGACAGCCCGAGCACGGCGTTCGGGCCGACGGTCAATTCGCCGTCGATGGTCGGGCTCAGGTGCACGCCGAGGAAGGGCAGGCTCGGATCCGGAATCGGATAGATCAGGGTGCGCACCAATTCCGCACGTGCGGCGGGCAATTGGTAGTACTCGCCGCGGAACGGGACGATACGGAAATCGGTGCGCACACCCGCCAGCCGGGCCAGCCGATCGGCCTGTAGACCGCCGCAGACCACCAGCCGCTTCGCGGTCCATCCGCCGGTGGGCCCGGAAACCGCTACCGCGGAATCGGTTTCGGTAATGGCGGTGATTTCGGCGGATAGTTCGACGCGGCCGCCTCCGGCGCGCACCTCGTCGGCCATGGCCGATGTCACCCGGCGATAGTCGATGATGCCGGTATCCGGTACGAAAAGCGCGCCGACTCCGGTGATATGCGGTTCGCGGCGCACCAGCTCCGCCGCGTCGATCAGCTCGACCTCGACGCCGTTGGTCACCGACCGCTCATACAGCGCGAGCATCCGCCGCTGCTCCGCGGAATCGGTTGCGACCAGCAGCTTTCCGCAGCTGCGGAACGGAATGTCGTGCGCGGCCGCGAATTCCTTGGTCAGCGCGGCGCCGCGGCGGCACAGCCGCGCCTTCAAACTGCCCGGCTCGTAATAGATTCCGGAGTGGATGACCCCGCTGTTGTGCCCGGTCTGATGTCCGGCCAGCCGCGCGCCCTTCTCCAGCAGCACCAGTTCCGCCCCCGGATGGCGCTGCAGAATCCGCCGCGCGGTCGCGACCCCGACGATCCCCCCGCCGATGACGCAGTAGTCGTACATGTCCTCGGACAGTACTTCTACGCCACGGTGCGCGCGGTATCTCCGTGCGGCCGAGTCAGGCACAGGCTTTGCTCACCGATGGCCGGATCGGAGACCGTCAGCAGCACAACACCTCTGCCGGTGTCGATTTCGGTGCGCACCTTCGTGATTCCATCCGGCGCAACGCCGAGGCGCTGCCGGACCTGGTTCGGCAGCAACATCTCGGACAGGACGGTGAAGGCGTTGGTGTCGACCGTGACGCCGTACGAGCCGGTGCGCGGCGGATCCAGCTGCGCGCCGACGAAGGCCGCCCCGAGACCGAGCCGTCCACCCGTCCGTCGGACCGGCGAATCGGCTTGCGATACAGCCGGTTTCGTCACTTCGGTCGATAACGGAGCGGCGGGCGGCGGCAATTCGTGCCGTTCGCTGGTGAGCACCGTCTCGATACGCACCGGGCCGGTGACGATGTCCTCGCGCGGCGTCGGGGTGGCCGGTGCGGCGTGTGCGCCGGACAGACCGCCGGTCGCGGTCATCTGATTGGCGACATACGCCCCGGCGACGACGGTGAGGGTGAGGCTGGCCGCTCCGGCGAGCACGATCGCGGTATGCCGCGCGATCTGGCCCGGCGTCGTGGAGCGCTTCGATGCGGGGTGATGGGCGAGCCTGGTTGCCGACACGATACGTTCTCTCCTTCCGCCGGTTGGCGGCGTTCAGGCGAGATTTGCCTACGCCGCGGATCGGATATGGCGGCCCGCGTCGTTGAAAGCCGTACGCTCGTCCAGGTTACGGTGCCCCGGGTGAACAGGCGGTAGCCGTGCGGTCAAGATCACGTTTGGCCCGGCACGATGCCGTATCGCTTCTAATGCCGAGGGACGTTCATGTTTCCGTGCGTCGACAACGGGGTAAAACATTTTTTAGTCGGCGAGCGCCATTCTCGACTGCCACATCGAGACACCCCGGCCAACGGCGTCCGGCCGTCGACACGAACGGCGCACCCAAGTGTGGCGCTCGCCGGCGTCCAAATAGTTCCGCGCGCAGGAGAAATCGTGTGCGCGGCGGCGATTTGCCGCCGCGAGTCGGGGTGTCGCGATCGGCCCCCCGCAGGGCCGGAGCATCGGGCGGGTCAGTTGAACTGGCCCGCCTTTCGGCCGTTACCGGCAGGTCCGGCGAAAGCCTGTGCGATGGTGAGCCATTCGGCCGCATCCGGGCCGATCGTCAACAGTGCCAGATCGTCGCGATGCCTGCGCTGGGTGACCAGCAGGGAGAAATCCACCGCCGGACCGCTCACCCGCTGTTCGGCGTCCTCGGGACCCCAGGTCCATACCCCGCCATCGGGCGCGGTCAACTCTACCCGGAATTCCGTTGCCGGAGCGGGCTTTCCGTGCACCGAGTAGGCAAAGTTCCTGGTGCGCACGCCGATATGGGCGACGGTGCGCAGCCGTGCCGTCGGGGTGCGGTCGACGCCGAGGCTGTCGGCGACATCCTGTCCGTGCGCCCAGGTCTCCATGATGCGGGCGCTGATCATCGATGCGGTGCTCATCGGCGGGCCGAACCACGGCAGTTTGGTTCCGGCCGGAACCGCGCGCAGCGCCGCGACCAGTCCGGTTCGCCCGGCCCGCCAGCGCGCGAGCAGTTCGGCGGGTGCGGTGGCGGCGGCCTCGTCGGCGCCCTCGTCGACGAAGGTCAGCGCGCGCGGCGCGGCGGCGGCCAGCAGCTTCGCGAAGGCATCGGCGTCGGTGGCCGCGGTCGTCGCGACCTCGTCGGTCCAGGCCAGATGACCGATCTGATGGGCGATGGTCCAGCCGGGCGCCGGCGTCGGGCGGGCCCATTCGCCCGGGTCCAGCGGGGCGACCAGGCGCTCCAGATCCGCGCATTCGGCGGTGAAATCGCTGAGCAGAGCGTCGAGGTCGGCCATCTGATCCCTGTCTTCCCGCGGGCGACGAGCCGAACGCGGCTCGCGGTCCAGCATCGCAATCAGCCCGAAGAAATGCAAGCACGCATGCTTGTTTTATCGGCTCACCAGCCGAAGGCGATCAGGTGCGCCGCCCCGACCACCAGCCCGAGCACCGCACCGTGCAGGTAGAGCAGCCAGGCATCCTGCTCGACCGAGGCGTAGAACATCTCCATGAACTCCCCCGGGCTCAGCTGCTGCAGCTTGCGCGCGGCGAATTCATCGATCTTCTTGGCCTGCTCCAGCGCGAAGGCCTGATCCTCCACCAGACTCGGCGCCAGGCTCACCGCCGCACCCGCAGCGCCCACCTTCAGGTTGTCGAACTGACGCCGCCCGAACGCGGCCCGAACCACCGAGGTGGTCGGCCCGAGCTGACGGTGGATCTCCGCCGAGATGAGCCGCTCCAGCAGCTGAAAAGTCTTGTCTCCGTTGGGGCCTTCCAATAATTCGGTGGCCAGATTGGGCAGTGTGAGCACCTGGTAGGCCAGGATCTTCGCGAGATCGCTCGCGGCCTGCGGTTGCCGCTTGGCCAGCAGCGCCTGCCGCCACAGATATCGGTAGCGCGGCTGCGGATCGCCCGGTTCGAACACCATCTTGATCGCGATCACGTTCACCAGCACCCCGATCGCCGCCGCACTGGCCAGCACGATGATCCAGCCGGGCAGCCAGCCGAATACCGGAATGCTGTGGTGCACATTCATATACAGCGCGAGCAGCAGGCCGAACGGCGCGCCGAGCAGCCCGACGCGGACCATGAAACGCAGCTCCGGCGCCGCGATGCTGGTGGTGAGATCCTTGAGGATGTCCGGATTGGCCCGTAGATAGCGGATGACGAAGCTCTTGATGTCGATCAGCTGATCGACATTGTCGCCGAGCGATTGGAAGGCGTTGCGGCACAGCGTCGGCAGCTCCCGCTCCACCCGCTGATAGACGATCTGCTGAATGGTGCGCGGAACACCCCGCCACAGATCCGGATTCTCCCGCAGCATCAGCTCGTTGACCAGCGGCTGAACTTCCTTGCGGGCCAGCACCGCGATGTAATCGGCGACGGCCTCCAGATCCAGTTCGTGGATGAAATCCTTGGGGTTGCCGATCCGCATCAGCGCCTTGTCCACACAGATGCTGGCCATCTTCTCGGCCCGCGCCGGAATGAAGCCCTGGAAGCCGATCTGCTTGCCGTCGCCGGAGAACGTCGGCAGCACCTGCACCCGGCGCGGCAGGTACGGGTACAGCACCGCGAGTCCCGGAATGCGGATGCCACGGAACCGGACCGGCCAGAACAACATCAGCACACCGGTCCAGTTGGTCAGCCATCCGGCGAGCGCGCTGAAGACCGGGAAGGTGATCAGATCGACCACCAACTTCGGCTGGCCGGTCAGCTGCTCCCAATCGATGAGCACACCGGCCGAAAGTGTGGTCATCGCTGGATTCTCCCCTAGTCCGAAACCGACGTGACCGTCGGTATGAGATAGCTGCGGCCCCACATTCTCATTGCCCTCTCCGAGGTGTCAACGCGCCGCGGGCCAGCCGCCCGCGGGCACGAGCCGGTCGACCGGTTCGGTGCCGAGACGCTGCATCCGCTCCAGCAGCCCGCGCTGCCCTTCGATCAGTTGGCGATTCGAATAACCCTGTGCCCGAAGGGGTTTGCGGGCGGCGCGCCGACTGCGCCGGGTGATCAGCGTGGCCAGCTGCTCCGGCGTCGCGATACCGCGGGCGGCGGCTATCGGAATCATCGAACGGAACCACTCCCGTTCCCCGCGCAGTACCCAGGCGTATACGGCCGCGAAGAACGCGACATAGACGACCAGTTTGAGCCCGATACCGAGGTATTCGATATGCGCGGTATCCGGTGCATCCCAACCGAAGTGCAGCGCGCACCCCATCGAATAGAAGACCGCCAATACGCCGAGCCTGCGCGTCATCGACCAGTCCCGCCGCGCCACCGCGACGACGATGCCGATACCGGCCAGCGCGGTGAACATCCAGTGCGATGCGATACCGGCGACGAGCCGGACCGCCCCGACCAGGATGGCGGGCGTCGCACCGCCCTGCGCCGAGGTCAAGCCCGCGTTGGCCTCGTAGATCAGATCCTCCACCACCTGGAAGCCGAGCCCGACCCAGCCGCCGAGCAGCAGCCCGTGCATCGGCCGGACGAATATCCACCGCCCGAGCCAGGCGACGGTGAATACGCCGATGCCCTTGATGCCCTCCTCGACGATGGTCGCGGAGATCGGCGCCTGCCAGTCGTTGGCGAAATCGTCGCCGGCGATGTTCTGCACCACCCGCATCAGGTGGTCGTTGCCGAACAGTGCGATACCGGGTCCGGCCAGCGCGCCCCACAGAAAGCCGAACCGCAGGCCGGTGCGCAGCACGTGCCGCGCCCGCAGCCGGTCCAGCCGGGTGATGACCCAGCCGAAGATCACCAGGGTGGCCAGCGTGAACGGCAAGCCGACCAGCACCTCCGACGCCGTCAGCGCGAAGACGCCGAGCAGCTGCAGCACCAGACCGACCCAGCCGACGCAGACGATCAGGAAATACACCCAGAACAGCGCCGAACTCGGCTGAAACCACCTCATGACGCCACCTGCATGCTCTGCACGATCGGCAGCAGTTCCGGCAGCCGCGCGCCGCCGCCCGCGAGCGCGACGCTCACCACCAGATTGTCCTTCCCGATTACCGCGCACACCCCGGACGAGGTGGCGGCCCGGCAGGTGAGCCCGTGGAATCCGGCCGGATTGCCGATCTCGCCGCCGTCGAATACCGCGTCGAAGGCCTGTAGTCCCAACACTTTTCGTCGCCACTCGAGTGCGGCGGGCAGATCGGTGACGCCATTGGTCACCGTAACCAGCAGTACCGAACCGTCGGGCGCGTCCAGCAGTGCGGTGGTCTGGTCCCCGGTGGGCCTGCGCGACCATCCGTTCACGCCGGTGAAGCCGACCGTATCGGGCGAATCGCCCGGCGCGGTCACCTCGATCCGCTCGGCGCCGACCGGCGTCTGCTTCGTCGGCACGTTCGCCGAGATCAGGACGGGTCCGCCGATCAAAACCGCAGTCGCCGCGAGCACCAGCCCCGCCTGCCGCCAATCACGCATACCGCCCATCTTCGGCGGACCGCACCCGAAATGCGCGCTGAGACGCGCCTGGCCGAGGGCACCGATTTTCGACGCGGTCCATCGGGACCACTAGACGAGGTTCAGTGCGACGGCGATGGTGCCGACCGTTGCCAGGATCGCTGCCGAGCCGACGTGCATTCCGATCGACAGCCGGATGTCCTTGTGCCGCCAGGCCAACCAGAACCCCGGGAACGTGAAGATCACCCGCGACACAAACGCCCACGGCGACCAGAAGTGGTAGACCGAGAACAGGACCGTACTGACAACCGGTGCCCATCCGCCCAGGTAGGCGATGCGCGGCAGCAGAAATCCGCGGAAGTACAGCTCCTCGATGAGGGGCAGGGAGATTCCCGTGAGCGCCAGGCATATCACCATCGTGGTGAGGGTGATCGAATGCGAGTACCCGTGGAGATAGGTGTTGTTGCCGCTGCCACTCGTGTCTGCGTACGGGAGCCAGGTGAAGAAGTCCCGGAAGAAGGTGTTCATCGGTGCCGACGCAAACCCCAGCAGCATCATCCACACGATCAGTGGGATGACCATGGCCACGAGCTTTCCACGCGGGACCGGCTTGTCGGTGTAGTGCAGTACGTGGTGTAGCGAGAGGCGGCCGTTGTGCCGATGGCCCAGCCACAGCAGCCCTAGGAGGATCGGGATCAGAACCAGGCACAGGGCGATCGCCCAGCCAAGGAAGGCCGGATAACCGATGGCTTCGACGAATGGTTCGCCGATGAGCAGGTAGGCGGCGACGATCAGGAGGCCGGGGACGAGATGCAACGCGATGGCCAGCGGCAGTGGGTGGCGGTCGCTCAGCAGCAGCCGGACTGTTCCATTCGATCGCGTGTCGTCAAGGGCGCGCATGCCAGGAATTCCTCGTGCCGCGCGTCAGACCGCGGTGGCGTGCCGGATGATGATGTTGCCGAAGGAATTTCGTGCGTACACCCGCACGATGTCCGCATGTTCGGCGGGCCGGTCGACCGGTTGCATCAGATTCCGCACGGTGCCGTACTGGGCGTTGGTTTCCAGCCACGCCGCACTGCCCGGGCGGATACCTACCTCCAGCTCTCCCATGGCGGTTTCCAGCCGGAGCTCGCCGCGTGCCGCTTCGCCGATGCGGATATTGCCTTTGGTGGTTTTCGCGGTCACCGAACCGAGTGCGTGTTCGACGGTGATGTCGCCGGAGGTCAATTCCAGGTCGCACTGGTCGAGAGCGCCGGTGCTCGACAACCGACCCATGCTGACGGTGGCTTTCAGCCGGGAGCCGGTGGGCACCTCGATGGTGACCTCGATCGAGTGGTTGTTGCCGCCGAACGGGGTGTGGGTGCGCCAGTCCTTCGGTGTTTTCACCGTGAGAATGCCAGCTATGAAATCGACCCGGGTCTGGTCGGCGGCGCGTACGTCGTTCTTCTTCGACTCGTCTGTCGGCAGGACCCGCACGACGGCCTCGGTGCGGTCGGTGGCGATGACCGTGACGTTGCCGCGGAGTATGTCGGCGGTGACGGCGATCGGTCGCGGAGCAGGGAATGTGGGCATGGCTGTACTCCAATGGTGTGACGTGGGGGTGTGATGTGTGGAACCGGTGACGGGTCAGTGGACCCAGCCGGTGAATTGGTCGGCGATGTCGATGTCGGCCGAGCGCAGACGTTCCTCGCCCAACTTGGTCAGCCGGGCCCAGACCGGATTCTGGTCCGCGTGGTGGTGGAGCAGTTGGAATCGGGCCGCGCCGTCATGGCGAGTCCGCAGTCCGGCCGGGACGGCCAGCAGTGCGGGATTGGCGATGAGGTGGTCGGCCAAGGCGATGGCGAGTTCCTCGATCCGCGGGTCGTCGGGTTCCCACTCGCCCGCGCGCAGAGCGCGCATGAGCAGGCGGACATAGACGGGGTCGTCGAGGATGTGCTCGATATGGGCGAGATAGTCATCGAAGCCCTCCGGCACCAGGGCCCTGACCAGCACCATGGCCTCTCGGCTTGTCGTCACGTCGGCCGTGGTGAAGCCGAGCCCGGGCAGTCGGTCCAGCAACGCGCAGGCACGATCGGGTAGCAGGAGCCGGTCACCGCCGGACATGCGGCGCAGCATGTCCCGCCGCGTGAACAGCTCCTCGATCCGGTCGGACAGGCGTCGGTCGACGTCGACGAGCGCGGCGGCGAACCGGTCGGGATCGGCATCGAGCAGATCACCGATCTCGGCCAGCGGCACGCCGGCAGCTGCCAGCGTGCGCACCTGAACCAGCCGCAGCAGATCGTCGGATCCGTACCGGCGGTAGCCCGCGCTGTCGCGTCGTGGTTCCACGATGAGCCCGTGCTCGTGATAAACCCGCACCGTCTTGACAGTGACGCCGACGAACGCCGCCGCCTGCCCGATCGTCAGCCCGTTCATCATCCGCTCAGCCAACCGCGCGATCGACAGTGGCGGCAAGCTCGCGAACCGCGGCAGCGACCGCAGGGGAATCCTTGGCCAGGATCTTTTCGTGGTTGCTCGCGACCTTCGCACTCATTGTCAGGTTCGGGTTGCGAACCAGCAGTGGCGGGAGGGTCGCGCGCGCCTGGTCCATCTCACCGCCCTCGGCGCCCATGTGATCACCCGAGGCAACCACATACCGGACCGGGAAGGTCAGGTTCTCGAGGATCGGGCGGAGGGCGGCGTGGAGCGCGTGGGCCTCGATGGCGATCTCGGCGTGTTTGGCGGCGGACATCCGCGCGGTCAGGCCCAGTGGGGCCGCCAGCGGCAGCACGAACCGTAACCGCCCGAACAGTTTCCGGACTCGTTCCAGGCCGGCCTCATCGGTCCAGCCGACCGGAAACGGGCCGTCGACCCCGACGACGCCCGCGGCTCGGCCCGGGTTCCGGTCGGCCCAATGCACACCGAGCAGCGCACCGTAGGACCAGCCGACCAGCAGCGGCCGCTCCCGCACCTCCCGCGCCGCCAGGACGGCATAGAGGTCACGCAGACACGCCTCGAAGGTGTAGTCCGCCGACCGCTTCGATTTGCCGCGGGCCCGCTCGTCGTAGCTGATATGCCGGTAGCCGGGGCCGAGGTCGGCGATGACGTGTCGCCAGTGCTTCTGGCTGGCAAAGGTGCCGTTCAGATAGACGACGGGAAGACCGGGTCCACCGGTGTCGGTCACGGCCAGCGCGGTGTCCTCGACCGGCACCATGCCGGTCCAGGCGGAAGTTCTCGAGTGCGAAGAAGTGGTCATGCGATGAGCGTGCACCTGCACCTCGGGTCAAGGTCAACGCGCGAATTCCGGTTGGGCCGCCCGACACCCGACGTGCCTGTCGAACGTTCGGCGGGAGGGGTGATTCGCCCTCAGCGAACGTCGGACCAGGTGCGGAACAAACCGGGAGGGAGCGGGGTTGAGTAGGCATCGCTCAACTTTTGCGTACTGAAGAAGGGTCGAAGACGTGACTACACCACAGAACCTGCCGGTGCTGTTCCTGACCGATCCGATCGTGCTGCCGGGCATGGTCGTGCCCATCGAGCTGGACGAGGCCGCGCAGGCCGCGATCGACGCCGCGCGCGCCGCCAAGGAGGGCCAGGTTCTCATCGCGCCTCGGCTCGACGAGGGGTACGCCAGCTACGGCGTCGTCGCCACCATCGAACAGGTCGGCAGGATGCGCGGTGGCGCGCCGGCCGCCGTGCTGAAGGCCGAGCGCCGCGCGAAGATCGGACACGGGGTCACCGGACCCGGCGCCGCGCTCTGGGTCGAGGCCGAACCGGTCGATACCCCCGCCGCCGACGGCCGGACCAGGGAACTCGCCGCCGAATACAAGAAGCTGGTGGTCTCGGTGCTGCAGCGCCGCGAGGCGTGGCAGATCATCGACGCGGTCAACCAGCTGACCGATCCGTCGGCCATCGCCGACACCGCGGGCTACGCGAGCTACCTGACACCGGAGCAGAAGCGTGAGCTGCTCGAAACCCCGGATGTGGCAAAGCGTTTGACCACGCTGATCGACTGGACCAAGGCGCATATCGCCGAGGCCGAGGTCACCGAGAAGATCAGCGACGAGGTCCGCGAGAACGTGGAGAAGAGCCAGCGCGAATTCCTGTTGCGCCAGCAGCTCAACGCCATTCGCAAGGAGCTCGGCGAGGGCGAGCCCGACGGCGCCGACGATTACCGGACCCGGGTCGAGCAGGCCGACCTGCCCGACAATGTCCGTCAGGCCGCGCTGCGCGAGGTGGACCGGCTGGAGCGGTCCAGCGACCAGAGCCCCGAATCCGGTTGGATCCGCACCTGGCTCGATACCGTGCTCGAGCTGCCGTGGAGCGTGAAAACCACCGACTCCACCGATGTTTCGGCCGCGCGGGCGGTATTGGACGCCGACCACCACGGCCTGGACGAGGTCAAGGACCGGATGGTCGAATACCTGGCCGTGCGCGCCCGGCGCGCCCAGCGCGGCTTGGAGGTGGTGGGCGGTCGCGGCTCCGGCGCGGTGCTGGTGCTGGTCGGCCCGCCCGGTGTCGGCAAGACCTCGCTGGGTGAATCCGTCGCGCGGGCACTCGGCCGCAAGTTCGTTCGCGTCGCCCTCGGCGGCGTGCGCGACGAGGCCGAGATCCGCGGTCACCGGCGCACATATGTCGGGGCGCTGCCGGGCCGGATCGTGCGCGCCATGAAGGAGGCGGGATCGATGAATCCCGTTGTGCTGCTGGACGAGATCGACAAGGTCGGCTCCGATTTCCGCGGCGATCCCGCGGCGGCGCTGCTCGAGGTGCTCGATCCGGCGCAGAACCACACCTTCCGCGACCACTACCTGGATCTGGATCTCGACCTGTCCGATGTGCTGTTCATCGCGACCGCCAACGTCATGGAGACCATCCCCGGCCCGCTGCTGGACCGGATGGAGCTGATCACCGTCGACGGCTACACCGAGGCCGACAAGGTGGCCATCGCCCGCGACTTCCTGGTGCCGCGGCAGTTGGAGCGCAATGCCCTTACCGCCGAGGAGGTTTCGATCACCGAGGCGGCGCTGCGCGAGATCGCCGCGAACTACACCAGGGAAGCCGGTGTGCGGCAGATGGAGCGGCTGATCGCGAAGGCGCTGCGCAAGGCGGCCACCCGGCTGTCCGAGGGTCCGACGATCGTCGACCTCGGCTACGACGCGGAGCTGGGCTACGACCTGCCGAAGGTCGAATCCGGCTCGGCCGCAAGGCAACTGGAGATCGACGTAGCCGAGCTGAAGGATTACCTCGGCCGTCCGCGGTTCACCCCGGATTCGGTGGAACGCACCGCGGTGCCCGGCGTCGCGACCGGCCTCGCGGTGACCGGCGCGGGCGGCGACGTCCTCTACATCGAGGCCAACGCCGCCGAGGGTGAACGTTCGCTGACCCTGACCGGCCAGCTGGGCGACGTCATGAAGGAATCCGCGCAGATCGCGCTGACCTACGTGCGCTCGCACCTGGAGGAGATCGGAATCGAGCCGAAGGTGCTCGATCGCAATATCCACATCCACTTCCCGGCGGGCGCGGTGCCGAAGGACGGTCCGTCCGCGGGCGTCACCATGGTCACCGCCCTGGTGTCGCTGGCGCTGGGCAGGCAGGTGCGCGCGGATGTCGGCATGACCGGTGAGGTCACGCTGAACGGCCGGGTGCTGCCGATCGGCGGGGTGCAGCAGAAACTGCTCGCCGCCCAGCGCGCCGGGTTGAAGACCGTGTTCATCCCGGCCCGCAACGAGCCGGATCTGGACGAGGTCCCGGCGGATGTGCTTGCCGCACTGGATGTCCGGCCGGTCGCCGATGTGGCCGATATCCTGGCCTACGCCATCGAGCCGGTCGCCGAACCGGCACTGGACGGTCGCGCCTTCGCCGCGACCGCCTGACCGGATCGCGAACGAGCCGTGCGATGTCTTCGGACGCGCACGGCTCGTTCGCTTATCCGGACTTGCTGGGCGTGGAGCCGACCGGGCTGGGCCAGCCGACACCGCGATGCAAGAGTCGTGCAAGCGTGCTTACCGAAACTTGGCCCATGACAACAACCGAACGTGTCCCGGTACTCGTGGTCGGGGGCGGCCTGGTCGGTATCTCGACCGCACTGTTCCTCGAATATCACGGCATCCCATACCTTCTCGTCGAACGCCGGAACTCTGTGTCGGCGTTGCCGCGCGCCCGCGGCGTACACACCAGGACCAGCGAGATGTTCCGGCAGGTCGGTGTCGAGCGGCAGGTCGAGCAGGTATCCGCGGCCGTGGTCAAGGCGGGCTCCTTCGGCGGAGCGAGCCGCGGCGCGACCCTCACCACCGCGACTCAGCTGGATCTCGGGCACCTGCGCCACGGCGTCACGGGCGGGGTGGCGAGTCCGTCCAAGTTTTGCTTCGCCCCGCAGGTGTTGCTCGAACCGGCACTGGTCGAAACGGCCCGGGCCCGCGGCGGCGATCTGCGCTTCGGTACCGAATTGATCGAATTCGATGCGGACACCGCCGGTGTCACGGCCCGTGTGCGGGATGACAAGGGCGAGCGGGTCATTCGCGCCGATTACCTCATCGCCGCCGACGGCGCGAGCAGTCCGGTGCGGCAGGCACTCGGCATCGGCGGCTGGACGGTACCGCCGACCGAGCATTACATCAATACCTTCGCGCGGGTCGACCTCACCGCGGTGCTCGGCGGAAAAACCTTCAGCCAGTGCGAAATTCGCAACGACACAGTGCGCTGCCTGGTGCTGGCGAAGAACAATACCGACGAATGGTCGTTCCATCTCGAATACGATCCGGATCGGGAAAGCATTGCCGACTACCCGGACACGCGCTGCGTCGAATTGATCCGGGCAGCCGTCGGCATCCCCGATATTCCGGTCGAGGTGCTCGGCAAAGCGGCTTGGGACACCGGCGTTTTCGTCGCCGACGAATACCGCCGCGGCCGTATCTTCCTCGTGGGTGACGCGGCCCACCGATTTGCGCCATGGGGTGGGTTCGGTGTCAATACCGGTATCGCAGACGCGCACAACCTGGTGTGGAAGCTCGCGGCGGTGTTGTCGGGTGTCGCCGAGGACGCGCTATTGGAGAGCTACCAGACAGAACGCCGCCCCCGTGCCGTCGTCGCCGTCGAACAGACGATGCGGAATGTGGATTTCGATGCCCGCTACGGCATCCGGACCGCCGACAATGCCGAAGCCTTCGTCGGAAAGCTGGATTTCGGCACCGTGATGATGAAATACCGATACGAATCCACGGCCCTGTTCGGCGGCGAATCCGCCGGGAACGTCCCGGAATTGACCGGTCAGGTCGGCACCAGGGTGCCGCACATGTGGATCGACGCCGACGAGCAGGTCTCCACCGTCGACCTGCCCGGCCCCGGATTCAGTCTTCTGATCGCCGGCACCTCGGCGCGCTGGCGCGACGCCGCGGCAAAAGCCCAGCGCGACACCGGAATCGACATCACCGTCGACGCGCTGCCCGCCGCGGAGTGGTCGGCCTGCACGGGACTGTCGGAGGGCGGTGCGCTGCTGGTGCGCCCGGATATGCATGTCGCGGCGCGCTCGGACGCAGGTCTGGATCCGGCATCGCTCACCGAGGTGGTGCGCCGGATCACCGGCCAGGTCGTCGCGGCCGACTACGCGGAGTCCGCGTGATCGCGGTGAATTGTTGCCGCCGTTCGTGATCCGGCCACCGGCCGTTATCAGGCCACCGGGCGCGGGCGGCGCAGCAGCCACGCCCAGAACGAGCGGCGCGGCGGGCGGGGATAGCGGGCTAACACCGAACCCGAACCGACCTGGCCCTCGAATCGCAGCAGCGGCGCACCCGGCTGCCGCGGTTCGGTCACCTTGCTCTTCAGGTCGCCGCTGCGGACCTCGATTCGGTCGAGTTCGACCTGCCAGCCGCGCGGCATCAGCAGCAACAGCGAGCCGGACCCGATTTTTACCCGTACCGTCACCTCGGTATGCGGGCAGAACGCCTCCGTGAAATCGAGTTTGATTGAGCCGGAACGGACTTCGAGAGTGATCTCGGACGGGACGATCCAGCTGCCGACCTTCTCCCGCGATCCGCTCCCGGTGCGCAGCTCCAGTGGTTCGGCCACCGGCGCGGGCAGATCGGCGGTGACCGCGACGAGTTCGGTCGAGGTTCGCGCCGCATATACCGCGACGAGCCGCTTATCCAGTTCGAACAGGTCGATCCTGCCCTCCTCGACGGCGCGCTGCAGTTGGCGCGCGGCCAGCTCGCGATCGGTATCGCCGATCAGGTTCTGCGGAACCTGGGCCGGAAGCCGCGGTTCGAATGTGTCGGCCATGTGGACTCCCCTCGCTCTCTCCGGAATCGTACGACTCGGCGGCGGTCGCGACCCGATGGCCGGAATTCCCCAGGTTGTCACCGGTGTGCGGTAGGAACGACCTATGGCCCGATGGCTGCTGCACGTCGATCTCGACCAGTTCCAGGCGGCGGTGGAATTCCGCCGTCATCCGGAGCTGCGCGGTCTGCCGGTGATCGTCGGCGGCAACGGCGACCCCACCGAGCCGCGCAAGGTGGTGACCTGCGCGTCCTATCCGGCACGGGCCTACGGCGTGCGGGCCGGGATGGCGCTGCGCAGCGCACAGCGCAAATGCCCGGACGGCATCTTCCTGCCACTGGATATGGCCACATACGAGGAGGCGTCGGACGAGGTCATGTCGCTGCTGCGCACCTTTCCCGGCCGGGTCGAGGTCTGGGGCTGGGACGAGGCCTTCCTCGCCGCCGACACCGACGATCCGGAGGCGCTGGCCCGCGAAATCCGCGCCGCCATCGCCACATTGGAGCTCACCTGCGCCATCGGCATCGGGGACAACAAGCTCACCGCCAAGCTGGCCACCGGCTTCGCCAAGTCGTCGCACAAGGATTCGGCCGAGCCGAATATCGCCGCCGCACAGGGGATGTTCCGGCTCACCGCCGAGAACTGGTCGGAGGTGATGGCGCACCGGCCGACGAATGCGCTGTGGGGCATCGGCAGCCGGATCGCGGCCCGGCTCGCCGAACTCGGCATAAACACCGTCGCCGACCTGATGTCCGCCGACCGGCACCGTCTCGCCGCCGAATTCGGCCCGAATACGGGCCCGTACCTATGGGTGCTCGGCCGCGGCAAAGGGGATACCGAGGTGACCGAGGAGCCGCGAATTCCGGTGGGCCGCAGCAAATCCGAGACCTTCCCACACGATCTCACCGACCGTGCCGAGATCCGCGCCCAGGTGGCTCGCCTCGCCACCGAGGTCGCCGAGGAGATGGCCGCCGCGGGCCGGATCCCGATGCGGGTCTCGGTGACCGTGCGCAGCAATACCTTCTTCACCCGCAGCAAACAGGAGAAGCTGGCCGAGCCCACCACCGATGTGCCGACGATCGTCGCGGCGGCGCTGCGCATCGTCGACCGATTCGAGCTGGATCGGCCCGTGCGGTTGCTCGGCGTCCGGCTGGAATTGGTGCCGCAGTAGCGCGCGTTTCATAGCCGCGCCGATCGTCCGCGCCGCTCGTATGCTCGAGTCCATGGAGTTCTTGGCGATGGTGGCACACGAATCGGATAGCGGGATCGTGCTGGCGCGCCAGCAGGTCGGCGCGGATTTCCTCGGACCTGGCGACGTCACGATCAAGGTGCACTACTCGAGCGCGAACTATAAGGACGCCCTCGCGATCACCCCGCGCGGTGGCGTGGTGCGCAAGTATCCGATCATTCCCGGCATCGACATCATCGGCGAGGTCTTCGCCACCGACGTCGACGATTTCGCGCCGGGCGATCTGGTGGTCGCGCACGGCTACGACATCGGGGTGTCGCACAACGGCGGCTTCGCCGAATACGCCAGGGTGCCCGCCGACTGGGTGGTCAAACTGGACACGCTCAACGCCAGGGACACCGCCGCGCTTGGCACCGCGGGTTTCACCGCGGCGCTGAGCGTGCAGTCGCTGCTCGATCGCGGCCTGACCCCGGACGACGGGGCGGTCCTGGTCACCGGGGCGACCGGCGGTGTCGGCAGTGTCGCGGTGGATATTCTTTCCGGCCTCGGCTTCGAGGTGATCGCGTCGACCGGTAAGACCGACGCGGGCGATCTGCTCGCCGAACTCGGCGCGAACGAGGTGATCGGCAGACTGCCCGAGGATCCCGAGGCCAAGCTGCGCCCGCTCGGCAAGGCGCAGTGGGCCGCCGCGGTGGACAGCGTCGGCGGTAAGTCGCTGGCCTACATCTTGAGTTCGATCGGCTACGGCGGCGCGGTCGCCGTCAGCGGGCTCACCGGCGGCTCCGACCTGCCGACCACGGTCATGCCGTTCATCCTGCGCGGTGTCGCGCTGCTCGGCATCGATTCGGCGTACGTGCCGATCGACCGGCGCCGGGAGCTGTGGACCAAACTCGGCAAAGAGTACCGGCCGCAACATCTTTCGCGGTTGGAGAACTACGCGCCCATCACCGACGCGGAAAAGGTGCTGCGCGCCATCCAGGGTGGAACGCATTCGGGCCGAACGATTCTGGGCGTCGCGGGCGAATTCTGATCTGCCGCAGGTGGGGTACGCACGACGACGCCTCGCTGACGCTCGGCTTTCGTCGTGCGTACCAGGCGTTGTTCCGAGATCGGGGGCGCTTCGCTTCCCCGATCTGCGTGGCGTGGCTCCTAGACCCGCCGATTCGAGGAATCGGCGGGTCTAATTGTGGTTCCGCTTCCCGCACTCGCGATCGTCGGCGCGGGCGGCAGAGCGGTGTCACTCGGCAAGGGACAGTTCGGGTTCCGCCGCGGCGGCGGCTTCCTCCGGCGCGGCGGGAGTCTTGCGATTGCGCATGACCAGTAGCGCGACCACCGCCGCCGCCAGGATGCCCGCCGCGCCCGCGTAGAAGCTGGCCGACATCGCATGGGTGAAGGCGTCGCGGGCGGTGGCGACCAGTCCGATATCACCGGTCTGCGCGGCGATGGTCAGCGCGTCACCGATCGAGCGGCGCGCGGCCTCCGGCGCAGTGGCGGGCATCGTGTTGCCGAAGGTGCTGGACAGGACGCTGCCGAGCACCGCGATGCCGAGGGCGGCGCCCGCCTGCTGAATGGTGTCGTTCAGCGCCGAGCCGACCCCGGCCTGTTCAGCGGGCACCGCGCTCATCAGCGTGGCGACCGCCGCGGGCTGGGCCAACCCCGCGCCCGCCCCGAGCACCACCAGTGCGCACGCCACCAGCGGGAAGCCGCTGTCCGCGGACATGTTGGCCAGCAGGCAGAGTCCCGCGGTGGAAATCAGCATGCCGGTGACGGCCAGGGTCCGGTTGCCGATCTTGGTGCCGAGTCCGGCGCCGAGCGCGTTGCACACTATCGAGGCGAGCAGCATCGGGATGAAGGCCAGCCCGGCCTCGGTCGGCGAGTAGCCGAGCACGAACTGCAGGTACTGGGTGAGCACCAGCAACAGACCGCCGTTGGCGACCTGCACCAGCGTCAGCGAGAGGCTGCCGCCGCTGAAATCCCGATTGCCGAACAGGCTCAGCGGCACCATCGGGTGCTCGACCCGCCGCTCCCACCAGACGAAGGCGATGAGGGCAACGACGGCGACGGCCAGCGTGCTCAGTGTGCTCGCGTGATCGAAGCCGCCCTTGGGGAATTCGATGATGGTCCACACCAGCGCGGTCATCCCGATCGCCGACAGCAGCGCGCCCGGCAGGTCGGGCTTGGTCCACGGACCCTTGGATTCCGGCATCAGCAGCAGGGCGGCGACGATGGCCAGCGCGGCCACCGGAATGTTGATCAAAAAGGCCGCGCCCCACCAGAAGTGCGCGATCAGCACACCGCCCAGTACCGGACCGCCGACCAGGCCGAGCACCGACGCGGCGCTCCAGCAACTCATCGCCTTGCGGCGTTCCGCGTCGTCGAACACGGTGATCAGGATGGAGAGCGTGCTCGGCAGCACCAGTGCCCCGCCGACGCCCATCACCGCGCGGGCCGCGATCATCTCGATCGGGCTGGCGGCCAGCGTCGCGGCCAGTGAGGCGAGGCCGAACAGGGCCAGGCCGAGCACCATCACCCGCCGCCTGCCGAAGCGGTCGGCGAGGCTGCCCGCGGTGAGCAGGGCGCCCGCGAAGACCAGGATGTAGGAGTCCAGGATCCACTGGATGTCCTGGGCGCTCGCATGCAGGTCGGCGGCCAGCGGCGGGACCGCCACGGCCAGTACGAAATTGTCGATGACCAGGACGAGCGTGCTGAGGCACAGCACGATCAGGATCCACCAGCGCCGCGGATCGCGCGTTGCGGTCGTGTCCATCGGATAACTCTTCTCTCGCGGTGTTGCGTACAACGTTTCCGTGTTGCGAACACTGTACGCACAGATTCATGACGTACGCAAGAGTGAACGACGTGCGCTATGCTCGCGGTAACGAAGGGAGATGCAGTGCCAACCGAAAAACCGGCGGTCAGCTCGGTCTGGACCCGCCCGCGCCGTGGCCGCGAACAACCCGCCCTGACCAGGGAGCACATCGTCGCCGAGGCGATCGGGCTACTCGATGCCGACGGTATGGACGCGCTGAGCATGCGCACCCTCGGTGCCCGGCTCAATGCCGGCGCCACCTCCCTGTACCGCCATGTGGCCAATCGCGATGAGCTCATCGAGCTGGTCGTCGACGAGGTGTACGGCGAGATCCGGGTGCCGAAGATCGGTAAGCGCGAGCAATGGCGCACGGCCACAACGGAATTCGCGGGCAGCCTGCGGGCGATGATTCTGCGTCATCCGTGGATGGCGATGACCCTCGGCCAGGTCGGTCTGTCCTATCTGGGGCCGAACTACATGCGGACGACCGATCAATCCGTCGCGCTGTTCGAGGTCGGCGGATTCGACGCCGAGGAGGCGGGCGACGCCATCACCGCCCTGTGGAGCTACGTCATCGGTATGAGCATCACCGAGGCCGCATGGCTGACGGTGCTGAACCGCAGCGGCCAGACGGAGCGGGAGATGCTCGCCGAGCTGCGGCCCGTCGTCGAGGCGGCCACGAAAGACCTTCCGCGCGTTCAGGCTTCCAGTCCGCCCTCCGACTGGGAGGATCCGGAGCGGATCCGCGACCGCAAATTCGCCTACGGCCTGGACCGCATGCTCGACGGCCTGCAGACCCGCCGGGGCTGACCGATCAGGCCGCCACCTCTTCGGTGTCGTCGGCGAACTGCGTCCGGTACAGCTCGGAATACCGCCCGTCCGCGCCGAGCAGCTGTCCGTGCGTGCCCTCCTCGATGATCCGGCCGTCCTCGAGCACCAGGATCCGATCCGCGTTGCGGATGGTGGACAAACGGTGCGCGATCACCAAAGCCGTTCTGCCGTCGAGGGCTTCGGCCAGCGCCTCCTGCACCGCGGCCTCCGAGGTCGAGTCCAGCGATGCGGTGGCCTCGTCGAGGATGACGACGCGCGGTTGTTTGAGCAGCAGCCGCGCGATGGTCAGGCGCTGGCGCTCGCCGCCGGAAAGCCGGTAGCCGCGCTCGCCGACCACGGTATCCAGACCATCGGCCATGCTTTCGACCAGTTCGCGTAATCTGGCGCGCGTCAAGGCATCCCACAACTGCGCCTCGGTGGCCTCGGGCCGGGCCAGCAGCAGATTCTCCCGCACGGACGCGTGGAAGAGATGGCCGTCCTGGGTCACCAGGCCGACGGTGTCCTGGATGGACCGGCCGGTCAGCTCGCGCACGTCGACGCCGTTGAGCCGGACCGCGCCGCCGTCCACGTCGTACAGGCGCGAAACCAGTTGGGCGATGGTGGATTTCCCGGCGCCGGACGAGCCGACCAGCGCGATCATCTGCCCGGCCCGCGCCTGGAACGAAATGCCGTGCAACACCTCGACTCCGCCGCGGGTGTCCAGGGTCGCGACATCTTCCAGCGAGGCGAGCGAAACCTTGTCGGCGGCCGGGTAGGCGAAGTGGACATCGTCGAATTCCACCGAAACCGGGCCGGCCGGAACCGGTTTCGCATCGGGCGCGTCCTCGATGAGCGGTTTCAGATCCAGGATCTCGAAGACCCGCTCGAAGCTCACCAGCGCCGACATGATGTCGACGCGGGCGCTCGCCAGCGAGGTGAGCGGGCTGTACAGCCGGGTGAGCAGCAGCGAAAGCGAGACCACCGCACCGGCATCCAGCTGCCCGCGCAGCGCGTACCAACCGCCGAGCCCGTACACCAGCGCCACCGCCAGCGCGGAAACCAATGTCAGCGCGGTGACGAAGACGGTCTGCAGCATGGCGGTGCGCACCCCGATATCGCGGACCCGTCCGGCGCGCAGCGCGAATTCGTCGGACTCCTGCTGCGGTCTGCCGAACAGTTTGACCAGGGTGGCGCCGGGCGCGGAGAACCGCTCGGTCATCTGGGTGCTCATCGCGGCGTTGAGCTGGGCGGCCTCGCGCTGGATACCGGCGACCCGCACGCCCATGCGCCGCGCCGGAATCATGAACAGCGGTAACAGCAGCAGTGCGAGCAGCGTGATCTGCCACGACAGCCGCACCATCACCGCCAGGGTGAGCAGCAGCGTCACAATATTGGTGACGACACCGGACAGCGTCGAGCTGAATGCCCGCTGCGCGCCGATCACATCGTTGTTGAGCCTGCTCACCAGCGCCCCGGTGCGGGTGCGGGTGAAGAAGGCGACCGGCATCCGCTGTACGTGATCGAAGACGGCGGTCCGCAGGTCGAGGATCAGGCCCTCGCCGATGCGGGCGGACAGCCAGCGGATCGCGATACCGAGCGCGGCGTCCAGCACGGCCACCGCGCCGATGATCGCCGCGAGCGTCACCACCGAATGCGGGGCAGCATGTCCGACGATATCGTTCACCACCCGCCCGGCGAGCACCGGATTGGCCACCGCGAGCAGCGCCGATGCGATGCTGAACACCAGGAATCCGAGCAGCGGCAGCCGATGCGGCCGCGCGAACGCGAAGATGCGCCGGGCCGTCGCACGGCTGAACGCGCGCCGCTCCTGCGGCGCGTGCGCCTGCCGATACAGCTGACTCCAGGCCACCGACTCGATACTCATGCCACCCGTTCCTTCCATGCCCGGACCATCCAACTCCGGTGCACCGACACTAAGACCTCAACAAAAGTTGAGGGCAAGTGTTCCCGGGCCCGCCGGAGTTCGCCGATGGCGAATTCGCCGGGTCGTCTTCGCGGCCGTTCCAGCAGGAACCGGCATTTTGGAAAGGGGCGAATCGTTCGCCGGTTTCGGTCCCGAACGCCAGGTGGTGCGTTGTTTACTTCGGTGAGAATGTGAGCATCCGGGATTTACCGCTGGTGCGGGCGGTTTCCCCGGGTGCGGGCACGCCGGATCGCGGCGCGAACCGCTGGGATAGCATCGCGCCGTCGACGATGCGACAGGAGAATTGAGACATATCGGAGGTATGCGAAACCTCTGATACCACAAGCGAATCGGCGTGATCGATGGCGCGGAGCCGATGACTGACTCGAGGGGAGGCACGGTGCCGGAATATCAGCGCGCACCGGTGGGCGTCGATCCGTCGAAGCCGAATGCGGCACGGATTTACAACTACATGCTCGGCGGCAAGGACAACTATGAAATTGATCAATTGGTCGCCCATCGGATGCTCGCCGTCGCGCCGGATACCAGAACCATGGCCTGGTTCAGCAGACAATTCATGCTGCGTTCGGTGCAGTTCACCGCCGAGCAGGGCATCCGGCAATTCATCGATATCGGCGCTGGAATACCCATTTCACCCAATGCGCACGAGGTGGCGCGGAAGATCCAGCCGACGGCCCTGGTGGCCTCGGTCGACTACGACCCGGTGGTCGACGCGCATGCCCACGCGGCGTTCTCCGCCGCGCCGGGCGTGACGCCGATCCTCGCCGATGTGCGCAGGCCCGATGAGCTCATCGAGCGGTGCCACACCGAAGCCGGAATCGACTGGTCCGAGCCGGTCGCGATCGTGATCGTCGGCGTCATGCACTACGTCATGGACGACGAGGACCCCGCCGAAATCTTCGCCCACCTGCGCGATGCCATGGCGCCGGGCAGCTACCTGGCCTTCACCCACGTATGGGACGAAAGCGCCAGGGAGTTCATCGTTCAATCCTCGAACGACACCTTCGGCAGTTCGGCGCAGGTGCGATTCCGCTCGGAGGCCGAGATCGCCCGGTTCTGCGAGGGCTTCGAACTGATGGAACCCGGCCTGGTGCCGATCCAGGATTGGCTCGACGAAAACCTGCCGGTCACCCGGCTCGCCCTGCTGAGCGCCATCTGCCGGAAGAAGTGATCCCCGGCCCCATCTAGGCTGACTTAATGGCCGAGGATCGGATGGTGGCCGCGCTGCGCGGGCGATTGGCGGGCGAGGTGGATGGTTCGGTGCGGCGGCGGACGGAATACGCCACCGACGCGTCGAACTATCGGGTGCCACCGCTGGCCGTCGTATTTCCGCGGTCCGCCGCCGATGTGTCCGCGACACTCGAATTTGCCAGGGCTGAAGGCATTTCGGTGACACCGCGGGGTGCGGGCACCTCGGTGGCGGGCAATTCGATCGGGCCCGGGCTCGTGCTCGATTTCAGCAGGCATATGAACGCGATCCTGGAGATCGATGCCGAAACCCGGCTGGCCCGGGTGCAACCGGGCGTTGTGCTGTCGCGACTACAGGCGGCGGCGCGGCCGCACGGGCTGCGGTTCGGCCCCGATCCGTCGACGCAGAACCGGTGCACGCTCGGCGGGATGATCGGCAACAATGCCTGCGGTCCGCGCGCCGTCGCCTGGGGCCGCACCTCGGATACCGTGCGCGAACTGCGAATTCTGGATGGCACGGGCACCGAGCGGATCCTCGCGAACGAGCTGTCGGCGGTGCCGGGACTCGCCGAATTCACCGGGGCGAACCTGGCCGTGCTGCGCACCGACCTCGGCCGGTTCGACCGGCAGGCATCCGGGTACGGACTGGAACATCTACTGCCCGAGCGTAATTCGGCCGTGGCGAAGGCGTTCGTCGGCAGCGAGGGCACCTGCGGGCTGCTGCTCGATGCCACGGTGGAACTGGTCGAGCTGCCGCGCGCAACGGTGCTGACCGTGCTCGGCTACGCCGATATGGCAAGTGCCGCAGACGATATCGCCTCGGTCATGGCCTGCGGGCCGATCGCGGTGGAGGGTATCGATGCGCGGCTGGTGGAGGTGGTGCGCGCCCACCGCGGCGCGGTGCCGGATCTGCCGCGCGGCGACGGCTGGCTATTCGTGGAGACGGTCGGCGATGATCAGGCCGAGGCATATGCGGCGGCCGAACGACTGTGCCGGACCGCGGGGGCGATCGACGCCAGGATCGTCACCGATCCCGTTGCCGCCGCGGCGCTCTGGCATATCCGGGCGGACGGCGCCGGACTGGCCGGCCGCACCCCCGACGGCCGGCCGGCCTGGCCGGGCTGGGAGGACGCGGCCGTTCCACCCGCGAATCTCGGCGCGTATCTGCGCGAATTCGGCGAGCTGACCCGCGCGCACGGAGTAGACGGACTGCTATACGGCCACATGGGCGACGGCTGCATCCATGTGCGGCTCGATCTGCCGATCGCCGATGCGCCGAAACGTTTCCGCGCCTTCCTCTTCGACGCCGCGGAGCTGGTCGTCCGGCATGGCGGATCACTGTCCGGCGAACACGGCGACGGGCGCGCTCGCTCGGAATTGTTGCGTGTCATGTACTCCCGCGAGGTGCTCGACGTATTCGCCGGATACAAGGCACTTTTCGATCCGGACAATGTGCTGAATCCGGGTGTTCTCGTCGACCCGCGCCCGATCGATGTCGACCTACGGCTGGCGGGTTTGCGAAAGGTCGGCGCCGCAGGTGGTTTCGCCTACCCGCACGACGGTGGCGATCTGCTGACCGCGGTGCACCGCTGTGTGGGTGTCGGCAAATGCCGCGCCGACACCCGAGCGGCGGGCGGTTTCATGTGCCCGTCCTATCTGGCCACCGCGGACGAGAAGGACAGCACCCGGGGCCGCGCCCGGGTGCTGCAGGATGTGGTGCGCGGCGCGCTTCCGTGGTCCGATCCGGCGGTCGCCGAATCGCTCGATCTGTGCCTGTCCTGCAAGGCATGTCGCTCCGACTGCCCGGCGGGCGTCGATATGGCCACCTACAAATCCGAGGCGATGTACCGGCGCTATCGCCGTCGTCCCCGCCCGATCGACCACTACACCCTCGGCCAACTCCCTCGCTGGCTCACCGTGGCGACGCGAATACCCAAGCTGGCCAATGCGATAGCCGATATCGCCTGGTTGCGCCGCATCGGCCTGCCCGCCGCCGGAATTGATTCGCACCGCGAGATCCCCCGCCTGGCCGAGCGCAGCTTCCGCCGCATGTGGCGAGAGCGCGCATCGGAGCGCCGTGCCGGACAGTCCGGTGATGCAGTCGCGCCCACTCCGGGACGGCCCGCTGTCGCTCAGTCGGATTCGGCATTCGTCCAGGGCGGTACTGCGGATTCGGCCGCACCGGCCTCGGCGGGCGAACACCGGCCCGGCGTAATGCTGTGGGTCGACACGTTCACCGATGCGTTCGATCCGGAGATTGCTTGGGCCGCAGTCGAGTTGATCGAGTCGCTGGGCTACCGGGTGCGGATTCCGCAGCGGCGGGTGTGCTGTGGGCTCACCTGGATCAGCACCGGCCAACTCGACGGGGCCCGGAAGCGTTTGCGCGCGACGCTTGCCGCGCTCGATGAACATGTGGCCGCCGGCGGGATCGTCGTCGGCCTGGAGCCGTCCTGCACGGCGGTGCTGCGATCCGATCTGCCGGAGCTGTTGCCCGATGATCCACGGGCCGCCGCCACCGCGGCCGCCGTGCGCACGCTCGCGGAGTTTCTGGCCGAACATCCCGAGTGGCGGCCGCCCAGCCGAACCGGGAAGTCCGTTGTGGTGCAGCCGCATTGTCATCAGCATTCGATTCTCGGATTCCGAACCGACCGGGAATTACTGGAGAAGGCCGGTGTGGAAGTGACCGAAATCACTGGATGCTGCGGACTTGCCGGAAACTTCGGAATGCGGCGCGGGAAATACGGCATTTCGGTTGCCGTCGCCGAGAACGGCCTGTTGCCCGCGCTGCGGGCGGACGCGTCGGCGATCCTGCTCGCCGACGGTTTCTCCTGTCGGACGCAGGCCGCGCAGCTGGCGGGCAGGCGCGGTGTCCACCTCGCACAGCTCCTGTCGGGGCTCGGCACAGATCAGGACACGTCCGCGGATGGCTGACGCGGCACGATGATTCGATCCCGGCGAGCGACCTCGGGCCTCGTACCGCGATAACCGGTCCACTCGATCAGCGACTCGGCCGCCTACCGCGAACAACGAACCGCGCACCCGGCCACAGCGGTGGCGACGGGTGCGCGGCGAAGGGCGTCAGCTGCCGAACGGCAGGGTGCCCGGCGGAATCTGATAACCCGAGCTACCTGCGGAAACGTTACCCCAAGCATTGAGCAACCAGTTGAGCAAATTGGTGATCATTCGATACCTCCGTCGTGGCGCCTGCCAGCTGTTTGCCGATCGGATTCACTATCGCCACATTCACTAGTCGCGTTACAAAATACCGTGCGCCTAGCGCTTATATCGAATTGATATAGCAAAGCAGCGGTTCGGCCGGTGCGACAACGGATTTCGCACCGGCCGAATCAAAGGGTCAGCGCGTGACCTCCTGATCGGCGAGCCGGATCGCGGCGTGCGCGATACCGACCGCGTTCAGCGTCGTGGTCGCGGGCAGCTCCGCCTGCTGGTCGGACAGCATCACGCTGGTGACCAGCAACTTCCCGCCTGCGGTCCGCACGAGATAGTTGAGCGTCAGCACGCCGGGCTCGGAACCGCCCTTGTACCACACCGTCGGGTATTGCGATGTCGGCAGCGCGATACCACTGTTGTTGATCGAGAGCGCGGTCCCGATTCCGCCGCCGTCGGGCTGCGAATTCGCTTGCCACAGACCGGAATACGCCCGGCAGATATCGTTCGGCGAGGCGAACCACTCCAGCGTGTCGATATTCTCCGGCCGCTGCCAGATGGTTATCCGGTCCCTGGGCACGGCATCGAGCGCGGGCAGTGCGGCGGCGCGCAGCGGTTGCGGCAGCGCCAGATACGCGTTCGCGGCGGTCGGGTAGGAATTGCCCTTGAGCGCGAAGAGCTCCCTGGTGGTCAGGAACGGTAGGTTGCGCTGCGGATCGGCATTGCCGAAGCGGGACAGCTGCGCGGCGACCGCATCCCGGCCGATGGTGTGGATCAGGTGATCGGTGGCGGTGTTGTCACTGATCGAGATCATGTAATTGGCGTACTCCTGCAGGCTCAGTCGCGTGCCCGCGGGGCGATCCTGTAATACGCCGGACGGCAAGCTCTTCCAGTCCTCGTTCACCGCCAGCTGATCGGTCCAATTCAGCCGGTGGTCGGCGACCGCCTGCCCGAGCGCGCCGAGCACGTACAGCTTGAATGCCGAACCGAGCGGCCGGGCGGTATCCGGGTTGACGCCGTGGATCAGGCGGCAACCGCTCGAGTCGATCTCGGCCGCGGCGAACGATGCCTCCGGCGCCGCAGCGCGGAGTTCGTCATCGATCTCGGCCCAGCTCTTGGCGATCGGCGCCAGCTGCAGCATCGTGATCAAACCCGCCGAGTCGACGGCGAGCACCGTCAGCCGGGTGCCGTCGGCGGAATCGAGCAGGGCCGATACCGCGGTCGGACTCGCCTGTGCCCCTGGCTGTTCGGTGAGTTTGCCGATGTGGACGAGCGCCTTGTTGAAACCGTCGACCCCGCCGACCGCGGACAGCGCCGCGGCGGACAGATGTTCGGTGACTTCGGATTCCGGAATCGGGGCACGCGCCGACGCGCCCACGAACCAGCTCAGCTGGGCTTGTGCGGACGGCGGTGCGGCGGTCGCGCTCGTCGCCGGCGTCAGCAGCAGGCAGGCGGCGAGCGCGCAGGCCGCGCCGATCCGCCGAATCCGCTTGGCCCGACGTGTATTTCCCATTGTGTCCTCCGCGTGAGACGTGTATCGACTGCTGCCCTGGCGGCGGCTATACGGCCTCGGGAGGTCTGATGAACAGCCCGGTGACCTTGGCGTTCTCGTCGTAGAACACTCGCCCCGTCATCTCCCCACCCTCGAATTGCATTGGTACGTAAGCCATGATGTGCGCGCCCGTCCGCCTGGTGAACGGCGCGCCCATTCCCTCGTACCGGCCGACGAGGCCGACGACCGTCGCCCAGGCATCCGCGAGCCGGTCCTCGGTGATTTCGCGCAGCGCGGTGTCGTCGAAATCCCTGCGGACCTCCGCCCACCGGCCCTCGCGCCACGCGCCGAGCAGCGCCACCGCGTGTTCGACGAGGTCGGTTCGGGTGGATTCCCTCGGCATGGCCGCCCCGGTCGCCGGATCGATATGCCTGCCGAACCGCTGGAATGCGGCCTGCCTGGTGGTGCCGAGCACCTCGCCGATCTCCTGCCAGGTGTGGCCCGCATCCCGTGCCCGGTCCACCGCGGCGCGCAGTGCCTCGTCGGCGCTGCGGGCGGTGTCCCGCGCACTCGCCACCCGAGTCAGCGGCGAAGTCGGATTCGTGACCACGTCGTAAATATCAGCTTTACGGGCATCGGCTGTCAAGCCTTTATTTACGGGGTTAGTCCGGTGCGCAGGATTCGATTCCGTGCGGCCACGCTGCCGCCGCGCCGCGCTACGGCAGGTTGCGCTGCAGTATTGCCGCTTGCGTCCGCGATCTGCCGGTGCGGGTAGCGGGCGACCGCATACCGGGCAGACCTGCTCTTTCGCGCTTCCAGCCACGATAATCTCCAATTTCGTGCCACACAGTTGGCACGAATATTAAAACGTGCTGACATATCGGTCAATCTGTGCGGCGTTTCACGCGCGGCCCGGCAGAATGTCACGGTGCTTACCCACCCCGTCGGTCACCGGATATCCGAGCCGATGCGTCGCCGCATCACCGCGGACCGCCCGATCGATCTCGCCGCGACCGTGGCCCCGCTCGGCCGTGGCACCGGCGATCCATGCCACCGGGTGACCGGCGACGGCGCGCACTGGCACGCCTCGCGAATGCCGACCGGACCGGTTACCTATCGCCTGCGACAGCTGGATCGGCGAACGATCGACGCCGCGGCCTGGGGTGCGGGCGCCACCGAATTCCTGGACCGGCTGGACCACATGCTGTGTCTCGACGAGGACGTATCCGGTTTCGCCCCGGCACATCCCAAACTCGTCGACGCCAACCGCCGCTTTCCCGGCCTGCGCATGCTGCGCACCGGCCTGGTGTTCGAGGCGCTGGTCCCGGCCGTGCTGGAACAGAAGGTGCACACCGTATCCGCCCGGGCCTCGTGGCGAAAACTGGTGCGCCAGTTCGGTACTCCGGCACCGGGCCCGGCGCCCGACGGCCTGCTGCTGCCGCCGGACGCCGAGACCTGGCGCCGCATTCCGTCCTGGACGTATCACCGCGCGAATGTCGGACCGCAGCGGGCCCAGACCATCGTCCGGGCGGCGCGGATCGCGAGCTCGCTGGAGAAAACCGCGGATCTGGCTCCGGCCGAGGCGGCCCGGCGCCTGTGCGGCGTGCCGGGCATCGGGGTGTGGACCGCCGCCGAGATCGCCCAGCGTGCCTACGGCGACGCCGACGCGCTCTCGGTGGGTGACTACCACCTGGCCGACATCATCGGCTGGACCCTGCTCGGCCACCCCATCGACGATGACGAGATGGTCGAGTATCTGGAACCGCTACGGCCACACCGCTATCGGGCCGTGCGGCTGCTCGAGGTCAGCGGCCACGCGCACAAACCGAAATTCGGCCCGCGCACCCCGCTCACCGACCACACCTGGCACTGAAGAGTTCATCGCGGCGGATACGGTAGCGCGCGCTCGTCGAGCACGCATTTGCCCGCCTCGACCAAGGTGGTGCGCGCCCGTCGCCGCACCCGGCACCGATCGACGGTGCAGTCGATATGCAATTGCATTGCGGCATGGGCCTGTTGGGTCGTCATCTCCCCCGGATCCCGGCCACACGCCAGCAGCGCCACCACCGGCTCACGCATCGCCCACCCGTCGCCCGGCCACCGCCCCTCAACGAGTCGCTGCGTGACGCTGTTCAATTGCATCGGCCCGCCCACGGCGCCTGCCAGACCACCATGCCAACGGCCTCCAGCGTGGTGAGGCCGACATCGTCGGCGAAGGCGCCGACCGCCGCGACCAGCGGCGGCACCACATCGGCTACCTGCATGGCGGCGACGGCCTGTGCGCCGGTTAGCGTGCGCCCGGGGAGATAGGAAACCACCCAGCTTTCCTGCCCGACACTGCGGGCTTGATGGGGGGAAAGATCGCTGGTCATCAACGACGACCCTATGACGTGTACAGCCATGACTCCTCGTTCCTGCGTGCGATACCTGAAGCGGGCCCGGACATTTCGCCGTGCGGCAGCCGTTCCGTCCGCTCGGCGCCGGGCACACGCACAGCACACCATCGCGCAGTGGACCGAAAGGCGCCCTTGGTGGATATCCAAACTTTTGGCGCGAATTCCCAGCACGAAATCCATCGGGGGGAGGAACATTCTCCATAGTGGACGAGGGAGCGACCGTTGCTCGCGACGTGCACTGTCACTGAATTGCCCTGAGCCCAAGCGAAGTCACGGGGAACCGAGCTTGTGGTGGCCCCGTGCGCGCTCGGGTCGGATCCGACCCATGGGCGTCCTCGGCGCGGCGATCCCGCGCGGCGGACGCGAACAACACAGAACGGAGCGGGCTGTGTCACCGAGATCGGCGAAAGCGGCGAAGAATTCGGACGACGAGGGCGACGAAAGCGCGTCATCGACGCTGCCGCGCAGACAGCTCGGCAGGTATCTACGGGACTGGCGCACCCAGGCCGGACTCACCATCGCCGAGGCGTCGCGCCTGATGGAGTGGGGCGCGAGCACTTTGCAGCGGCTGGAGAAGGGCCAGGCGGACCGCATACGCACCATCGACGTGCAGGAATTGTGCCGCATCTACGGCATACCCGACCCGGTCACCGAAGGGCTGAAAGGCCTTGCGCTGCAGGCTGCGGTGAAGAGCTGGTGGCACGCCTACGGTGACCTGATTCCGGAAAACTTCGACGTCTACGTGGGTTTGGAGGCCTCGGCCAAACAGCTCACCGCCTATCAGTCCGAACTCGTGCTCGGCCAGTTGCAGACCGCCGATTACGCGCGGGCGCTGATCCGGCTCGGCAAGCCGGAGGAGTCCGAGCCCGAGGTGGAGCGCAGGGTGCAGCTGCGGATGCAGCGGCAGGCACTGATCACCCGCAAGGCCTCGCCCGCGAATGTCGATGTGGTGCTTGATGAATCGGTATTGCGGCGGGTAGTGGGTGGCGTGAAGGTGATGGCGGCGCAGCTACGCCATCTCGCCGATTTGAGCACCAGGCCCAACATCACTTTGCGTATCCTGCCGTTCGCGGCCGGTATACCCCTCGGGGATTCGACCGGACCGTTCACCGTCCTGTGTTTCGGGACAGATAACAAAGGGCAGCCTGTAGAGCCACCGGTGGTCTATGTCGAGGGCTTCACCGGGGATCTCTACCTGGAGAGGCTGGCCGATGTCCGGCGTTACCATCTGGCGCACGAGTGCCTGCGGCGCTGTGCGTTGGATATTCAGGAGAGCAGACATCTGCTCCGGCAGCTGGCGAAGGAGTATGTTGCATGAACAGTGAACTGGCCCAGGCAAATTGGTTCAAGAGCACACGCAGCGGAGCCTCCAAGGACTGTGTGGAGGTCGCGTTCCTCTCTGGCGATCGCGTCGGAGTGCGCGATAGCAAGAACCCCGCCGGGCCGGCGCTAGTGTTCGACCGAGGAGAGTGGGATACGTTCACCGCTGCCGTTGCCGGCGGCGCGATCTGAGGAGCACCACGGTATGAGCGTCAACAAGGGCGCCGCTGTCGACCTGACCAATGCCGTGTGGCAGCGGGCGGGCGATGGGGCCGGTAAGGACAGCGTCGAGGTGGCAATGCTCGCGGACGGTCACGTCGGCCTACGGGATGGGAAGAATCCGGACGGACCGGCGCTGATCTTCACGCCGGGCGAGTGGGCCGCGTTCATCGCGGGCGTACAGGACGGCGAGTTCGACCGTCCCGGCAAGTAGGACCGCGGCCGGGTCCGGCGGTGCGCCGGGCCCGGACTACGTGCCGGATCGGCTGCGCGATCTTGCGCGGGTCGTTACAAAATGGAACACATTCGGCAACGGAACCGCGTTTGACTGTCCTGATTGCCGGGTAGACCACCTTTTGTGGACCGTGGGCTGAAGAATTCCAACGCCCGGTATCGGAAATTGCGGCCGGGCGATTGGGTTGAATGGTTGATCGTCACGCTGCTTTTCGCGGTGTCGGCGGTCGGTATCTTCATCCTCACCGGTTCGTATCTGTCGGCGCTGTTCGTCGGCGTCCTGGTATGGGCGGTCGCGGTCGGCGTCGTGGCGCTTATGTGAACCCGGGTGCGCCGAAACAACCGGCCGAGTTCACCTCGGCCGGTTGCGTCCAGCGATTCAGCGGCGGAACAGCTTGTTGCCCAACCAGACCACCGGGTCGTACTTGCGGTCCACCACCCGCTCCTTCAGCGGGATCAGGGCATTGTCGGTGATCTTGATGTGCTCCGGGCAGACCTCGGTGCAGCATTTGGTGATATTGCAGTAGCCGAGGCCGTGCTGCTCCTGGGCCTGTTGGCGCCGGTCGGCCACATCGAGCGGATGCATCTCCAACTCGGCGATCCGCATGAGGTACCTCGGCCCCGCGAACGCGTGCTTATTGTCCTCGTGGTCGCGCACCACGTGACAGGTGTTCTGGCACAGGAAGCATTCGATGCATTTGCGGAACTCCTGCGAGCGCTCCACATCGACCTGCCGCATCCGGTAGTCACCGGGTTTGAGATCCGGCGACGGCGTGAACGACGGTATCTCCCTTGCCTTTTCGTAGTTGAAGGATACGTCGGTCACCAGGTCCTTGATCACCGGGAAGGTGCGCATCGGCGTCACCGTGATCAGCTCGTCCTGGGTGAAGGTGGACATGCGGGTCATGCAGAGCAGCCGCGGTCGTCCGTTCACCTCGGCCGAACACGAACCGCATTTGCCCGCTTTGCAATTCCAGCGCACCGCCAGATCGGGGGTCTGGGTCGCCTGCAGGCGATGGATGACATCGAGGACCACCTCGCCCTCGTTCACCTGCACTGTGTAATCCTGCAGCGCGCCGCCGTCCAGGTCGCCGCGCCATACGCGGAATTTGGCGTCGTAACCCATTGTCACGCCTCACCTTCCGTGGCCGCGCCGGAGCTGGCCGGATGTCCGGCGAGTTCGGCGGGGGTGTAATACTTTTCGAGCTCGCTCAGGTCGAACAGGGCGAGCAGGTCTTCCCGCATCGGCACCTGGTCCTCCGGGACCACCCGCACATCGGGTACCGGATTCTTCGCGGTCGCCGGATCGATCGAGCACACCAGCAGCTTGTTGCGCCAGTCGGCGTCCATGGACGGATGATCGTCGCGGGTGTGCCCGCCGCGGCTCTCCGTCCGCAGCAGGGCCGCATGCGCGACACATTCGCTGACCAGCAACATATTTCGCAGATCGAGGGCCAGATGCCAGCCGGGGTTGAACTGCCGGTGCCCCTCGACCGTCACCGTGGCGAAGCGGCTGCGCAGCTCGGCCAGTTTCTCGACGGCCTGCCGCAGTTCGTGCTCCTTGCGGATGATGCCGACCAGATCGTTCATCGCCTGCTGCAGATCGGTGTGCAGCGTGTAGGGATTCTCGCCGGCCCCCGCACTCGGCGGATCGAACGGTGCGACAGCGGATTTCGCGGCCGCATCGATATCGGCGTCGGACACCGTCGGCCGCTCGGACAGCTGCTCCACATAGGTGGCCGCGCCGAGCCCCGCACGTCTACCGAAGACGAGCAGATCCGAAAGTGAGTTTCCGCCAAGGCGATTCGAGCCGTGCATACCGCCGGAACACTCGCCCGCCGCGAAAAGCCCCGGCACCGTGGCGGCTCCGGTATCCGGATCCACCTCAATTCCGCCCATCACGTAGTGGCAGGTGGGGCCGACCTCCATCGGCTCCTTCGTAATGTCGACGTCGGCAAGCTCTTTGAACTGATGGTGCATCGAGGGCAGTCGCCGCCGGATCTCCTCGGCGGGCAGCCGGGAGGCGATATCCAGGAATACGCCACCGTGTTCGGTGCCGCGCCCGGCCTTCACCTCCGAGTTGATCGCCCGCGCCACCTCGTCGCGGGGCAGCAGATCCGGGGTGCGGCGCGCGGAATCGTTATCCTTCAGCCACTGATCGGCCTCGGCCTCGGTCTCCGCGTACTGACCCTTGAACACCGCGGGGATGTAGTCGAACATGAACCGCTTGCCCTCGGAGTTCTTCAGCACCCCGCCGTCACCGCGCACACCCTCGGTGACCAGGATGCCCTTCACGCTGGGCGGCCACACCATGCCGGTCGGATGGAACTGCAGGAACTCCATATTGATCAGCGTCGCCCCGGCCCGCAGCGCGAGCGCGTGACCGTCGCCGGTGTACTCCCAGGAATTGGAGGTCACCTTGTACGACTTGCCGATGCCGCCGGTCGCCAAAACGATTGCGGGCGACTCGAACAGCACGAACCGGCCCGATTCGCGCCAGTAGCCGAACGCGCCGGAGATCCGGTCGCCGTCCTTGAGCAGTTCGGTGATGGTGCATTCGGCGAAAACCTTGATGCGCGACTCGTAATCGCCGGTCTCCGCGTGATCCTCCTGCTGCAGCGAGACGATCTTCTGCTGCATGGTGCGGATGATCTCCAGGCCGGTGCGGTCGCCGACGTGCGCGAGCCGCGGATAGGTGTGGCCGCCGAAGTTGCGCTGGCTGATCCGGCCGTCGGCCGTCCGATCGAACAGCGCCCCATAGGTTTCCAGCTCCCACACCCGGTCCGGCGCCTCCTGCGCATGCAGTTCGGCCATGCGCCAGTTGTTGAGGAATTTGCCGCCGCGCATGGTGTCCTTGAAATGGGTTTGCCAACTGTCCTTTTCGTTGGCATTGCCCATCGAGGCGGCGCAGCCGCCCTCGGCCATCACGGTGTGCGCCTTACCGAACAGCGATTTGCACACCACCGCGACGGAAAGTCCGTGCTCCCTGGCCTCGATCACCGCGCGCAGACCGGCGCCGCCGGCCCCGATCACGACGACGTCGTACTTGTGCCGTTCCACTTCTGGCATGGCAGCGAATACTCCTGAAGTTTGTGGGCGGTCAGTTGATGAACCGCAGGTCCGAAATGTGCTTTCCGGCAACCAACATCACGTAGAAATCGGTGAGCACGAGGGTGCCGAGGGTGGTCCAGGCCAACTGCATATGCCGGGTGTTGAGCTTGGAGACCTGGGTCCAGAACCAGTAGCGCACCGGATGGGCGGAGAAGTGCTTGAGCCTGCCGCCAGCGATATGCCTGCACGAATGGCAGGACAGCGTGTACGCCCAGAGCAGGATCACGTTGATCCAGATGATGATGTTGCCGAGGCCGAAGCCGAAGCCGCCCTTCGGACCGTGGAAGGCGTAGATCGCGTCCCAGGTGTTGACGAGTGAAACGATCACCGCCACATAGAAGAAATAGCGGTGCACGTTCTGGATGATCAGCGGCAGCCTGGTCTCGCCGGTGTACTTGGCGTGCGGTTCGGCGACCGCGCAGGCCGGCGGGGAGAACCACACCGAGCGGTAGTAGGCCTTGCGGTAGTAGTAGCAGGTCAATCGGAAGCCGAGCAGGAACGGCAGCACCATGAAGCCCAGCGGCAGGATGGCCGGGATATGCCCGAACCAGGCGCCGAAATGGGTGGAGCCCGTCGCGCAATCGGTGCTGACACACGGTGAATAGAACGGTGTCAGGTAGTGGTAGCGCTCGTCCCAATAATCCGCTCGCACATAGGCTCTGACGGTCGCGTAAATGATGAACGCGGCCAGGCCGACGACCGTGGCGAGCGGTGGCACCCACCATCGGTCGGTGCGCAGCGTGCGTTCGCCGATCCGGGCCCTTGTCCTGCTGAATACTCCGGTCCCCGTTTCCGAGGTGACTGTCGGTGCGGCACTCACGACTGCACCTCGCTGGCGCTCGGCTCCGTCGTGACCGCCGAGGGCGCTGTGTTCATGGTTCGCTCGCTCCGCTCGCTCACGGGGTGGATGCCTCGCTGATCTGCTGTGCGGTTGGTCATGATTACCTCCGCAGTCGAATGTGATGCTGAGCACCATACGACACCCTGGTGATGGCGTGAGCAGGGTCCCGGCAAACCTGACCCGCCGGAATGCCCGTGATTTGCGCCACATTCGGACATTCGGCACCGATTGGTGCGTTGTGGTGAACCGACCGCAAATTATTCGGATTCGACCAAAAGGTTCGCTATCCGCCATGGGCTGCGAGTTGTTTCGGCGAATGCGGAGATGCGCGGGATAACTACTGGGCCGCAGTGCTTTTCAATGATCGCGAGGCCGCAAACGACCAGCGGCCACGACATCGTCGGTAGATGTCGTGACCGCTGGTGGTGGTGCGACGAAAATTGTTGTGCCGCAGGCGGATGGATCAGCCGCGGTAGATCTCCACGTAGGCGTTGGTCACCACGCCGACGACACCGGGACCGGTACCCGTGCAGCCGATCGAGGTGCGCTGACCCGTCGGCGTGAAGGGGTAGGTGAGGTTGTAGTAGGACCCGATGCCGTACAGCGGGAACGGCCCGGAAGCGTAGACGCCGACGCAGTCGACGTGCAGCACGTAGTTCGAGCCCCCGTCGGGCTGGCAGATCGCGGACGCGCTGAAAATGTCACGCTGGACGGCGCAGTCCTGTGGTGCGGCCTGAGCGGCGCCGGAGCCGATAACTGCTACGAAGGCCAGACCGGAGAGCCCGGCGGCCGCGATTCGTCCGGTGGCGGCGATCGCCCTTCTCATCGAAACCCCTTCGGTTGCAGTACATAAACGCTGAAAAGGCTATGTGTACCGCACCCGATTCGATTGCCCCAAGAACTACTGTCACCAGAATTGGGAAGATTATTCGGCCGCGCCGGAGTCGGCGCGGCCGGGACGCGTCCCTACTTGGTGCGCGGCCGCGAGTGGAAGCCCAATCCCTCGTCCTGCGCCCCGAGCCAATCCGTCTCATCGGATTTGCTGTCGGGCACGTAGATGGTGTCCTGTGCGCGCCGGGTGACCACCGGCGGCGGCGACTGCTCGAACTCGTCGGCGTCGATGACGAGCCGTTCGAGATCGTTCTCCAGTCGGCGCACGGTGTTGGCGTCGCCGTAATGGGTGCGCAGTGCGCCGATGGATTGCCGGAGCTGGCCGACCGCGTAGCGGAGTTCGGCGAGTTCGCTGCGTGTCATCGATACCTCCAGTGTTCCTCGGTGGGGCACGCGAACTTCGGTGGTAGCGCTGGTTCCATGGTCTGCCAGGACCCGGGCGCTGCCAAGTCGAGTGACGCACCGCACATCGTGATCTACAACACAGTACAGAACAAATACCGAAATGGCTCGTCGGGACCGCGATTCTGGCGGTTCGCCTGAATGTTGCCGCAGCCTGAACCTTCCTTTTGGTAGGAATGACCACCCGGTCACCCGGCAACCGCCGAGCGCTCAACCGGCGGCCGCGTACTCCGGACCGGCCAGCGTCGCCAACGCCCGGTCTACGAGCGCGACGATGGACAGCGCCACCTCCTCGGCGCGCTCCAGGATCACGCTGTGTCCGGCGCCCTCGATCCGCACCAGTTCCGCACCCGTCAGCTGCGAGGCCAGCACCACCGAATGCGCGAACGGCACGACGATGTCGGCGGATCCGGCCAGCACCAGCGCCGGGATGGCGCCGAGCCGGTGCAGCGTCGCGGTCTCGTCGAAGGCGCGCAGCGATGCGAGGAAGCTGGACATGGTGAGCAGCGGCGTCTCGTTCAGCATGGCCGTCGCCACCGCGATCATCCGCGGGCTCACCTTGCGGGTGCCGAAGGTGGCCTCCCGCATGATCGGCTCGAAGATCTTGCGGGACAACCGTTTCGACGCCTGCATCACGCGCGGCGCCCTGGTCACCGCGAGCTGCAGCGAATGCACCGCGTAGCGGTTCAGGAAGCGGCCGAGGCCGACCTCGGTGAGCCCGTTCGCGGCGCCGGCGATCAGCGCGACGCCCGCGATGCGGGTGCCGACCGCCGCCGGGAACAGCCGGGCGTAGGCGAGTACGACCATCGCGCCCATGGAATGGCCGACCAGGATGATCGGTCCGGTGGGCGCGATCGCGCGCAGCACGGTGTCCAGGTCGCCCGCCAGTTGGTCGATGGTGTAGGTGGACGGGTGCGCGACACCGGATTCGCCGTGTCCGCGGTGGTCGTAGAAGACCATCCTGGTGTCGTCGCCCCACTGGCGAAGCAGTTGATCGCGCAGGAAGGTCCAGGATTCGGTGCGCAGGCAGTGGCCGTGTACGAAGACGACGGTGCGGGATGCGTCGGTGGCGCCGAAGGTGCGTACCGAGATCGGGACACCGTCATCGGCCGACACCGTGCTGCGGTGGCCGTCGAAATCGGCGGCGCGGCGGGCGATGGGCGAGGACATGACGTTCTCCTGGCTGACGGAGCGCTCTTGCCCGGTTGTCGAAGATGATTTCCGGTGCGTTAACCGCCCACACCTGCCGTTATGGACAAGTTGTCCAACCGACGCGGCGAATCGACCTGCGCGGGTTGTCAGGAGAATCTACTAAAATCTAGGCAATAAACTAGATTCTTCTAGAAGGCAATCGAAGGCCGCCTCGATGCCGAAGTATCGGGCAATCGAGCAGATCTCCTAGATACGTCTAGATTTCGTTATCGAGCGATGCGACTGAAATCTCCGTATATATAGCGAATTTCCTAGCTCATCCGATATTTGGTGACAGACCGCTACCGCCGACGTCCCCGGCCCGGCACGACGTCGGCGGCGCCGGTCATGACCAGCCTCAGCCGCGCACCCGGGTGGACGGCAGGAACGGCCGCAGCAGGTTCTCCTCGGTCGACGGACCCATCTGCCATTCGGCGATCCACGGTCCGGTGCCCTCGCTCGGATCCAGCACACCGCCCTCCAACCACTGGTACCGGCCGTCGAGGACATTGCGGGTGAGCGCGCGATCGTCATCGTCGGTGTTCTCCCACAGCGCGTCGAACAGCGCGCGCACCCGGATCCGGGACTGCCTGCAGAAGGCGTCGGCGAGTTCCTCGGCGGCCGCGGCCTCGGCGGCACCCGCGGCGCGCAACGCCTGCGCGCGCACGCAGGACGCCGCCATCGCGAAGAGTTCGGCGCCGATATCGACGATGCGGCCGAGGAAGCCCTGCCGGTACTCCAATCCGGCCTGCCAGCGCGCCATTCCGTACACCAGCGCTCGAGCCTGCTTGCGCGAGCTGCGCTCGACGAAGCGCAAATGCCTTGCCAGCGAGCCGAATTCGGAATACGGGCCGGGCACCGTGCCCGCGCCGACGGTCAACTGCGGGAACCATTTCGCATAGAAGCCACCCGCACCGACCGCCGCCTTGGCCTTGTCCTTGAACTCGGCATTACGGTCGACCAGCGCGCCCGCCGCCGACATGTGCGCATCGGCCATTTCGCGGGCGATCAGCAGTCGCATGATCTCGCTGGAACCCTCGAAGATGCGATTGATCCGCAGATCGCGCACCAATTGTTCCGCGGCGACCGCACGTTCGCCGCGGGCCCGCAGCGAGGCTGCGGTCTCATAGCCGCGGCCGCCGCGGATCTGCACCAGCTCATCGGCGATCCGGCTGCTCATCTCGGAGGCCCACAGTTTCGCCAGCGCCGCCTCGATGCGGATGTCGTTGCGCGCCTCATCGCACATGGTCGCCGAAAGATCAAGGGCCGCTTCGAGTGCGTAGGTGGTCGCGGCGATGAAGGAGATCTTCTCGCCGACCGCGCCGTGCTCGCCGACCGGCCGACCCCATTGCACGCGTTGCGAACTCCACTCCCTGGCGATCTTCAGCGACCACTTGGCGGCGGCGGTGCACAGCGCCGGAATGGCGAGCCTGCCCGCGTTCAGGGTGGTGAGCGCGATCTTGAGGCCGTCGCCCTCGCGACCGATCAGGTTGCCCTTCGGGACGCGCACGTCGTACATCCTGGTGACGCCGTTCTCGATACCGCGCAGCCCCATGAACGAATTCCGGCGCTCCACCGTGATTCCCGGCGTATCCGCCTCGACGACGAAGGCGGAGATGCCGCCGCGATGGCCCTCGCTCTTCGGCACCCTGGCCATCACGACGAGCAGTTCCGCGACAACGCCATTGGTGGTCCACAGCTTCACACCGTTGAGCAGATATGCCTCGCCGTCCTCGGTAGGCGTTGCGGTGCTTGCCATTCGGGCCGGATCGGAGCCGACGTCGGGTTCGGTGAGCAGGAAGGCGCTCACCGCGCCCGCCGCGCACCGGGGCAGGAATTCGGCCTTCTGCTCCGGGGTGCCCGCCAGCTTCAGCGGTTCCGGGACGCCGATGGACTGGTGCGCGGAAAGCAGTACGCCGAGGCTCGGATGCGCCGAGCCGACCAGCATCAGCGAGCGGTTGTAGCCGACCTGGGAAAGTCCCTGTCCCCCATATTCTTTCGGAATCTTCAGGCCGAAGCAGCCGAGTTCGGCCAGCCCCTTGACGTACTCCGCCGGTATGCGCCCCTCCGCCTCGATCACACTGGCGTCGATGGTTTCGCAGAACGGACGCAGTTTGGCCAGGTAGGCCTCGGTGCGCGCGGCGTCCTCCGCATCGGGTTGCGGATACGGATGGATCAGGTCGAGCCGGAACCGTCCGAGGAACATCTCCTTGGCGAAAGATGGTTTGGCCCAGCTGGTTTCGCGAGATTCCTCGACTAGTGCCCGGGCCTGTTCTTCGGTGGCGTCGACTTTCGCGCTGGTCGCCATGATGTCCTCCTCGGAGGTGATCAGAATCACATTCGAGTGTAGGAAGTTTTGTTACCCGTCGGTAGGCCCGCAGGTCGACGGATTTCTATCAATCTCTAATGATCTTGATAGACCGGCGAATTCGCGGCTACGAAACGCTGCGCAGATATCGTCCGAAGTGTGGAACCGTGAAACCGATGGTGCCGCGCTCGGCCGAATAGATCAGACCCTTCTTGATCAGGCCGTCCCTGGCAGGCGACAGCGATGCGGGCTTGCGGCCGAGTTCGCTGGCCACCGCCGAGGTGGCCACCGGGCCGTCATCACCGGACAAATCGGCCATGGCGCGCATATATTCTCGCTCGGCGGGCGTAGCCCGCTCATAGCGGGAGCCGAAGAAACCGACCGCCAGTTCCTCCTCCGCCGCGGGCGCGGCCACCTCGACATCCTGTGCGGTGATCGGGCTTTCAGGCGCCTGGTCCCAGGCCGCCTTGCCGTAGGCCTGCACGAAGTACGGGTAGCCATCGGCCTTGCGGTACAGCGCGTCCAGCGCCGCGTCGGTGAATTTCACCTCCTCGCGCTGTGCCGGGGCGATCAGCGCCTGATCCGCGGATTCGCGGTCCAGCCGATCGATGCGGTGGTAGCTGAACAGGCGTTCCGAATAACTCTTGGAGGCCGAGAGCACCGCGGGCAGATGCGGCAGGCCGGCGCCGACCACGATCAAAGGCGCTGCGTCCTGGCTCAATTCGTGACAGGCGCCGCAGATCGCGGAGATATCCGCCGGACCCAGATCCTGCATCTCGTCGATGAAGATGGCGATGCCGACCCCGATATCGCTGGCCAGACCCGCGGCCTCCTTCAGCAGCTCGATCAGGTCGATCTCGATATCCCCCGAATCGGCGCGACCGGTGACCGCGGGGACGTCGATACCCGGTTGCCAGCGTTCGCGCATGCCCTTGTCCGCGGTGGCGCGCAACGCGAAAGCCTTGAGTATGCCGAGGAAATCGTCGACCCGCTCGGAATTGCGGTGCGCGGTCGCGATGGCCCGTGCGGCCATATGCAGCGCCGAGGACAGCGGGCGGCGCAACTCCTGATCCGGCCTGGCCTCGATCTTGCCGGTGCCCCAGCCGCGCGAAATGGCCGCGGAGCGAAGTTGGTTGAGCAGCACCGTTTTTCCGACACCGCGCAAACCGGTGAGCATGACGCTGCGTTCCGGGCGGCCGCGGGCGATGCGCTCCAGGACGACATCGAAGGCGTTGAGTTGCTTGTCGCGCCCGGCGAGTTCGGGCGGGCGCTGTCCGGCTCCGGGAGCATACGGATTCCGCACGGGGTCCATGCCCTAACACCGTAGCGCGTCGGTCGAGCCATTTATGGGGCGATCTACGGCGTGTTCTAGATGACCTTAGGTTCCTGTCGCGGAATGTTGTATTCACACTATTGCCGTCGGCGTATAACTCTCTACGCTGGTTGCGGTTTCGCGTTGTGTCCGGTTCAGGAACGGAGCGGCATGTCCGACGACTTCACCCCAAGCACCTCCGCCGAAGTGGTGGAATCCTGGAACGTTCCGGCCGGAGCGACGGTCGCGGGTCGGATCCGGTCCAACATCCTGGTCGCCATCGAGCAGGGCTTCGACGATCCACAGTTGGTCGCCGATCTCGCGGTCGGCCCGCTGGTGATGGCGCTCGGCCAGCTCGAGGTCGGGCTGGCCGACGCACGGCGGCGCATCGCCGAATTGGAGAAGGCGCTCGCCGACCGCAACCGGCGGGGTAACGGTGCGGAATAGACCAAATCGCCCAAATCGGTGTAACGGCCGCCGTTCTCGGTTGGATAACGGTAACGAGACCGCGTCGTTACCCACCGGCGTGTCGCGGGCCCACAGCCCATGTACTGCAGGTTTGCCCCGCCTGTTGAAGCCCCGCTTAATGCCCGACGCTGTGCGCTGGACAACATCGCTGCGGCATCGTAATCTTCTCGTGACTTAGTGGAGGGCAGCCGCCTCATAAGTGAGACGACGCCACTGGGTCACCGCTTAAACGGCAGCTCGGACAACACATTCCGGCTGTCGTACCGGGAACCTCGGTTTGTCCAAGGTGTGTTTCGTGCGGCCTTTTTCAGGTCACCGAACGCTCCGGTCGGCGGGTGAGCAGCAAGATCGGAGATGCAGCTCGGTGGGTAAGCACAGCTTGCAACGGGAATCTCGGGTTCCGAATTCCGTGAAGGGCGCCCTTGTTATGGGTGCAGCGGCCGTGACGACGGGAGCCTTCCCCGCGATTCCGGCCTTGGCCGCGACCATCAACGTGCCCGGCATGGGCAGCTTCGACGTTCCGGTGCCACCGGAATTCGAGCAGCAGGTCAAGCAGCTCAACGACACGCTCAACTCGCCGCCGCCCGCCCTTCCGCAGCAGATGCAGATCCCGGGCGCCCAGGGTTTCGATGCCATTCCGAACCCGTGGGACAACTCTCCCGGCCATGTCGCGCTGGACGCCGCCAAGACCAAGGTCGGCGCCATGTACTCCTGGGGTGCCGCGGGCCCCTACAACTTCGACTGCTCCGGCCTCGTCCAGTGGGCGTACCGCCAGGCGGGCGTCGAACTACCCCGCACCAGCTTCGAACAGTCGCATGTCGGCAGGCCGATCGCCTTCGAGGACCTGCAGCCCGGCGATATCGTCGTCACCAACGGCGGCGGACACGTCGGCATCTACGCCGGTGATGGCAAGCTGCTCAACGCCGTTCAGTCCGGTGAGCCCGTAACCTACACCTCGCTGCACCCCAACCAGGTCGTCACCGCGCGTCGTATCGTATAGCGGGTGACCGCTTCCGAACTCAGCCAGGCCCGCGTGGACTCCTGGATCTGGGCGGTTCGGTTGTTCAAGACCAGATCCGCTGCGGCGGAGGCCTGTCGAGGCGGACACGTGCGCGTCAACGGTTCGACAGCGAAGCCCGCGCAGCCGGTCAAACCCGGTGACGAGGTTCGGATCCGGGCCGGAGGTATCGAGCGGATCGTTATCGTTTCGCGGGTTATCACCAAGCGGGTCGGCGCTCCCATCGCCGCGCAATGTTTGATCGACCGCAGCCCCGCTCCGCCGCCGAAGGAGATCCTCGCGGCGATGCCGCGCCGGGATCGGGGATCTGGGCGGCCGACCAAACGCGAACGGCGCGAGACGGATCGGTTGTTGGGGCGCGGGGCGGAGTAGAACTGGCCCGGCGCAACCGTGAAAGGCCCGCTGTGGCCTCTTAATTGGCTCTGGGTCCGTAGGTATCGCGTTTGTGCATCGGCAATTAGCCTCTCGCGCAAGCTGTTGCGTGTGCGGGAATCTGAAAGCTATGCGGGAACAGGGCATTCGGGTGGCGAGGACAGCGGCTGACCTAGGGGCTGGCGGTGGGGGTTGGTGTTCGCTTCGCGGCGAGCCAACTGGCAGCCGTGGCGGCGGTCGCAATGGTGCAGAGGGCGCCGAGCATGAGGGCGGCGGCTTCACCGGGGACCAGCACGTGTAGTTGGGTGCCGACCGTGACGGCGGCGACCGGGACGCCGATTTGGGCGGCGGCCAGTGCGCCGAAGCCGACGGGCTGGCCGAGCAGGCGCGGGACCAGGTGCACGAGTACGGCGCCGATGCCGAGGGCGAGCCCGAGCAGGATGAGGCGCGGGTGAGTGCCGAAGTCGCGCAGGTTCAGGCGGGCGCCGAGCCAGACGAAGAAGAGCGGACCCAGGAAGCCGTCGTTGATGGCGAACAGCTGTTTGGCCACCCGGCGCGGTTCGCCGACCGCCGCCACCGCGAGCCCGGCGGTGAAGCCCGCCAACATGATCGACACATGGGTCTGGGTGGCCACGGCGCACAGCGTGAACAGGATGGCGAGACTGCCGCGCAATTCGAGCGCGAAGGCCCGGTCCTCGGAGACCTTGTGGATCCGGCGCCGAGTACCCGAACCCTCCAGCCAGCGCAGCAGGAAGTACAGCACCACCGCACAGCCCGCCACCGCGAGCGCCCCCAGCGCGGCGCGCCCGGCATTGCCGGGATCGATCACCAGCGGCAGCGCCACCACGCACGCGGTATCCGCGATGGCCACCTGCGCCGTCAAGGCCAGCACCGGTTTACCTTGCAGCCCAACGGAATCGATGATCGGCAGGACCAGTGCCGCCGAGGACGACGCCATCAGCACCGCGTAGATCGCGCCGTGCCCGGTGCCGAACCATTCGGCTACCCCGAATCCGGCCGCAGTGGCCAGCAAGCCGACCAGCACCGCGCGCAGCGCACCGGAGTCGAGCGCCGAGCGCACCGCCGGATCCCGCACCGGCACATGGGTTCCGGCGACGAACATGACGACGGCGAAGCCCATATCGGCCAGGAAGGTGAAAATCGGATCGGCGTAGTGCAGCACCCCGAATCCGGTGGTGCCGAAGATGATTCCGACCACCAGCTCGCCGAGGATCACCGGGATGTGCCACGCCTTGCGCAGCGCCAGAATCGGCCCGAACAGACCGAGCGCCACCACGAGCGCGAGGGTGGAGAATGTCACGGGCGGGCCGCGATCTTCGCGGGGATGGCGATGTTCTCATCGGCCCAGTGGATGGCGCACACCCGGTGGTAGCCGTCGGCGATCACCATCGGCACACCCTTGCGAAAATCGCCGCGCACCAACAGGATCGGTGACAGCGATTTACCGGCATTGATCTTTATCAGGTCATTGCGGACATACGGATTCTCGGGCGAGAGCAGTTCCAGATCCGCGGCCCGCAGTATGTCCTTGGCCTTCTTGTGCACGATGGGCGCCTTGCGCAGGTCCTCGATCACCGCCCCAACGGTGTCCGGATCCGCGAGCAACGCCAAATAGTCGGCGGCCGCAGGATAATCGTGCTCCTCCGGCTCGTCCTTCCATTTCACGGGAATATTCGCACTGGCCATCGAACAATAATGGCGCTCACCACCCCAGTTCACGAGTAGATCCGCACGCGTTTCGGGGCGTAGGTTTGTGACACTGGTCCGGTGCGATATGACGGTCCTCCGGAAGGCTATCTGGCCGAGGTGTGGTTTCCGTCCGGGACCGAATACAAGGTGGCCAGACGTGGCACCACGATTTTGTGCAAAGACCGGTTCGACAACCTGATCGACCCGGTACCGGAGGAGGCTTTGCAGACCCGGGAGTATCCGGCCTGGGCGCTGATCCGGTATCCGGCCGAGTTCAGACAGGCGCTGTCGGTCGACACCGAGATACTGACGATAGCCATGGGATTGAGCGAATGTTCGGCAGCTGCCTTCGCTCAGCTCGCGGATCGGTTACCACCGGCATCATCGGCCGGTATTCCTGGAGTTCGTCGGACGGTTGCTGACCGGGTGGGGCGAAGCCGAGCAGGCGATCCTACTCGACATGGCCCGGAATACCGGAGCCGAAGAAGGGGCCGCACCGGGGGCCGAATAGCCTCTGTGGGCACCGCAACTCGCTGTCCACGGGAAATCTCGTGGCCGCTGACAGCTGTTGTGCAGCCCTCGCCTGATGGCGCTATCGGCGACGTCGTCCGTAGCCTGAGCACGGCCGGAGGTACGCCTATCCCGCGGCATTCGCGCCGCCGGATTCGATCGATAGCAGCGCCGGTTTACTGCGCGCCGGTGCGCCGTCTGTGTCGTCGGCGAGGTCCGAATCCGGCTCACCATCAAGAAGTTTCGACAGCCGGCGGGTGAGCGGGGTTGTGTCGGTGGTTGGTTGGTAGTCCAGGGCAAGCAGGTATGGGCCCGGATAGCGGAGCAGTTGGGTGAGCAGTTCGGTGCCGCGTTGGGGGTCGAAGGGGCGGGTGGCCGCTCGTTGGGGGTGGGGGGCGTCACCGGTCGGGTGCGGGGATTCCCATGTGCCCCAACCGATGCTGCGCACCGGACGGTTCGGGTATGCGAGGGTGAGCGCGTCCAGTGCGGCGCTCGCGGCCGCGTAGGCAGCCTGTCCGGGAGCGCCGATGGCGCCGGCCGCCGAGGAGTGCAGCAGCGCGAAATCGATGGGATCGCGTGCGGTGAGCTCGATCAAATTGCGTGCGGCCGTGAGCGTGGGCGCGCACACCCGGGTCAGTTGGTCGGCGGTGATGGCCTCGAAGGGCGCGCTCGCCGGCGCGCCGACCGCGTGGACGACGCCGCGGACGGTGGAGCCGCATTCGCGAATATCGTTGAGCGCGTTGCACAGATCGTCGCGATCGGCGGCATCGCACCGAACGACGACGAGCCGGTCCTCCAAATCCTCGAGCGGTTCGGGCAGCGGGCGCGGTGTGCGGGTCAGCACGACGACGTCGCGTGCGCCCGCGTCGAGCAGCCAGCGCACGGTGAGCGCGCCGAGCGCACCCAATCCGCCGATGACCACGTAGGTTCCGTGCGGATCGATCGCGACGGGCCCGATGGACTGCGGCCGCGCCCTGGTGAAGCGGCGAATGTGCGCGGTGCCCTCGGCCAGCCGCAACTCGTCGAAATGTCGTGCCGCCGAGACACTGTCGGCGATCGATCGCAGGCTGTCGTGATGACCGTCGGTCCACACCAGTTGAATCGGGCGATCCGATTCCAGTTGCAGCGCGCGCACCAGCCCGGCGAGCGCACCGGGCACCGGCATCGCCCGCGTGCGCTGCGCCAGCGCCTCCATCGGCAGCACGACCGTCAAAGATGCTGGGGCATCGGTGGATTGCAGATATTGCAGCAGCTCCAGCACCCGGGTGAGCGCGGTGACGGTGCGGCGGTTCGTATCGTCGTCGCGCGCGTCGTCGGACCGCTGCGGCCACACGATGACCACCGCGATCCCGGAGGAAATGCCGCGCCCGGACAGTACCGAGGCGACGGCCGCGCTCGCGGCATCCGGATCGCGCGCCACCCGCTCGGTCGGCACTCGGCGCTCGAGTTCCCGGGCCAGCCGGATGGCGGCATGCGATTCGCCGATGACGACGGCCCGCTCCGGCACCGCGGCGGGCCCGGTGCCGGACGCGCGCAGCGGAACCCAAACATCTTGGTACAGTGGCACTTCCGAGACCAGAGCCGGTGTCAGATACGGGTCGACCGCCCGATCGGTCCTGGCGAACCGCAGATGCACACCGGTGAGCGCGACCGCGGGCGCACCGTGCTGATCGGTGCCGATGACATCGCCGATCACCCCATCGGGTGTGCGTTCCCGGACAAAGGCGTGCGCATCAAGCAGCACCCGGTCGGATTCACCGGAGACCCAACCGGATTCGATCGCGATGGGCAGCGGCACCGCCTCGGCGGGCAGTTCATCGGACGCCGCGGCGGCGAGCAGCTGCAGGCAGCCGTCCAATGTCGCCGTGCGATGCAGCGGTGCCGCCTCGAAAATGCCCAGGGCGCTGGCTGTTCCGCTGGCACCGTCGCGTTCGGCCGCGATGGCGCGCAGCGGGCGCAAGCGCGGCCCGTACGCCAGGCCGCGCATGCGCAGCGTGTCATAGAAAAGGCCTGGTGAAATCGGCCGCATGCGGTGATGCCGGGCCCGATTACCATCGACCGACCGCATCCATGCGACGATATCGGCGGGCGTTGGCCCACCGGCGGGCCGGGACGATGCCAGCGCCCCGCCGCCGGTGGCCTCCGCCCGCATACTTCCATCGCCGTTGCGGCGGTAGGTGACAGCGGGCAGTTCGGCCAGATCTATTCGCTCATGGACCACGAAATCGGTTACCGCCGTTGGGCTCACCCACCCGGGCGCCTCCTGCCAACCCTGGGTGCGGGTCAGCTCGAGCAGCCGGTGCAACCAGTACGCGGCCGGTACGGTCGGCATGCCGAGCACCATGTGGTCGGCGAGATCCTCGGTGGGCGTGCGGGTTTCGGTCGGCTCCTGGGCCGAGCCGGTGAGCAGCGGGAATTTGCGTTCGGTCCAATTGCGTAGTGGCGGTGCGCCGGTGAACGGTCCCTGCGCCGCCCATTCCACCGGCCGCCCATCGGTATGCAGCCGGGCCAGGCAGGTGAGATATGCGGCGGCCTCGTCCTCGCGGCCGCAGGCCGCGTATGCCGCGTCGCGCAGTTCCGGGTATTCGCGTACCGCCCCGGTGAGCACCGGATGCGGCGAGATCTCCACGACTGTCGAGAAACCATCCGCGGCAACACATTCCAGGGCCGCGGCGAGTTCGACCGTGCCGGTGGCGCTTTCGGCCCAGTACGCGGCGTCCATGGTGGTGACCGAACTGCCGTCGCGGGCGGTGGAATAGATGGTGGTGTGCGGGGTGCGCGGCGCCAATCCGGCCAGTGCGCCCAGCAATTCCGGGACCAGCGGCGCGACCTGCGGGCTATGTGCCGCGAAAGCGACGGCGATGCGCTGCGCGAAGATATTGCGCCGCTCGGCCCGGCGCACGAGCGTGTCGATATAGCGCGGGGTGCCGGAGACCACCACCGAGCGCGGGCCGTTCACCGCGGCGATCCCGATCTCCGTTCGCATCGGCTCCACCAGCGTGGCGACCTCGTCCGGGGGCGCGTCCAGCAGCGCCATCGCGCCGCGACCATCCAACTGGGACAGTATCCGGCTGCGCCACACCACGACCCGCGCCGCATCCGGCAGCGTCAACGCGCCGCCGACCACGGCCGCCGCCACCTCGCCGAGGCTGTGCCCGATCACCGCACCCGGCCGGACACCCCATGCCGCGAGTAACGCCGCCATCGCGACCTGAAAGGCGAATATCGCCGGCTGCACGAGTTCGGTCGCCGCGCTTCCGGTTTCGCCGAGCGCCGCTCGCCCGAGGGTGAATCCGTTGCGCGGCGTCCAGATTCGCGGCCCGCCCGCCGCGGCGACGGCATCCACCGCCTCGGTCAGCGCCCGCGCGAATACCGGATACCGGGCCGCCAGCGCCCGCCCCATCTTCGCGTGCTGCCCGCCCTGCCCGGAGAACAGGAACACCACCCCGCCCGTCCGGGTAACCGTCGCAGGGCCGACCACCCCGGCATCGGAACCACCCTGTGCCAACACCCGCAGTCGCTCAACCGCATCCGCCCTATCCCTGGCGATCACCGCCGCCCGCGCCGTCTCCGGAATCAGCCGCGCAACCGCCGCGACGGCAGCGCGCAATTGGCCGGTATTGCGCAGTGATTCACCCTCGGCCCAGCCGGTTCCCGTAGCTCGATCGTCGGCCGCACCCGGCGACGTGCCCACCTCGGCGGAATGGGTCGCGGTCAGGTCCACGTCATCGAAACCCCGGCCCTCAATCGCCGCAGCCGTATTCGATGGGCGGCTGGGCGGGGCTGCGCTTCGGCTCGCCGCTCGCACTTCGTCGGTAGGCATCTGCTGCCGCGCGCCGAACGATTCGACAGGGTCGGCCGCCGTTGGACACGCGTCATCGGGATTCGAATTCACAACTGCCGCAGACAGATTCGATACGACAGGCGAACCTGCCGCATTGCGGCGTGCCGTTCGATCATCGATAGCAGGCGCGCTTTGTCGTGAGCCGAGGGATGCGGTGGCGTATGCCGATCCGCCGCTGTCCCGGTCGGAAACTGGTGCGGCCGTGTTCGCATTCCGATTTCGTGCCGCGCGGTGGGCGGAATCGAGGCGCGCAGACCCCGGCTCGTCCGGGCGCTCGCGGACGCGGGACCCCGAGGCGACGTCGTGTGTCCCGATATCGGACTCGGACTGAGATGCGTTGCCGCCGAGCGAGAAATAGTCGGCGAGGTGGTCGGCCTGGGCACGCAGTGCGGCGATATCGCGGCCGGTGACCGGGATCAGGTACGGCGGTTCGTCGCCGCGGGTGTACGGCGGGGCGGCGATGCCGCGCAGCACCGCATGGGCATTGGTGCCGCCGAGGCCGAATGAGCTGACACCGGCGAACCGTTCCGGCAGCGGGGTCCCGCGCCAGTCGACGGGTTCGGTTGGGACGCGAAGCCCGTGTTCGGCGAGTCGGAGCGCCGGATTCTCGCTGTGCAGGTTGATCGTTGGCACGATGGTCCCGTGCCGGATCGAGAGGGCGGCCTTGATCAGGCCGGTGATGCCCGCGGCCGCCTCGAGATGGCCGAGATTCGATTTCACCGAGCCGATCCATACCGGTGCGGTGTGCGGGCCGAGCGCCGCGGCGAGCGCGGCCACCTCGACCGTGTCACCCAATTGGGTGCCGGTGCCGTGACATTCGATATAGCCCGCGGCGCCTGGATCGAGTCCGGCTCGGTCCCAGGCGGTTCGGATGACCTGCCGCTGCGCCGACCCGTTCGGCGCGGTCAACACCTCGGTTCTGCCGTCGGAACCCACCGCGGTACCGGCGATTTCGGCATAGATCCGGTCACCGTCACGCAGCGCGTCGGCGGTGCGGCGCAGCACGACCACCGCGCAGCCCTCGGCCCTGGCGTACCCGTCGGCGTCCGCGTCGAAGGGTTTGACCCGCCCGTCCGGCGCCAGGAAACCGCTCTCCGCAAGGTAATTCGCGGTATGCGGCAGCAGCGCGAGGTTGACGCCGCCGACGATCGCGAACGGCACGGCCGGATCGTCGAGCAGCCGCACCGCAAGGTCGATCGCCGCCAGTGCGGACGAACAGGCGCTGTCCACAACGAAACTCGGACCGTGCAGGTCCAATACATAAGAGACCCGGTTCGCGATGATGCTCAGCGCCGATCCGGTGATCGCGTACGGCGCGTCGTACCCGCCGCCGCCGAGTAGCGCGCTACCGTGCTCGTAACCACCGGCCCCGAACACCACTGCCGCACCGGAACCCCTTGTCCGATAGCCGATTCCCGAATCGTCGAGCGCCTCGACCGAGACCGCCAGCGCGAGCCGCTGCTGCGGATCCATCGTCGCGGCCGCGCGCGCCGAGATGGCGAACCAGTCGCTGTCGAACCATTCGATATCGCGCAGGTATCCGCCGGGCCCTGCCCCGAGCCGGCCGGGGGGTGGGTCGGTGATGGCGTCCTGGCCCGTGCGCAGCAGTCGCCAGAACTCGTCGACTCCGCTCGCTCCCGGCAGCCGGCAACCGATTCCGATGATCGATACCGGGGGGCCGGACGCGCTGGGCGCGTTCATCGCGATCGGCGGTCGGCCGGATCGGCGTTGTCCGGGGGGTTGTATAGGACGGTGAACACCACGCGACCGATGGGCAGCGCGCTGCCACGGCTCGCGGTGCCGTAACGAGAAAAACCTTGTCCGCCCGGAAGTCCGGTCCGCATCGCGCCACCCTCCCTACCCGCTTCCGGGCAGTTGTTGCCGCCGTGCACGGTACTCCCGCGATTATGCCGGAGATCGGGGGCCGGACAACCCGGTCTTTCGCGGGTCCGCCCTGCCCTTCCGCTGCCCGTCGCCGATCGCCTACGGTGACTGCGTGCCCGACTCAGCCACCGGAAACGCCCGCGCACAGCGCACTCCGACCTTGTCAACGGTCTTGCGCTGCTGCGCCGCCGTCGCGGCGACACCGGCCCGCCTGGTCCGCCCCCGCCCCGCCGATACCGAACTGCTCGCCCGGTTGGTCACGCGGCCCGCACCCACCGCCGCCAACACTGTCCGGTTGACGGTGCTGGCGCAGGCCACCATGTCCGCGCCCACCACGATCGTCGCGGAGGGCGCGCGCAGCCTGCGGGAAATCCGGATGACCATGTCCGCCTTCCTGATCGAGCATCCGCGGGCGCGTTTCCTGGTGGATCCGGCGCTGTGTTCGGGTGTGCACCGGCGGGTGCTGCCGGAGCTGCCGTTCCCGATTCCGTTGCTCGTCGCGCCGAATCAGCCGGTGCTCGGTCTGTCCGATGCGCTGGCCGCGCGCGATATCCCGGCCGATTCCATCGATTTCGTAATACCGACCCACCTGCACTGGGATCATGTCTCCGGTTTGCTGGAGCTGCCGTCGTCGGTCTCGATCCGGCTGCCCGCGGTCGAATACGCATGGGCGATGGGCGGTCCGCACGCGCCGATCGGCGTCGCCCGGGGCCCGCTGCGCGCCCGCACCTTCGACACCTTCGAACTCGACGGGCCGCCGGTGTTGACCTTTGCGCGCAGCATGGATCTGTTCGGCGACGGTTCGGTCGTGCTCGTCGATCTCGCGGGCCACACCCCCGGCAGCATCGGGGTGCTGCTCGCCGTCGACGACGGCAGCCGGGTGCTGCTCGCCGGCGACGCGGTGTGGAACAAGCTGCAGGTGGAGCTGATTCGGGAGAAGGCGCCGATGCCGGGCAACCTGTTCGATGCCGACCGGGACGCCACCTTCGAGACCATTCACCGCCTGCACGCCCTTCCCGACGGTATCGAGCTGATCGCGGGTCACGACCACGCGGCGGTCACCGCCCGCGCCGCCGAGAAGTGACCGAAAACCCACTCGTGCTACCGGCCGATTACGGCTAGGGTCGAAAACATTGATCGCGTATAGGGTTCCGCGTGCGGGCCGTCGGTGCGAGCACCAATCGCACTCAGCCGCAACATAATCAGGTCCGCGCGGACTGGACCGAGCTACGCCGAGGCCGTGGCGGCCGACATCTGACGGGATAAAAGCCTGGAGGACTCCATCAACGTGCCCGGAAACGGGCCGAGCGAGAGAGTCCGCCATGAACGCAGCGAACCTGTCAACGTCCGGAATTCCGGCCGAGGTCCTACTCGCCGCCCTGGTCGCGGCGCTACTGCATGCGAGCTGGAATGCCATCGCGCACTGGATTCCGGATAAGACGGCGTCGCTGACGCTGGTTACGCTGGGTTGCACGCTCTGCGCAATTCCGTTGGTATGTCTCGCGATTGGACCGGATCCACGCAGCTGGCCGTATCTGGCGGCCTCGGCGGCATTGCATATCGCGTATAACTGCCTGCTGATGCTGTCCTACCGGTTCGGCGATCTGAGTCAGACCTACCCGCTGGCCCGTGGCACCTCGCCGCTGGTGGTCACCCTGCTCGCCGCACTTGCGCTGGGTGAGATTCCCAGCGCCGGGCAGCTCGCCGGGGTCCTGCTGATCTCGATCGGCCTTGCCTGCCTGGTGTTCTGGGGTCATCGCACACATCCGAGCAGGCCCGCGGCCATCGGCGCCGCCTTCGCGACGGGACTGGTGATCGCCGCGTACACGACGGTGGACGGTATCGGAGTTCGCTTGGCGCACAGCACACTTGGTTACATCGCCTGGTTGACGCTGCTGGGCCAGGCCGTCCTGCCGATCGCCGCATTCGCCGTGCGCGGCCGTGCCCTGGTGACCGCGCTGCGCCCGGTCTGGCGAATCGGCCTGACCGGCGGCGTACTCAGCGTGCTCGCCTACGGGCTGATCCTCTGGGCGCAGACCCGCGGCGCCCTCGCGGATATCGCCGCCATGCGCGAATCCAGCATCATCGTCGGCGCGGTGTTGGGTGCGGTCCTGTTCAAGGAGGGTTTCGGCATGGCGCGGATCCTGGCGACCTGCGCCGTCACCGCGGGCATCGCCGTCATATATCTGGCCTGAGTCAGGCGAGAACCACCTTTTCGGCGAGCCGGGCGGTGATGAGCTCCTCCGCCTCGCCGACCATGCGGGTGATGAGTTCGGCGCAGGTCGGGATGTCGTGAATCAGTCCCTGGCACAGGCCCGCCGACCAGATGCCCGCGTCGAGATCGCCGTCCTCGAAGACACGGCGGCCGCGGGCGCCGGAGACGAGGTCCCGGACATCGTCGAAAGTGCCTCCGGCCTTTTCGATTTCGACAACCTTGCGGCTTATCGCGTTATCGGCGACGCGGGCCGTGTTGTGCATGGTGCGGAAGATCAGCTGGGTATCGCGCTCGGAGTTGGCGACGATCTGCTCCTTCACCCGCTGCGCGATCGACGACTCCTGGGTGCACAGGAAGCGGGTGCCCATATTGACGCCGTCGGCGCCGAGCGCCAGCGCGGCGACCAGTCCCCTGGCGTCGGCGATACCGCCGGAGGCGATCATCGGAATATCCAAAACCCTTGCGGCGGCGGGGATCAGCACCAGACCGGGAATATCGTCCTCGCCGGGGTGGCCCGCGCATTCGAAGCCATCGATGCTCACGCCATCGACGCCGATCCGCTGCGCCTTCAGCGCGTGCCGGACGCTGGTGCACTTGTGCAGCACCTTGATTCCGGCATCGCGGTAGTACGGCAGGAACGGTTCCGGATTGCTGCCCGCGGTCTCGACGATCGGCACGCCGCTCTCGATGATCGCCCGCACGTACTCCTGGTACGGCGGCGGGTTGATCGACGGCAGGATGGTGACGTTCACACCGAACGGCTTGTCGGTGAGCTCCCGGGTGCGCGCGATCTCCCGGCGCAGGTCGTCGGGGGTCGGCTGGGTGAGCGCGGTGATGAAGCCGAGGCCGCCCGCATTGGCGACGGCCGCGACCAGTTCGGCTCGCCCGACCCACATCATGCCGCCTTGGACGATCGGGTGTTCCACCCCGAAGGTCTCGGTGAACCTGGTCCGCAGCATGGCGCTCTCCTGTCGTTTCGCGGCGTCCGCCGATCCCCGCATACCGGGCGACGCGCCCGGACCTTCCCCGATCGTGCGGTGCGATACTGCTTGCTGTCAACTCATAAGTGAGTCGTCATTCGCATCTAAGTCGGCGATACGATGCCGCTGGTGCCGTGTGCCCGGTGGTAAAATGGCAGCTAGAAGTGGTTGCTTCACAGCGGTGGACAGCGCCGAACGATTAACGCTCGTTTCCCTTGATGTGTAAATAAGTTACTTGCTAATCTGCTCGCAGTTCAGCCCGTCGGCGCAGCAGCACCCGCCCGGCCGACGGCCCGAGAGGAGTCAGTGGATGACCACTCCCACCCAGGCGTTCGACGAGCCGATCCGGTCGCGGCGCAACCACTGGAACAACCAGATCGCCACCCACGCGGTCATGCGCCCCGACGCGGTGGCGGTGCGGTTTCGCGGCGTCGACACCACCTGGCGGCAGCTGCACGAGCGGTCACTGCGGTTCGCCGACGCGCTCGCCCGCCGCGGTGTCGGCTTCGGCGATCGGGTGCTGATCCTCGCGCTGAACTATCCGGAATATCTGGAGGCCGTCTTCGGTATCAACGCGCTCGGCGCGATCGCGGTCCCGGTGAATTTCCGGCTCACCCCGCCCGAGGTCGCCTACATCGTCGGCGACAGCGGCGCCAAGGCGATCGTCACCGATACGCTGCTGCAACCGCTGGCGACGGCGATGACGGCCCAGTTCGCCGAGCTGAAAACCTGTTTCGTCATCGGCGGCCGAACGGGCGACGGTGTGGTCGGCTTCGAGGACGCGCTGGCCGAGCCGGGGGAACCCCATGTGCCCCTTGATATTCCGGAAGACACACCGGCGCTGGTCATGTACACATCGGGCACCACCGGCAGCCCGAAGGGCGCCGTGCTCTCCTACGCCAATCTGAATTCCCAAGCGCTGACCTGTATCCGGGCGATGCAGATGGATCAGGAGACCATCGGCTTCTGCTCGTCGCCGCTGTTCCACATCGCCGGACTCGGCAGCCTGGCCCCGGCTTTCCTGTTGGGCGCCAAGACCGTTCTGCATCCGCTCGGCGCCTTCGACGCGGGCGAATATCTCGACGCGGTGGAGGTGGAGGGGGCGACCTCCGCATTCTGCGTTCCGGCGCAATGGCAGCTCATCTGTGACCACCCGACCGTCAAACAGCGCAAACTCGCACTGCGCGTGCTCGGTTGGGGTGCGGCGCCCGCATCGGAGACGGTGCTGCGCGCGATGGCGGACTGCTTCCCGGACGCGGTGAGCGTCGCGGTATTCGGCCAGACCGAGATGTCGCCGATCACCTGCGTGCTGGAGGGCCGGGACGCGCTGCGCAAACTGGGCTCGGTCGGCAAACCGATCCCGACCATCCAGGCCCGCATCGTCGACGACGAGATGAACGATGTCGCGCCCGGCGAGGTCGGCGAGATCGTCTACCGCGGACCGACTCTCATGCAGGGCTACTGGAACAAGCCGGAGGCGACGGCCGAGGCGTTCGCCGGCGGCTGGTTCCACTCCGGCGATCTGGTGCGCCAGGACCCGGAGGGCTTCATCTGGGTGGTGGACCGCAAGAAGGACATGATCATCTCCGGCGGCGAGAACATCTACTGCGCCGAGGTGGAGAACGCGCTGTTCGCGCATCCGAAGATCCGGGAGGCGGCGGTGATCGGGCGGGCGCACGAGAAGTGGGGTGAGGTGCCGGTCGCCGTTGTCGCACTTAACGATTCGAGCGATGAGCTGACACTCGCCGAACTGGAGCCGTTCCTCAACGAGAATCTGGCCCGCTACAAACATCCGAAGGCCTTGGTGCTGGTGCCGGAGCTGCCGCGCAACGCGAGCGGCAAGGTGGTGAAATCCCAACTGCGGGAAGTGGGCTCGGCTTGACAGCGATGCGCGGCTGCTATCTTCGGGCGCATGGCAGTCCCACGAATTCGCGCGGCGGTGCTCGCGTTGCACTGGCAGGTGAATGTGATCAAGCCGGAGGGCTTCTTCGGGCCGATCTTCGGTGCGCCGGTGGCGAAGAGCGGGGTGGTCCCGCGTGCGGTCGCGTTCCATCGGGCCGCTCTGGATCGTTCGGTACCGGTGCTGTTCACCAGGTTCACCATTCCGGTCGGCGAGGGCGAACTGGTGCGCAATACCGGATTCATGCGGTCGGTGGGTGCGGCGCAGACCGAGCTGCGCCCGGATTCTCCTGGCAGTCAGTTGATTCCGGAGATGAGCGACCAGGCGACCGAGGTGTTCGACAATCAGAAGCTCTCCGGGCTGGCCGGTAACCGAGCCGCGGCCTGGCTCACCGAGCGCGGTATCGACACCCTGTTCGTCACCGGTGTCGCCACCAATGTCACCGTCGAGCAAACCGCGAGGCACGCAACGGATCTCGGGTTCACCGTATATCCGGTGTCGGACTGTGCCGCCGCGATGACCGAGGAGATGCACACCGCGTCGCTGGCCAGCCTGGAGCTGGTCACGAACGGCTGCCGCACCGCCGCGGAGGCGCTCGAACTGCTCGACGCACGCTGATCACACGCGCTCAGATGGCCAGCGGCGACGGCACTTTCGGTGCGTGCGCCGGTGGCCGGTAGTCGCGCCACGCGTCGGCGAGCCGCTCGGCCGCCCGGCTCAGCATCTCCGGCGGGTGCATGAAATGCAGGCGGATGTGATCGGTGTATTCGTCACCGGGATCCAGCCCGCTGCCCGGTAGCACCGAAACGCCGTGGCGCAGCGCGATTTGGGTGAACGAGGTGCCGTCGCCGCGCGGCAGGCGCACCCACAGCGTCTGCCCGCCGGTGACCGGCGGCACCGGCCATTCGGGCAGCAGCCTGCCCAGTTCCGCGCGCAAATGGTCGTGCCGCTGCTGGCGCTCGACAGCAGTGCGCCGCAACACCTTTCCCATCAGCGGCAGCAATTCGGCCGCGGCCAGCTGGGCGGGCAGGTTGCCGCCGAGGTCGTGCACCGCGCGCAGCCGGGCCATCCGGCCGACAACGGCGGCATCCGCCCTGATCCAGCCGATGCGAAGGCCGCCCCAGATGGTTTTACTCAGCGAACCCGTGGTTATGCCGTTGTCCATATGCGCGGCCAGCGGCAACGGCGTCTCGACGCCGGGGAAGCCGAGTTCGGCGAGCACCTCGTCGTCGATGAGCGGAATAGCGTGCGCGACAGCCGTTTCCGCGAGCCGGGCGCGTTCCAGCGCGGTCAGCACCGCGCCGGTCGGATTGTGGAAGGTCGGGATGACGTACGCCAGCGCCGGACGGAGCTCGCGCACCGCCGTCGCGAACCCGGCCAGCCCGGGCGGCAGGCCGCGCAGCACGGTCGCCGCCTCCCGGAACACCTCCAGCGCACCGGGATGGGTCGGCGCCTCGACCAGCACCCGGTCCCCTGGCCGGGAAAACGCCCGGGCCAGCAGCGAAAGCGCCTGCTGCCCACCGGTTGTCACCAGGATTTGGGCCGGTTCGGTCGGCACGCCGCGCTCGGCGAAACGGCCGGCGATGGCACGGCGCAGCGCCGGATGACCGGCCGGGTGATAACCCATGTCATCGGTGGTCCGGCCGAGCACGGGCAGGATCGTGGCGTACGCCTCGATCAGTTCCGGCGGCGGCGTATCGGGCGCCGCACAGGCCAGCGAGACGACACCGGCCCGCGGCTCCAGCAGATCGAGGAACATCGGTTCGGCGGTGGTGTCGGGACCGCTCGCGGTGGCCGGTCCCGCGACCCGGGTGCCGCTGCCCTGCCGCCGGACGATCCGGCCCTCGCCGTGTAGCAGGTCGTACGCGGCCACCACGGTGCTGCGCCCCACCGCGAGCGCGCTCGCGAACACCCGATCCGGCGGCAGCCGGGTACCCGGCGGCAGTTCGCCGTCGTCGATGAGCTGGCGCAGCCGCGCGGCGAGCAGCACATAGAGCGGTCCGCGGCCTGCCGACCAGCGGCCGAGTCGTTCGGTCACCTTGATTGGATCCATGAGCAAACCAATTCTGCCGAATTGGCGCTGGATCGGCACGCCGGGCCGCCGGACGATGGCGCTATGACGACAGCACGAAGCACCGAACCGGTTTCGATCCCCGAGGTCATCGCGGGCCTGCCGGGGCCCTTTCAGCAGCGGGAGCTGGCGGTGGTCAACGAATCGGTGGTCCGCGTCGCCCAACTGCACGGCGAGTTCCCGTGGCACCATCACGACGAGGACGAGCTGTTCCTGTGCTGGGATGGTTCGTTCCGGATCGAACTCGAGGGGCGCGAGCCGGTAATCCTGCGGGCCGGCGAAATCTTCGTGGTGCCCAAGGGCGTTCGGCACCGCCCGGTGGCCGATGACCCGGCGCACGTCCTGCTGATCGAGCGGCCCGACACCCTGCAGTACGGAAACTGATTCCCGCGCGGCGTCTTTCGGCTCAGGCGACCTCGGCGATGAGCCCCGGCCCCACCAACTGGACGAAGCGCTCATATGCCTGGTCCGCGGTGATCGGCGGATCGGCTTCGGCGATCGCGCCGAGCAGACCGACCACACCCCATGCCAAAAACGTGATGGTGCTTGCCAATTCGGCCTCATCCAGGCCGAGCCGGCCGGTGAGCTGTTCGGTGAGGATTTCCGCGACCATGCGCTGGGTCGCGCGCAGCAGTACGCCACTGCTCTTGCGGCCCAACAGCGCTCGATATACCTCGGGATGTTCGGCGGCCAGCCGGAACAGCGTCGCGATCGGCGCGAGCGGTTCCGCGCTCGCCCGCTCCGACCTGGCCGCCGCCACCGCGGCGCGCAGATATTCGGTGCTGCTCACCAGCAGCAGATCATCCTTGTCCCGGAAGTGCGCGTAGAACGTCGATCGTCCGACATCGGCGCGAGCGAGTATGTCGCGCACGGTGATTCGGTCGTAGCCGCGTTCCAGCATCAGCTCTATCAGGGCGCGATGCAGCACGCTTCTGGTCCGGTGGACACGGCGGTCCATGGTCCTCCCCACTTTCGAACAACTTCGCCGATCCGTCCCGAGCGGAACAGATTGCGCCGCATGCCCAATGGCGCACTCGACGCGTCCCTCCGATCATGAACAGCTGACCGGAAATGAACAACATTCTGCTCGAGTGCATTTGCTCGAGTCGGAAGTCGGTGTCGTTCTTAACCGTCCCTTGAGCTAACGGACGTTACTATCCACCGTCAGATCATGTCGCGCGCGGTGAGCCAGCGCATGATCCACCAACCGCCGAATACCGGCAGCCAGCAGGTGAGCACGCGGTAGAGCAGTACCGATGGCACCGCGATCTCCGCGGGGAGGCCGAAGGCCGCCAGACCACCGATCAGCGCGGCCTCGACGGCGCCGACACCGCCCGGCGTCGGCGCCGCGGACGCCAGCGTGCCGCCGATCATCGTGACGATGGTGACCGTGATGAAGGTGGTGCCGCCGCCGAACGCCTGGACGCTGCCCCACAGCGCGAGCGCCTGGCCGAGCGTCAGCGCCGCACAGCCGAGAATGATCACCGAGGAACGTTTCGGATCCCTGGCCAGCTCGCCGAGTTCGCTGAGCACCTGACGCAGCTGTGGCCGGAACGAATCATTCAGCCAGCCACGCAGTTTCGGTACGAACATGAACGCGCCGACGATGCCGACCCCGACACCGCCGAGCAGATACAGCACCGTCGGGTCGGGCACGATATGCGAAAGATCGGCCGAGGTGCCGGCGAGCACGCTGAATACGAGCAGCAGGCCGATGTGGGTGATCACCTGCACCGCCTGCTGGAGGGCGACCGCCGCCGTCGCCCGGACCGCGCCGAGCCCGCCCTTCTGCAGGAACCGCACGCTCAACGCCAGACCGCCGATACCGGCAGGCGTCGTGGTGGCCGCGTAGGTGTTGGCCACCTGCATGATCACCAGGTTGGTGAATTTCACCAGCCCGGAGGCGCAGGCCCACAGCGCCGCCGCGGTGCCGAGATAGGTGAGCGCCGACGCGGCGAGCCCGAACAGCGCCCACCACCAGTTCGCGGTGAGTAGCTGGGTGAAGAAGGTGGGCACCTGGCTGATGAACGGGTATGCGACATAGACCAATCCGATCAGCAGCACCAGCTGGATGAGCTGATTGCGGCTGAACCGGGTGACCCGGTCGGCCTCGATGCGATCGCGGCCGGTCTGTTTGCCGACCTCGTCGCGGGCCGCCGAAACCGCGGCGGACCAATCGGGTATCGCCTTGCGCAGCCCGGATGGCATGGCGGACTTGATGAGCCGTCCCGAGGCGGCCAGCACCGCCTGCTGCCCAAGGGAATCCATCGCGGCGTGCACCGCGGTCTCCGCGCCGAACAGCGCCGTTGTCGCGACCATCAACTGGGCGGCGTCGGCGTGGATCTGGGCATCGGACGCGCCGTATTCGGCGGCATTGAATCCGCCGAACAGGGTGGTGCCGTTGGCGATCCGGATCTCGTGCGGGTTCAGATCGCCGTGCGCGATCTGTTCGGCGTGCAGCGTCGCAAGCGATTTCCACACCGAAGGCAATATGTCGCTTGGCAATTCGTTGATCGGGGTGCCTTTGGGCACGGTGTGCGCGTATACCATCCAGCCGCGTTCCAGTGCGGCCACCGCGACCGGTGTATGCGCCGCCAGCCCGATATCGTCGATGGCCAGCGCCATCAGCGCGCGATGTTCCACCGCGCGGTGCATCGACGCGTGCAGCGCGGCCACCTCGCCGCTGCGAAAGGTCAACCAGCGCCACAATATTCGCAGCGCGCCGTGACTGCGCTGATTGCGGCCGTACATATCGACCACCAGCATGCGCTCCGGCCCGTCGACGGTCGCGTTGAGCACGAGCGGCCCGGGGCCGCCGGGCCGGATAACCCGGATCGCGGTGACGGTATGGCCGCGCCGGGCCAGTACCCGGACGGCGGCCTCCAGCGGTACCTCCAGCGCCGGCGTGCCGACCAGCAGCACGATCACCGCGCCGACCAGCCAGCCGATCGCGAGCCCGAACATCGCCCTGGCGGGCACGACGAGGCTGACCACCAGGTGGATGGGTGCGAAGGCGAGCAGCAGGAACCACAGCCAGCGGCGCGGCCGGGTCGGCAGCCACGGGCTCGACACGGTGAGCATCGCCGCGATCATGGCGATCCAGCGCGGATCGTCGAGGAACTGGGACAGGAAGGTGTCCAGCCGATCCGGCACCTGCAGATGCCATTTCGGCGCGGACAGCCCGGTGCCGGTGATGGAGAGCAGCAGCCCGGCCATCGCGCCCGCCGCGGCGTATCCGGCGAGCAGCTTCCACTGCCTGCCGATGATCAGCTCCAGCAGGATCGCGAACGGCAGCGCCAGGATCGCCATGCCGTAGACCAGGTAGATGAGGTTGGACTGATCCGGATTGAGGAAGCCGACGATATTGGAGACGGACCGTTCCAGCGCGAGCCATTCCGGGCGGGTGATCAGCGAACCTGCGACGACCACCGCGAGCCACAGCGCGGCGAGCACGACCCGGATGATGTCACTTGTCCGCCGGGTCAGCGGCTGTAGCAGGCTGCCCGTGACCGGGATGTCCCGCCCGTCGACTCGCATGTCGTTTCGGCACTTTCGATCGAGTTTGAAGCTGCGTCGGCCCTCGCCACCTCACACCAGCCTCGGCCAGGACGTGCGGCCGAATGCTCCTGTGAGTATGTAGGAGGGCCAGCCGCACCATACACACCAACACGCGGGACTCGACCGGTCGGCAGGTCAGCGATCGGAGCGCCGACGAGATCGCCGCACACCGCGCCGAAACTCTTGCCGTTACCGGCGGTCGCGACAACTATCGGAGGCAATTGACGATCGTGTGTGGGAGGTAGCGATGGCGGAAACCGATCTGGCCGGGAAGACGGTGGTGATAACGGGCGCGAGCCTGGGCATCGGCGCGCAGGCCGCGAAGAAGTTGGCGGCCCGCGGCGCGACCGTCGCGGTGGTCGGGCGTTCGCCGGAGCGCACGGCCGAGGTGGCACGTCAGGTGGACGGCCAGGCGTTCCTCGCCGATTTCGCCAAACTCGGCGAGGTGCGCAAACTCGCCGACCAACTGCGAGACCGCTACCCGCGCATCGACATACTGGCCAATAACGCGGGCGGTGCGCTACCCCGGCGCGCGGTCACCGAGGACGGTAACGAGCTGACCTTCCAGATCAATCATCTGGCGCCGTTCCTGCTCACCAACCTGCTGCTCGACGAGTTGCGCCAGGCGAAGGCCAGGGTGATCAATACCGCGAGCCTGACCTACCGCTTCGCGCGGCTCGACCTGACCACGGTGAACGAACCGACCGGCGCCTTCAGCCAGTTCGGCGCCTATGCCACAACCAAATTGGCGAACATCCTGTTCACCAGGGAACTGGCCCGGCGGACCGCCGGCAGCGGATTGGTCACCGCCGCATTCCATCCCGGCGCGGTCGCCACCCACGTCTACGACCATGCCCCGCTCGGTCTCGGCAGGCTCATCCGTTCGCCGCTGTCCCGGCCGTTCTTCATCCAGCCGGACAAGGGCGCGGACCCGCTGGTACATCTGGCCACCACGTCCGATGACATCAACGGCAAGTACTACAACCGGTTCGAGCTGGAGGAGCCGCGTACCAGGCAGGCGGCGGATCCGGAACTGGCCGAACAACTTTGGGAGTTCTCCGCGCGCGCCACCGGACTCGCCGAATAGCTACTGGGCTCCGACGCTGTACACCTCACCCGTCATCGTGCCCTCGTCGAGTTCTGTGATCGCCTGCGCCACGCGCTCGGTGGGCACGAGGGCGGGAAAACTATTGGGCGCCAGTGCGTTCACCCGCACCCCGAATTCGGCAAATTCGGCGGCGAGCGCGCGGGTGAGCTGGTTCAGCGCGGCCTTGGACGTGCCGTACACGGTCTGCCCGCGATAGACGTTCGACCCCGAAATGCTGGAGATATTCACGACATTCCGGTTGTTCGCCCGGTTCTCGCCGTTGTCGCGCATCCAGGACCGCTGTGCCAGCCGCGTCGCGAAGCGCAGCGGCACACCGACATTCACCGCCATGTGGGTGTAGAACTCGTCGAGCGCGATATCGCCGTCCACCACGCCGCGCGGTTGCAGCGATACATAGGCGGCATTGTTGACCAGCAGGTCCACCCGGCCGAATTTGGCCAGCGTCAGATCGACGACCCGCTCCACCTCGCCCGGCTCCAGCAGTTCGGCCCGCAGCACGTGGATGCGCGAATCGTTCTCCGGCACCGGCGTTTCCGGGTCCAGCGGATCGACGTACCACTCGTCCTGCGACGGCGCGGCCGGGGTGCGGCCCCGGCAGACCGCCACGATGTCGTACTGCTGGTAGTAGGCGCGACAGAACGCGTCGCCGAGTAGGCCGCCCGCGCCGGTCAGCAGGCAGACGCGGCGTTCACCAGTACTCAATGCGATCCTCTCCCCAACGCTGCACCACATCGTCCTTCGGCCGGTGCAGCCACATCACCACGCTGTTGCGCTGATGGCGGTTGTTGCCCGCGTAGGTATGCCAAGACCGCGGCGTGCATTCGAACATCACCAGCGAATTGTCCAGCGGCGGAACCAAAGTCGGTGTCGTCGTGCCGTCGCCGATATGTTCGTACAGCGCGGTCTCCCCGCCGTCGCCCGGCTGCCAGTCCGGATTGGCCAGATAGAACAGCACCGCGACCGCGCGCACCGTCTCCCTGGCGGCGACGCCCGGCGCCCGCGTGCCGTTCTTGATCGCCACCGAGCTGTCGGCCAGTTTGACCTCGTTCGGCCCCGGCGGGTCGCCGGGGAACCAGGCCGGGTTCAGGTCGTTGTGCGGCCAGCCGTACGGGCTGCCCGGCGGATGATGGTGCAGCGAACCGTCCATATCACCGGTGACCGAAACCCCCGCCACCTTGGCGATCAGGTCGTGCCACTCCCGCGAGATGAACAGCGCGAGCGGGCCGTTGCGCAGCGCGCCAAGCGATATCCCGGTCGCGCTGTAGTTCTCGCCGACCTTGCCGAAATCGTCCGGCCGTTCGCGTTGCACCCGGAAGAATTCATCGGCCAGCCGCTGATAGAACTCCGGTACGAAGACGTCCCTCGCATATACGTGCGGGAACGGCTTGTTCCGCCGCACCCAGCGCCGATGCGCGAACAGATCCGCAAACCACTGCGGTACCGGGGGTGCGGGTAGCACCGATTCCACCGTCACCGTGTCTCCCTCCCGAAAGAGCTCCCCGCGATCCTAATGCGCAGGTGCGCCTGACGTGTGGTCGGCTCGATCGGGCGGCTATCCGGTCAATAGCGTTTGCGCCCAACCGTGATGACGTCCGGCACCAGCCATTCCGGGATCGGCCGGTGTACCCTGCGCTGGGCGACGACCTCGAAATTCAAGTCGCCGAACAATTTTCGTACCTCCGCCGGTGTCGGCCAGTGGGCGACGCCGAGCGGGCCGTCCATCAGCAGCTGGCCCAGCCGGGTCTTGGGGTGCATGGTGGCGACGGCCGCCAGCCCGTCCGGCATCAGCACCCGGCGGAATTCCGCGACCGCCGCGGGCTGATCGAAGAAGTGGAATGCCGAGGTGGTGACCACCGCATCGAGTTCACCGTCGACGAACGGGAGGCTCTCCGCGCGGCTGTGCAGCCAGGTCACCGCCTCGGATCTGGCGCGGGCCTGTTCGAGCATGCCCTCCGACAGGTCGATGCCGTATATCGCTTCCGGTTCCAGCTCGCGCAGCAGCCGAGTGGTGAAAATGCCGGTACCGCAACCGATATCGGCAATCCGCCGGGAACCCGCCGCGCGCAGTTCGCGCAGCATTTCGTCTTGCGGCGGGCGGTACGCGATCCGCTGCAGTGCCGCCTGGTCGTAGGCGCGGGCGGCCCGGTCGAAGAAGTGGGTCACCAGCCGATTGAGCGGCCGGGTCGGAGCGGTCATAGCACGACGATAACAATGTCTGGGACAGTTATCCAGGGTTAGCCGACGCCGGAGATATCCGGCCGCCGCGCGCTGGCTCGCCGCTGTCGCACCGTCGCCAGATCCACCGGCATATCCGCTTCCTGCGCCACCTCGTCGAGCATCGGCAGCCAGTGCAGGATCTCCGAGCGGAACGCGCCCTCGGTCTCCAGCTGGCACATCGTGCCGATCAGGGTCAGGCACGACCGCGCGAACGGGGTGAAATAGCTCGGCATCGTCAATTGTCTTGTGACATTGGACAATCGGGGATTGGTCGTGCGCAATACCTGCTTGCGTAACCAACGCATGGTCAGCCGGAAGGTGTCGAACCGGAACGGCTCGGTGCACGGGATCACCGAGGCGAACAGCTCCTCGGTGTCGAAAGCCCTTCCCGCCGAGACGAATCCGTGGCGTCGCGTGGCCGCCGCCAGATCGAGCGGGCCGCCGTTGAACATGGCGTTGCAGTAGTCGACCGCGAGTTCGGTGAAGCCGTCGGGCGGCCAGGCGCAGCAGGCGCCGAAGTCGACGACGCCGAGCCTGCCGTCCGGCAGTATCCGGAAATTGCCGGGATGCGGATCGCTGTAGAGCAATCCGTGGTCGGCCCAACCCGAGAGCACGAAGCGCAGCATCAGCATGCCGACCCGGTCCCGCTCGGCCCGGGTGCCCGCGGCGACGACCCGCGGCACCGGGGTGCCGTCCAGCCATTCGGTGATCAGCACATCGCCGCGCTGATCGATCACCCGCGGTACGTAGAAGTCCGGATCGTCGGCGTACGCGGCCGCGAACGCGCGCTGGTACTCCGCCTCCGCGGCGTAGTCGAGTTCGGCCTCGACGCACCGGCAGATCTCCTCGGTCACCGCCTTCACGTCGGCGCCCGGCAGAAATACGGTGGCCAGCATGGAGATTCGGCGCAGCTGCTCCAGATCCGCCGCCACCGACTGCCGCGAACCCGGATACATCACCTTCACCGCGACGGGCGTGCCGTCGCGCCAGATCGCCCGGTGCACTTGGCCGATCGAGGCCGCCGCGGCGCGCCGATCGTCGAATTCCCGGAAATGCCAACGCCAATTGTCGCCCATGGAGGCCGCCATCGCGGCGTGCACGGTGCGCGGCAGCATGGCGGGCGCGGAATCCTGCAGCTGGCTCAGCGCGATCTTGTACGGTTCGGCGATATCCGGCGGCAGCGCCAGCTCGTAGATGGCCAGCAGCTGGCCCAATTTGGCGGCACAGCCCTTCAGCTCGCCGAGTACCTCGAAAATGTGCTGGGCCGTGCGTAATTGGATTTCCCGGTTGATCTCGTCGGCCGACCGCCCGAGTACCCGTTTGCCGATACCGGCGGCCTGGCGCCCGGCGAATGCCACCGGCAGCGCGGCCAATTTGGTATTTCGCACAGCGCCGCTGACCGGAAGCTTCCCGTTCGCGCCCACCGCGAACAGCCGAGCACGCCCCATTGGCGATTCGTCATTCTGTTGACCGCTGCCCCATCGCTTAGCCATGACTCACCTCACACTGTGCGCTGACCAGTGTTACACACGTGCGGTCGGGCACGGCAGGGCTTAGACTGTCTGGGACGTAATCGCAAGTAGTCGAAAGGTGACAACTGATGGGATCCCAAACGGTAGTCGCCGACGTTGCCGACGAGCTGGCACGCCGGGTTGCCGCGGGGGAATATCAGCCGGGCGATCTCATGCCGTCGGTCCGTCAGGTCGCCGAGGAATTCGATATGAACCGCGCGACCGCCCAGCTGACCCTCGGCAGGTTGGAATCGTACGGATTCGTCGAGGCCCGGCGCGGTAAGGGTTTCACCATTCGCGACGTTCGCGAGGCAGGCGGTATCGATGTGTACCGGCACCTGTTCCGCTTTTCGATTCCGATGCCGGATGTCGCGATCGAGATGTTTCGCGACATCGTCGAGGTGGAGCGCGGCATCGTGATGGACGCGCTGCTCGCATACACCGGACTCGACGAGCTCATCGATCCCGCAATACTCAAGGCCGATATCGACGAGCTGGAATCGCTTGCCCGGCTGGATAATCCGGATCTACGCCGGATTCTCGCGATCGAGGTCGGCCTGGTGCGCCGGCTGCTCGGCCACCTCGGCCTGAGCATGCAGCGGGCCATTCTGAACTCGGTCGGCGAGATGGTGCTCGAGGTGCCGGAGGCGGTGCAGGCATACTTCGCCGGGGCCGCCGATCTGCACGTGCTGGTGTGGCGCGCCCTGGCGGCCGTGTGGGATTCGGGCAGCGGGCCGTCGGATGCGCAGCTCGCGCTGTTCGAGGACCTGTTCGGGATGTACCACGAGAAGGTGGTGGCGCGGTTCGTCGAACTGCTCGGCGCCGGAGCCGATGGCGATGCCGCCGATGGGCACGCCGCGACCGCCTGATTGTTCGTAAGTTCCTCCGCCGCAAGGTAACCGGTTGGTCAACCTGGGGCCGAGCCGTTTTCGGGTCGAGACCGATCCGGGTCCGAATCGCCGTCCAGTACTGGGCAAACCGTTTGTCTCAGACGGGAAGGGTGGTGCACTTACCGATGCACCGCCGCTGCCGCCGCGATCACCAGCGCGGCAATGATCAACAGTGCCATGGTCGCGACGATGATCAGATTCCGGACGCGCGGCTCCTCGCGGGGAACCAGGTCCGGACAGGTCGCCGACTCGTGCTCGCCGCTGTCGCACAGCGGGTTCGTGCACGGATACATCCCTACCTCCCAACCGGATTCGCATCCGGGTCCGCAATACGCGAAGAGGGAGCCTAGCAATCGGACGGGAAAATAGTGAGTCCAACTGTTCGGTAGCCGGTATCCGGCTGGGCGGTAAGGGGTTTCGACCCATCTGTGGCTAACCGTTCAGTTTGTTCAGCCGGTCGCAGGCTTCCACGTACTCTCCGATCAACCGCTGCACCACATCGGCCGAGCGCTCCACCCGGTTCATCATGCCGACCACCTGACCGACCGGGTTGAAGTTGACGTCCCGTGCGGCATCGGGATAGCGGTGCCCGCGCTTGACGCCGTCCAGCGCCACCATCATCTGCAGCGGCATGGGCAGCGGGTCCGGGGTGTCGGCCTGCTCCCAGGCGTCGGTCCAGTCGTTGCGCAGCATCCGGCACGGTTTGCCGGTCCACGAGCGGGAGCGCACGGTGTCGTGGCTGCTGGCGTCGATATAGGTCCGCATCTGCGCGGGCGGCACGTTGGCCTCCTCCACGGTCAGCCACAGCGAACCGGTCCACGCGCCCTGCGCGCCCATCGCCAGCGCGGCCGCGACCTGGCGGCCGTTGCCGATGCCGCCGGCCGCCAGCACCGGCAGCTCGCCGACCGCATCGATCACCTGCGGCCACAACACCAGCGAGGAGATCTCACCGCAGTGGCCGCCGCCCTCGGTGCCCTGGCAGACGACGAAATCCAGCCCGGCGGCCTTGTGGTTGAGCGCATGTTTCACCGAACCGCACAGCGCGCCGATCAGCCTGCCCGAATCCTGTACCTGCGCAACGATATCCGGCGGCGGGGTGCCGAGCGCATTGGCCACCAGCTTGGCCTTCGGATGCCGCAGGATCACCTCGACCTGCGGCGCCGCCGTTGTCGCGGTCCAGCCGAGCAGCTGATTGTGGTGCTCGCCCGCCGGCAGCGGCGGCACCCCGTGGTCGGCCAGGATCTTCTCCGCGAAATCGCGGTGGCCCTGCGGAACCAGTTCCGCCAGTTTGGTTTCCAGCTCATCGGGGGTGAGTCCCTCGATGCCCTTGCCCTCGTACTTGGACGGGATCACCAGATCGACGCCGTATACGCCGTGCACGTGCTCGTCCAGCCACGCCAGCTCCACCTCCAACTCCTCGGCGGTGAAGCCGACCGCGCCGAGCACGCCGAGCCCGCCGGCATTGCTGACCGCGGCCGCGACATCGCGGCAGTGGGTGAAGGCGAAGATGGGAAATTCGATTCCCAGCCGGTCGCAGATTTCGGTACGCATAGGTGCGGATCTCCCTACTCGCTGGTGCGGCTGCCGACCGCGCTGTTCTAGAACTGGTGTCAAAAATACTGCTCGAAGGCGGGGCCGGATTCGCCGTCGGCCGCGGTTATCGCCATGGTGCGGCCGTGGCGAATCCGGCAGGTGTATCCACCACATTTCGACAGTAACACGTTCTAGTTTGGCTCGGCAGTGTCGGCCCGCTCCGGACTCGGGCAAGCTGTAGCGGCGGGGACCTCCGGCGGGAAGGCGGCGCGGCATGGTCGATCAGCACGAGCATTGGGAGCGGACCTACCTGGCCCATCCCGGCATGTACGGCGAGCGGCCGTCGGCGGCGGCCGTGCACGCCGCCGCGACTTTCCGTGCGGCGGGCGCGACCGAGGTGCTGGAGCTCGGCTGCGGGCACGGCAGGGACGCGATCCACTTCGCCCGCAACGGGTTCCGGGTCACCGCCGCCGACTTCAGCGGCACCGGTCTGACCCAGCTCACCGAGACCGCGGCCGCCGCCGGGCTGAACGATCTGATCCACACCCTCGAATACGATGTGCGCCAACCGATTCCGTTACCGGACCACAGCGTCGACGCGGTCTTCGCGCACATGCTGCTGTGCATGAACCTGTCCACGGCGCAGATCCTCGCGCTGGCCGCGGAGATCCGCCGCGTGCTGCGTCCCGGCGGCGCCATGGTCTACACCGTCCGCCATACCGGCGACGCGCATTACGGCGCGGGCCTGGCCCACGGCGACGACATCTACGAGCACGGCGGCTTCGCCGTGCACTTCTTTTCCCGTGCGCTGGTGGATGCCGTCGCCGCGGGCTGGCGGCTGGTGGAGGTGGCGCCCTTCGAGGAAGGCGAGTTGCCGCGCAAACTCTGGCGGATCACCCAGATGCGCTGACGCTCAGCGTGCGGCGTCCTCCAGTGCGGTGAGCGCGGATTCCAGATGGTCGAGCAGGCGGGGCAGCTCCGGGACGCTGCGGCGGCAACCGACGACGCCGAAGTCCAAATTGCCCGCATTGGTGGTGAGGGTGATGTTGACGGCCTGCCCGTCGAACGGGATGGACAGCGGATAGGTGGCGTCGAGCCGAGCGCCGTTCCAGTACATGGGTTCTCGCGGTCCCGGCACATTCGAGATGACGATATTGAACGGCGGGCTGGTCAGCGAGACCAGGCCGGGTACAAGGCTCAACACCACCGGGCTCAGCATCAGCGCCGAGAGCGCCATCGTCTGGCGCGGCGACAGCTCGCGGTAGACCTCCTTGCTGCGCAACATCGATTCGCGGATGACGGCCAGCCGGGTGAGCGGATCCGCCACGTCGGTGGCCAGATTGCACAGGATCGCGCCGACCTTGACGCCGCTGTCCTGCCCGTCCTCGTCACTGCGCAGTGAGATCGGCACCATGGCGATCAACGGCTTGTCCGGCAACGCGTTTCGCTCCAGCAGGTAGGCGCGCAGCGCGCCCGCCGCCATGGTGAGCACCACATCGTTGACGGTCGAACCGGTCGCCTTCTTCACCTGCTTCACCCGCTCCAGCGACCAGGACCGCACAACGCAGCGGCGTGCGCCGCCGATCGGCACGTTGAACATGGTGCGCGGGGCCTCGAACGGTAGCGTCAATTGCTGGCGCAACAGTGCGGCCCTGGCCACCCGCAGCGCGGTCGGCGCGGATGCCGCCGCCGACATCAGGTTTCGCGCGACACCGCCCAGCGCCGATGCCGACCTTTCGGTTCGCGGCTCGCGGCGCGGCAGATGCCACGGCACCTTGGTTTCGGTCGAGCTCGGCTCGCTGGTGAGCGTGCGCTGTAGCACGCGCTGCGCGGAGACGCCGTCGATCAACGCGTGGTGCATCTTCGAATACAGCGCGAAGCGGCCGTCGGCCAGGCCCTCGATCAGATGGATCTCCCATAGCGGGCGGTGCCGGTCCAGCAGCGAACCGTGCAGGCTGGACGCCAGATCCAGCAGTTGGGTCATGCTGCCCGGCGCGGGCAGCGCCGAGCGGCGGACGTGGTAATCGATGTCGACGTCGTGCTCCTGCGTCCACGCCAATTGTGGTGCGCCCAAGAGCTTTGCCGGTTTGCGACGGAATGTCGGATCGAATTCCCTTTGGGCAAGCAATGTTTCGTGGGTTTGCCGGGCGAAATCCGGTCCGGCGTCGTCCGGCGCCTCGAACAGCTGCACCGAGCCGACGTGCATCGGATGCTCACGCGACTCTCCGAGGAGGAATACGGCATCGATCGGTGATACGAGCTCCATGATTGGTCGCCCCCTGACGCGACGGTGGTGGTATCTCGGAATGAATCGACCACGTTGTCGGACGGGCCCGCGCCGCGAAAGAAATTGTGCGCGATGGTCCCAAATTTACCGGGCTCGACGCACCTGTGGTGGTCGAATTAACGATCCTTCGACGCCATCAGGTACATATGCAGAAACCGCTCGTCCGGGTCGGCGGTGCGGACGAGCCGGGCGCCGACGGTGAACCCGGCGTTCGCCAGCTCCTCCGCTAGTCGCTCCGGCGACCACCGATATGCGGTAGCCACCCGATGATCGAATGGTTCGGCGGCATCCGGTATTTCGTCCGCGAATCCGGCGATCAAGAGCTGCCCGCCCACCTGGAGTACCCGGTGGAATTCCGTCAGCACCGCCGGAACTCGTTGGGGTGGAAGGTGAATGACCGAATACCAGGCGACCAGTCCGGTAAGGCTCGCATCGGCGAAGGTCAGCTGTTCCATCGATCCGACTTCGAAGCGCAGTGCCGGATATGCCGCTTGGGCCAGTTCGATCATGCGCGGCGACAGGTCGATACCGGATACGTCGAGGCCCCGGTCCGCCAGGTACGCGGCGATCCGGCCGGGACCACAGCCGATCTCGACGACCGGACCGGCCGGGGTCACCTCGGCGAAGACGTCGAGCATCGCGCGATCGAATGGCTTGCGCGCCATGACGTTTGCCACGTGCTCGACATAGATGTCGGCCCATTCGTCATAGGCGGCGCGGGTGACCCGCACATCGTCGAATTCGGTGGAGGGTTCCTGCGCCGTGCTCATCCGACCCATGATGCCGGGCCCCGTCGGCGCGTCGGCAGATCGAGTGGTGTGTCCCACAACCGCTCAGTGATCGGGCGCCTGCGCCGCAGCCTCCGGCGTGGGCGGGAGGGCTTCGATCTCCTCGCGCCCACTGCGTTTGGTTCCGACGATCGAGCCGAGAATGACCAGCGGGAAGCCGACGAGGATGCCAGCGGTCACCGGTTCGTTCAGCGCGACGACGCCGAGCAGCAGTGCCACAACGGGATTGATGTAGGTGATCACCGTGGCCCTGGCCGGACCGACCTCGGCGATCAGCGCGAAGAACACCACGAATGCGGCGGCCGTGCAGATCACCGCCAGACCGAGCACGGACCAGATCGAGCCCGCCGAGACATGCGGCGGCCAACGGAAGGCCGCGAACGGCGCGTACACCACCGAGGCGAGTACCAGCGAGCCGGTCACCACGCCGAGCGACGGCAGATCGGCCAGCTGGCGATTGATGATGATCGGGCCGATCGCGTAACCGACCGCGGCCAATCCGATCGCGCCGACGGCCGTCGGATTCGTCAGATCGATATCCAGCCCGACCAGCAGCGCGACACCCGCGAACCCGACGACCAGCCCGAGCACCCGTCGCCCGTCGAAGCGATCATGACCGAGCATGGTCACGAAGATCACCGCGATCAGCGGCACCGCGGCGAGTAGCAACCCGACCGTCGAACTGTTCAGCGTCTTCTCCGCGAAGCCGATCAGCAGCCAGGGCCCGGTGATCTCGACGACGGTGTAGAGCAGCAGCGGGCGCCACCGCCGGAAAACCGGTGTGAGCTGCTTCTTGTACATGGCTATCGGCAACAGCAGGATCGATCCGAGTACTGTCCGGCCGAATGCGACCACCAGCGGGTCGATCTCGCGCACCGCGATCCGGATCATCGCGTACGGCACGCCCCAGATGACGCCCATCGCCAGAAACAACATCCATCCGCGCTTGGTCATCGGGCAACCCCCGCGACCAACGCGGTGACGTACAGGAATATCCGGTGATGCATGGCTTACTCGCTTTCGATCATGGGGAGCGTAATACGTGGTGATCCCATGAACCGACAACATTTCGGTAGGCCGTGCTATTCGTCGGCGCCCCACCCGGTCTGCCGCGATTTCTGCCATCGCCGGAGCGCATCATGGCAGGTCCCGGTTCCGCGGCGCGTCGCCGTAGCCGCCGCCGTTCGCGGGAACCCAACGGAGACTGGGGAATTGAGTTAGCCTGACCCGCGATAGGGAAGGGAGCCGATCGACCGTGGCTGAAGTTGTGCGCGGGCTCGCCCCGAGCGAAGGTCTGTTCGCCAGGGGTGGGGTTTTCATCGGATATTCGGCCCGGGTCTCGGGCCCGCTGGACCCGGCGATGCTGACATCGGCGTTCGCGGCGGTGGTGCGGGCCTACCCGATCCTCGGCACCCGGATCGAACTGGGCGACGGCGGGTACTCGTTCGTGGTCGCCGACGGGCCGCCGGAGGTATTCGTCGTCGAGGGCGATCCCGAATCGCCGCTCACCGGAGCGAGATTCGATCAACGCATCGCGGTCAGCGCGTTATGTGTTGTGCGGCAGGGTGATTCGGCGAGTGTCACGGTGATGCTGCATCACAGCGTCGCCGACACCTTCCACGCCATGGAGATCGTGCGCGCGCTGTGGGCCGCCTACGGTTCGCTCGTCGAGGGACGGCCGGTGTTGGCGTCCGTGCACCCGTATCCCGAGCCCGTCGAGGAGCTACTCGCGGCGCGTGGGATCAGCAAGATCACGCCACCCGGTGCGACCGAAAAGCAGGTTGCTGCACCGGAATTCACGGACAACGACGATCCGTATGAGTTACCCGTCACCAGTCGCTGCCTGCTGACCGTCGCGGAAACCGCCGCGCTCGTCGAGGTCGGGCACCGGGCGGAGGTCACCCTGCACGGGCTGGTCTCCGCGGCAATCCTGTTGACCGAGGCCGAGATTCGCGATCTCCCGATATCGCAGCTGTTCTACCTCTACTCCGTCGACCTGCGCACCAGGCTCACCCCGCCGATCGGCCCCGCCGAGGGCACCAATGTGCTCGGCCTCGCCACCTACCTGCCAACACCGGAGGCCGGCGGCGATCCGATCGCGATCGCCCGCGGTATCGGCGAGTCCCTGCGCAATGCGCTCGCCGCCGGAATCGTCCAGCAGACCCCGCTGCATGTCGCGGACATGTCGGCGGCGCCACCGCCCGCGCCGGGCATTGTCGTCGCGACGAATTGGGGTGCCATACCGGCGCTTGCCGCCCCGGCCGGGCTACGCATCGATGACTTCCGCTCCACCATCATCGCCAAACCCGACCGCACCGGCCGCCGCCCGCAGCAACCCGGCGCGGGCACCTGCATCATCAGCACCTTCGCCGACCGGCTGAGCATCGAAATCCATCACCCGGCGGAATTCAACGACCTGCAGCGCAGGCGGGTCGAAATCCTGACCACCCACCTGCGCAAGGTGATCGGGCGCTAGCGCACCCTCCGGCAGTGGGAGGCGCATTCCGGCACGCGCATCCGTAGAAGTGTCTACGCTCACTCGGCAAAGTCGTTCGACCGCCGGGAGTTTCGCAGATGACGATGCCGCCGCCCGCCGCGCAGGGTACGAACTACGCCTCGCCCGCCGACCGCGACGGACCGCGAATTCCGCTGTACACACCGGAATTCGCGGCCGACCCGCACGCCGCCTACCGCGCGATGCGGGAACGCTACGGCTCGATGGCGCCGGTCGATCTCGCACCCGGCGTGCCAGCGACGCTGGTGCTCGGCTATTACGTCGCGGTACGAATCTTCAACGACCCGGACCACTTTCCGGCCGATCCGCGAATCTGGCAGCAGAACATTCCAGCCGACTGCCCGGTGCTGCCGATGATGCAATCGCGTCCGAACGCGTTGCGCAGCGCGGGCGCCGAACACGCGCGCTACCGTCAGGTGAATGTCGCGGGCCTCGGTGAGGTGGATCTGTACCGCCTGCACGAGACCGTCGAGCGGATCGCCATCCCGTTGATCAACGGCTTCTGCGCGACCGGAACCGCGGATCTGGTGCGCGAGTACGCATTTCCGATCGCCTTCGAGGTGTTGAACGCGCTGCTCGGTTCGCCGCCCGAACTCGCGCAGCGGGTCGCGACCGGGATGGCGGCGATCTTCGAGGGCGTCGACGCCGCGCGCGGCAACAAGATGCTCGCCGACGCACTGCTCGAGCTCACCCTGCGCAAGCGGGCCGAGCCCGGCGACGATATGGCCACCAGGATGCTGCGTCATTCGGCCGGACTCGACGACACCGAAATGGTGCACCAGCTGGCCACCCTGTACGGCGCGGGTATCGAACCGCAGCAGAACCTGATCGTGAATACCCTGCTGCTGATCCTCACCGACGAACGTTTCGGCGGCAGCGTGCTCGGCGGCAGTCTGGCCACCCGGGACGCCCTCGACGAGGTCCTGTTCAACGATCCGCCGATGGCGAACTTCTGCATCAGCTTTCCGCGCCAGCCCGTCCTGATCGACGACACCTGGCTGCCCGCGCATCAACCGGTGGTCATCAGCATGGCCGCCTGCAATACCGATCCGGCGATCATCGCGGGCGCCCACGCGGGCAATCGGGCCCATCTCGCCTGGGGTGCCGGGCCGCATGTATGTCCCGCCAGTTCGATGGCATACCTCGTCGCGCAGGACGCCATCGATCAACTCCTCGATGCCGTTCCCGAACTTCGGCTCGCCGTTGCCCCAAGCGAATTGTCTTGGCGCCCAGGGCCGTTCCACCGGGCACTGGTTTCACTACCGGTCGAATTTCCGGCGTCGCCGCCGCTGCCGGTTCCGCAATGATCTTCAGTCGTCGATCGCGTCGATGATGGCGGCGGCGTCGCTCGGCGCGACGCCCGCGGCGATCAGGCAGGCCCGCGCCCCCGCCTTGGCGGGGTGCGGATCGATCCACGACTCGTCGTTGCGGGCGTCGACCAGGCTCAGCAGAATCGCCTCCAGCACCCGGGCCAGGGTTTCGGGCGGCAGATGATCGCTGAACGCACCCTCCTGCTGTCCCGCCTTGAGCAGCCGCACGCCGTACGCGCGCATGGGCGCCAGCCGATCCAGGATCCGCGGGCGCAGGTTCGTCTCGGTCAGCCGCAGCAGTAGCCGGTATTTGTCGCCCGCGTTCAGCAGCGCGATGGTGAACCGGGCGGAGGTGACCGCCGGGGGTTCGGCGCGGTAGGTCTGGTCGAATGCGTTGTTGATCTCGTCGGCCGCGTGATCCAGCACCCCGTCTATCAGCGCCTCGCGGTTGGGGAAATGCCCGTAGATGGTCCGGCGCACCACGCCCGCGGCAGCGGCGATCTCCTCCATGCTGGCCGCCGGATCGCGAGCCAGCTCGGCGGCCGCGACGGTAAGGATGCGCGTGCGGTTCGCCTCGGCGCGCGCTCCTCTCGGCGGGGCGGGCGGGTTCGCGGTCATGTAAGTCCCTTCACGTTCGAGGGTTCCACCGTTGCACACCTTTGTGCAAAAGCAGTAGTTTCACACTACTGTGCAATTTGCACGTCGGTGTGCAATTACGTTCGGAGGTGTTCGCATGGCGCTGATCGTCACCACCCCGGTCACCGAACTGGATCGGGCATATCGCCGCAGGTGGGCCGCGCTCGGCGTGCTGTGCCTGAGCCTGCTGATCGTCGTCATGGCGAACACCTCGCTGATCGTCGCCGCGCCGGATATGTACCGTGACCTCGCGCTGACCAGCCAGAATCTACAATGGGTCATCGACGCGTACACCATTCCGTACGCCGCGCTGATGCTGGTGATGGGCGCGGTCGGCGATAAATACAGCCGCAGGGCCATGCTGCTGCTCGGGCTCGCGCTCTTCGCGGGCGGTGCCGTGCTCGGCGCCACCGCGCACACCGTCGGCCCGGTGATCGCGGCGCGGGCCATCATGGGCACCGCGGCCGCGATGATCATGCCCGCCACGCTGTCCCTGCTCGTCGCCACCTTCCCGAAACGGGAACGGGCCCTTGCCATTACGGTCTGGACCGCGACCTCCGGCCTGGCCATCGCCGCCGGTCCGCTATTGGCGGGCGCACTGCTCACCGGGCACGGCTGGGCGTCGACCTTCCTGATCAACGTGCCCATCGCGCTGGTCGCGATCGGCGCGGCACTCGTATTGGTTCCGCCGTCCAAGGCCGATATCGAGCACCGACTCGACCTCGCGGGCGGCGCGCTGTCGGTGCTCGGGTTGGCCGCGCTGGTCTACGCGATCATCGAGGGACCACGCAACGGTTGGCATCTTCCGGTGCTCGGCGCGTGTCTCGTCGCCGCGCTCGCGCTGGCCGGATTCGTCGGATGGGAACTGCGCCACCCGAATCCGATGCTCGATATCCGCCGATTCCGCGACCGCCCCTTCGCGGGCGCGAATCTCGCCGTGCTGCTGTTCTTTCTGTCCGCCTTCGGCGCGATCTATTACGTGGCACAGCATTTGCAGTTCGTTCTCGGCCTCGACCCGCTGGCCACCGGCCTGCGTCTATTGCCTTTGGCGGGTGCGGTTTTCGCGGGCGCGGCACTCACCGGCGTGCTCGCGCCGCGGCTCGGCCTGCGCACCGTTGTGGTCGGCGGCATGCTGCTCGGCGTCGCCGCGCTGGCCAGCATGATCGCCGTCGACGGCCAGTCCGGCTACGGCAGCTTCGTCACGCCGCTGATCCTGCTCGGGCTCGCCGTCGGACTCAGCGTCTCGCCGTGCACCGACACCATCATGAGCGCGTTTCCGGAGCGGCTGCTCGGGGTCGGCGGGGCGGTGAACGACACGGGCATCGAACTCGGCGGCACACTCGGCATCGCCATTCTGGGCTCGCTGCTGTCCAGCTCGTACCGGTCGCAGATCGAACCGGCGGTATCCGGCAAGCTGCCGCCGCAGGCCGTTGCGGCGGTGCAGGATTCGGTCGCGGGCGCGCAGGTGGTCGCCGAGCGGCTCGGTGCGGCCGGGCTGTCGCAGTCGGCCCAGAACCTGACCGCCGCCGCGGATGCCGCGTTCGCGCACGCGGTATCGCATACCAGCCTGATCGCGACGATCGTGCTCGCCGTCGGCACCGTCGTGGTGGGTGCGCTGCTGCCTCGGAAAATGTGACACCGCTCACTTTTCACTTCCACTCGCGCCGGGATGGGGCAGACTCGGTTATCGAAATTTGCTGAACGTTTGCCAGTCGGGGAGTTGGAGCGATTTCCGTGGAGTTTCGTCAACCGCCATCGCGGCTTGTGAATTTGCTGTGCCCGAGCGCCAGGTCTGAACAAGGGGTGGCTCGGTGACGATCATGACGTCCGATCGGCCCACATCCCGAACGAAAGCGACCGGTGTCGCCGAGATCCGTCCGCTCGCCGTCCCGGCGATCGTCCTCGGCCTCGCGATGTTGATCGTCGCCGGTGTCGCCGCGCCCAACCTGTCGCGCTGGGCCGACGATTTCGGTCCCACCCTCGCCTATCTGGCCTTCGCCCTTCATGTTTCGCTCGCGGGCCTGCTGACCTGGTGGGGCGCCGATCTTCGTCGCCGCAACTGAAATAGCCTGTATACGGGCGTTTTTCGATCCGGACGCGATGTCTGATATCCGCCAGCCTGTGTCGATGGGGCATATCAGGCTGGTGTGGTGACTACGACCACGATGACCCACACCGAGATCGAGCCCAACATCCTGTACTTCGGCACGCCGGTGGTTTTGATCGCGACGTGCAACGAGGACGGCAGCCCGAACCTCGCGCCGATGTCGTCGGCGTTCTGGCCCGGCTGGCGCGCGGTCCTCGGAATGGGCATGCGCTCGAAGACGGTGCAGAACCTGCGCCGCACCGGCGAATGCGTGCTGAACCTGCCCTCCGACGCGCTCGCGGCGCACGTCGACCGGCTCGCGCTGACCACCGGCTGCGACCCGGTCCCGGAGTCGAGGGCCAAGCGGGGCTACCGATACGAGCCGGACAAATTCGGGATATCCGGTCTGACCCCCGTCGCATCGGAAACCGTTGCGCCGCCGCGGGTCGCGGAATGTCCGGTCGCGCTGGAGGCCAGTGTCACCGCGCTCCATCCGCTCGCCGCCGACGATCCGGAGCAGCACGGCAACGTGGCCATCATCGAGGCCAGGGTGCTGCGCGTTCACGTGCACGACGACATCCGGATGGCCGGGACCGCCGACCGCATCGACCCCGACGCGTGGCGGCCGCTCATCATGAGCTTCCAGCAGCTGTACGGGCTCGGGCCGCGGGCGCATACTTCCCGCCTCGCCAGCATTCCCGAAAATCACTATCGCACACCGGATATCGACCGGGCGCGGATCGCATGAGAAAAGGGTCTTCCGGTTGGAAGACCCTTTTCGTCAGCGGCTCGTTGTCGTCGTTGGTGGCGCGGATGTTGTTGTCGTTGTTGGAGATTCAGGCTTCGAGGTGGTCGTCGGAGCCGGTGCCGCCGCCGGGGTGCGTGCCCCGGAGGCGATCGGTGCGCCGGAGGCGACCGGCGCCGCCGATGTGGTGGTCGGCGTCGCGGGTTTGGCGGGTGCGACCGAGGTAGTCGGCGCGGCCGAGGTGGTCGGCGTCGGCGCCACGGTTGTGGTCGGCGCTGCCGAGGTAGTCGGTGCGGCCGATGTCGTCGGCGTGGTCGGTGCACCCGAGGCGACCGGTGCCGCCGATGGTGTCGTGGGCGTTGCCGATGTCGTCGGCTGGCCGCTGACCGTGGTCTTGGTCGGCGTCGCCGTGCTGGTCGGCGTGCTGGCCGCCCACTTGGTGCTCGGCGGTTCCTTGTATTCCGCGGCCGTCTTGTAAACGGTGGCGACATCGGCCGGTGTCGGCGCGGCATTCGTATCGATCGCCTGACCCGCCTGCGCCTGCTGTGCCAGGTGAGTGAGCCAGGCGGCCGCGTACTCCGCGGAGGTCAGCGGTTTGCCGTTGGCCGGGTCGGAGTCGCGCCAGTAGTCGAAGTGGTGGCCGGTGCCGTTCGGTCCGAGCGTCAGCTGGTACGGGTCGCTCATGATCACCGGGATGGTGTTCTGGTTCGTCACGATCAGGCCGACGATCTCGTTGAACACCTTCTGCGGCAGGTAGGCCAGCGGCGACATCCCACTGCTCGCGATCGTATCCGCCTGGGCGGGCGGCGGGTGCTGGCCCGGCTTGTACGCCGGATCCGAAACCCGAAGCAGCACTTGGAGGAAGGTCTCGTTGCTCTGCATCCAGTTCGGCTGCGAGGCGATATCCGAGAAGGCCGCCATCGCGATGCGCCCGAGGGTCACCGCGACGTCCTGTCCGGTCGCCGGCGTCAGCCCGTCGCGCTGCAGTGCATCGACATTCAGCTGCCTGCCGACGTTCACCGCCAGCTGCAGCAGCGAAATATTCTGTGGCGCGGCGCAAGTCAGGTCGCCGTCGGAGCAGAAGGAGGCGATCCTGCCGTTCAGCGCGCCGAAATCGCCGGAGGTGCCGGGCAGCGCGCCCTGGCCCGACGCCGATTTGCCGCCGTACTGCTGGTCGTATCCGTCGGGATGGTTCGGATCCTTCGCGCCAGGGAAGGGTCCCTCGTTCGCCGAGCGCCCGGCATCGGCCAGGATGACAACGCCGAGCACATGTTTCGGATCGACGATCCCGTATTTGCCGTTCTGGTCGGCATTTTGGTGACCGACCTGCATCGCGACCCGGCGCACCACATCCGCGCCCTCGCTGTAGCCGACGATGGAGAACTTGGTATCGGGGCAGGCCGCGGAGATATCCCGCATCACCTGTTCGGCATTCGAGACGCCGGTGTTGACTGCGTCCTCATAGCTGTTGAGGTTCGCCGGGTAGGCGATGTAGATGGCGGCGTACGAACCGGGTGGGACGGAGCCCGCCGGTGCGTTGACCACCGGATCCACCCAGTTGCTGCGGTGGTCGCCGGACAGTGCGGCGGGCAGCTCGTTACCGTTGGCGTCCACCAGCATTTTCGTCGTTCCGGCGACCGGAGTGTCGTTACGACCGGCCACCGAGATGGTCACCATGTCGTGGCATTCGGTCACCGACGACGTGAGTCGCGGGTCGAGTTTCGTCGGGGTCGAGGTCGGCGTCCAGATGACGGCGCCGACCGCCGCGACACCGAGTGTCGACATCGCAACAGCCGCGGTAGCTATCCGGTGCTGCGCGATGAACGCGCGAAATGCCATGTCCAATTCCCCAATTCCATCACCGACAAGCGGACGGACAGGCCCCCCGAAGGCCCGTATGTCATCGAGAACGTCGGGAATCGGCACCAGAGCGTTACGTTGTCCCGCTCACCCACCCCCCGGCTGGCAGTTTCTACCGCCGATATGCCCGAATCTCCGCCTCAGCCCACACCACGAACTTCGGATCAGCCGGCGTGGCTGCGGAAGGCTGCGGGGGTGGTGCCGGTGCGCTGTTGGAAGTACTTGGAGAAGTTGGCGGGGTCGTCGAATCCGAGGTGGGCGGCGATCCGCGCTACCGGGTCGTCGCCGTGGGCGAGTAGGCGTTTGGCCTCGAGCACGATGCGTTCGTCGATGAGTTGTTTGGCGGTCAATCCGGTGTTCTCGCGGGCCAACCGATTCAGGGTGCGGGTCGAATAGCCCAGCCGCGCAGCGTATTCGACGACCTTGTGCCGGACGCGGAAATGGGCTTCCACTTCGTCACGGAACCAGACGAACGGCTGCGGTAGCGGCGTATGTCGGCAGTCGCCCGTATCCGGTGCGGTGGCCATGAGCAGTAGCAGCGTCGCGGCGAGCAGGCGGGCACGCGCGGCGTCGCGAATATCGTTGTCGGCCAGCGATTCCGGTGTTGCCTCGGTGCCGAGCAGGGCATCCAGGGCCAGCGCCGCGGTGCCGTTGGCGATGGTGGCCGCGGGCCAGTGGTTGGGAATGGCGATATCGAGGGATCCGATCCGATTCCGCGTGCCGGAGTCGACCGCCGCCGGGGTGAACAGCACGACCGGACCGTCGATGTCTTCGATCGCTCCCCACTGCTGAACCTGGCCCGCACGAATCCAGATCAGATCCCCGGGCGCGAGGGAGTAGCCGGTGAAGTCCACGGTGTGCACCGCCCGGCCCGACTCGATACGGATCAGCACATCGAAATCGAGGCGCTGCGGGGCACGGAACTCCCGCGGTCCACCCCGCTCACGCATGCGTGCCAGCGAGACGATCTCGATCTCGCCGGTGACCCCTGGCGGCGGCAGGTACCTGACCGGCCGGATCACCTCGTCGGAGCCTTGTCCCATTTTCACCATGGTACGTCCGGCGGAAACCACGAAAAGACCAGATCGCATCCATACCGTATATGCATGATCAGACTTGATTCACCCCACGCCAACGCACCGAGGGGGACTCCGTACACGAAGCGGATCGCCACTCTCGCCGCCCTGGCCGCACTGATGGTCGCCGGATGCTCCCGAGCGACCGCCGGACCCGAGACCACGCCCTACGGCGGACACTTCATCGCCAAGATCGACAACGGGGTGGACTTCGATCTCCGCTTCACCCCCGACGGCAAACACCTGACCTACAAATATCTGACCGGCGGCCAGGGCGAGGAGACCGTCGACCCGGTCATCGCCAAGGTCGGTGATCAGATCTACCTCATCACCTGGTTCGAACCCAAGACCGGCTTCACCGTCAGCCATGTCGAGAACTACATCGACCACAAAATCGACCTGACCTGGTCCTATACCAAACCCGACGGCACACACGCCCTCGAGCTGCACACCGCCACCATCGACACCGCCAACTAGGCAGAGGAGTCCGCGCCATGAAGTCCACCACCATCCGGAAACTGCTGGCCGGTTCCGGCATCGTCGCGATGGCCATCAGTGCGGCCGCCTGCGGCTCGACCAACAGCACCAAGACCGGCACCGCATTGCAGTGGACCGCCCTGCGCGCCGATGAGGCCGGATTCTCTCGCGCGCCGGTGATCCTGACCGCCGGTGCTGAATCGGTACTCGTCGATGGCGGTTTCACTCTGTCGGACGGCACCGCCGTCGCCGACCGGATCGCGTCCATCGGCCAACCACTCACCGCGGTATTCGTCTCCTCCAGCGACCCGGACTACTACTTCGGCCTGCGCCCGATCACCACGAAATTCCCGGGTGCCAAAGTCACCGCACCACAAGACGTCGTCGACGCCATCCACGGCAACGTCGCGAGCAAAATCACGACCTGGTCCCCGCAACTTGGCGACAATGGACCACGCACGGTCGCCGACACGGTGATACCCGAACCCACCACAGCGACCACCCTGACCGTGGGCGGCCACACGATCGACATCGTGCGCGCGGACAACCTCGGAGACCGCTACTACCTGTGGTCCCCCGACCTCGACGCCATCTTCGGCGGCAATCTCGTCTTCTCCGGCGAGCACGTCTTCATCGCAGATCTGCCCAGCCCGGCACAGCGCCGGCAATGGATCACCAACCTGGACACCATGATTGCCCGCAACCCGAAGATCGTGGTCGCCGGGCACGCGGCCACCGGCACCGACAACGGCATCGCCGCACTGCGTTTCACCCGCGACTACCTCACCGCATTCAACGACGCCGACGCACACACCACCACCAGCGCCGAGCTCATCGCAGCCATGCGGCAGCGCTACCCCGACCTCCCCGGCACAACCAACCTCGAACTCAGCGCCAAAGTAGTCAAGGGCGAAATGCGCTGGGGCTGAAGGACCCATCTCGATGTGCCGGCCGCCGCACCCTGCCCGACGACGGCCACCCTCCGTCACCTGGGAGCCGGCGGACCCTCATTCGAAGGCGCAGCCCGGATTCGGCGCATCCTCGGCCAGCGGACTGCCGACCGGCAGAGGATAGAGCACCTCGAGCACCAGCGGCTCACTGCCCAAGTTGCGGCCGAGGTGGACATAGCCGGGCCCACCGGGCTCGACGACGACCGAACCGGACGAATAGATTCCGTCCACGGCGCAGCTGGAGGCGTAGTGGGTCAGCACACCCTCGCGTACCACGCCGTAGATCGTGGCGTCGTGGAAGTGCCAGCCGGTCGAACCGCCCGGCGCGAGGGTGATCTCCCGCAGGACGTAATCTCGGTCACCGATCATGGTGCGCGCCAAGGTGTTTCCTGTGACACCTGCTGCGGGGGTTGCCTGAACCGGGGCAGATGTCACGGTGAGAGCCGCCGACACAACGAACCCCACGACGGCCTCGGCAATCCGACTCCATCGTCGCGCTGTCAACGAATCAGGCTCGGTGGCCACTGCAATCCTTGGAAGAGGTTGAGCGTCGCGCCTGGCCAACCGGTGTAGTCGTCTCGGAAGTGCTGAATCGTCGAGATCGATCCGGGCAAGTCCGTATGCCCGAACGACATGGTCGTGGTGGCGGCAGCGGGCACGACCTGGAACAGCACCGGCTGGTCGACGGTGAAGGTGCGATGCATGCCGCCGCAGCCGACACCTACCACGCGTGGATACGGGTAGGGCGCAGTCTGTCCTGGCGCGCCGGTGAATTCGGTCCACTCGTCATAGTCCACCGAGTCGAGGGCACAGATCGTCACCTCTCCATCCGCGGCGGTATGTGCGAGCATCCCGACTACCGACCCGTCCAGCTGTTCGTAGACGAACCCGTTGTCCGCCGAACCGTCCGGGTTGCCGCCCTGCAGGTAGTCGTATCCGTTGTGGCCGGGCCCGAGCCGGAAATCGGGGCCCCACATACGTTCCTGCTCACCCACCCAGTCGTGGACTTCGATGGGATGGTCCCAGCCGGGATATTTGATGGTGCCGTTGACTTTCGCGACGGCAATGCCCGATGCCCAGTGCACCGTCTCACCGTCCCAGGACACGGTGTATTTGCCGCCCGGATGGGTGTCGGTGAACCAGACATCGGCATCTACGTCCATATTGTGCAGTTCCCAGTGCCATGCCTGTTTCGGCTCGTCCCAGCCGAAATGGAACACATTGCCTGCGTGATATTCGGGCATCGCGGGGGGAAGATTGTGACTCATGGGAGCGGCCGGACCGTCCCAATGATGGGTGTATATCCCGTTGGGATCCATCGACTGCAAACTCATCCCGGTCATGGGAAGGCCTGCGTAGCCGTTTTGATTGCTGAAGGTGCTCTGTAGCTTGGCGTTACTGTTCGGGTCCATGATGCTCAGCCAGCCGTAATCCTGGAAAGACGGCCCCGTCTCCATCGACGTCATATCGAAGACCGACGCCTTTCCGAGAATGATCGGCGTACCAGGGAATTCGGCTGATGCTTGCGGAACGACCGCGACCACATACGCACTCATCACGGCGGAAGCCGCGACGGTGACGATCCAGCTGTCCGTTTTGTTTCTGAACAATTCCACTACCTCTCTTTGTGCCGGGCAAGGTTGAGGCATTTCTGTTCAGTAGCTGGAAGCTTACAAATCAGGTCGCGATCGAGCGGCCTGTTGCCGTTTCCGCAGGACGGTCAGGAACTGTTTGATGGGCACCAGCGCCAGCCAGATCCACTTCGCGGTAATCACCCAGCCGAGGCCGAGGGCGATGAGCACCGACACCAGCATGACCAGGGTGGTGGTGCCCAGATCCAGCACGGTGAACCGGTATTCGTCCGCGGTCATCGGTGAATTCGACAGTTCCGGGTGCCGCCGTTGGTACCACACCATGGCCGCGTGGTCCGCTGCCACCGCGGCGATGGTGCCGGAATAGATGGCCACCGTTTGCGGTCGATCACCGTACTCGGACAGCAGCGTCGTCGGGAACGGCATGCGCCGTTCCGCACGCTGGTCCCGGAAACGATCGCCCCGTGGATCAAGGACTACCAACAGCAGTTGTGGAACGACCTTCAGGCCGGGAGTTACCGTCGCGGATCTGCCGCGCGAGTCCGCCTACGGCGTTCGCCGGGTTCGAGCTCGCCCGCGTCAGGAATGGGTGAGCCAGTGTTGTAGCGCCCACCATTGCCGGGTCGTATCGGCGACGGTGCTGTGGTCGGCGTCGGTCAGAATGTGGCCGGTGAGTTCGGTGAACCGCCGGAGCCGGTATTTGACCGTGTTGCTGTGTATGTGCAGGGCGGTGGCGGTGGGTTCGATACGACCGCGGTGATCGAGATAGGCCCGTGCGGTCTCGGCAAGATCGCGGTGGAAGGCGTCGCCCGGGTCGAGACCGCCGAGTAGTTGTGCGGCAAGGATTTCGCCCAGTTCCGGTTCACCGTGGGTCGCGGTGAGCAGCGCCAGGTCGGTGAGCAGGCGGGGTCCGGTCAGCCCAGCCGCACGGCCCGCCGCCAATGCGCGGCGGGCGAGTCGGTACAGCGGGGCCACCTGGGCGGGCCGGACCGCGGGGGCGGCGACGAGGAGTGGAGGACTATCGCCCAGCTGGGTCAGCCGGGCGACCAATGCCGCCAGCCGCCCATCGACCAGCCCGCACAGTCCCGAACCGGTTGCGGTCAGCCGGGTCCCCAGACGCCGGGCAAGAGCCGGATCGCTGACGTCGCTGACCACGCAATGGTAGGTGGCCGATGCGTCGAGCGGCGCGGGTGAGGCGATCTGCTCGCCGTGCAAAAGCTTTCGCAGCGTTCGAGTTTCGCGCTCGGTTCGCGTGCGCGCTATACCCAGTTCGGTCTCGTGGTGAGCGTGCACAATGTGGCGCAACACAGCGGTGGCGATCCGGTCCAGATGTACGACTGTGTCGAGCACCGCCGGCAACGGCACCGACAGCTGCTGTCCCTGGTCGATGAGCATCTCGATCAGGCAGGAGCGGCTGGCCTGAACCCCGTCGAGCAGAGCCTCCACCGGCACGCCCTGCCGGGCACGTTCCGAACCCAGGCGTTCGGCCGCGGCCAAGACCTGCGGACCTGGTGTGCTGTCGGCGGTGACGACACCGTCCAACAGTGCCTGGACATGCCGACGAGTCTCCTCCTCCGGCAGCGCGGCAACGGCCGTCGACGCGGCACGAGAGGCCTGAACCACGGCCTGGACGATGGTCTGGGCCACGGCCGGCTCACGGGCGCGTTCGATCAGCCGGATTCGGGCCCGGTCGATATCCGACTCGCCCATGGTCACTCCCCGTCATTGCCCGGACGACGGCTCGATCCGATCGCCGGGCCAGGACATCTGATGGATCGTCCACACGGCGCGGGCGATGTCATCGGAGTCGGGTGTCGGTTCGGCGTGGACGTAGCCGTAAATGACGCCGATGAGAGCGCCTGCGACGTAGTCGGTGAACACCGCCTGCGGCACCCCGGTGAGAGCGCCGGGCTGGACGACGGTGTCACGAAGGGTGTCGGTGAGCCGGCTGCGCAGGACATCGGCGAAGCGCGCGCTGCCCTGCGGACCCAGCATCCGCCGATACAACCCGACCCGAGAGTGAATGTGCCGGAACAGCATTCGCAGCGATTCGGGCGGTTCGTCGGTGGCGCAGACAACCTCGACTGCGGACCGGGCGGCCCCGGTTATCTCGTCCAAACTCTCGCCGAGCGCGGCGATCAGCAGATCGTCGCGGTCTCGATAGTGGTCGTAGAAGGTCACCCGGCTGACATCGGCACGTTCAGTGATGTCGGTGATCGAGATGGCATCGAAATCCTTCTCCTGAGTCAGGTCCAGAAGCGCCTCCGCCAGCCGCCGACGGGTGCGCAGGATGCGCCGGTCCAGTGACATCGATCTCCACCCTTTACATTCAACGACACGTGTTGACTATTCTACAGATGTCGTTAATTGACATGTGTCGTTTATCAATTACCTCGAGCGAGAGGAGCAAGCATGCCCACCGTGCAGACCGTGCGCGGGGCTGTGGACGTCGACGACCTCGGCCAGACCTTGATGCACGAGCACGTCTTCACCCTGAACACCGAACATCTACAGAACTACGGCGACGGCCGCTGGTGGGATGAGGAGCAGCAGGTCGCCGACGCGATCGCGCGGCTGCGCTCGCTGGTCGGCAAGGGAGTGCGCACCTTCGTAGACCCCACCGTCTGGGGTATCGGACGCTACATCCCCCGGATCCAGCGGATCAACGAGCAGGTTCCCGAGCTGAACATCATCGTCGCCACCGGCTACTACCACTACACCGCGGCGCCGACGCCATTCCTGATGCGCGGCCCCGGCCTGCTGGTCGACGAGAGCCCCGACCCGCTGGCCCTGGAGTTCGTCCGCGACATCCGCGACGGCATCGCCGATACCGGCGTGCGGGCCGCATTCCTCAAATGCGCGGTCGAACATCCCGACCCCACACCGGACGTCGAGCGGATCTGCCGCGCCATCGCCTACGCACACCGGGCGACCGGCGCACCGATCACCGTGCACACCAACGCAATTCGGCAGACCGGTCGCTGGGTACTGGAGCTGTTCCGCGCCGAGGGCGTCGACCTGACCAAGGTCGTGATGGGCCATAGCGGCGATACCGGCGACCTCGACTATCTCACCTGGCTCGCCGACACCGGTGCGATCCTCGGCATGGATCGTTTCGGCGTGGATCTGAACCGCACGACGCCCGAGCGGGTCGGCACGGTCGCCGAACTGTGCCGCCGCGGCTACGCCGACCGCATGGTCCTGAGTCACGACGCCATGTGCTGGATCGACTGGTTCGGCGACGACTTCCACGCCGCCCGTGCACAACTGGCGCCGAATTGGCACTACGAACACATCCACGATGACGTACTGCCCGCACTGCGCGCGGCCGGTGTCGGCGACGCCGACATCGAACAGATGCTCGTCACCAACCCCCGCCGATACTTCAGCCCATCGATGGGTCGGCAAGACCGCGGCGGTGTGAACGACAGTCTCGCGAGAGCGGCGAGATCATGACCGACGATTTATACGCGGACCTGGATCGGCTCATCGAACAGATCGAGCCGCAGGTCATCGCCTGGCGGCATCATCTGCACCAGAACCCGGAACTACCGAACCGCGAACGCAATACCGCCGCGTTCATCACCGGCCACCTGAAAACCCTTGGGCTGGACGAGGTTCGGACCGGGATTGCCGGGCACGGCGTGGTGGGCGTGCTTCGGGGCGGTCGGCCGGGCGACCGAGTCATGGCGCTGCGCGCCGACATCGATGCACTGCCGGTCAAGGAGAACTCCGACGTTCCCTTCGCCTCGACGGTGGTGGACGCCGACTACCCGGGCGGGCCGTTCCCGGTGGCGCACGCCTGCGGGCACGACTGCCATACCGCGATGCTGATGGGTGCCGCGAGCGTCCTATCCCAAGTGCGGGAACGGCTTTCGGGCACGGTGTTGTTCATATTCCAACCGGCCGAGGAGGGCCCACCGACAGACGAGGTCGGCGGCGCGGCGCAGATGTTGGCCGAAAACGCACTCGCGGACCCCGCTCCGACGATGGTGTACGGCCACCATGTGTCCCCCTTTCCCCTTGGCTGTGTCGGATATCGAGCGGGCAACCAGTTCGGTGCCTCGTGCCTGGTGAAGATCGTGGTGTCCGGTAAGCAGGTGCACGGTTCCACACCCTGGCAGGGCATCGATCCGATGCCCGCGGCCGCGGACATCGTCTCGGCGATGGGTCAGCTCTATCGGCAGCTGGACGCGTTCGCTCCGGTCACCATCTCCATCGGCCACATCGAAGATGTGGGCCGGTTCAACATCATCGGCGAGACGGTCACCCTGTGGGGCACTATCCGCAGCGCAGCCCAGCCGACCATGGACCAGGCCCGGCAACTCGTCACTCGCACCGCGGACCACATTGCCCGCGCATACGGTTGCACCGCGGAAATCAGTTTCCTGCAACCGGTTCCGGCGGTGAACAACCGACCCCGGTGGGTCGATGCCGCATTGCCCACCCTCGGGCGGGTCGCCGGCGCCGACAAACTCGTCGAGGTCACCCCTTCACTCGGTTACGACGACGTGTCCTACTTCGTCGACACCTACGGTGGCATCTACGTGATCCTCGGCGCGCAGGACACCCACCTGGTCGACGGCTGGCCCCAGCCCCTGCCCGGCGGGCGCGGCCTGGCCGTGAATCACAATCCCGCCTTCTACGCCGACGATTCGGTTCTGGCCACGGGCATACGCTTACACACCCACATCGCCGTGGACCACCTGGCCGGCAGGATCACCGCCTCCTGACCAGGCCGGCCATGGACTTTCTCTCGACCGGAACACTAACTGCGACAGTCGATTCGGCCGGTGTGTTCACCGCGGGTGTGCTCGGCGGTCAGGTCGCCGCCGAAAAGCGTTTCGAGCCGGTCGGATTCACCGCCCTGGCCATCGCGGCGGCGCTCGCCGCCGCCAACCAAACCTTGCGCGGTCTGGCCATCGCTCCCGGCACCGCGCTCCCACGGAGCGCCGGAATCGGCATCCGGCTGTTGTCGCTGCGCTACCGCTGGAACCTGCCGACGGCCCGCCGAAGCAACCGACGATCGAATACCGAAAGGTACTGAGGGACATGACAATAACTCCGGTGATCAACCCGGCGACCGAACAGGTGATCACGACGATCGAATGGACCGATCCGGCCGCCACCGACGCCGCTATCGAGCGCGCCCACCACGCGTGGGCAGGTTGGCGTGCGGTCGCACCGGGCGATCGGGCCCGACTGCTGCGGCGCTTCGCCCAGGCGGTCGAAGACGACCTGCAACATCTGGCCGAGCTGGAGGTCGCCAACGCGGGCCACCCCATCGGCGTCGCGCGCTTGGAGGCGGGCAATGTCGCCGACGTACTGCGATTCACCGCCGGAATGCCCGAACGCCTACTGGGCCAACAGATTCCGGTCGACGGCGGTATCGACATCACCTTCCACGAAGCATTAGGCGTGGTCGGCATCATCGTGCCGTGGAACTTTCCGATGCCCATCGCGGCGTGGGGCTTCGCGCCAGCACTCGCCGCGGGCAATACGGTGGTGCTGAAACCGTCCGAGCTGACCCCACTTACCGCTATTCGCCTGGGCGAACTGGCCCGGCAAGCGGGTCTGCCCGAAGGTGTTTTCCAGGTCCTGCCCGGCGACGGCCCGGTAGTGGGACAGCGCTTCGTCACCCATCCCGCGGTCCGCAAGGTCGTGTTCACCGGCTCCACCGGGGTCGGCAAGCGGATCATGGCGGGCTGCGCCGAACAGGTCAAGCGGGTGACTCTCGAATTGGGCGGCAAGAACGCCAATATCGTCTTCGCCGACGCGAATCTGGAGCTCGCTGCCGCTACCACGCCCTACGGCGTCTTCATGAACTCGGGCCAGGACTGTTGTGCGCGGTCCCGAATTCTGGTGCAGCGCAGTGTCTTCGATCGCTTCTTGGAATTGCTCGAACCGTCGGTACAGGATTTCCGGGTCGGTGATCCGTCGGACGAAGCCACCGCGATGGGCCCGCTGATCTCGGCCGCGCACCGCGATCGGGTCGCGGGGTTCGTCGGGCCTTCGACCACGGTGGCGTTCACCGGCGAACGACCCGACGGACCTGGATTCTGGTACCCGCCAACGGTTGTCCTGCCCGCAGGCCCTACCGACCCGGTATTCACCGAGGAGATCTTCGGCCCCGTGGCCGCGGTACTGCCGTTCGATGACGAGGCCGAGGCCATTCGCATCGCCAACGACACGGAATACGGGCTGGCGGGGATCGTCTGGACCAACGACATCGGCCGGGCACTGCGGGTTGCGCGCGCGGTCGAGGCGGGCAACGTGTCGGTGAATTCGCTGCACCAGACGCGGTATTCGGCCCCGTTCGGTGGATTCAAGCAATCCGGCCTCGGCCGTGAACTGGGTCCCGACGCGGCGCTGGCGTTCACCGAGACCAAGAACGTCTTCATCGCGACCAACTGACTCAGGATGTCGATTTCGGACAACCGACACCGTCATTACTGTCCCGGATCGGCCTGGACCGGTGCGACGGCCGATGTTGTAGTTGTTCGACCGACATCGGCGAAATCCATGTCCGACAACGACATCGGAACCGGCGGAGCAGTCCGATCGAAAGGACTACGAATTCATGTTGAGATCCAGTGGTTTCGGGTTCGCCGTGGTCGGTGCGATCGTGTTGCTCGGCGGACCGGTCGCCTGCTCGACGCACGACAGCACGGCACCCGGCGGCCGCGGCGCGATGGTGTCCACGATTCCGCTCACCCAACTGTCGACGGAGCAGACCGCGGCATATCTGGCCGAGGCGGTCCGGACGAAGCCCGATACGCCGGTGCGCAACGGGGTCGATGCCTATCGAGTTGTGTACAAAACTGTCAACCCGGATGGTTCACCGACCACTGCCACCGGTCTGGTTGTGTTGCCGCGCACCAATTCTCACCGGCTGCGTGTGGTCAGCTACGAGCACGGCACGATGTCGGCGCGCAAGGACGCGCCGTCGGTCAGCGCCCTGAACGGGCCCGACCGTGCCTGCGCGATCATGTTCGCCGCCGCCGGCTACGCGGTGGTCGCGCCGGACTACCTGGGACTCGGTGAAGGCCCCGGCCCCCACCCGTACGTCCACGTCCCCACGGAGACCAGCGCATCGATCGACCTGCTGCGCGCCGCCCGCACACTGACCGAACAGCAGCAGCGCGAACTCGATCCCGACGTACTGGTCACCGGTGCTTCCCAAGGCGGCACGGCCGCAACGTGTTTGGCCAAGGCACTGGTCGGCGGCCAGGCACCCGGTTTCGGCCTTGCCGCGCTGGCGCCGGTCAGCGGACCCTACGACCTACAGCACGTCGACGTGCCCGCGGGTCCGAGTGGTCGAATCGACTCCCGGGTCGCGGTCTTCTACTTCAGCTACTGGATCACCGCGATGAACCGGATCTACCACTTCTACGACGAACCTTCCGAAGCGTTCCAGCGGCCCTATGCCACCACGGTCGAGAGCCTGTTCGACGGGCAACACGACGAGCGGGAGATCGGCAACTCACTACCCGGCACGCTGCAAGAACTGCTCACGCCGCAGTTCATCGACCGACTCCTACATCCCGCAGGCTCCGTCCTGAAGGCGATGACCGACAGCGACGGCACCTGCGACTGGACCCCGCAGGTTCCGGTCCACCTCTACCACTCCACCGGCGACCGTGACGTCCCCTACGCCAACGCCGAAGCCTGCCTGCGGGCCTTCCACAGCGACAAGGTCACCCTCACCAACCTCGGCGACACCGACCACGAAACCACCATCCGTCTCGCGCTGCCCAGGATCCTCGACCAGTTTCTCCAGGAGGTTCCCGCGACCTGATCCAGGCACATACCCGTGCCGACACTGCTTGGCGCGAGTCCCGCGATCAGAATGTGGCGATCGGGTTGACCGGGCTGCCGGACGTCCCGGCGAAGCGGACCGGCGCGATCGCGAGGTGGAAGTCCCACTGGCCGAGCTCGGCAGCCGTGGTTGCGCACATCTCGAGGTCGCAATTGTCGAGCAGCCACAGACCCATCGCGACGAGGCCCACGGTGTGAACCGGCATCAACACGTCTTCGTACCCCGACGGCAGCACGTCCTGAGGAGTATCGGCGCCGATCAGCGCGACCTCCCGTTCCTGCAGCCACGGCAGGCAGGACGCGTGCCAGCCGGCCTGCCTGAAACCGCTGGTCGCACCGGACTCGTGCCGGACGCGGCCATAGCCGGTCCGCAGCAGTACCGCATCGCCGGATCGCACCCGCACCCCCTGGCGACGCTCGGCCTCCTCGAGATCGGCGGGATACACCCCCTGCCCCGGTTCCAACCACGGCACCTCGCGGACCTTCGCAATGTCCAGCAGGACGCCACGGGTGATGATCCCGTTCGCCGCCGCCGTGACGGCAGCCCAGGCCGATCCCGTTGCGGCGTCGACCAGCGAGTGCGGCCGCCCGTTGTACATCTTGCCGTCCCAGAAGATATGGCACGGCGAGTCGATATGGGTGATGGTGTTGCCGTGGAACAGAATTCCGAGCCGCTCGTTCGAATAGCCCCAGTGCCGGTCGGTGCGGAATCCCAGCGGCATGTTCTCGGCTCCCGGCATATCGGCGGCGCAGGGGCACGTCGTCGTCGACCGCTCCATCTCCTCCGGCACCGCAACCTCCCACGCGCACGACACGCTCCTGCCGTGGCGCACCGCCCGCGCCGCCGCCAACCGGACGTCGTCGGTGATGTGGTTCAGAGTGCCGAGCTCATCGTCCTCGCCCCACCGCCCCCAGTTCGACAGCGTATTGAAGTACCCGTGCACGTCGTCCTGTGTGGGTATCGGTAGCCCTGCCGTCATCCCAGCACCAACTCCTCCGTCACGCAGCTCGAGGCACCGCTGGCAGGGGATCCCCCAGGTTCACACTGTCCTCGCAACACGATCTTGGGGATACGAGTTTAGCTGGGCGGCAAGAGCTTCGGCAGGGGTTCACCAGCCGAGCCCTTGCAGTCCGGATCAGCCGCGGGCCATATCCACGAAACGGCTCAGATGCAGCTGGTGCGCAACGGTAATGGTGGCCGTAGGGCCGTTACGGTGTTTGCCGAGAATCAGATCGGCCTCGCCGCCGCGCGGGTCGTCTCTTTCGAACGCATCGGGGCGATGCAGCAGGATGACCATATCCGCATCCTGTTCCAGCGATCCGGATTCGCGCAGGTCGGAGACCATGGGGCGTTTATCGGTTCGCTGTTCGGGACCACGGTTCAGCTGACTGATCGCGACTACCGGGACCTCGAGCTCCTTGGCCAGCAGCTTCAGGTTTCGGGAGAAATCCGAGACTTCCTGCTGGCGGGATTCGACCTTCTTACCGGAGGTCATCAGCTGAAGGTAGTCCACCACAACGAGTTTCAGATCATGACGCTGCTTCAACCGCCGCGCCTTGGCCCGGATCTCCATCATCGTCAGGTTCGGCGAATCGTCGACGAACAGTGGCGCCTCGCTGATTTCGCTCATCCGCCGCGCCAACCGAGTCCAGTCGTCGTCGCTCATCCGCCCCGAACGCATATCCCCCAGCTTGATTTTCGCCTCGGCCGAAAGCAGCCGCATAACAATTTCGGTGCGACTCATCTCCAACGAGAAAATAACGCTCGCCAACCCATGCTTGATCGAGCAACTCCGCATGAAATCCATACCGAGCGTGGATTTTCCGACGCCGGGTCGGGCCGCGACGATGATCATCTGGCCGGGGTGCAGGCCGTTGGTGACCTCGTCGAGTTCGGTGAAACCGGTTGGGACGCCGAGGGAGATGCCGCCGCGGCTGGCGATGGAGTCGATCTCGTCCATCGTCGGTTGCAGGAGTTCCTCCAGCGGGAGGAAGTCCTCGCTGCTGCGGCGCTCGGTGACCTCGTAGACCTCGGCCTGGGCGCGGTCGACAACCTCGGCGATGTCCTGGCCGTCGGCGCCCGCGTAGCCGTACTGGACGATGCGGGTGCCGGCCTCCACCAGACGCCGCAGAATGGCTTTCTCCGCAACGATTTCGGCGTAGTAGCCGGCGTTGGCGGCGGTCGGCACGGTTTGGGTGAGCGTCACCAGATAGGGCGGGCCGCCGATGCGCTTGAGTTCACCGCGCCGGTCCAGACCCGCGGCGACGGTGACCGGGTCGGCCGGTTCGCCGCGGCCGTAGAGATCGAGGATGGTGTCGTAGATGGACTGGTGCGCGGGACGGTAGAAATCGCCGGGCCGGATAACCTCGACCACATCGGCGATGGCGTCCTTGCTCAACAGCATGCCGCCGAGCACCGACTGTTCGGCCGCCATATCGTGCGGTGGCTGCCGCCCGAAGTCCTCGCCGGGCGGTTCGGGCGGGAAGTCCGTGTGCCCACGGTCATCGGTGGCTGTCACCTGACTCGACCGTCCTCTCTACCCCACGACCGGGTTCCCAACCTATCGATGACACGTTCTACCCCCGGGGTCCGACATGTCCGATACCCGGTGGCCAGCTATCGCCGAGGCATGGGACGACTCGCGCCGTTCCGGGCGGTTCGTTCACGGCAATGCGACGAACCTAGGCGACCCGGCGGGCAGTCGCCAAACCACACTGTGCACACAGCTGTGGATAAGTTGGGGACTGTTCACCTAACGGTGTGCACCCCCTGTGTACAACTTGGGGAAAACCCAGGTCATATCGCCTGAATACGCAGATAGGCCCGGATTTCCCGATCTATCCACGTGTGGATGAATGAACTTGCGGCGTGTCGGCCAAGTTGAACGGCCGGGCGTGTTGGGTTAACAGCACATGGACCGGATATGAGCTGAGTCACATTACGTCCGGTCGGTTTTTCTGGTAATCCACAGGTCGAATAACCGGAGGTCGAACCATTTCGATCAATCACCCAACCGTTCACGACACACCGGCCGCGACACGCAAGCAAATCCAGAGCTAACCGCAACCAGCACCCGAAGAAGCGCAGCCGAAAGCCACCCTTGTGGTGATCACAAGAGTGGCTTCGACCGATGCTGTATTAGCTGGCCGCCGCGACCTGAAGGTCGAACTTGGCAACCACATCCGGGTGCAGGTGCACCACGACGCCGTGCTTACCGGTCGTCTTGATGTGCGCCTTCGGCAGCTCGATGCTGCGCTTGTCGACGACGGGCCCGCCCGCCGCCTTGATGGCCGCGGCGACATCCGCCTGGGTCACCGAGCCGAACAGCTTGCCGGTGCCCGCGGTCTTCACCGAGAGAGACACCGACGTCAGGGCCTCGATGGCCTGCTTCAGCTCGTTGGCGTGATCCAGGTCGCGCACCCGGCGGGCCTCCTGGGCCCGGCGGATGCCCTCGACCTGCTTCTGGGCGCCCCGGCTGGCCACGATGGCCAGGCCGCGCGGCAGCAGGTAGTTGCGGCCGTAGCCGTCCTTGACCTCGACGGTGTCACCGGGGGCACCGAGGTTGTCCACATCAGCGGTCAGAATCAACTTCATTGTGTGCCTCCCTTTCTCAGCGAGCCGTCGACACGTAAGGCAGCAGTGCGACCTCACGCGAATTCTTGACGGCGACGGCGATATCACGCTGGTGCTGCACGCAATTGCCGGTGACGCGGCGGGCACGGATCTTGCCGCGGTCGCTGACGTACTTGCGCAGCAGCGTCGTGTCCTTGTAATCGATCGAAACGACGCCGGACTTGGCTTCCTTGCAGAAAGCGCAGGCCTTCTTCTTCAGCACCTTTTCGCGCGCGGGCGCTTTAGGCATGGTCTTCTACTCCGTAAATTATTGTGGCCCAAAATAAATCGGGCCGATCAGTGCCGTTTGTCAGAACGGCGGTTCGTCATCCATGCGGCCGCCCCCGAAGGAGCCTGCCGCGGGCGCGCTGCCCCATGGGTCGTCCTCGGCACCGCCGGAACGACCACCGCCACCACCACCGGTGTTACCACCGCCGGAGAAACCACCGCCGCCACCGAAGCCGCCGCCACCACCGCCACCGCGGTTGGACTTGTTGACCTTCGCGGTGGCATAGCGCAGCGAGGGGCCGACCTCGTCGACCTCCAGCTCGACGACCGTGCGCTTCTCACCCTCGCGGGTTTCGTAGGAGCGCTGCTTGAGTCGTCCACTGACAATCACTCGGGAGCCGCGAGTCAGGCTCTCGGCGACATTCTCCGCGGCTTCGCGCCAGATATTGCAGCGCAGGAACAGAGCCTCGCCGTCTTTCCATTCGTTCGAATTGCGATCGAACACACGGGGAGTGGACGCGACGGTGAAATTCGCCACCGCTTGCCCCGCGGGCGTGAATCGAAGCTCGGGGTCTGCCGTCAGATTTCCGATGACGGTGATGACCGTGTCGCCTGCCATGTGGTTCCTCCTGCTCGGTGTGCGGTCCGCATGCAACTCGCTGTCGCGCTAGAGCCTAGAGATAGACACCGACGCAATCGAGGAGTCGTCATCCCGGCTTTCACCGGGACGATCGTGCGGACGCGGTCACTTGTCGTGGCGCAGAACCTTGGTGCGCAGCACCGACTCGTTGAGTCCGAGCTGGCGGTCGAGCTCGCTCACGGTGGCGGGCTCGGCGGTGAGCTCGACCACGGCGTAGATGCCCTCGGCCTGCTTGCGGATTTCGTAGGCGAGCCGGCGACGGCCCCAGATGTCGACCTTGTCGATCTTGCCGCCATCGGTGCGAACGACACTGAGCATGTTGTCCAGCGACGGACCAACAGTGCGCTCGTCCAGGCTCGGATCGAGGATGACCATCACTTCGTAATGACGCACGGACCAATCACCTCCTGTGGACTGGGAAACGGCCACGGACGGTCCGTGGCAGGAGGGTCGTTGCGTCAGCAACCCGACAAGGCTACATGAAGGCCCGGTGAGCAGCGAAATCAGGTCCGGCGAGCCGACCGGTGCGCGGGCGGAACAAGGCACGGCGCCGGTATTCGCGGGGGACTACCGGCAATTCGGCGGATTGGCACCTAGGGTGGTGCCCATGCCGACCGGACTCGTCGCCCGCGACCTGTTCGCCGGGCGGGTGACCCGGCAAACCGCGCTGACCGCGGTCGTGATGCTGCTGTGCGGACTCACGCTGCTGCTCGCGTACGCGAACAAGGCGCGGTGTGCGGGCGCGCCGTTCGAATCGAGCGGCCGCAGCATTGCCTTCGACCTCATCAAGGATTCCGACGTCTGCTATTCGGATATCCAATTCCTGTGGCTCGGACGGGATATCGACCAGCACGTCTTTCCCTACGTGAACGGCGACATCACCCCGGACGGTCAGCTGGTCGGCGGCGCGGTCGAATATCCGGTGCTCAGCGGCGTGCTGATGTGGCTGGGCGGGCAGGGCGCGCACAACGACGCCGAATTCCTCGCGCACAGTGCGCTCCTGCTCGCTCCGTTCGCGCTGCTGACGGCGTTGCTGCTGGCCCGGCTCGGCGGCCGCGCGGCGCTGCTGTGGGCGGCCGGGCCGCCGCTGGTGCTCTACGCCTTCCATAATTGGGAGCTCCCGGTGGTCGCCACGACGGTGGCGGCGGTGTACGTGGTCACCGTGCCGACCCGATATTCGTTGCGCGCCAGAGGGATCGCGGCGGCGGTACTGCTCGGGATCGGATTCTGCCTGAAGCTGTATCCGGGGATATTCGTGCTGCCGCTGGCCGTGTACGTGCTCACCGGCGGAGTGGAACGCGCCGGTCGCGATGTGCGCGGCGCCCTGTTGACGGCCGCATCGGCCGTCGCGACGGTGGTCGCGGTGAATCTGCCGTTCGCGGTGGCCGGATACGACGGCTGGCGCGCATCGATCACCTTTCAGCAGCTCCGTCAGGCCGATATCACCACCAATTCCATTTGGTACTGGGGTCTTCGGCGTTTGTTCGCCCCGGATGACGGTGCGAGCGAGGCGTTTTTCCAGCATACGGTTTCGGTTGTCTCACCGGCGCTGGTGCTTTCGTCGTTCGCGCTGGCAATGTGGCTGGGCTGGAAACGTTACGGCGCCGCCGGCGTATTCCCGTGGCTGGGCGTGAGCGGTGCGATGCTGTGCGGCTTCCTGCTATTCCACAAGGTGCATTCGCCGCAGTACACGCTATGGCTACTACCCTTCTTCGTGCTGCTCGATGTGCCGTGGACATTGATCGGCGGCTACCTGCTCGCCGACGCGGCGATCGGGATCGGTGTGTTCCGGTACTTCTACGTGATCGCCACCGGCGCGTCCGGGATGAACCAGATGGAGAACGTCGTGCTGTTCGGCGTCTGGGGACGTGCGGTGCTGCTGGCAATCTTCTTCTTCCTGTTTCTGCGGGCCACGCCGCGCGGCTATCGAGCGCCGACGCCCCCGGTGCCGCGCTACGACCCGGGTGAACTCGTACCCGTCTAGCGAATCGACGCCACCGGCAGCCATACCCTGAGACCGGCGGATTCCACCCGCGTTCCACCCTCGGGTGGTGCTGCCGCACCGGCGAAAAGCGCAGGGTGAGAGGCATGAATCAGCAGACCCTGCTCTCCGCCGCAATCGCCGTCGTCATCGTCGGTTGGATCATCTATCGCCAGAATCAGTGGCGGCTCTACGATCCGGCGCGCATGTGGCGGACGCCGCTGATCTTCGGGATCGTCGGTGTCGTCATCTTTGTGAATTCCGTCGAGGTCGCCGCGCTCGGGACGGTCGATATCGCACTGCTGGTGTTCGAGGGTGCGCTCTCGCTCGCGGTCGGCGCGGTGATGGGCGCGATGTCGCAGTTCGCACGGGATCGGCAGGGCGGGTTGCTGGTTCGGACCGGACCGCTCGCCTCCTCGCTGTGGCTGGTGCTGATCGTGGTGCGCATCGTAATAGATGTTGTCGCAGTCGGTTACGGCGCGACGGCGGTGGCATCGGCGGGTGCGCTGGTCGCGATGCTCGGGATCAATCGGCTCGGCCGGATACTGATCATCTCGCGGCGGGTCGAGCGGCTGGCAGGGTCGGTGCCGGTTCGGACGCCCGCGGCGTGAATCGGTCCCGCCGCGGCAATGGATACTGACCGGATGTTCGACCGCGCGAACGTCCCGCAGCCGACGATCCTGGTCAGGCTCGTACGCCTGGCCGGGCTCGTCGCCGTTTTCGCCTGGCTGCGCGGTTACGACCTGGACCGGCTCGGCGTTGCGGTGCTGGTACTGGCCGGGATCGGCGCGCTGGCCTATCTGATCTGGGCGCTGCTGCCCGCGGATCGGTTGCTGATCGACCATGCCGCGCTGCTGGTGATGACGGTGTGTGGCGGGCTGACGGTCGCGTGGTTCGGCGGCTCGGCGATCCTCGTATGGGTTGCCGTCTTCGTAGCCATTGCCCTGCAACAACATTCGTTGCCGTTCGGTATCGCGGTCACGGTGCTCGCCGCGGTGACGATGAGCTGTTCGGCGCTGCTGCGTCATGCGCCGCTCGGCGTGATCGTGGGTCTGCTCGGTGGTGTCGCGCTGGTCTCGCTGCTCGGTTCCGGTCGCAGGCAGTTCCGGGTGACCGCGGAACAGAACCGGCTGCTGGTCGAGCAGAGCAGGGAGATCCGCGCCGAGCGGGATCGGGCGGCCGCGCTGGCCGAGCGCGGCCGCATCGCGCGCGAGGTGCACGACGTGCTGGCCCATACGCTCGGCGGACTGGTGCTGCAACTGGATGCGGCCGATGCGCTGCTCGAAGCGGGCGAGGTGGATCGGGCCGGGGCGTTGGTGCGCACCTCGCGCGGGCTCGCCGCGTCCGGACTGGCCGACGCGCGCCGGGTCGTCGGCGCGTTGCGCGCCGAAAGCATTGATCTGCCAACCGAATTGGGCCGGGTGGCGGAGGAGCACCGGGCGGTGGGCGGCCGGGTGGACTTGCATATCGATGGCCCTGTCGAGCAATTGGGCGAGCAGGTGAGCCTGGCGCTGTTGCGCGGCGCGCAGGAGGCGCTGACCAATGCCAGGAAGCACGCACCGGGCGCCGCGGTTACATTGCACCTGGTTGCCGGACCGGAATCGGTGGAGCTGACGGCCGAGAACCCGCTCGGCGCCCGAGCCGGACTGCTGGCGGCCTCGGGTATGGGTGCGGGGCTACTCGGCATGCGTGAACGGGTCGGCGCGCTCGGTGGCACCGCCGAGGCGGGAAAGGTCGGTGAGCTGTGGACCGTCCGAATTACGGTGCCGCGCCGATGAGTCGGCATGCCGACTCGGTGATTGGACGCGGAATACTCGATGGCCCAGCCGATCTCGTCGATGTGAACGGAGTCTTGCGCAAGGCCGTCGGATGCGCTGTGCTCCGGTGTCATGTCGCTGCGGACCGAGGTTCGCTCGTGATGGACGGGATTCGTGCGTGGAAGACGGAGGCTTACGCGCGAACGATGCTGTGCTTCGGCCGGTCTCGTCGTAGCGGACAGGTGGCGAACGATGCGATGCGGGAGATAATCGGTGCCTGACGCGAAAGATGGTGACGCACAGGTGATTTCGGTGGTGGTCGCCGATGATCAGACCATCGTGCGGGAGGGGTTGACCACGGTGCTGTCGCTGCTGCCGGATATCGAGGTGGTCGGCGAGGCGCGCGATGGTGCCGAGGCGGTCGAGTTGGTGACGCGGCTGGCGCCCGATGTGGCGTTGATGGATCTGCGGATGCCGGTGCTGGACGGCGTCGCCGCGACGGCCGCGATCGCCGCGGCGTGTCCCGGCACTGCCGTGCTGGTGCTGACCACCTATGCCGATGACGAATCCATCGCCGGTGCGTTGCGGGCGGGTGCGCGCGGATATCTCACCAAGGATGCGGGCCGACACGAAATCGCCACGGCGATAAGGGCCGTTGCGGGCGGGCAGACCACCTTCTCCGCCGAGGTCGGGCAGCGCCTGGTCGCCGCGCTCACGACGGCGCCACAGGTCCCGACGCCAACCGAATTGGGTCTCAGCGCAAGGGAACTCGATGTGCTGCGGCTTATGGCGAAGGGGCGTAACAACTCCGAGATCGCCAAGGAGTTGTTCATCGGGGTGAGCACGGTCAAGAGTCATGTCAACTCGCTGTTCGCGAAGCTGCGGGTGCGCGATCGCGCCCAGGCGATCGCGCAGGCGCACCGAATGGGTCTCGGACCGTCCGGGACGTGAACCGCCTCAGTCCGCGTGCCGGGCGCGGAAGGCGGCGCTCTTGGCGCGATTACCGCAGCCGGTCATATCGCACCAGCGCCGGGAACCGCCGCGCGAGGTATCGACATACAGCCGAGTGCATTCGGCCCGGCCGCATTCCTTGATCCGGTGGCGCTGATCGGTGCCGAGCAGTTCGAGCGCGGCCCGCGCGATGGCGGAGATGGCCGCGTTCGCATCGCCGGATCTGGTCAGTGTGCCGTCGGATTGCAAAGTGAGCGTAGGCAATTCGCCTGCGGCCGCGTTGAGCACGGCGCGGTCGGCGTCGTCGGCCGCGGTGCCACGGATGGCGGCGAGCGCGAGCCGATAGCTCGCCTCGCGTACCCGGATCGCCCGGTCCAGCGTTGGCGCGTCGCAGTCCGGCGCCTGGTCCAGCACCGACGCCGCGACCGTCCACCGGCCGAATGCGGCCGGATCGGTGAGCGTGTCCTCGTTGTAGGTGGTGCGGCCCCGAACCGTCCCCGCGAAGTCGAGGGCGAGGTTCCCACTGACGAAGGTGTGCATGAGCTCCATAGTAACCACCTTGACAGGTTAGCGCGGATCGTGTGAAGGTGTAACCACCTTGAGGGGTTACTTGGAGGGAAGATCGTGAAGACCTATTTCGCGGCGGGTGTCCAACCGTTGTTCGTGCTCATGTGGAGCAGTGCTTTCATCGCCGGGATCATCGGTGTCGGCGCGGCGCCCTCGATGACGGTGCTGTTCGCCCGCTTCGGTATCGCGGGCGTACTACTGGCCGCCTATTCGATGCTTGTACGGGTGAAATGGCCGCGCGGACGAGAACTCGGGCATGTGATCGTTGCCGGATTACTGCTGCAGATCGCGCAGTTCGGCGGCTTCTACTCGGCGATGGGCCAGCACGTGCCCGGTGCGGTCATCGCGCTGATCCAGGGACTGAGCCCGGTGGTGATCGCATTGTTCGCCGGATTCCTCGGCGAATCCATCACGCCGCGGCAGTGGTTCGGATTCGCGATCGGTGGCGTCGGCGTCGCGCTCGCGGTACTGGACAAGACCTCGTTTTCCCTTGCGGGACTGCTGCTTTGCGTGACCGGATTGCTCGGCCTGAGCCTGGGCACCATCTATCAGAAGCGCTACGTATCCGGGGTGGATCCGAAGGCGGCGACCTCGGTGCACTTGCTCGTCAGCGCCCCCGTCGCCGGGATAATCGCTTGGGCCACCGGACAATTGCACGTCTATGACGTGGTCCGGTTCACCGGCGCGATCGCCTGGATGGTGCTGCTCAATTCGATCGCCGCATTCCTGCTCTACTTCTGGATGCTGCGGCGCATGGACGCCACCCGGGTGAGCCGGTTGCTATTCGTCACGCCCGCGACCACGGCCGTCGCGGCCTGGCTGATCGTCGGCCAACCGCTGCGTCCCTTGACAATTGCCGGGCTCGCGATCGGTCTGGCGGGCATGGTGTTCGCCTCGCGCAAGCCGAGCACCGAGCCGAGCGTCGAGCCGGTGCGGCAACCTGGCCCCGCCGCAGTGCTTGCGGTTCGCTGAAACGCAACCAGCAGGAACGAACGGCCTACTTACGGCCGCTCTTCCAATCCATCCCCCAGTTGTATGCCTTATCGATCTCCCGCTGCGCACCGTTGATGTAATTCACCTCGCGGTGCACCGTGATGCCATTGCCCTGATTCTGTAGCAGGGCAATGGCACACGAGCGAGCGCCGTCCACCGGGGAGTCGAGCCGGACCTCGATCTGCGGACCCGAGGTCGGGAACAGGGTCACGACGCCGTCGGCGGCGGCCCAGTTCGGCACGCCCTCGTAGATGAACGCGAAGATCAGGATCCGCCGGAACAGCTCGGGCCGCTCGAGATTGATGTGCATGTTCTCGCCGCCGGCCGCGCTGCCGCTGCGGTCGTCGCCGTCGAGCCGGATATAGGGCTCGCCATCCAGGGTGCCGAAGCTGTTGCCCAGCGCCTGCACGACACCCTTTTTGCCACTGGACAATTCATACAGGCAGCCGAGATCGAGATCGATGGGGTTCGACCGCTTGAACAGCCCGCGTCGCGCGCCCGTCGTCCAATTCAGGTTCACCCGCATGATTCCGTGCTGGTCACCGGGTTTGGTGAGGCTGATGCTCGGCGTCGCCTTGGTGAGCGTCACCTTGGATAGGTTCACCCCACCCGGATTGTTGGTCGTCATCGCGATCCCCCTCGTCAATTTCGAATGCTCGGCCGCGAAATCAGCCTACCGGCGTCGGTTCCCGTTCGGCATCGACGTCGCGGGCATCCGCGCGGCGGTTGCGAATGATGCTCGTGATGAACGCGGCGCCGATGAATCCGACACCGACCAGACCGGTGACGATCTCGTTGATGTGCACGCCGATCGAGAGGAACAGGATGAACGCCAGCGCGCCGATGGCCCAGTGCGCGCCGTGCTCCAGGTAGACGTACTCCGACAGCGTGCCCTTGCGCACCAGGAACACCGTGATCGACCGCACGAACATGGCGCCGATGAGGCCGAGGCCGAGCGCGATGATGATCGGGTCGGAGGTGATGGCGAACGCGCCGATCACGCCGTCGAAGGAGAACGAGGCGTCGAGCACCTCCAGGTACAGGAAGAGGAAGAACGCGGCCTTGCCGCTGGCCTTCACCAGCTTCGTCGGTCCGCCCTCGCCCTCCTCGTCGGTGTGGAAGAACGAGCCGAGTCCGTCGATCACGATGTAGGAGACCATGCCGAGCAGCCCCGCGATCAGCACCGTCGACCGATTCGCGTCGGAGGCAACGAATTCCGCGGTGAGCAGCAGCCCGGTACCCGCCACCGCCACCGCGAGCATATCCAGCTTGCCCGCCCGGGCCAGCGGCCTCTCCAGCCAGCTGAGCCAGGTGATCTCCCGTTCCTCGAAGATGAAGTTCAGGAACAGCATCGCCAGGAACATGCCGCCGAACGCGGCGATCTGCGGATGCGCGTCGGTGAGCAGCTGCTCGTAGGTCTTGCTGCCATCGGTGGGCGGGTTCAGCGCCAGGTCGAATGCGCGAATCGGGTTGAGTTTGGCGGTGATCCACACGATGGCCAGCGGGAACAGCAGCCGCATGCCGAATACGGCGATCACGACGCCGACGGTGAGGAAGATCTTCTGCCAGAACTCGCTCATCCGCTCCAGCACGGTGGCGTTGATGACGGCGTTGTCGAAGGATAGTGACACCTCGAGCACGCCGAGGATGGCACAGAGCGCGAGGGCGGTAGGCCCGCCGTAGATGAGTGCCGCGATCAGCGAGATCACCGTCACGACGGCGGAGAGGCCGAAAATACGCAGTACCACGCGGGGACCTTTCATTATCGGTTCAGCGGAATCGGAAGGCGGGGAGTCGAAATCAGCGTGACCGCTGAACCGCCGGATGTCCAACACTGCGCGCTAGCGCATTGACCAGCCCGAACGCGCGTCTAGGGGCCCACTGTCGGGGCCCCTAGACCAATGCCGTTGCGCGCGTTAGACGTTGACGCCGTAGTCGCGCGCGATGCCGGCCAGGCCGGAGGCGTAGCCCTGACCGATGGCCCGGAACTTCCACTCGGCGCCGTTGCGGTACAGCTCGCCGAAGACCATCGCGGTCTCGGTGGAGGCGTCCTCGGTCAGGTCGTAGCGGGCCAGCTCCGCGCCGCTGCTGCGATCGACAACGCGGATGTAGGCGTTGCGCACCTGGCCGAAGGACTGTCCGCGGGCGTCGGCGTCGTAGATCGACACCGGGAAGACGATCGACTCGATATTCGGCGGGGTGTTGGCCAGGTCGATGTTGATGGTCTCGTCGTCACCCTCGCCCTCGCCGGTCAGGTTGTCGCCGGTGTGCTCGATGGTGCCCTCCGGGGAGCGGAGGTTGTTGAAGAACACGAAGTGCTTGTCCGAGAGCACCTTCTTGTCCGCGCCGGTTGCGATGGCGCTCGCGTCCAGGTCGAAATCGGTGCCGGTCGTGGTGCGGACATCCCACCCCAGACCGACCGAAACCGCGGTCAGATTCGGCGCTGCCTTGGTCAGCGAGACATTGCCGCCCTTCGACAAACTGACGCCCATGCGGGGATCCTTCCAATCGTTCTGCCTGCTCGGTTCCCCAGCAATGTCCGAAACGCCGGGTACGCCTTACGACAGTAATAGCTTCCGCGGCGATTGGCTCCCACCGGACATCCGGCTGACCGCGTAACGGTCCTGGCCGCCTCGGATCTCCTACGATCGGTTTCGTGGCAGGCCGTAGGCGTGGGTGGTTCCGATCCTCCGGGAACACCGAGTGGTTTCAACAGGTCCGGCCGCCGCTGACGGCAGCTTTCCTGGATATGGACAAGCGGCAGAGTGTGGCCGAGGCGGCGACGGTCGCGGCCGATCAGGTCTTTCCGGAGCGGCGGCTCGGCGCGCGCTGGGATGCGGTGCGGGCCAGGTGCTATGCCGCGGCGGGTGCGTATCTCGCGCTGACCGAGGAACTGGACGCCGCCGAGCGCGATGAGATCCCGGTGAACCAGGGCCAGGCCAAGGTGGACGCGGTGCTGCGGCAGCTCGCCGATGCGGCAAGAGGGGTGGACGAGTTCTATCGCGGCAACCAGGGCGCACTGGAACACGCCGTCTCCGTGCTCGGCGCGGTACCGCAGCTGGTGCAGCAGGTGACCGCCGACGCGGCGCGGGCGCGGCGGCAGGCGGCCGAATCCGAGTACGCGGAATATCCCTCTGTGCGCGAACACGCCGCGGCTGTGGATGAGGCTCTGCTCACATTGGAGGCCGCGGGTGCGCAGGGTGATGTCAACGCGCGGCGCGAGGCCGCGAACCGGTTGGCGGCGGCGGCGAAGGAGCTGTCGGATGCGTTGGCGCAGGCCCCATCTCGGCGCGGCGCGGCAACCACCGCGATCGCCTCGGCGACCACCCGGCTCGCCGCCGTTCGCACCAGGGCCGAGCGGCTCGATCCGGCGTATTCGGGTCTGCTGCGCGAATTCAATGCTGCGAGTTCCGCGGATCTGGCTAACAATGGGCGTGAAAGCCAGCGGGCCATCGACGCCGCGGACTCCGCGCTCGGCCGGGCTCGCGCGGCACTGACCGACGACAACCCGGAGCTCGCCCTTGATCTGACCACTGCCGCTCGCGATCACCTCGCCGAAGCCGACCGATTGGTCGACGCCGTCACCAAGCGGCTCACCCTGTTGCGGGAGGTTCGCGAAAATCCACAGGAGAAAGCCAAGGCCACACGATTCCGGCTGCGCGACGCGCAGATGCTCGCGGTGGGTCGCGGGCTCACCGCCGAATGGGGTTCGGTACTCGACGCACAGTCCGCCAGGATCGACCGGATCACCGAGTCGCTGACCGGGCGCCACCCCGACTACTGGGCGTATGTGACCGAACTCGACGCCGTCGCCGAATTCGTCGCGGGCGTTGTCGACCGAATCAGAAAGCAAGCAGGACCACGAGAAGTATGAGAGTCAACCGGTGACCGCGGGTTTCGCCGTCCGGCCGACGGTATCCCTGCGGAAACGGTTTCCGCTGCGGCATTTTCAACAGGTCGAGGGTCCGCGACTGCGTGAGCTGTTCTATCGGCAGCCGGAACCATTCGGCGGCAGCGCCGATCGAGAACTGCTGGCCGTCGCGCTCGGCGCGACACTCTATGCCCCGGCCACCCGGCCCGATCTGGTGCGGACCATTCAGCGGCGGGCCGCGCGGGGCGTGTGCTCGATGGTGATCGATCTGGAGGACGCCGTCGCCGACGACGAGTTGGAGCTGGCCGAGCATCTGGCCGTGGAAACGCTGAATGTGCTTGCCGGCGGCGTCGATCCGAATCCGCTGCTGTTCGTCCGGGTGCGCGACGCGGCATCGGTGGTCGAGATCGCCGGACAGCTCGGCGCGGGCGCGCGGGTGCTCACCGGCTTCGTCTTTCCGAAATTCACGGCCGCCTCGGGCCCGGAATACCTTGCCGCGCTGGATAAAGCGCGCGAAATCCTGGAGCGCCCGGTATTCGGCATGCCGGTGCTCGAATCGGCGGAGCTGGTACATCGCCAGACCAGGGATCGCGAACTCGGCCGGATCGCCCGGCTACTCGACGAACATCGGGAAAGGGTGCTCGCGGTGCGCGTCGGCGCCACCGATATGTGCTCCACCTTCGGAATTCGTCGCGATCGCGACCTCACCATCTATGACGTGCGGGTGGTCGCGGACGTGATCGCCGATATCGTGAACTACCTCGGGCGCGCGGACGGAACGGGTTTCGTGATCACCGGGCCGGTGTGGGAGTACTTCGCCGACCACGAACGGATGTTCCGCCCGCTGCTGCGCACCGCGCCGTTCGCCGAATCCGATGCGGTGCCGTTCCGCCAGTACCTGGTGAGCCGCGACCTGGATGGGCTGCTGCGCGAGATAACGCTGGACCGCGCCAACGGGATTCAGGGCAAGACGGTGATCCATCCCGCACACGTCGCCGCGGTGCACGCGCTTTCGGTGGTGACGCACGAGGAATACTCCGACGCCTCGCACATCATGTGCGAGGAGGTCGGCGGGGTGGCCGCCTCGGCATACCGGAACAAGATGAACGAGATGAAGCCGCACCGGAATTGGGCGCGGCAGACGCTGTTGCGGGCGCGGGTTTTCGGGGTCGCGAACAAGGGTGTGTCGTTCGTCGACCTGCTGACCGCCATGGTGACCGTATGACGGCTTCCGAAATCCCATGGGCCACAAGGATTCTGGGACTCGAACTACGGCGTGGGCCGGAGCGTGCCGGGCAAACGGTCGACGAGCTGATCCAGCCGGGTCTGCGGCGCAATCCGCGGCGGGCTCATCTGCTGGTCTCGACGGTGCTCGGCAAACACCTGCCCACCGACCCGCGCCGCGTACTCGACGCCGGGCATCGGCTGGGCGATCTGGTCCGCGCGGCACTGGGCGACCGAGACGCCGTGGTGCTCGGATTCGCCGAAACCGCAACGGGTCTCGGCCACTGTGTGGCGGCCGGGATCGGGGCGCGCTGCTATCTGCATTCGACCAGGCGCGCGGTCCCGACGGCCGAGACGCTGACCGGATTCGAGGAGGGACATTCGCATGCCACCTCCCATCTACTACAGCCGGCGCCCGCGGACATCTTCGTCAACGACCTGCCGCTGGTATTGGTGGACGACGAGATCTCGACGGGTGCGACGGCCATCGACGCGATACGGGCGTTGCACGAGTTCGCGCCGCGGTCGCATTACGTGCTCGCATCGCTCGTCGATATGCGGACGGACGCGCATCGAGCCGCATTCGAATCCGCGGCGATCGAACTCGGGGCGCGCATCGATACGGTATGCCTGGCGTCGGGGCGCACGGTGGTGCCGGACGATCTGATCACCGCGGTCGCGCGGCTGCCCGAGCCGTCGCTGAATCCGGTCGCGCCGTCGCGCGGCTCCGTCGACCGGGTTGAATTGCCTTGGCCCGCATCGGTTCCGGAGGGCGGTAGGCACGGGTTCCTGGATTCCGATGGCGCGGCCTTCGATTCGGCCGTGGCCGCGGCGACCGACGTGCTGCGAGCGCGCGTCGAACCCGGCAGGCCCGTGATCGTGCTCGGACATGAAGAACTGATGTATCTTCCGCTGCGGCTGGCCGCCGGACTGGCCGAGTCCGGTACGCCGACGCGCTTCCAAACGACAACTCGCTCACCGGCTTACGTTCTGGACGAGCCCGGCTATCCGCTGCGCCGCGGCTTTCGTTTCACGGCTCCCGAACCGGGTGAGGATCAGCCGCGCTATCTGTACAACGCGCAGTGGCCGGACGAACTGGATGCGGCCAACCCGAGTTCGCTCGAACCGGCTGCGGTCGGCACGCGTTCGCCCGATGCCCATGCGTCTGGCTCGAGTGCACCCGCAACGAATATATCGGCGCTACAACAGGATCCGCTCATACTCGTCGTGATCGACGCGCCCGCCGACACCGAGGCGCTGACGGCCGATGGCGGATTGATCGATGTACTGACCGCCGCCGGATCCGATGTTCTGCTGGCGGTGCTGCCCGTCGCCGATCCGCGGGAACTGCGCGCCATCCGACAGCTGCCCCGTCCGCTGCACGGCCCGGACTTCGGATCGTATGCGGCGGACGAGGTCTCCTGGCTGCTGACCGATCTGTCGCAGGCCGACCTCGAGGCCGATATCGCCGAGCGGGAGAAACGCATCCAGGCGGGTACCGCGCATTACGCGGAGTCGCTGCCGATCGAATATCAGCCGGATGCCGACTATCGCGAGTTGTTCGAGAAGGTGCTCGCGGCGAGTGCGGAGCGGTTGGCGCTCGCGGTCGCGATCGTGGCGGAACTCGTTGTCGCCGAACGCGGTTCGGATATCGTGCTGGCGTCGCTGGCCAGGGCCGGTACGCCGGTCGGCATTCTGATGCGGCGCTGGCTGGCCTTCGGACGCGGCGTGACCGTACCGCACTACGCCGTCTCGATCGTGCGTGATCGCGGCATCGATGCGGTGGCACTGGATTATCTTGCCGGGAACCATGATCCGGCATCGGTGGTATTCGTCGACGGCTGGACCGGCAAGGGTGCGATCGCCCGCGAGCTCACCGCCGCGCTCGACGCCTATCACGCCGCGGGCGGCGCGCGATTCGTCGCCGAACTCGCGGTGCTCGCCGACCCGGGCCACTGTGTGCGCACCTTCGGCACCCGCGACGATTTCCTGATCGCCTCGGCCTGCCTGAATTCGACCGTCTCCGGCCTTGTTTCGCGGACCGTGTTGAACACCGAGCTCATCGGGCCGCGAGATTTCCACGGCGCGAAGTTCTACCGGGAACTGGCCGCCGCCGATGTGTCCGCCCACCTGCTCGACACGGTGACGGCCGCCTTCGACACCGTGCGGCCGCGGGTGGCCGCGGCCGTCGCCGCGGTGCGCGCCACCGATCGCACCCCGACCTGGTCCGGCTGGGCCTCGGTGGAGCGGGTGCGCGCCGAATACGGCATCGCCGGAGTGAATTTCGTGAAGCCGGGCGTCGGCGAGACCACTCGGGTGCTGCTGCGCCGGGTGCCGTGGCGGGTGCTGGTCCGGTCGGCGGACGCACCGGAGCATGCGCATATCCGCCTGCTCGCCGCGGCCCGCGGCGTGCCGGTCGAGGTGGTGCCGGAGCTGGCCTATTCCTGTATGGGGCTGATCAGGGATGTGCGCGGATGATCCAATTCCGCAGGCGCCGAAGACATGCGCTGGTGGCCACCGACCTGGACCGGACGATGATCTACTCGCGCAATGCCTTCGACACCGCGACCGACGTGCCGACCGTCTGCGTGGAACAGCTGGACGGCTCGCCGCTGTCGTTCATGACCACCGCGGCCGCGCTGCGGATGCAGGCGTTGACCGTATCGGCGGCCGTCGTACCCGCGACCACCCGCACCATCAAGCAGTTCGATCGAATCCAATTGCCGGGTGCGCCTTGGCGGTACGCGATCACCAGCAACGGCGGCAATATCCTGGTGGACGGTGTGCCGGATCGGCGCTGGCGGGGCGGTATCGATGCGCTGGTGCGGGCGGGCGGCGCGACGCTCACCGAGGTCACCGCGGCGCTCGCGGACCGCATCGATGATTCGTGGGTGGATAAATTCCGGGTCGCCGACCAGCTCTTCTGCTATCTGGCGGTCAAACCCAGGGCGGTTCCGGAAGGTTTTCTCGCGGAATGGGATTCGTGGTGCCGGGCGCGTGGTTGGTCCGCGTCCCAGCAGGGGCGCAAGATCTATACGATGCCCGATGCCGTGTGCAAGAGCCGCGCGGTGGCCGAGGTGCGCCGCCGCCTTCGGGAGAACGGCGAATTAGATAATGACGCAAGAACTTTCGCCGCCGGCGACGGCGCGCTCGATGCCGCCATGCTGCGCACGGCCGACGCTGCCATCCGCCCGCGCCACGGCGAGCTCGAACAGCTCAACTGGACTCATCCCAACCTGACCGTCACCAGGGCCACCGGCATCCTCGCCGGTGCGGAAATCGTCGACTGGTTCATCGCTGCCTCCCCTGAACTCACTGACTGACAACAACTTTCGGTTCGTTCAGCGCACGAACCAGATGGCGGGGCGCTCGATGAGCAGATCGCCCCGACCCGCACAGCGCGGGCATGGTTCGTCACCGAACCGCATTTTCACACCGCATTTCGGACATCGCTCGGCGGCGAGGTCGCGGCTCACCCCGGCTCCCGCATTTGTTTCGATACTCATAGCCGCAGGCTACGGCGACCGTACCGGCCGGTTCCACTGATTTTTCCGGCGCGGTCAGTGATTGTGGCGCAACAGCTTCGCTTGACGACCCGGTTCGCGGGGCAGAATATCCAGGTCGAGCAGCCACGGGCTGCCGGTCCACGGATCGAAAAGCGGGGTGGCACCGGTGGTCGGCAGGTGCCGGCAGGATCGGGCGAGCCCGGCCAATGTCGCGTCGTCGGAATCGGATTCGTCGGGGCCGATGATGATGGTGGACAACCCGATCAGCTCGCCGCGGACCATCAGTCCGGCGAATCGGCGGATATCCGATGACACGTAACCGTGCGGGAAATCGGCGAGCAGCAGCACCCGATGATCCATCGGCGGGGTGAAGCCGCCGCTGGTGTAGGCCAATTCGGCGAGTTCGGCGGCGTCGGCCAGCGCCTGCAACCGGGGCGAGATATCGCCGAATTCGGTTATCGGCGGGCCGTTCAGCGCCGGGGCGAGTAATTCGGTGAGACCGGTGAAGGCGCGGCTCAGGTCGACGATGTCGAGCAGCGTGCGCCGATCCGGCGTCGCGGCGAGCAATCGGGCCAGCAGCGCGCCGACCACGGGCGCGACCGCGGCGGAGGATTCGCTGTCGATCCACAGCGGACGGGTGAGTGGTACCGGCACGCAGTAGGGCACCCGCAGCTGTCCCCGGTCCGGTGCGTAGAGCTCGCCGAGCCGGATGCCGTCGGCCGCGGCGTGCGGTCCGTCCCAGGTCGGTGCGTCCCAGGATGCCAAGGCGGGCGGCAGGATTCGATCGGCGGCGGCGAGCTCGCGCATCAGCTGGTGGCTGTCGGTGAGATGGTTGCGTTCGGCGAGGACGATGAGCTCGTCGCAGCGCTGTTGCGCCGCCTGCCTGGCGGTCGCCACGGCCGGGGAGTTCCTGACGGCGGGATCGGCCACCGCCGCGGACAATTCGTCGTCGAGCCTGCGTTCGGCGAAGTCGCGGGCCGAGACCAGGGCGGCGGCGGAGCGGGCCGCGTCCTCGAAGATCATCCACAGCCGCTCCAGGCCGTGGTCGACCTCGAACGACGAATTCGGCGCCGTCAGCACCTGTGACTCGGAATGCGTTGTCACGCCGATGTATTCACCACCGGTCGGCTGACCCGACGCGTCCTCGACCTCCACGCCGTGCGCGGTGAGCAGCACCGCCAACCCGCCGGAATACCCCTGCCCGACGGCGCGCAGCTTCCATTCGTCCCCGCGGCGGTATACCTCCAGGCAGATCAGCGCCGTTTCCCCGAAGGCGGGTGTGGTGACGAATTCCGCGAGCACCGAATCCTTTTCGGCCAGGGTCGCGGTGATGGTGCCGAGCCCGTATTCGCGCTGGGGTGCGTCCGGATCGACGCTCACCACCAGCAACACCGCCTGGGCATCCGTCCGGATCTCGCTCAACCGGACGACTATGCCGTCATCGGTGAGACGCACTCCCGCCGCCTCCGGCTGGTTGTAGAAGATGAAATCGTCGGAGTCGAACACCTGGAAGTTCGGCGCCACCACCAGCGCCGAAACATCCAGCGACACATCGGCTTTCGCGCTGAATCGGAGCGTATCGGCGGTGAGCCGGGTGTTCTGGCCCGCCGCGAGCTGAATCATCTTGCTGATCCCCCGTTTTCGTACCCGGTGTGCTCAGCGGCCGGAGCCGAGGAACCGCCCGAGCTGGGGCACCGCCTCGCCCGGATGTTTGGCGTGGAAACCCTCGCCGAGCGCCTGCAGCTTCCAGTCGTTGCCGACCCGGTAGACCTTCGACATCGCGATGGCGGTGAACGGCATACCGCCCGCCAGCGAATACCTGGCCAACTCGGCGTTGGTGACGCCGTCGACCATGCGGCAGTAGGCGTTCTGCACCTGTTCGAAGGTGTGCCCCTTGTAGGAGGTGACGATGAACAGCAGCGTGTTGACGTGTGCCGAAACGCGGGTGAGATCGACGAGGATCGTCTCGTCGTCGCCCTCGCCCTCACCGGTCAGGTTGTCGCCCTGATGCCGGATCGAGCCGTCCTTGGAGGTCAGCTGGCCGTAGTAGCAGACATCGACCAGGTTCATATCGGCGAACATCACCACCGACGCGTCGAGATCGATATCGACGGTGCGATTGCTGAACATCTTGGTGCGCACGGGATCCCAGCCGAGGCCCATCTTGACGAAGCTCAGCGCGGCGCCACCCTCCTTGCGGAGGGTGACCTGCTGGCCCTTCGTCAGGCTGACCGGATGGGATCCGATGAGATCGCCGGGGCGCTGCTGCCCCTGTGACGGATAGCCCTGTCCCTGCGGCGGATAGCCTTGCCCTTGTGGCGGATACCCAGGCGCCTGCGGCGGATAGCCGGGCGCGGGCGGCGGATAACCGGTGGCAGGGGCATATTGCGGCACCTGCGGCGGATAAGCGGGCGCGGGCGGCGGATAGGTGGGCGCCTGCTGGGTCGGATAGTCCTGCTGGGCCGGATAACTCGGTGCGGGTTGTGCGGGATATCCCGACTGCGATGGCGCCTCGTCGACCTTCACGCCGTGATCGGTGACCAGCGCGGCGAACCCGCCCGCGTAGCCTTGCCCGACCGCGCGCACCTTCCAACCGCCTTGCCGCCGATACACTTCCAGCGCGATGACGATCGATTCGCTCGTCAAACCCTCGATCCGGTATTCGTACAGCACCTCGCCCACCGAATTCGCCACATGCGCGACCGGTGCGGGGAAACGACCGAAATTGCTGGTGCTGTCGTCGAGGGTGACAACGGCGCGGATCTGATCGATATCCGGCGGCACCGAGTTCAGCGATATCGCGAGCGAGGTCGGTTGCCCGGCGACGGCGGGCAGCAGGTTCACACCGGGGCCGGTGGGTTGGTTGTAGAAGACGAAGTCGGCATCGGATCGGACCTTGCCCCGCTCGGTGACCAGCAGCGCGGACAGATCGGCCGGCGCGGCCAACTGAACGGAGATCACCACGTCGGATACGGTCAGCGGACCGTTCTGGCCCTTGACGAGTGTTGCGGACAAGTTCGACCCTTCGCTTGTCGGTGCGTTCGACTGCCACTCTACGTCGCGTAAAGGTCACCGACAGGGTTCGTCGGGACGGCGCTACGCAGTTCGGTATCCGAAGAATTCGCTGGATTCCCGTTCCGCGCCCTCGGCAAACATCCCGGTTTCCAGGTATTCGGGATGGCGGTCGGCCGGCGATCCGGAATACGCGCGAACGCGGCACCGGAGCGTGGTCCGTTGCCGCATTCGCGCGTATTCCGTTTGTGGATGGCCGATCACCGGGCGCGGCGCACGCCGAGGAATTGCAGTGTGGCGAACGCGCCGACGGTGATCGCCTGCAATACGGTCCACACGCCGCCGACGAGGTTGACGTCGAGCGCGCCCTCGCCGAGCGCCACCAGGGAGAGCACCACCCATGCCGCGTTACCCGAGGCGACCACGCGGGCCGCGGTGCGGTTGATGGTGGCAGGCGCGCTGGTCAGTGCGACGGCGATGCCGTAGATGGTCAGGAAGATGCCGACGGGGATGCCGATCCCGGCGTCGAGGCCGAGCAACGATTCCAGCGGCTTCGCCAGCGCCAGGTAGGCGAGGCCGTTGACGGTGGTGACGACGGCGTCGAGGCGCAGCGAAAGGCGGAGCAGTTGCTGACCGGGGGCGAGCAGGGTGGACAGGTAGCCGGTGGTGGCGGTCATGACGTATTCCTCGAAAGATGAAGTGGATCGGGCGCCCGCGGGCCGGATTGCGTTGCCGGACAACCCGGCCCAGGGCGCAGAGCTGCGCCGGGCCGGTCAGGCGGCGGCGGGAACCTTGTCCAGGAACCCGTAAACCTTTGCGATGCGGCCATTTTCGAGCACGGCGACATCGAAGCCGACCACGATGGCCGGGCCGTCGGCCGGGCCCAGCTCCCAGGTGAAGCGCACCTGGTCGTGGTGGCCGTCGACCGCACCGGCCTGCCGGAACACCAGGCCGGGGAACTGGGCCTGCGCGGCGGCGATGCCCGCGTCGATCTCGGCATGCCCGTTGACGGCCATCAGCGGGTCGACGTAGCTGGCGTCCTCGGTGAACACCCGGGCGACGGCGGCCTGGCGGGCGGCGGCGTCGGTGGTGTTCCATGCTTCCAGGTACTGGGCGACGATCTCGTTCATTTTCAGATCCTTTCGGGCCTCTGAGCTGCGGTTTGTGTCCCTGTCTCGGTGACAGGAACTACGTTATTTCCGCGCCGGGGTGCCCCGAATCAGTCGCCTATAAGTACTTTCCGCCGCGCTATACGTATGTTGATGACAGTCGCCGGAGCATTGAAATCTGATAATCTGATTTTATGAAAGTGATGACCGCAACCGAGGTTGCCCGCAACCTGTCTGCGGTGCTTGACCAGGCCGAACACGGTGAAACGATCTCGATCACTCGCGGAGGTCGGCGTATTGCGCTGTTGGCTCCAGCGACACGAGCCAACGGTGCGGATTTGATTGCCCTGTTCGAGACGCACGAACCCCTCGAAGGGTTTGGCGAGGATGTCGAAGATGCCCGCGGAATGTTGATCGATGAGGTGAGTGCGGAATGGGACGACGCCTGATTCTGGACACCTGCGTGATCATCGCCGCGGAACGGAAGAAGCTCGATCTGTCACGGGTTCTGCTGCAGGACGACGATGTGGCAATTGCGATGATTACCGCGGCTGAGCTGTATTTGGGTGTCGAACTCGCGGACGTGAAACACCAGGGTGCCCGGAAGTCCTTTGTGGACGCCTTTTTGGCGGCAACGCCGATCGAAGACTATTCGCTCGATGTCGCCAAGGAGCATGCGCGAATGATGGCCCATGTTCGCAATGCTGGAAAACCAAGGGGCGCACACGATCTCATAATCGGTGCGACGGCAGCGGCGACGACTCGCACAGTGGTGACCACCGACAAGAAGGCCGACCTGGGAACATTGCCTGGCGTCAACTGCCTGGTCGCTCAGTAGCGACGGCCGGGTTCAGGCGCGAGCGAAGGTTTCCCTGGGGCGGAGGGGCTCCGGGAGCCAGGGGCGCTGGGGGTCGGGGGCGCGGTCGACGATGCCGCCGACCGGGTCGTCGACGAAGTCGCGGCGCACCAGATCCTCCTCGGGTCGGTAGATCTGGCGGACCACCAGGGCGCACAGGCCGATTACCGCCAGGTCGCGCAGGACGACGGTGCCGGTGAACCACTGCTCGGGCAGGCCCTTCTTGTCGATGCCGAGGTAGTAGAACATTCGCGGCACCCACACCAGGGCGTCGATCGTCATCCACGCCAACAGGATTCGCCGGTGTGGCAGCGCGAGTACGGCCAGCGGCACCAACCACAGCGAATACTGCGGGCTCCACACCTTGTTGGTCAGCAGGAAGGCGGCGACCACCAGGAAGCCCAGCTGGGCCAGCCGTGGACGGCGCGGCGCGGTGAGCCCGATATAGGCGATCAGTGCGCAGGCGGTGAGGAAGACCAGCAGCGACACCACGTTCAGGATGGTCGGCGGCTCGGCATGGGTGAGGTTGCCGTCGAAGCCGGACCAGCCGGTGAACGAGGTGATGACGTTGTACACCGAATCCGGATCGGCGTGCCGGGTGGTGTTGAGCCGGAAGAACTCCTGCCAGCCGGGACGGTAGAGCACGGCGATGGGCAGGTTCACCGCGACCCAGGTGGCCACGGCCGCGCCGACAGTGAGCAGCGCGGCGCCCAGCGGGCGGGCAGTGAGCAGCGCGGTGCGGTAAGGGGTTTCACGCAGCCACTGCCGCAGTGCGGCCAGGCTGTCGATATCACGAAGCCGCAGCGCGAGTTTCGCGTTCCAGGTGTCTTCCATCGGATCGGCGCGCAGGCACAGCACCACGATCGGACCGAGCAGCAGCAGCGGATACAGCTTCGCCGCGCCGCCGAGTCCGAGCAGCACCCCGGCCAGCAGCGGCCGCCTGCGCGCCCAGGCGAGCAGGCCGGTCGCGGCGAAAGCCGTTGCCAGCGCGTCGAAATTGGTGAAGATGTGCACGATCACCAGCGGTGAGCAGGCGACCAGCGCGGCATCCCACACCCGCCGCCCGGACAGCAGCGCCGACGCCCAGACCGTCACCAGCCAGGCCAGCGCCAACCCGAAGGCCACCACGTTGAAATAGATGACCACCTGCAGCGCGCCCGGCAGCGGCGACGCGTCCCACGCCTTGGCCACCCGCATCGAAAAGTATTGGTACAGACCGGAAAGCACCGGGTACTCCATGTACCTGGTCTCGACGGTGCCGTCCGTGTCCTTCTCGACCCAGCTCTTCTTGTACGGGAACGCGCCCTCGTTCAACCGCTCGGCACCGTAGAGCGGCACGGTGTCCGAATAGCACATGGCGGTGTATTGACGCCCGTTGTTCCAGTCGAGCGTCAAAGTGCCGTTCCCCGTGCTGGTCTGCTGGATGCAGCCGGCCTTACCGAACCAGCCGAAGGCCAGGAACACCACCGTGAACAGGAACAGCACCCGCATCGGTGTCCAGAACCTGGCCCGCCCGATCAGCGCGTGCTCGCCGACCGGCCCGCCGATGACGTTGCTCAGCTGCGCCGTCACGGAATCGTTGCGGCTCGGCCGATCTCGCGCATCGGCCGACCGCAGATCCGCCGCCAACGGTCCCGGCGAGGCGTACCGCCGCCCATCCGCCGACAACACGACGTCCCGCGGCACGCCCCCATCCATCCGCTGATCCGCCAGTTGCTGATCGGTCACGTCATCCGAGGCTACCGGTTACTGGTGGATGGCTTCGGTGCGCCCGTCGCAGTCGGTTGCCCACCGTCCGGTGGCGCGATCGGCTGGCCCGGCAGCGGGCCCGGATCGGGCTCGTGCGATTGGGAGCGTTGCGGTTCCGGCTGCGGGTTCTGCCGCTGTTGCGGTGGCGCGAACGGGTTTTGCACCGGGCCGAACGGCGTATCGATGGTCGGGGGCAGGTTGATCACCGGCGGCAGGATCGGCTGCTCGGTGGTGGACGGCGGGGTGTAGGGCGCGGTGAACGCGGGCACACCCGCCTGGCCCTGGATCGCTCCCGGCTTCGGGAAGGTCTCGTTCGGCGTGCCCTTGAGGGCGCCGTCCATGGTGGCCTTCCAGATATCCGACGGAATGCCCGAACCGTAGATCATGGCGCCGGTTACGCTGCGCAGCTTGGTGTTGTCGGTGGTGCCGACCCACACCGCGGTGGACAGCGACGGGGTGTAGCCGACCATCCAGGCGTCCTTGTTCTCATCGGTGTCGTTGAGCTGGGCGGTACCGGTCTTGGTCGCGGATTCGCGGCCGCCCGCCAGCTGGTGGTTGCGCGACCACTGGGCGATCGGCTTCATCGCGTCGGTGACGTTGTCGGCGACCACCTGGTCGATGCGCTTCTCACCCGCGACCTCACCGCGGTCGAGCAGGACCTGTCCGTCGGCGTTGACCACCTTCTGCACGAAGTGCGGAGCGTGATAGACGCCGCGGGCCGCCAAAGTCGCGTAGGCGGAGGCCATATCGAGCGGGCGGGCCTGGTACTGGCCGAGCACGATGCCGTTGTTCGGCGGGCTGCCATCCGCTTCGACGAGCGACTTGTTCCCCGGGGTGGGCAGGCCCGGAATGGTTTCCGGGATGCCCAACTTGTGCGCCATGGCCGCGATCTTCTCCGGACCGTTCTGCATCTCCAGCTCCATCCGGTAGAAGCTGGTGTTCAGCGATCGCTTCAGCGCCTCGGCGATGGTGCAGGTACCGCACTGCTCACCCTCGACGTTGGTGATCTTGATGCCGTTCACGGTCAGCGGTGAGCTGTCGTACATCTGCGAAAGCGGTTTGCCCTCGGCCAGATTCTCGGCCAGGCCGAACACCTTGAACGAGGAGCCCGGCTGCAGACCGGCATTCGCGAAATCCCAGCCCTGGCCGTCGTCGCCGCCGAAGTAGGCGCGCACCGCGCCGGTATGCGGATCCACCGACACCGCGGCGGCGCGCAGGTTGTCCTTCTCGCCCTCCATGTACTTGTGCACGGCGTCGACGGCCGCCTGCTGCGCCTTCGGATCGATCGTCGTGGTGATCTGCAAACCCTCTTTGTTGAGCTGCTGTTCGCTGATGCCCGCGGCCGAGAGTTCCTTCAGCACTTGGTTTTTGATCAGACCCTCGGGGCCGGTGTCCAGCGCCTTGTCCCTGGTCTGCGCGATGGGCACCACCTGGGGGAACTGCTGCTTCTGCCGATCGGCCGCCGAGAGCGTGCCGTTCTGCACCATGCCGTCGAGCACGTAGTTCCAGCGTTCCTTGGCCAGATCGGGATTCTTCTCCGGATCGAGTACGGAAGGCTGGCGGATGAGCGCGGCGAGCACCGCGCCCTCGGGCAGCGTCAGCTCGTTCACCGGCTTGTTGAAGTAGGCCTTGGACGCGGCATCGATACCGTAGGCGCCGCGACCGAAGAAGATGGTGTTGAGGTAGGCCGCGAGGATCTGATCCTTACTCCACTTGTTCGCCATCTTCGCGGAGATGATCAGCTCGCGCAGTTTCCGGGTGTACGAGTGCTCGTCACCGACCACCGCGTTCTTCACGTACTGCTGGGTGATGGTGGAACCACCGCCCGCGCTTTCCCGGCCGAGCACGTTATCCCTGGCGGCGCGGATGAAGCCGCTGACGGAGAAGCCCGGATTGGTGTAGAAGTCCCGGTCCTCGGCGGCGATCACCGCGTTGCGCACGTGCGGCGGGATCTGGTCGATCGAGACCTCGCTCCGATTCCCCTGCGGCGGAACGACTTTACTGATGACCGTGGTGCCGTCGGAGGCGAAGATGGATGCCACCTGATCGTTTTTGAGGTCACCCGGCTGGGGTATATCGACAGTTGTATATGCGACAACGCCCGCGACAACACCCACCAGGACGAATGCCAGGCCGACATAGCAGACCCGGCGGACCCAGCGCCACGCCGACTTCTTCTTCTGCTGTCCGGGACCGCGCTTGCCCGGACCGCCCGAGCCGCCGCTCCCGCCGCTCCCGCCGTTCCCGCGCCGGGGCGGCGGACCCGATGGCGGGCCGCTCTGTGCCCTGCGCTCACCGGTGTTCATGCCGTTTTCGGTGCGGCGCACCGCGGGCCGTTCTCCGGTGCCGGGGCGCGCCGCCGCGGGGCGCGGGCCGGTGGCCGGACCGGACCGCCGATTGACGGCCTCGCTCAGCGAACCGCGTTCGATCTTCTGGGTGCCCTGCGGGCCGGGCTGCGGACGTCCCTGCGGCGGGCGGCCCTGTGGACCGCTCTGCGACTGCGGACGCGGACCCTGTGGACCGGGGCCCTGCGGCGGCCGTCCCTGCAGGGGCGGGCCCGGCCTGCGCGGCGGCTGTGGTCCGCGCGGATCACCGGCGAAAGGGCGCGAACCGCCGGGCGGCGGGCCGGGGCGCATGCCGGGCGGTGGACCCGGCCGCGGATTGGGACCTGGCTGTGAGCTTCGCGGAGGACGGCCGCCGTGCGGTTCATCGCCGTAGGGGGAAGTCTCGTAGGGCGAATTCACTGACAAGGTCTCCATAACTCGTAACGGTCTGCGTGCGGTGCGGCCGGAGCCGCTGCGGACACATGACGGCTCCGCATGTCATCCGTGGGATGACCAGGCGCATCATTCGGCGGCGGTGCGCCGGTTCGTGCGGGATCCGCCGCGCCTGCGCGTCGGCGCCGGTGCGGATCCCAATACATAGGACTGCACCAGATGATTCCAGCTGCAGGTCCGGCATACCTCGACGACATGGACCGAGAACTCTTCCCGAGTCTCGGCGAGGCGCATCAGCTCCTCGGGTGTGCGAGCGGATCCGGCCACCGGCCCGAGGTCGTCGCCGTAGACCCAGCTTACGAGCGTGAGCTGTTCCTTCCGGCAGATGGGGCAGGTGACCTCGCTCCCCCGGCCGTGGAACTTCGCCGCCCGCAACAGGTACGGGTTGGCATCACACACCTCGGCGACATCGACACGGCCCGCGTAGACGTCAGCCAGCAGTGATCTGCGCCGGAGCGCGTAGTCCACCACTTGCCGCTGAATTCGCACGAGAACCAGAGTAGCGGGGCCTGCTGTCTACCGCGTCGGGTCTTTGTCGGGCTGTTCTCGGATGTATCGCTCCGATATAGTGGGTGATCGCATCCACCGTTAGGTCCGTTCAATAGTCAGGGGGTGACGCCCGGTGCTCGAGCTGGCAATCCTCGGGCTGCTCCTCGAAGCGCCCATGCACGGTTATGAGCTGCGCAAGCGGCTCACCGGCCTGCTCGGACCGTTTCGGGCCTTCTCCTACGGCTCGCTCTACCCGACGCTGCGCCGCATGCAGGCCGACGGGTTGATCGACGAGGAGAACACCCCCGGTATCACCCGCCGGGCCAGGCGGGTCTACCAACTGACACCGGCCGGACAGGAGCGATTCAAGGAGCTGCTCGCCGACACCGGCCCGCAGAACTACACCGATGACGGCTTCGGCGTTCACCTGGCCTTCTTCAGCCGCACCCCCGCCGAGGCGCGGATGCGGATTCTCGAGGGCAGGCGGCGGCAGGTCGAGGAGCGCCGAGAAGGGTTGCGGGAGGCCATCAAACGAGCCAGCGGCTCGCTGGATCGCTACACCCGCCAGCTCCATCAGCTCGGACTGGAATCAAGCGAGCGCGAAGTGCGCTGGCTCAACGAGTTGATTGCGGCAGAGCAAGCAATCGACGAAGGCGGCACCACAGAAAGAGGGAAATATCGGCCATGAGTGATCTCGAGAACACCACCGAAGTGCGGGTGGCCATCGTCGGTGTCGGCAACTGCGCCTCGTCCCTGGTTCAGGGTGTGCAGTACTACCGCGACGCCGACGAGAAGACCACCGTGCCCGGCCTGATGCACGTGAAGTTCGGCCCCTACCATGTGCGCGACGTGAAATTCGTCGCCGCATTCGACGTCGACGCCAAGAAGGTCGGCTTCGACCTCGCCGAGGCCATCTTCGCCAGCGAGAACAACACCATCAAGATCTCCGATGTGCCGCCCGCCGACGTCGTCGTGCAGCGCGGCCCGACCCTCGACGGCATCGGCAAGTACTACGCCGAAACCATCGAGCTGTCCGAGGCCGAGCCGGTCGACGTGGTGCAGGTCCTGAAGGACGCGAAGGTCGACGTGCTGGTGTCCTACCTGCCGGTGGGTTCCGAGGAGGCCGACAAGTTCTACGCCCAGTGCGCCATCGACGCGGGCGTCGCCTTCGTCAACGCGCTGCCGGTGTTCATCGCCTCCGATCCGGTGTGGGCCGAAAAGTTCCGCGCGGCAGGCGTTCCCATCGTCGGTGACGACATCAAGAGCCAGGTCGGCGCCACCATCACCCACCGCGTCATGGCCAAGCTGTTCGAGGATCGCGGCGTGCAGCTCGACCGCACCATGCAGCTGAACGTCGGCGGCAATATGGACTTCAAGAACATGCTCGAGCGCGAGCGGCTGGAGTCCAAGAAGATCTCCAAGACCCAGGCGGTCACCAGCAACCTGAAGAAGGAGCTCGGCGCCAACGACGTGCACATCGGCCCGTCCGATCACGTCGGCTGGCTCGACGACCGCAAGTGGGCCTATGTCCGGTTGGAGGGCCGCGCCTTCGGTGACGTGCCGCTCAACCTGGAGTACAAGCTCGAGGTGTGGGATTCGCCGAATTCGGCGGGCATCATCATCGACGCGGTGCGCGCGGCCAAGATCGCCAAGGACCGCGGCATCGGCGGCCCCGTCCTCCCGGCCTCGGCCTACCTGATGAAGTCCCCGCCGCAGCAGCTCGCCGACGATATCGCCCGGGCTCAGCTCGAGGCGTTCATCGTGGGAGCCGAGTAGGTTCTGCGGAACAGGCCCCGGAAAACCTTGGTTTTCCGGGGCCGATCCGTATTCAGTCCAGTGAGACGTACACCTCGACCGAGGTCGGTCCGGTGTAGCGCTCGATCTCCGCGGTGTGCGACCGGGTGATGGTGCCCGCGCTCTCCGCCTTGGCGACCTGCGCCCATGCGGTGCGCAGCAGATCGTACGGCTTGTCGGAGACGACGAATTTGGCGTAGCGGCCGGTGGGGATGCGGGTCAGCACATCGCCGGGGTCGAGGTCGTCCAGCCCCTTCACCTCGTAGCCGAGTACCGCGACCGCATGATCGTTCTGGCCGATGTAGGCGGCCACCCTCGGCACGGTCTTCTCCCGCGCCAGGTAGCGATCCCAGGTGAAGTTCACCAGGTCCAGGTCGCGTGCGGTCACCTCACGGCCCGCGAGCGGGACGGTGAGTCCGGCGATCAGGCTTTCGTCCAATGTGACGATTTCGAAGTCCACCACAGTCCGTTCCTACCCGTCGACCTGATCGTCCGCCAACGCCACGAAGACCTCGACGGTCTTCGCCTCGGGATAGTGCTCCCAGTCGCCGGTGTACGCGCGCACGAAGCGGCCCGCCGCCTCGGCGTCCCACACCGCCCGCCACACGCTGACGATGGTGTCGCCCAGATTCTCGCCGCTGGCGATGAACCGGGCGAACCGGCCCGCGGGCACCCTGGCCAGCACATCACCCGGCAGCAGGTCGTCGAGGCTGCGGCAGCGGTAGCCGACGATATGGGTCAGATACGAGTTGATTTCCGGCGCGTGATCGACATATGCGGTGGTCGGCGGGCCGGGCAGGCTGCGCGCGAGATTGCGCTTCCACGCCTCCTCCACCTTCGCGCGCCGCGGTCCCTCGACCGCAAGCGCCGGGCTGCGGAGCACGGTCCCGGCAACCAGCGTCTCGGGTTGGTCAACGACATTGAAATCCACCGGCGTAGCCCCTATGTCTCGTCTGTCTGCATCGGCGGCGCTCCCTGGCCTTTCCTGGCTACGCAGGTACCGCCTCCTGGCCTGTCGTTCGCGCCGCTGTCGTCGCTCGTGCGTCTATCCTTCCGCATCGATGTCGCCGCGGCGGCGTCGGCCCGGTCTGATTTGCGCACTCTGGCAAACGATGCTGCCATGTCATCCGTTCCCTGTGGTCGAGGTGGTCGGAATCACGGTCAGCCCGGCACCGGAATGCTCAGCCCGGGGAAGATTTCCACCTGTTTCGGGGGTGCCGTCGTAGGTGGAATTATGACGACCGGCTCTCGCTGCTGCGGTGGCGGCGGGTTGAGGATGTCGTATGGGCCGCTGCCGGATGGTTGTTTCGGCAACCCGGCCTGACCGGCGACCGGTGCGGGCGCCGGGAACTGTTCGATGGGGGTGCCGTCGAGCGCGCCGTCCATCGTCTGCTTCCAAATATCGCTCGGCATGCCGGATCCGTAGATATCGCCGCCGCGGGCGGTGCGGATCGGTTGCGAGTGTTCGGTGCCGATCCAGACCGCGGTGGACAGCGATGGCGTGAAGCCGACCATCCAGGCGTCCTTGTTGCGGTCCGAGTCGCCGAGCTGGGTGGTGCCGGTCTTGGCGGCCGATGGTCGCCCGCCCGCCAGCTGATGTCCGTTCGAATAGGCCGCGATCGGCGTCATCGCCTGAATGGTGTTCTCCGCGACCGGTTTCGGGATGCGCTGCTGGCCCTGCGGCAGTTGCTCGCCGATCTGGCCCTCGCCGCGATCGAGCAGCACCCGGCCGTCACCGGTGACCACCCGCTGCACGAAGTACGGCTCGTGGTAGACGCCGGAGGCGGCGATGGTCGCGTAGGCCGACGCCATATCGATCGGCCGAACGAGGTACTGGCCCAACACGATTCCATTGAGCGGATGTTCGCCGTTCTCGGTGAGCGTCTCCCCGGCGACGCCGGGGATCTGCTTCGGGATACCCGCCTGATGCGCGGCGTCGGCGATCGCCTTCGGACCGTCGAACATCGACATGGTGAGCCGGTAGAAGCTGGTGTTCAGCGAGCGCTTCAGCGCCTCGGCCATGGTGCACCGGCCGCAGGATTCGCCGTCCACATTGGTGATCTTGGTGCCGCGATCGGTAACCGGCGAACTGTCGATCACCCTGGACAGCGGAATGTTCTGCTGTAGCGCCGCGATTACCGCGAACACCTTGAACGCCGACCCGGTCTGCAGCGGGGCCTGCGCGTAGTCGTAACCCGTTCCGTCGTAGCCGCCGAAGTAGGCGCGCACCGCGCCGGAGCGCGGGTCGATCGACACCACCGCGGCGCGCAACTCGGGCGGCTGCCCGTCGAGCCGGTCGTGCACCGCGCCGAGCGCGGCCTGCTGTGCCTTGGCGTCGATGGTGGTGGTGATCTGCAGTGCGCCGGTGTCGAGTTCGCGCTCGCTGATGCCGGAGGCGCGCAGTTCGCGAACCACCTTGGTGCGGATCAACCCCTCCGGGCCGTGCGCGATATTGTCGTCGGCCACCTCGGTGATCGGGACGACCTGCGGGAAGGTGGTGGCATCGCGATCCGCCGGCGAAAGTTTGCCCATCTCGACCATGGCATCGAGCACATACCGCCAGCGTGCCTGCAGATCGGACAGGTGGGTCTCCGGATCCAGGATCGACGGGGTGCGGATGAGCGCGGCCAGCATCGCGCCCTCGCCGACGGTGAGTTGCGGGACCGGTTTGCCGAAATAGGATTTCGCGGCGGCGGCGATGCCGTACGCGCCGCGACCGTAATAGATGGTGTTGAGGTAGGCGGCGAGTATGTCGTCCTTACTCCACTGCCGCGCCATCTTGGCGGCGATGATCAGCTCACGCATCTTGCGCGTCAGCGTGCGCTCGGAGCCGAGGAAGGCGTTCTTGACGTACTGCTGGGTGATGGTGGAACCGCCGCCCGCGTCCTCGCGGCCGAGCAGGTTGTCCCGGGCCGCGCGCAGGAAGCCGGTGGTCGAATAGCCCGGATTGCCATAGAAATTGCGGTCCTCCGCGGCGATGACCGCGTCGCGGACCGGCTGCGGGACGTCGCTCAACGGGACCGGGGTGCGGTTACCTTCCGGCGGAACGACTTTCGCGATCACCGTGGTGCCGTCGGCGGCCAGGATGGTGGCGATCTGATTGGTCTGCACCGAGGCCGGATCGGGTATCTCGGCGCTCCAGTAGACCAGCACGAAAAGCAGTGCGGGCAATGCCACGAAGATGATGAATAGGGCGAGCGTCAGGCGGCGGATGCGTTCGCCGCGACTGCGCCGCGGCCGGGCCGTCCCGGGACGCGGCGATGCGCCGGGCCGGGTGCCGCTCCAGCGGGCCTGCTGCGGACCGGGCCAGGCCGGTCGCGATTCCGTGGGGTAGCGAGAAGCCTTGGCCGAACCGGTATTCCGCCGCCGACTCGCGCGCGAGGTGGACCGCGCGTTCCAACTGGTGACGAACGTATTGTCCGGTGTGCCCCTGGCACCGTGCTGTCCGCGGTCGCGCCGCTTGCGGAACGAACTCACGACCCCACCTCGCCGGCGTTCGGGCGCGCGACACGCCGCGTCGATGGTTCGCTCGCAAGCTCGTTCACGACCTGATCTCCCTCCGGAGCGTCGGTAAAACTCACCTGGACGGAAACATTTACGCCAATTCAGGGCACGATGCGCTCGACTTTACCGCTCGGAGCCGACCGGCGATGTTAACACCGCTGCGCGGCGGTCACCGTGTTTTCACATACTCGCCGGAAATGTCGCTTCCGTGCCGGTCCGCACGAACGACGAACGCCGGAATCCGCTGCGCACAGCGGATTCCGGCGTTCGGTAGGGGCTGGTCAGCTCTTCACGCCACCGGCGGTCAAACCGGAGATGATGCGGCGCTGGAACAGCAGCACCATGATCACCAGCGGCACCGTGACCATGGTGCCCGCCGCCATGATCGCCGCATATGGGATGGCGTGCGGATCGTTGCCGGAGAACCGGGCGATCGCGACGGTCACCGGTTCGGTCCGGTCGTTGGACAGCAGCCGCGAGAGCAGGTACTCGTTCACCGCGGCGATGAAAGCCAGGATGGCCGTTGTGAATATGGCGGGCGCGGCCAGCGGCAGCATCACCAGCCGGAAGGCCTGCAGCTTGCTCGCACCATCGATGCGCGCCGCCTCCTCGAGCTCCCACGGCAGTTCGGAGAAGAACGAGGACAGTACGTAGACGGTCATCGGCAGTACGAACGAGATGTTCGGAATGATCATCGCCTGGTACTGGCCGATCCAGCCGAGGTCGGTGAACAGCTGGAACAGCGGGGTCACCAGCACGACCACCGGGAACATCGATGCGCTCAGGATCAGCCCGGACACCAGGTACTTGCCGCGGAATCCGATGCGCGCCAACGCATATGCCGCCATGACACCGACCAGCAGCGCGATGGCGGTGGTGATCGATCCGATGATCAGGCTGTTGATCAGCGCCTTGCCGAAGTTGTTGCCGCGGCTGGTGTCGAAGGCATTGCTGAAGTTGGCCCAGGTGAGGTGGGTCGGCCACGGCGTGTTGTCGAAGGTGTACGCCTCGTCGCGGAACGCGGTGACGGCCATCCAGTAGAACGGCCCGAGCCCCCACACCAGGATGATCAGCGCGCCGACGTAGACGCGCAGCGAACCGAGTCGCTTGGTCCACGGAATCGACTGCGCGACAGTGGGTTCGGCGGTGGTCGTGGTCATATCAGTGCGCCTCCCGCTGCGCTTCCTGGGTCCGGACGGCGTTCGCGCCCAAGACCTTCACCAGCACGAAGGCCACCGCGAAGATCATCAGGAAGGTGAGGGTGGACAGTGCCGCCGCGCTGTTCGGGCCCTGCCGCACCTGATCGACGACCAGGATCGAAACGGTGCGGGTGCTCGGATTGCCCAGCGTCATGATCGCGGGCAGGTCGTACAGCCGCAGCGCGTCCATCGTGCGGAACAGCACCGCGACCAGCAGCGCGGGTTTCAACAGCGGCAGGGTGATCTGGGTGAACCGCTGCCAGGCCGAGGCGCCGTCCACCCTGGCCGCCTCGTACACGTCGCCCGGAATCACCTGCAGGCCCGCCAGAATCAGCAGCGCCATGAACGGGGTGGTCTTCCACACGTCGGCGACGATCACCGCGACCCGCGAGAAGAACGGGTCTGTCGTCCACAGGATGTGCGTACCGAGCACCCGGTTCACCACGCCGTTGTACTGGAACATGAACTCCCACAACCGCGCGGTCACCGCGGTCGGGATGGCCCATGGGATGAGCACCGCGGCGCGCAGCAGCGCCCGGCCGCGGAAGGTCTTACCCATGATCATCGCCATGCCGAGGCCGATGGTGGCCTCCAGCGTCACCGTGACCACCGCGAACAGCAGGGTGACGCCGATCGAGGACCAGAACGCCGAACCGAGATTGCCGGTCGGGCAGGACGTCGTCTCACCCGCGACCTGGCATTGCTGCAGCAGCCAGTGGGTGTAGTTCGAGAAGCCGGCGCTGCCGCCCTCGACGAACATCCCGGTCGCCTGATCGAGTCCGGAGTCCTTCTGGAAGGACATCCAGATCGCCCGGGCGACCGGGTAGCCGACCACGACGGCCAGCGCGATGAGCACCGGCGTCACGAAAAGCCATGCCCGGCCCGAGCGCCGCAGTTCCAAAACAAATGCCGACGCGCGTGACGCCGTTCCCGAAGGATCCGACACCGTTATCTCTCTCCTACGGGTTGGTCGGGTCCGCTGATCATTCCGTCAGCTTACGATCCCGCCGCCGAAATGCCCTTTTCCATTCCGGTGATGGCGTCGTCGACCGATTTGGTGCCCTGCAGTGCCGCATAGGCATTGTCCTGGATGGCCTTCGAAACGGCCGAGTAGAACGGGGTGACCGGGCGCGGAACGGCGCTGGCGATCGACTCCTTGAGCGCAGGCAGGTACGGCATCTTGGCGATGAGGGCCGGGTCGTCGTACTGCGATGCGCGCACCGAGGGCAGTGCGCCGGTCGCGACGATGTGCTGGGCGTCCTCACTGATCAGGAAGCGCAGGAAGTCCAGCGCCGTCGCCTTGTGCTTGGAGTACACGCTGATGGCCGCGTTGTAGCCGCCGAGCGTCGAGGCGCCGACGCCGTTCTCGCCGGGCAGCGGCGCGACGCCGAACTTGTCCTTCACCGCGGAGGCATCGCTACCGGCCGGGCCGTAGAAGCTCGGCCAGGTGCGCAGGAACAGCAGCTTGCCCTGTTCGAAGGCGTCCTGGCTCTCCGGCTCCTTGTAGGTGATGGCTTCCTTGGGGATGTCGCCGTTCTTGTACGCGTCGACCAGCGTCTTCAGCCCGTTCTTGGACTGCTGGCTGTTCACCGTCGGCTTGCGGCCGTCGGGACCGACGAAGCTGCCGCCGAATGCGTTGATCACCTCGGCGACATTCACCGTCAGACCCTCGTAGGACGCGAATTGCCCTGCGTAGCAGCCGATATTGTGCTGCTGTGCGATCTGGCAGTCGCCGAGCATTTCCTTCCAGGTCTTCGGCGGGGTCGGCACCAGGTCCTTGCGGTAGTACAGCAGGCCGCCGTTGGTGTTCCGCGGCGCGGCGTACAGCGTGCCGTTGTAGGTGGCACTGGTGACCGGCGGCTGCAGCAGCGCCGAGGTGTCGATCGAGAAATTGTCCTTCAGCGGCTGGATCCAGCCCTTGGCCGCGAACTCCGCGGTCCACGGCACGTCGAGCGCGACGACGTCGTAGCTGGACTGCTTGGAGCGCATGTGCTCGACCAGGTCGTCGTACTGCTGCGAGGCGTCGTTCGACTGCTCCTTGAACGTCACCTGCTCGCTCGGATGCGCGGCGTTCCAGCGCTCGATGAGCTGTTTGACAGCACCGGTTTCGGTGGTGTCCTTGCCCTCCACATAGGTGATCGGGCCGCGGTCGTTCAGGTTCTGGCTCTGCGGGTTTCCGCCGCTGTTGCTGGAGCAGGCGGTGAACATCGGCGTCAACAACGCCGCCGCGGCCACCACACCCGCGACTCGCGGTACGTGCGACCAACGTAGGGACTTCTTCAAGGCCATCGCGAACTCTCCAGTATCGAGACGTGAGCAGCAGCACACCCAATGCCGGTGCACAAGGCAAGATACATGGTGTTCATCTGCCTTGTCGGAATTGCACTGGAAAGTCTGGCTAATCTGGCTGTCGATGACTTCGCCCAACGCGGTTCCCGACCGGATGCTCACCCGCATCGGCGGGCTCTTGCGCCAGGCCGAATCGACCGATAACGAGCACGAGGCCGAGGCGTTTCTCGCGGCGGCGCAACGGCTCGCCACCCGGTCGTCGATCGACCTGGCGGTGGCGCGTGCGCACGTCGCGGGCCGGGAGCGGCGGCCGACGCCGGTGCAGCGGGTGATCCCGATCGGTGAGCCGGGCAAGAAGGGATTGCGAACCTACGTCCAGCTTTTCGTGGCCATCGCGCACGCGAACGACGTGCGCTGTGATGTTGCCCGCACCTCGACCCAGGTCTACGCGTACGGATTCGATTCCGATATCGATACGTGCGAGGCGCTTTACACCAGCCTGCTCGTGCAGATGGTCAGAGCCTCGGATCATTACATCAAATCCGGGCAGTACCGGTCCGCGACCGTCGAGAAGATCGTTGTCGAAAGGCGTTGGGGCAGAACGGTTGAGCGGCGGGTGCAGGCGCCGGTGGCGGCGGTGACGGCACGGCTCAACTTCCAGATGGCCTTCGCCGCGCGCATCGGCAAGCGGTTGGCCGAGGTGAAGGCCGAGGTCGAGGCGGAGGCGGTGCCCGAGGCCGCCGGATCGACCGGCACCGCACTCGCCTTGCGCAACAAGGAGATCGAGCTCACCGACTTCTATCGGAGCACCTCGGAGGCGCGGGGCACCTGGCGCGGACCGGCCGCGTCGGCGGGGCATTCGGCGGCGGCGCGGCGAGCCGGTGACCGGGCGGGCAAGGCGGCGCGATTGGGAAATGCGCCCGAACTCGGTTCCGCCAGGGGACAATTGACGTCGGGGAGCGACGGGTAGTGCGGGATGCGCAGCGCGCCAAGGTGTATGACGCCGAACAGTTGGTACGTGGGGTTTTCGATCGGGCCGACGAATACGGCAACCGCACCGTCGAGCTGTACGGTTCGCAGCTGACCTTGCCGATCGAGCGCCGGTTCGCGTCGGTCGCGTCGGTGCAGAGCTACGCCGACAAGGTGTTGGCCTTGAATTGGGTTCGGGCGCAATGGGAGCGGGCCGCGGTAACGGTTCGGGTGCGCGCTCGCGCCGGTGCGACGGCGGCGCACTACGAGACGGCCGATGGGGTGCTCGCCGTCCCGTTGCACTCCGGCGGAACCGCCTGGGCGCTACGGGAACTCGTCGTGCTGCACGAGCTGACCCATCACCTGGAGCCGGATCCCGCCGGGGTCGCCCCGCACGGGCCCGAATTCTGTTCGCGGTATCTCGAATTGGTCGATGGCGTGATCGGGCCGGAGGCCGCGCTGCTGCTGCGCACCACGATGCTCGGGTGCGGGGTGGAGATCGGTTGATCCGCGTGCCATTCGGTTTCGGCCGGACCGGTCTGTCGAGTCCATTGCCGCTCTGTCGGGAAGCGGAATGGCATTGCGTCACGCGACTGTTCGGCTACTTTGCCGGAAGCAGGATTTCTTGGGCGAGCGGGAGCACCCGGTTCAGTCGCCGGTGCCACCAGTCGACTCGCTCGGGATCGGGATGACGGTACTTCTCGATCAGGCCAGGGTCGGGGGTCGGGGCGGTGCGTGGCACGGTGAGGTAGCCATCGACCTGGCGCAGGGAGTCGGTCACCAGATCACCGGTGAACAGGGATAAAGTGCCCAGGCCGCAGGCGAATTCGAGTTCGGGCAGCGCCGCGGCCAGCGCCAGTTGCGCGGCCAGCCCGACGCTGGTCTCCAACGCCGAGGAGACGACGCAGGGCAGTCCGGCCGCTGCCGCCACCCGGAGGGCGCGCCGAACCCCGCCCAGCGGCGTGCATTTGATAACCGCGATATCGGCGGCGCCCGCCACCGCGACCCGCAGCGGATCCTCCGCGCGACGGATGGATTCGTCGGCGGCGATGCGGACATCCACCCGGCGACGCACCTCCGCGAGTTCATCGATGGTGCGGCATGGTTGCTCGACGTATTCCAAACCGCCTGCGGCCCGGTCGATTTCCCGGATATTGGCGACCGCGGTTTCGACATCCCACACCGCGTTGGCATCCACCCGGACCGCACCGGCTGGTCCCAGCGCATCCCTGACCGCCTCGACCCGGGCCAGATCCTCGGACAGCGAATCCGGGTGGTCGGCGATCTTCACCTTGGCGGTGCGGCAGCCCGAACCGGTGACGATGGCGTGCGCGCGCTCCGGATCCACCGCGGGCACCGTGCAATTGACCGGAATCCGGTCGCGCACCGGCTCCGGCCACCCGACGGCGATCTGTTCGAGCGCGGTGGCCAGCCAGCCCGCCGCCTCCCGATCGTCGTACTCCGGGAACGGGCAGAATTCACCCCAGCCGAGCGGACCCTCGATCAGCATCCCCTCCCGCACGGTGATGCCGCGGAAGCGGGTCCGCAGCGGGACGGCGTATACGAGGCTGGCGGTCGGCTCGATCATCGCCGCCAGCTTAACGGGCGCAGCCGTGCGCATGGCCGGAGCGGATGCCCAGCGTCAGGTCAGCGGAATTCGGCTACGTGGTCGATTGCCCACTGGGCGAAGGTGCGTGCCGGTTTGCCGGTCACCGATTCGGCGGTGGGGCCGACCGGGCTCGGTCCGGTTCCCGCCTTCGCCCACAGGTCGAGCACCGGTTGCCAGTAGAACTCCTTGGCCTGCTCGTAGCTCAGTTCGACCAGCTCGACCGGTTCGCCCAGCGCGGCGGCGATGGCGTCGACCTGCTGGCGGTGCGTCAGCGATTCGGGCCCGGTGAGCGGATAGATCTTGCCCGCGTGCGCCGGGTCGTCCAGCGCGGCGATCGCGGCATCGGCCATATCGGCCTCGTGGATGGGGGTGAGCTGCAGATCCGGGAAGGGAAGGCGCACAACGCGTTCGGCCTTGATCGAAGGGAACCACTGCCGGGCATTGGCGGCGAAGGCGCCCGGCCGCAGGATGGTCACCGGCAGCCCCGATTCGAGCAGCGGCCGCTCGACCACGAGATGTCTTGCGCCGATGGGGTTTTGGTCGTTCGCCGCGGCGATCGACGACAGCAGCACGATATGTTCGATGCCTGCGGACCGCGCCCCGGCGATGAAGTTCTCGATGCCCTCGTGCAGCGCGTACAGGAAGACTTTGTCCACGCCGTCGAGCGCGGCCGCGACCGCGTCCGGGTCGGTGAAGTCGAGACCGATCAGCTCGACACCGTCCGGCAGTTCAACTCGGTCCGGGTGCGAGCTGCTGGCCCGCACGGGTTTTCCGGCCGAGCGCAGCGTTTGGATGACGGTGCGGCCGACGCCGCCACCGGCGCCGGTGACCAGGTAGGTCATGTTCGTGCTCCTTGTTCGTTGGATTCGGCGAGATGAGAGATGATGCGGCGCAGCTGTTCGCCGTAGTGCCGTTCGAATTCCGGTGTCTGCGGGTCGATTCCGAAGAGCGTGCGCACCTGGGCCGGTAACAGCGCCGGTGCGGCGACCATGCCGAGGATGGCGAGTTGGTAGGCGGCCGGGTCGAGGTCGGCGGCGATTTCACCGCGCCGCTGGCGGGTTCGGGCCTCGGCCAGGTCGGTTTCGGTGATCGGGGTGATACCGGGCGGGGTTTCGGCGTCGGACAGCCCGCGCCACATGAGCAGGCGCAGGCCGCGCGGGTCGTGCAGCACATGGCTGAGGTAGCGCAGTACGACATCGGCGAGCGGCAGCCCGGGATCGTCGATATCGCGTTCCTGCTCCTGCCAGTGCTGCTGTAGCGCCGTGTACAGCCCGGCCTTGCCGCCGAAGTAGTAGGTGATCAGCTGCTTGTTCACACCCGCCCGTGCGGCGATTTCGCTCACCCGCGCTCCGGCGTAACCGTGCGCGGCGAACTCGTCGAGGGCCGCCTCCAGCAGGCAGCGCTTGGTGCGTTCGGCATCGCGCACACGGTCGGCGGGTTCGGGGGTTCGATGGGCGGGCACATCCGCAGCGTAACGCGGTATTTTACAAATGGCTAATTAATTTAGATGTACTGTTGATAGCCTGGAATGTGCTGAACCGTACTGGGTTCGGCGTGGACATGCGAAGGCGCGGCGTCCGGCCCATGGACCGTACGCCGCGCCTCGGCGGCTCAAATGCGTTCGTAGATGGTGGCGTTCGCCAAACCGCCTGCCTCGCACATGGTTTGCAGGCCGTAGCGAGCGCCGCGATCGCGCATCGCGTGCACCAGAGTGGTGGCCAGCCGTGCGCCCGACGCGCCGAGCGGGTGGCCGATGGCGATGGCGCCGCCGTTGACGTTCACCTTGCGCATATCGGCGCCGGTTTCGTGCGCCCAGGCCAGCACCACCGGGGAGAAGGCCTCGTTGATCTCCACCAGATCGATATCGGACAGCTGAAGTCCGGCCCGCCGCAACACCTTTCGCGTGGCCGGAATTGGTGCGGTGAGCATCAGCAGCGGATCGTCGGCGGCCACCGCGAAACTGTGCACCCGGGCCAGCGGCTTCAGTCCGAGCTCCGCGGCGCGTTCGCTGGTCATGATCAGAACCGCCGCGCTGCCGTCGTTGATCGGGCTGGCCGATGCCGCGGTGATCCGCCAGTCGATCTGTGGGAAGCGTTCGGCCATCGCGGGGTCGTAGTATGCGGGCTTCAGCCCGGCGAGGGTTTCCAGTGTGCTGCCGACTCGGATCCCCTCATCGGTCTGCAGCCCGTTGATCGGCGCGAGCTCGCGGGTGAACAATCCGTTTTTCGTTGCCAGCGCGGCCTTTTCGTGGCTCCACAGGGCGAACTCGTCGAGTTGGGTCCGGGTCAATCCCCATTTTGCCGCGATCAGTTCGGCGCTGATGCCCTGCCCGACCCAGCCCTGCGGATAGCGCGCGGCGAATCCGGCTCCGTTCGGATCATCGGAGCCGATCAGGTTGGCGCCCATCGGAACTCGGCCCATCGATTCCACGCCCGCCGCGATGACGATGTCGTAGGCCCCGGCGATAACGCCCTGTGCGGCGAAGTGGATGGCCTGCTGACTGCTGCCGCACTGGCGGTCGACTGTCGTCGCGGGCACCGATTCCGGAAAGCCCGCGGCCAGCACCGCCCGGCGGGTCATATTCATGCCCTGCTCGCCGACCTGGGTGACGATGCCGCCGATGACGTCGTCGACCAGCGCCGGATCGATACCGCTGCGGTCGATCAACGCGCGCAGGCTGTGCGCGAGCAGATCCACCGCGTTGACATCGTGCAGCGCGCCATTGGGCTTGCCCTTGCCGATGGGGGTGCGCACCGCCTCGACGATCACCGCGTCTCTCATGGCGTTTCCTTCCGGATCGAGAGCCGGGCCGCCTCGCCTGGCTCTATCAACACATAGTCAGAGTACGCCTGGCAATAGTTGAGGCAAGTCAGCTGGGCTATGATGTGCGTCATGGCAGCAGTGATGGAGGGCTCGCTCGCGGATCTGAGTTCGTGGAAACCGGTGGAATGCTCGATCGCCAAGGCGCTCGACCTGGTCGGCACCCGCTCGGCGCTGCTGATCCTGCGCGAAGCCTATTACGGGACAACACGTTTCGACGGTTTCGCCGCACGGGTCGGCATCACCGACGCGGCCGCTGCCAGTCAGCTGCGCAAGCTGACCGAATCCGGTTTGCTCGCCAAACAGCCGTACCAGGAGGAGGGCAAGCGCACCCGCCATGAGTACGTCCTCACCGAAATGGGCCGCGATCTACTACCGGTGGTGCTGGCCCTGATGCAGTGGGGCGACAAATACCTGCAGCCAGGCCCGGCGCCGCTACTCCTGGTGGAGGAGTCGACCGGTGCGCCGGTGCGGGTCGAGGTGCGCAGCGCGAGCGGACGGGAGATTTCGTTGGAGGAGCTGGGTGTGCGGTTGAACGAGGACTACATGCGGGAACGGACGCGGCGGAAAGCCCCGGGGCGCAAAGGATGACGGGTTTCGACTCAGTCGTGCCGCACCGCGAGGTTGATGTTCTCGGTGCCGAACGTGCGAGACAGGTTGATCCACAACATGACCAGCGGTTCGGTGCTGCGCGCGGTGCTCAGATCGCCGAGATCGATGATCTGCTCCGAACCCCACCCGAACGACCGCAACAACCCGGCGACATCGGCCTTGGCGGCCGCATCGTCACCGCTCAGGAAGACGTTGTGCGGGCCGGGAACCCGGGACGGGTCCACCATGGTCTTGTTGTTCATGGTGTTGAGCGTCTTCACCACGCGGGCCTCCGGAAAGGCCCGCTGCAGTTCCTCCGCGACGCTCCCGGCCTCGGGAATCACCAGTTTCGGTCCGCCGCTGGTGAATTCGAGCCCGTTCGAGACGTCGATGATCACCTTGCCGCTCAGGGTGGCCGCGCCCGCCGCGGTGAGCGCGGCCACCGACGCCGTGCCGGCGGTCGCGTTGACGATCAGCTCGGCATCGGCCGCGGCATCGGCAAAAGTGCCGTGCCCACCGCCGGTTTCGCGGGCCCACTCGGTCGCCGCCGCATTGTCGGCGGTGCGTGAGCCGAGCGTCACGGTATGTCCGAGCTGGACGAGCTTGCCCGCCAACCGCCTACCGACCTCACCGGTGCCGAGTACCGCAATCTTCATCGTCAACTCTCCTGCCCTGCAAAGGCGTAACCGAGATTCGAAGCTTACGGACGCGGCACCGGCCGCGCGGTCATTTCACCGTGGGCGTATTCAGTGCAGCCTGCGCCCGTCGGCGGCGTCGAAGAAGTAGGTGTGCTCCGGATCGGTCGACAGCCGCACCCGGGTGCCCTTGGCCGGCGGGTTACGCCAATCAGCCCGTGCCACAACGGTTTCCCCGGCGCCGTTGGACGAGCCGTTGGCAATGGTCCGGCCGTAGATGTAGGCGTCGGAGCCGAGTTCCTCCACCACGTCCACCTCCATTTCGATGCCGTCCGAGCCGATTTCCAGATGCTCTGGGCGCACACCGACCTGCACCGAGCCCTGCACGGCGTCGGCAACGTGGCGCGGCACCGGCAGCGCGTACCCGCCGAGTTGCACCGAGCCGTCGGTGATCGGCAGCGTGAACATATTCATCGCGGGCGAACCCATGAACCCGGCGACGAAGGCGTTGGCCGGATCCCGGTACAGGTCGCGCGGCGTCGCACACTGTTGCAGCAGACCATCTTTCAGCACCGCCACCCGGTCGCCCATGGTCATCGCCTCGACCTGATCGTGGGTGACGTACACGGTGGTGGTGCCGAGCCTGCGCTGCAGCTGCGCGATCTGGGTGCGGGTCTGCACGCGCAGTTTCGCGTCGAGGTTCGACAGCGGCTCGTCCATGAGGAATACGTGCGGCTGGCGCACGATCGCCCGGCCCATCGCGACGCGCTGGCGCTGACCGCCGGACAGCGCCTTGGGTTTGCGGTCCAGATACGGCTCGAGGTCGAGCAGTTTGGCCGCCTCCTGCACCCGCTTTTCCTTCTCGGCCTTGGCGACTTTGGCCAGCTTCAGTGCGAAGCCCATATTCTCCGCGACGGTCATATGCGGGTAGAGCGCGTAGTTCTGGAACACCATCGCGATATCGCGTTCTTTGGGCTCGGCGTGCGTTACGTCCTTGGCGCCGATGAGGATTCGGCCGTCGTTGACATCCTCCAGGCCGGCGAGCATGCGCAGCGAGGTGGACTTTCCGCAGCCGGACGGGCCGACCAGAACCAGGAATTCACCGTCGGAGATCTCGAGGTTCAGCGCGTCGACGGCGGGTTTGGTGGCGCCGGGGTAGAGCCGCGTCGCACGGTCGAAGGTCACTGTGGCCATGACAAATCACATCCCATTCACCGGCAGGAACGTGCCGGACGATCCGAGTACAGGGTTCCGGCGATCTTACTGGGCCGGACGCCGATCCCGCAGGCCGATCGAACGCCTCGGCATCACGCGGTGATTCGATGGGGGTGGTGGTCGGCGAGGGGCGGGCCTAATGTCGTTTCCGGAAATAGATCCCGAAGCCGAGGAGCCCTCATGAGTCGTCCGGTTCGTATCGGAGTTCAGCTGCAGCCGCAGCACGCACCGAAGTACGGACTCATCCGCGACGCGGTCCTGCGGGCCGAGGACGCGGGCGTCGACGTGATTTTCAACTGGGACCACTTCTTCCCGCTGACCGGCGATCCGGACGGGGCGCACTTCGAGTGCTGGACCATGCTCGCCGCATTCGCCGAGCAAACCGAGCGGGTGGAGATCGGCGCGCTGGTCACCGGCGGCGGCTATCGCAATCCGGACCTGCTGGCCGATATGGCGCGCACCGTCGACCACATCAGTGACGGCAGGCTCATCCTCGGTATCGGTGCCGGGTGGTTCGAGCGGGACTATCTCGAATACGGCTACGACTTCGGGACCGCGGGCAGCAGGCTGGACCTGCTGAAGGAGTACCTGGCCCGGCTCACGGCCCGGCTCGGAAAGCTGAACCCGCAGCCGACCAGGGAGATCCCGATTCTGATCGGCGGCGGCGGGGAGAAGAAGACGCTGCGTTTGGTCGCGGAATACGCCCAGATCTGGCACGCCTTCGCCGATCTGCAGGTGCTCGAGCGCAAGAATCGGATCCTGGCCGAGCACTGCGCGCAGGTCGGGGCCGATCAGTCCAAGATCGAGCGGTCGGTGCAGTGGCCGGGTGCGGATCGGGCGCTGAAGCTGCACGAGGCCGGGGTGTCGCTGTTCACCGTCGGGGTCAGCGGACCCGATTACGACCTGGCCGAGGTGCGGGAGGCGATTCGCTGGCGCGACGAGGTGAACCCGGAGCCGGTCAACGGACTGGCCTGATCCGGTTGCCCGATAGCGGCTTTCCCGTGTCGGCGGAATTCGGATCACGACGATCTCGATTCCGCCGTCACGGGCGACTGGTCAGGCGACCGGGGGTTGCCGCGAATTAGCAGGTGGGCGGCGGCTAGGGTTACCTATCATGGCTGGTCTGCCCGCTGTGCGCATTTACTCCGCCGGTTCTCGTTCGCGGGCACGGTCTCGTTCGATATTCGCCGTGCTGCTGCTCGCCGTCGGTATCGCCGCGACGGCCTGCGGCTCCGGCGGCGGTGGTCCCTCCCAGTGCGCGCCGCCCGGCATCGCCGCCGCCTCCGCCGCACCGACGAATCTGGCCACCGGGACCGGCGCGGGCGTCGACCGCTACACCACCGACGGTGTGCTACCGCTGAGCGCCGTCGACACCTCGAAGCTCGGCCTGAGCACGCCGGGCAAGCTCAGCGTCGGCACCATCTCCGACGCGCCGCCGAGCATCTGCGTGAACTCGGCGGGCGTCTACACCGGTTTCGATAACGAGCTGTTGCGCGCGATCGGCGCGAAACTCGGTCTGCAAGTGGAGTTTTCGGGTACCGAATTCGCGCCGCTGCTATCCCAGGTGGCCGGCGGGCGTTTCGATGTCGGCTCGTCGAACATCACCACCACCGACGAGCGCCGCAGGCTGGTCGGCTTCACCAACGGCTACGATTTCGGCTACTTCTCCCTGGTGTTGCCGAATGGCAGTGCCATCAAAGGCTTTTCGGATCTGAATCGCGGCACCAGGATCGCCGTCGTACAGGGCACGGTGCAGGACGACTATGTGGTCAATCAGCTGCACCTGGATCCGGTGAAGTTCCCGGACTACAACACCGCGTACGCGAACCTGAAGTCCGGCCAGGTCGACGCCTGGGTCGCGCCGTCGGTGCAGGCCCAGGGCCTGGTCAAACCGGGTGACGGAACCTCGGTGGCGCAGAACACCTTCAGCCTGGACAATTTCGTCGGCTACGCGGTGCGCAAGAACAACCAGCCGCTGATCGACGCGCTGAACAGCGGGCTGGACGCGGTGATCGCCGACGGCACCTATGCCCGGCTGTACGCCGACTGGGTGCCGCGGCAGCTGCCGCCCGGCTGGAAACCCGGTTCGAAGGCGGCGCCGATGCCCCAGCTCCCCGACTTCGCGGCCATCGCGGCACAGCACAAGCCGGACGATACGGCGCAGCAGGCGCCGAAATCCACACTGCGGCAGTTGAAGGACACCTTCCTCGACTGGTCGTTGTACCGCAAGGCATTTCCCGATCTCTTCAAGACCGGCTTGCCGAATACCCTTGTGCTGGCGCTTGTTTCGGGCGCGCTGGGCACCGTACTCGGCATGCTGCTCGCGGTGGCGGGTATCTCCCGTACTCGCTGGCTGCGCTGGCCCGCCAGGGTGTACACCGACATCTTCCGCGGGCTGCCCGCGGTGGTGATCATCCTGGTGATCGGACTCGGTGTCGGCCCGGTGGTCCGCGATATCACCGGAAACAATCCGTACTGGCTCGGCGCGATAGCGCTGGCGTTGCTCGCCTCCGCGTACATCGGGGAGATCTTCCGCTCCGGTATCCAGTCGGTCGAGCCGGGACAGTTGGAGGCGGCCCGCGCCATCGGCTTCGGCTACCGGCAGGCAATGACTTTGGTGGTGATTCCGCAGGGTGTGCGCCGGGTGCTGCCCGCGCTGATGAACCAGTTCATCGCGCTGATCAAGGATTCCTCACTGATCTACTTCCTCGGATTGCTCGCCTCCCAGCGCGAATTGTTCGCGGTGGGCCGGGATCTCAACGCGCAGACCGGCAATCTGTCCCCGCTGGTCGCGGCCGGGTTGGTGTACCTGCTGCTCACCATTCCGCTCACCCACCTCGTCAATTACATCGACCGGCGGATGCGGACCGGTCCCGATCGGCCGATCGATCCGGTCGAGCAGGCCGTGATCACGGAAGGGCGCTGACCATGAGCTCGTCACTCACCGGTACCGGACTGCATCTTCGGCTCGGCGGCAGTCAGGTGCTGCGCGGTATCGATATCCATGTCGACGCGGGCAAGACGACGACGGTGATCGGCCCGTCCGGTTCCGGGAAGTCGACGCTGCTGCGGGTGTTGAACCGGTTGCACGAACCCGATGCGGGCGATGTGCTGCTGGACGGCAAGTCGGTGCTCACCGAGAATCCGGATCGGCTGCGCCAGCGCATCGGAATGGTGTTCCAGCACTTCAACCTGTTCCCGCACCGTACGGTGGCCGACAATGTCGCGCTCGGTCCGCGCAAGCTGCGCGGCCTGTCCAAGGAGGAGGCCAGGGCGCTCGCGCTGGAGCAGCTGGAGGTGGTCGGGCTGCGGGATAAGGCCGATACCCGGCCGTCGAATCTGTCCGGCGGGCAGCAGCAGCGGGTGGCCATCGCGCGGGCGCTGGCCATGCGCCCGGAGATCATGTTCTTCGACGAGGCCACCTCGGCGCTGGATCCGGAGCTGGTCAAGGGTGTGCTCGCGCTGATGGGCGAGCTGGCCGCGGGCGGTATGTCGATGATCGTGGTGACGCACGAAATGGGTTTCGCCAGATCGGTTTCCGACACGGTGGTGTTCATGGACGCCGGGCAGGTCGTCGAGACGGGGACGCCGGACGCGATATTCGACGCCGCCGAGACGCCGCGCCTGCAGCGGTTCCTCTCTCAGGTGCTGTGACATACCGGCTATCGAATAGCTACATGCATGGATGCGCATCCGTTAGGGTATTCGGGGTTCGTGACTCCCATGTCCGCACACGGAAAGAGGCATCCGGATGACTACGGCACACGCAGAGCACACCGAACACGATCATCGGCACGGCGAAGGCTGCGGTCATCTCGCCGTCCAGCACGGTGACCACATCGACTACGCGCACGACGGCCACTTGCACCGCGAACACGACGGCCACTACGACGAATGCGAGCCGACCGGCCACGTCGAGCACGCGGCGCACGACCATGTGCACGGCGCGGGGTGCGGTCATACCGCGGTCCGGCATGGCGATCACGTCGATTACCTGCACGATGGACATCGGCACGCGGCGCACGAAGGCCACTACGACGAGCACTGAGCGACTCGATGAGGGGTGGTCGGGCAACGGGTGGGCTGAGCCCCAGCCGATCTGCGAGACAAGCGTGAGGGGTTAGAGTCGGGGCCGTGCTGGAAGCGATCACCATTCCCACGGCCGCCGGAACTTTCGACGCGCTGTCATCGGGCGCACCGGGCGGCCGGGAAGTCCTGCTGCTGCACGGCTTTCCGGAGTCGGCCGCCGCATGGGAATTCCAGTTGACCGCGCTCGGCGGCGGCGGATGCCATGCGGTGGCGCCCAACCAGCGCGGTTACTCCCCGGGCGTCCGGCCCGAACGGATCGCCGAGTACCGGCTCGAAGAGCTGGTGGGTGATGTCGCGGCGATCGCCGACGAACTCGATTGGCGGCGTTTCGATTTGGTCGGCCACGATTGGGGCGCCTACGTCGCGTGGGCGTTCGCGGCCGAACAGCCGGAGCGGGTCCGCAGCCTCACCGCGGTTTCGGTGCCGCACCCCGCCGCCTTCCTGAAGGCCATCGCGGAGGACGAGGATCAGGCCAAAAGGTCCGCGTATATGCAGCTGCTGAGGCAGCCGCGGATTGCCGAGCGGACACTGCTCGCCGACGACTGCGCCGCACTGCGCAAGGCCTTCGAATGGAAGGTTCCGCAGGAGCGGATCGACGAGCACGTCGGCCGGTTGGCGCAGCACGAGGCGCTCACCGCCGCGCTGAACTGGTACCGCGCAATGCATTTGAGCGGTCCGGTCGGGAAGGTCGAGGTGCCGACGCTATATGTCTGGGGCACCGAGGATTCCGCCGTCGGGTCGACCGCCGCGCTGGCCGCGGAAGGATATGTCCGCGGGCCGTACCGATTCGAGATGCTGGAGGATGTCTCGCACTGGATACCGGAGGAGGCGCCCGAGGCGCTGACCCGGTTGATTATGGAACATCTACTGGCGCATCGGGTGTGAGCGCGACCGCGGTTGCGTGAGTGGGGTTTTGCCGACGTGAGCGCGGATTGTCAGGTGGCGATGGTGGCGAACGCGGACCACAGCAGGGGTGAGTGGTCCATCGTCGCATCCTTGCGCCAGCGTGCGAGTTGTTCGCGGTGCCAGTCGGCCAGCGTTGCGATCGGGTCGGGTTGTTCGTGCGCGGAATCTATTGCGCAGATGGCTCTTTGCAGCGGGTGCTGATCCGGGGCGAGACCGGCGATGCGGTGCAGGGCGTGGTCGGTGGGCAGCGGCCAGCGAGTCGCGGTGACCAGTTGGGCTCCGGCGGAGAGTAGCGCGGCGACCAGACCGATGGCCTCGGTGAAACGGAGATCTCCGCCGCTCTCGCAGGCGATCAGGGCGACGCGACTCGGCATCGGCCAGAGTTCGTGCCCCGCAACAGGTTCCGCGGCAAGCGTGTGCGTTCCGAGCAGGAGGTCCTTCGCCGAGAGCGGGCGATGAGTGCGAGTCGGTTGCGCGAAGCCTGGGGATTCGGTCGAACAGCACAGGTGGAGTTCGGCATTCTCGCTCTGTCCGGACTCCGGTGGTGCTGCGGTCACATGACCGACGTACAGCAGACGGGAGACACCCCGGCGCAGCGCGGCGCTCAGCCAGGTCCGATCTAAATCGGTGCGTCGAAACGCGGCCGCTGGCTCCGACACGTTCGGCACCAGCCGACTCGCTGCCATATACGCCGAAATCCGCTGGGCCAGTGGTCCAGTATTGTCCGGTCGGCCGAGCACCGAACCCAGCGGTGAATCGGCGCGAAAGCCGGGTATGCGCGGATCCAACACGGCGACCACCGGAAGTTCACGGGTCTGCGCCCAACCGGGCGCTTTTCGAGCCGGGTCGGCGACGATCGCCGCCGGTGCGAGCAAGCTGATATCGGCGATATCGATCAGACGCAGCTCCGGATGCGGCGCGATCAGCTCCCACGGCACCTGCGCCACCCGCGGCGATGGCTGCACCCGAAGGTGCGGGCGGATCCCCTGCCGGAACAGGTCGTGCATTTGCCCGGCCAGCCGCGCTGGCAATAGCGCTCGCGAAAGTGTCTGTGCGAGGTCGTATTCGGCGTCGATCGAGGCGAACGCACCGCTCGACAAGGCGCGTTCGAGGCCACCCGGCTCGGCCGGATCCGGCAACGCATCGGCGAGTCGGCGCAGCGCTGCGACCACCTGATCCTCAGGCAGACACGCGACTTCCGGAGCGCCGGATTCACCTTCCCACTGCCAGGACAGGTAGAGGTCCCCGGCGTCGGCCATGCGCACGAGGACTGTTGGTTGGCTCTTCATGCGGAAACCGCCAGACCGGGCGGTCATGCCGGAATCACCTTGTCGGCGCGGATGTTTCGCTGATAGCGCTGTTCGGCCGCGGCGATGTAGTCGGCTAGCGCGATGCGGCCGCCGGATACGGTCAGGCGCGGTGGTGCGGTGACCGGTAGTCCGGCATCGGCCGCGATATCGGCTAGGGCGGAGCCGAGTTGGAGCGCGGTGCGCAGTGGGGGCGGCGGGGTGGCGTCCGGTGCCATGATTTCGAATGGGATGCGTAGGCGGGCAGCGGTTTCGGACCGGTCGATGCGCAGGGTGGTACCGGCGCATTTGGTGGCTATCAGGTCGGCGAGCAGCTCGGTGTTGCCCGACAGATAGGCGAATCTGAAGGCCAAACGCATTGCCGGGTCGGCGATTCGGCGGTGCCACTGGTCGCGTTGGCGGCCATTCGGCAGGGTGTAGCGGACCGCGTCGATGGCCAGGGCGGCCGGTACGGCGATATCGACTGCGACGGTGAGTAGCCTCGGATCGACGTGGGCCGCATTGTCCACCAATGCTTCCAGCAGGGCGGCATGCCAGAAATCCAGTTGGGCACAGTGCAATCCGAGTCCGGACTCGGCGTAGGTGGTGCGGGCCTCGGCGAGTAGTTGCTCGGCGGCGTTCAGGTGTTGTGTGGCACTCCCCGAGTCCTGGTGTCCGGTGGTGAAAATGAGGGTGGCGAGGCGAATTCGCACATCCGCCGCATCTATCGACGCACCGGTCTCCAGAAAGTAGTGCAGGGCACGATCGTAGAACGCCCGGGCCTCGGTGAAATCCTCGCGTCTCTCGGCCAGGAATCCGAGCATTTTGTAGCCGATACCGGCGCGGTGACCGAGACCGGCCCGCTCGAAATACTCCTGGCTGGCACGCAGATACGGTTCAGCGTCGGCGAATCGGTCGCGGCGGATCCGCATGATGGCAAGGTTCTGCCGGGTCTCCGCGGCCGCATTGTTGTCGCCCGCCGATTCGAAGGCCGCCAATGCCTGTGCCGCGAAATCGTCGGCCAGTTCATGGCGGCCGGTCTCGAAATGGATGCTCGCCATATTCATCAGCGGATGACCCGCCAGATGCGGCGCGAACCGCACTGCGGCGTCGAGTGATTCGGTGGCGAGCTCGAGCGCGTATACCCACCGCTGGCGATGCATCGCCACCGCGGTCAGCGAGAGCAGATAGGCGGTTCGTAGCTCACCGAGCTCGTCGTGGCCGCGCAGCAGGGTGCGCGCCTGCTCCAATGCCGTTTGTGCGCCGTCGAGATCGCCGATATGTTGCAGCGCCTGTGACATATTGATCAGTGCGCTCGCACGCGGCCGCACTGCGTCCTCGGCGATTTCGGCAAGTACCGCACGGTATTTGGCGATTGCCTCGGAATGCCTGCCGAGCTGGTCGTACATGCTCGCGGCATTCACCATCGCGCCGATGCGCACACCACCTTCGGTCCGCGCACAGGCGTCTTCGAAAATGCGCAGCGCCTCGGCGATTTCGCCCCGTCCGTAGGCCTCGGCACCCGCAATCAGTAGCTCGCGACCGTCACCGGGTATTTCCGCTGTCATATCAGAAGTCCGAATCCGAGTTCGCCGCCGCGATTTCGGCAAGCAGCGGTCCGTCGGCGGCAGTATCGCCGCCCGCGAGCGCCCGCCGCAATCGCAGCGCCGCGAAATCTCGAACGCGCTGCCGGGCCGCCGCGCCGCCCGGATCGGCCCGTTCCGGTAGACCCGGCACGTAGATATGAACGGCCACACCGGTTTCCGCCTCGGGCGGGGCGGCGGAAATACTGCTCCACAGCTCGCCCGACCGCGTCAGCTGAACATCGACCGTGCCACCGGATGCGGCGATGGCCGCGCGCGGATGCAGATGCGCTGGCACCTCGACCGGTATCCGCGGTGCCGCGACCACCGATACCTGAACGATATTGCGCCCGGCCTCGCGCATCACCTCCCAGGTTACGGCCCGCTCGGACGCGTCGAGCAGGCCGGGCGGGCAGCGCAGCCACTCCCATCCCCCGGTCCCCCGCGCTAGCACCAACGAGGCCCCGGCCGCACCCGGACCGGCCGCGAGTGCGTAATCCTCTGCGCGACCGATGGTTGTGCGATCCGGATCATCGACTACCGCGTCCGCCCCGTCTGTCAGCAACTCGCACTCGGCCGTCAGCCCGGCGATCTCCTCGGCGAGCAGCCGCGCGTCCAGCGGTGCGATCGAGTCGACGGTCGACGCGGGCCACCAGCGCGCCGCCCAATGCGCGTACCCGAGCCGCCAGGCGTTGGCGACCAGCTCGGGCAAAACCGGGTCTGTATCGACTTCGATCGCGCCGCCGCCGAAATCGGCCAGTGCCATGGCGATCCGCTCCCCGTACACCGCCCAGAGCCAATCCTGCGCCGTATCGGGATCGTCCAGTACGGCGGCCGGAATTCGTTCTCCGCCGAGCAGACTCCACGTCAGATGCCCGCCCGGCACCTCGAGCACCGAGGTATCGAGCCCGGGTTCGGCATCGAGCACGATCGGCGCACCGTCCGGCGCCACCACCAAGAGCCCACCCCGCCGCGAGATATGTACAGCGCCCATCAGCTCGCCCTCGATTCGGGCGAATCAGGTTGCGGCACAGTAGCGTAGACGCTCAGCGCCCGTTTGACCCGCATCCGGTGATCCAAGATAACCGACCGCGCGACCCCATCCAACAGATCCCACAGCTCCCGCGGCTCGGTGACCGGATACTCCCGCACATCTCGCCCGTGCAACCGAACCCACAGCCGCCTCAGGTAAAGCCGCCACGGTGTCCGCAATTCGGCGGCGATCACCGCGAGCGGCCCGCTGGCGGGTGTTCCGGCGATTGTCCGCGGCGAACCATTGAGATCGATTATGCAAGCGGGTGTTTCACCGATTCCGGTGGCCAGATTGACGAGATGTTCCCCGGCATCGACCGACCGCATCTCTGGCCGCGCCGGATCGACCACCCGCATCGCGTCACCGCGTGCGTCTGCGGCTGACGTGGTTTCGACCGAATCCCTGCCGAGCGGCGGCGTGGTGGTTGTCGGCGCGGTGGCTGCATCGACTGACCGCATCTCGGCTCGCGCTGGATTGGTCACCCGGGTCACATCGACCTGCGCGTCTGGGGCCGTGGCGGTTCCGGCCGAAGTGCGGCCGAGTTGCGGCGCGGCGGCCGTATCGACCGATCGCATCTCCGCTCGCGTCGGATCGGCCGTTCGGGTCGCATCGCCCTGTGCGTCTGGGGTCGTGGCTGTTCCGGTCGAAGTGTTGCCGAGTCGCGGTGCGGCGGCCGTATCTGCTGGCCGCATCTCGGGGCGCGCTGGTTTGGTCTCCTGGGTCGCATCGACGTGTGTGCCTGGGGCCGAGGCGGGTCGGACCGAAGCCCCGCCGAGCAGTGGCGTGGCGGTCGCATCGACTCGAGTTGCGCTGCCCCTGGTCCGCACTGTCTGTTCCGCCGCGCCGGTATGAGTGGAGCTATGGATGGCTGCGGCGGTATCCGCCGCATCATCGGTGCTTGTCCTCGCCAGCTCGCCCGACACTGTGGCAGTACCGGATTGTGGTGTGCCAGTTTTGATCTGCTCACCAGCGGTTTGTCCTTGCTCGTCGGGATGGGGCCGCGTACCGATGGTTGACGCCGTGTCGGTGCGCCCGCTGAGCGCGGCAGACCGGTTGGTGGTGGTGTCGGCGACCGATGGACGCGAGGTGGCCGGGGCTGTCTGCACGTGGACGGCGAGCCTGCGGGCTTGCAGGACATAGGCTTCCCGCTGCCAGCGACTGTTGATAACTCGGTGCGCCGCGGTTTCTGTTGGTTGATCGTCGGGTTGGTGCGCGGGGTTTCCTGTTGATGTTGCTGATTCGGCGGTTTTCCGCTGCGCCGCATTACCGAGCGGCGTCAAACCGATCGCGAGCGCGACGCCGATTGTCGCTGTCGCCCTGAGTGATTCGTCGAGTAGTGCCCACGGCGCGCAGCTGCGGGCGATCTCGGTGCCGACCAGTTCCGGAATGGGCGGTAGTTCGGCGCGCTCGCTCGACGCCTGAAGTACCGTGAAGACGCGTTCGTAGATCGTGCGGTCGAACGCGATGCCGAGGTCCGCCTTCGATGCGGTGGTGCCGAGTTCGGGTCGTCGTGGTGTGCGATGCACGGTCAGGCCGAGCCAGTGTGCGGCCTCGTGCGGTGCTGACCTGTTGTGCCACAGGCGAATTCCGAGGTGAGTCCCGGCGTGGCCGGTGATCAGCCGGTCGAGCAGAGTGGCCGTGGCCGGGAGGTCGCGGCGTTCGGTGCCGCATGCGTCGAGCAGTGCGGCAACGGTGCTGGTCTGATCGGAATCGGCCGTTGGGAGGCCGGGTCTGCGCCGCCAGGCGATTTCGATCAGGCCGATGAGTTCGTGTGCCCGTTTTCCGTCGCTCACATACTCTTTCAGCGCCTGGGCGGTTCGTCCGGCCGCGTATTCATGGATCTCTCGAAGTATCGATTCAGCAATCGTCCGGTCCTGCAAGGGATTCGGTGCGCCGCGCACCGTTGCGAGTTCGAAACACCGCTGAAAGTACAGGTCCTGCGGATTGCCCTCGGTGATCCGCAGCGCCCGCCGCACCTGCTTGAGCAGCGTGAACCAGGCGGCGGTTGCTCGCAGGACATCGGCGGCCGCATTGATGCGCGCCGCGAGCAGCACCGCACCGTCGGCATTGAGCACGGGCCCGGCGCAGTCCGGGAACTGCACCGGGCGGATCACCAGCGGATCGAGGATCAACTTCACGGTGCGCCGCAGCGGTCCGCCGTGTGGTCCGCTGAGCGCGGCGACATCGTCGAGCCCGCGCCACACCTCGTCCAGCACCATGGCGCGGGGTCTTCGCATTCGTCCAGGTTAACGGAGTTTTCTGGGCCTGGACCCACCGAAAACCTGGGATCGGTAGGTCGGCAGCCGCCCATACGTTTTCGGCAACGGCTCGATCGGCGAGCCACCGAAGAACGAGGAATATCATGCACACCCCACTGCGGCTGACCGCATCCGCCGTCGCGGCAACGGCCATAGTTGCCCTGTTCGTCACCGGCTGCGGCGACAACTCCGCCAAGCCGAGCGTCAAGCCGAGCAGCAAGCCGAGTACTTCCAGCGCCCCCGCACCGGTTCCGGCCGCACCCGCGGGCAAATCCTCCGCCGCCGTCGACGGCAAGACCCTGGACGCGAAGTTCGACACCACCTGCGCCAAACAGGGCGGCACCCTGGCGCTCGCACTCGCCGACACCAGCAACGCCACCTACGGCAACTTGGCTGTGAGCGCGACGATTACGGGTTCCGACACGGTGCAGGCGGTGGCCATCGCGGGCAGTAAGGGCGGCGCGAACGGCCTGCCGTACGCGATCGGCTTCGGCAACGGCGCGCCCGGCGGCTCGGCCAAGGTCACCAAGGACGGCAACACCTACAAGGTCAGTGGCGAGGGCATCGGCACACCCGATCCGGCGAATCCGCTGGCCGGGGTCAAATCCCAGAAATTCGACATCACCTTTGCCTGCACGACCGTGGTCGGCAGCTGAATTCACCACCGAGACAACCGAATTCCGGTGAACGTCGAACGGAGGCGTGCACCGGAAGGCTCGAACCGACGAGGAACATCATGAAATCCAAGATCCGCTGGATCGCCGCGGGCTTTTTCGTACTGGCGATCGGCTACTACCTCTGGCACGGATTCACCTACACCAGTACCGATCCGTTCGCCCCGGCCGCGGGCTGGGTCGGCCCGCAACTCGCACTGCCGATCATCGCGATCACCGTGGTGCCAATCGTTTTCGCGTTCAGCGGCGATGGCATCCTGCAGGCGCTCACCGGACGCAACAGCAGCGAATTCCGCAATGCCCCGATCGGGCTCGGCACCATCACCTCGTTCCGCCAGACCGGGCTCACCGTCAACGATCAGCCGCAGGTCCGCATCGAATTCAGCGTCGAGGGCGCGCACGGCGAGGCCTTCGAATCGCACGCGAAAATGATTGTGCCCCTTACCGAACTGGCGCTGCTGAAACCCGGTGTGGTGCTGCCGGTGCGCTATCTGCCCGGCCGGCCGGAACGGGTGGAGGTGGACAGCTCGGGTGACCGCGCGGCCGCGCAGCGGGTGCTGGACGAGGCGATGATCCGCAAGGGCATAACCACCAGGGCCAAGCTCGATATCGCGGCCCGCGGAACCGCGGCGCAGGCGGTGGTTCGCGCGCTGGACGTATCCGGCGAGATCCGGGACGGCCACACCCTCGTCGTCCTCGACCTGGTGGTAACCCGCCCGGACGGAACGACTTTCCGCACCCGGGCGGAGAAGTTCCTCTCCCCCAAGGCGATCGGGCTGGTGCAGGTGGGCCGGATCGTGCAGGTGCGCTACCTGCCTGACAACGAACAGGACGTCGTGCTGGCGCTGCCGGTAAATGCCTGAGCCGCAAACGAATCCGCTACGTCCGAGGGGAACGTAGCGGATTCGTCGCGTGTTCACATATGCGCGAAGCGGGCGAAATCGCCTTGGGCGCCGCTGTATACGTTGACATCGGTGCCGCCGTTGATGCCGGGAATGTTGCCGCTGTCGGTGGTCTGCCAGAACGTCCAGGTAGGCCAGCCGCCGGGCACCTCGGGTGCGGAGTTGCCGCGGTAATCCGCGATCCACAGCGGGTATCCGGTGAATTCATTGCTGTCGGCCATCGCGGTCTGCCAGAACCGGGGATAGGTGTAGATGATCGGTGTCCGGCCGGTGAGCGCCTGGACGGTGTTGAGATACCGGTGCGTCCAGTTGATCAGCGCGGCGGGTGCGAGGCCGCCGGAGCTCTCCAGATCGAGCACGGGCGGCAGGTCGAGCGGGCCGTTCTGGCCGAGTACCACGGTCGAGTAGAGCGCGGCCTGTGCCTCCGGCGCCATATTGGGCCGCGCGAAATGGTATGTCCCGCGGGCCACCCCGGCCGTGCGCATGAGCAGACTGTCCTGGACGAAATAGGGGTTGACGTAGTTGAGGCCCTCGGTCGCCTTCACCATGGCGAAATCGTGCCCGGCGCGTTTGACGGAGAACCAGTCGATCGCCCGGCCGTCGATGTGCTGCCATGACGAGACGTCCGGGCCGCTCGGCGCCGCGGCGGCCATGGCATTTGCGGTGAGGATGCCGGTAATGGCGATCATGGACAACGTTGTCGCGCAGCGCCGGATGTTCGCTCTCCAACTCGTGGTATCCATGGCGTCAGACGATAGCCATTTGCTCTAGATGTGACCAGAGTTTCGGATGGTGCGTTTGCGAATTAGTAGCTCGAACCTGTCAACGCGGCTGAATCAACCCAACCAGTCCAGTACCGACGCCGCGGTCCACGACTGCTGCATGCTGCCGAGCGGTTCACCGGTGAACGGTTCGTAGTATTCCGCGAAGCTGCCGTCGCTGGCCTGGCGCAGTCCCTCGGCGCGCAGCATATAGGCGCGTTCGGCCCACCCGCGCCGGGCGAACACCCAGGAAAACAGCCAGCTCATCACCGGCCAGACCGGCCCGCGCCAATATTCGCGCGGCCGGAAATCCTTGGATACCGGCGAGGTCGAGGGCGGCAGCGCGTAGCGCAGATCCGGATGTCCGCAGAAACGCGGACCCTCGAACACCCGCAGCAGGCTGCGCTCGGTTTCCCTCGGCAGGCCGCCGCACAGCAGCGGCGCGAACATGGCCAGGGTTTCGGTGGTGATCCAGCGCTGCAGCCGCACATCGAAATCACGGGCGGCGCCGGTGCGCGCGTCGGTGGTCGCGATGACACCGTCGCGGAACCGGTCCGCCCAGCCGAACAGCTCGCGGACCTCGGCATTCGGCTGGTGATACTCCTCGCCGATCTGCGCGAGCACCTCACAGGAGAGCGCGAATATCGCGGTGACGAAGACATCCTCGACGGCGAAGCTCATGGTCGATGCGAGCTGGTAATCGTCGTAACCCGCCCGGCGCATCTGCTCGACCAGCCACAGATACCGTTCGTATTCGCGGTCGCTCGGCCGCTGCGTCGGATCGGGCACCACCGCGATATCCGCGCGCTGATACGGCGGCAGCTCGCCGGGAATCACGTTGGCGTAGGCGCGATCCCAGCGCGGCGAATTGTCCATACCGGATTCCCAGCCGTGGTACAGCGTGATCCGGCCGCTCTCCTTCGGGTCGCGCGCGTGCGCCAGCCAGCGGTGCCAGCGCACCAGATCGGGCCAGCGGCGGTTCAGGAATTCCTCGGCCACCGCCCTGGTGCTGCGGCCGTGCCTGCGTGAATGGTCCAGGATGCGCTGCACCGCGATGGCGTGCACCGGCGGTTGGGTGATGCCCGAGGTGTCCGGTCCGTCGGGTGCGTTGGCGGCCAGCTTGCGGCACTCCCAGCGGGCCGGGCCGGGAAAGTAACCGTCGACGCCGTTGGCGAAGACGATGTGCGGGATCATCCCGTTCTTCCACTGCGCCGAGAGCAGCGTATCGAGCTCGATCACCGCGCGTTCCACGCTCAGCGGGGCCAGCCCCACCGCGACGAAGGCGGCGTCCCAGCTCCACATGTGCGGATACAGCCGCGGCGCCGCGCTGGTCATGGTCCCCAGGTCGTTGCCACGCAGCAGGTACGCGGCGCGGGCCGCGAGCTGGGTGGGGGTGAAACCCGGATGTGCCATCCAACTATTCTGCGATGTCACCGGTAGATACGCCCGCCCTGCGGTACCTGATCGTGATTCGGTCGAGCTGAGCGCGGCATACCCCGTCATGTATGCAAGCATCGCGGCGCGTGCCCCGGATGCTACCGATCTTGACGTGTCCTTTTCGAGACTCGCTACGGTTGCCCTATGACCGAGCCCGTGACCAGCACCCCACCCGTCGCACTGATCACCGGCGCCAGCCGGGGCCTCGGCGCGGCCATCGCCCGCGCGCTCGCGCCGACGCACGAATTGTTGCTCGGCGCGCGGTCCGCCGATTCGCTGCGCAAGATCCTGGACGAATTGCCAAGTGCCACCGGCTGGCCCGTCGACCTCACCGACTATCCGGTGGTAGCCGCCGCGGCCGCGGCGATTCCGCGCCTGGATGTGCTGGTGCACAACGCCGGCATCGCCGATATCGGCACCATCGCCGAATCCTCGGTGGAGCAGTGGCGAAAGACCTTGGAGGCCAACCTGATCGCGGTCGCGGAGCTCACCAGGTTGCTGCTTCCGGCCCTGCGCAGCGCGAACGGCCATGTGGTGCTGATCAATTCGGGTGCGGGCCTGCGGGCGAATCCGGGCTGGGCGTCCTATGCCGCGAGTAAATTCGGGCTGCGCGCCTTCGGCGACGCGCTGCGGCTGGAGGAGCCGTCGCTGCGCGTCACCTCGATTCACCCGGGCCGCATCGACACCGATATGCAGCGCGAGATCATCGCGGGCGAGGGGCGCGAATACCGTCCGGACGAATTCCTGCGCGCCGAGACCGTCGCATGGACGGTACGCAATGCCATCGACACTCCGCGCGATGCCCATCCGACCGAAATCGTCCTGCGTCCATACTGATTCGCCCCGTTGTATTGGCGTCTGTCCCAGCGGGGAGCGGCCGGATACGGTCGGGCCATGCGATCACATCCGGCGGTGCGTCATTCGGTCTCCACCTGGCAGCAGCCGCTGCCCGGTCCGGCATCGCCCGAGCGCAGCGCCATGGTGGCGCAGGTCGCCGAGCGGGTGTTCGCGCTGCCCGTCACCCGTCCGCTGGTGGCCGTCGACGGGCCGACCGGTGCGGGTAAGACCAGCTTCGGTCACGAATTGGCCGAGCGGATCGCCGAAACCGGGCGTGAGGTGCTGCGGGCCAGCCTGGACGATTTCAAGCGGCCGTGGCGCGACCGACACCGCTACGACCGCGAATCGGGAGAGGGCTACTACCGCAACGCCTTCGACTACGACGAGGTGGTGCGGCTGCTGCTCGAACCGCTCGGTCCGGGTGGCTCGGGTGATTGCGCACTGTGCGGCATCGATCCGCTCACACAAATTGATCACTCCGCGATCCGCACTCAGGCGGCCGACGACGCGGTGCTGATCGTCGACGGGGTCTTCGCGTTCCGTCCGGAGCTCAACCGCTACTGGAACTACCGAATCTGGTTGTCGGTGGCCGCCGAGACCGCGTTCCGGCGCGGCATCGAACGGGACGGCGCCGATGCCGCCGATGTGCACCGGGACCGCTACGCCGTCGCCGAACAGCGGTACCTGGACGAGGTCGATCCCGCACACCGGGCCGATCTCGTCATCGACAACTCGGCATTCGACCGTCCATCGATCGTCCGGGGTTGAATTACGCCGCCTCGGGCAGCGCCTGAGCCGCCGCGCCGGATTCGTCGGTGCGCGACCAACGCTGGGCGAGCACCGCGCAGGTCATCAGCTGGATCTGGTGGAACATCATCAGCGGCAGGACGATCAGGCCGATCGGCTGACCCGTGAAAAGCACGGTGGCCATGGGCAATCCGGAGGCGAGGCTCTTCTTGGAGCCGCAGAACACGATGACGATCCGGTCGGCCCGCTCGAATCCGAGCAGCCGACCGAGCACCATGGTGACGCTCATCACCAGCGCTAGTAGTCCGGCGCAGACGGCGGCCAACGCGAGGATGCGCCACGGCGACATCATGTGCCAGATGCCCTCCACCATGCCCGCGCTGAAGGCGCTGTAGACCACGAGCAGGATCGAGCCGCGATCCACCAGCTTGGTGGGTTCCGCGTACCGCTTGAGCCAGCCGATGACCTTCGGCCGGATCAGCTGGCCGATCAGGAACGGCACCAGCAGCTGCAGCACGATGTCGAGGATCGAGGAGAAATTGACCTTGGCCTCGCCCGTGGTGTTCATCAGCGCGATCACCAGCAGCGGAGTCAGGAAGACGCCCAACAGGTTCGAGGTGGTCGCGCTGACGATCGCGCCGGGCACATTGCCTTTCGCGATCGAGGTGAACGCGATGGAGGACTGCACGGTGGACGGCACCAGGCACAGGAACAGCAGGCCGGTGTACAGGTCGTCGGTGAGCACATGTGGTTTCAGCACCGCTGCGGCCAGCCCGAGCAGCGGGAAGACGATGAACGTGCAGCCGAGCACCACGGTGTGCAACCGCCAGTGGGTGAGCCCGGCCAGCGCCTCGCGCGGGGCCAGGCGGGTGCCGTAGAGCAGGAAGAGGATGGCGATGGCGATCTTGGTGGCCCAGGTGACGACGTCGGCGAACGCGCCGCGCGCCGGGAACACGCTCGCTACGCCGACGGTGGCGAGGATCGCGAGGATGAACCCGTCTATATAGAACCTGCTCAGAAACCGCACGGCGACACGCTAACTCCGGCCCGAGCCGCGGCCTCGAAATGGTGACGCATCTCGCAGAATCATAGGACGATTGAACTTGCCTGCTCCGATGGTTTGATGGAGCAGCCCGCTGTCCCGGCCGGTCGAATCGCCCGGGGAGTAGTTCAGTTCGCGGTGGAGCAGGCGTCGCGCAGCGAGCACGCACCGCACGCCTGACCGCAGCCCTCCGTCGCCGGGACCGGCGCGAGATGGGCGATGGCATTGGTGGCCGCGTTCGCGCCGCCGCCGAGGGTGAATATCGCGATGACGGCCACCGCGATGGGCACCACGATGGCGACGGGGCCGGTGGCGGCGAAGGTGACGAGGCCGCCCGCGAAGAGCAGCACGCCCGCCGCGACGGAGGTGGGGGCGGCGACGCGGTTCGCGATCCGGAAGGCCTCGTCGCTGGCGAGGGCGGTCTCGGTGTGCACACCGACGAAGCGGTTGCGCGGGAGCCGACCCGTCAGCCCGAGTACGCCGGTTGCGATGGCCACGGCGGCCAGCACGAACAGGACGAGAGCGACGACGAACACCCATGCAGGCTAGCGCACCGCTCGGTATCGACGTCCGCCCGCACCGTGCACCGGGCTGGGATCAAGATCGAGCAATTATTCAGCAGCCGGTGCCGCACGGCCCGGAAGAGCGCATTCCACATTGCCGAACGTGTGGCCGGGCATACAGCAAACGCACCTTTTCACACCGAGCGGTCGATCGGTGTGAAGACGCGAAAGTTGGTGTAACGCAAGGCATCACACACAACGGATCGGGTCGGCGCGGCAAACCGGAACGCCGCTGCGGCAAATTCAGCACGGCCCATGCGCCGGACCCGCCGATGCCACGTTCTACCCTGATAGACGTAGTTTGTCGGGGATCGCGATAACAAGAAGGCAGGACCGTGCAGGACACCCGTGCAACCGAAAGCGATGTACCCCAGCATCGGTACAACGCGGAGCTTGCCGGCCGCATCGAGCGGCGGTGGCAGCGGACGTGGAACGAGCGGGGAACCTTCCATGCGCCCAACCCGGTCGGTCCGCTGGCCGGTCCGACACCTGCCGACAAGCTATTCGTTCAGGACATGTTCCCCTACCCCTCCGGTGCGGGACTGCACGTCGGGCATCCGCTCGGCTACATCGCGACGGACGTCTACGCGCGGTTCCACCGGATGCGCGGACGCAATGTGTTGCACGCGCTCGGCTACGACGCGTTCGGCCTACCCGCCGAGCAGTACGCGGTGCAGACCGGTGCGCACCCACGGGTCACCACCGAGTCGAATATCGCGACGATGCAGCGGCAATTGGATCGCCTAGGCCTCGGCCACGACCGGCGCCGCTCGTTCGCGACCACCGACCCCGAGTACTACCGCTGGACCCAGTGGATCTTCCTACGCATCTACAACGCCTGGTATGACGAGGATTTGGCGCGCGCCCGCCCGATCGGTGAGCTGGCCGCCGAATTCGCCTCCGGCGCAAGGCCGACACCGGACGGCCGGTCCTGGAGCGCGCTGACCGCCGCCGAGCGGGCCGCCGTACTCGACTCGTATCGCCTGGTGTACCAGACGGATTCGATGGTCAACTGGTGTCCGGGGCTCGGCACGGTGCTGTCCAACGAGGAGGTCACCGCCGACGGCCGCAGCGAGCGCGGTAACTTCCCGGTGTTCCGTAAGCGCCTGTGGCAGTGGATGATGCGCATCACCGCGTACTCCGACCGGTTGGTCGACGATCTGGAGCGGCTGGACTGGCCGGAGAACGTCAAGGCCATGCAGCGCAACTGGATCGGCCGTTCGCGCGGCGCTCAGGTGAAATTCGATTCGCCCGCGGGCCCGATCGAGGTGTTCACCACCCGGCCCGACACGCTGTTCGGCGCCACCTATGTCGTGCTCGCGCCGGAACATGAACTGGTAGACCGGCTGGCCGCCGCGCAGTGGCCGGACGGCGTCGACCCGCGCTGGATCAACAACTGCGCGAACCCGGTGGAAGCCGTTGCGGCATACCGCAAGTCGATCGCGGCGAAATCCGATCTGGAGCGCCAGGAGAACAAGGAGAAGACGGGCGTCTTCCTCGGCGCCTACGCCACCAATCCGGCCGACGGCGCCGCGGTGCCCGTCTTCATCGCCGATTACGTACTAAGCGGCTACGGCACCGGCGCCATCATGGCGGTGCCCGGCCACGATCCGCGCGACTGGGAGTTCGCCAACGCCTTCGGATTGCCGATCCAAGAGGTCGTCGCGGGCGGCGACGTGACCGAGGCGGCATACGGCGGCGATGGCGAGATCGTGAATTCCGGCTTCCTGAACGGCCTTTCGGTCGAGGCGGCGAAGGCGGCCATCATCGCGAAGCTGGAGGCCGACGGGCACGGCCGCGGCACCGTCCAATACAAGCTGCGCGACTGGCTTTTCGCCCGCCAGCGGTACTGGGGCGAACCGTTCCCGATCGTCTACGACGAGGGCGGCGCACCGCACGCGCTGCCCGAATCCATGCTGCCCGTTCGGCTTCCGGAGATCGACGACTTCGCACCGGTCACCTTCGACCCGGACGACGCCGCCTCCGAGCCGTCCCCGCCGCTGGCCAAGGCCACCGACTGGGTGAATGTGGAACTCGACCTCGGCGACGGCCCGAAGAAGTACCGCCGCGACACCAACGTCATGCCGAACTGGGCCGGCAGCTCCTGGTATCAGCTGCGCTACGCCGACCCGACCAATTCGGAGGCCTTCTGCGCCAAGGAGAACGAGCAGTACTGGCTCGGCCCGCGCACCGGTGAGCACGGCGCGAACGATCCCGGCGGCGTCGACCTGTACGTCGGCGGTGTCGAGCACGCGGTGCTGCACCTGCTCTACGCGCGCTTCTGGCAGAAGGTGCTCTACGACCTGGGTGACGTCTCGGGCAGCGAGCCGTACCGGCGGCTGTTCAACCAGGGATACATCCAGGCGTTCGCCTACACCGACGAGCGCGGCGCGTACGTGCCCGCTGCCGAGGTGGTCGAGCGCGATGGCAAGTTCTTCTGGACCGATACAGCGGGCACCGAGATCGAGGTGTTCCAGGAGTACGGCAAGATCGGCAAGTCGCTGAAGAACGCCATCTCCCCGGACGAGATGTGTGATCTCTACGGCGCGGACACCTTCCGCTTCTACGAGATGGCGATGGGCCCACTGGACACCTCGCGCCCGTGGGCGACCAAGGATGTCGTCGGCGCGCACCGGTTCCTGCAGCGGGTGTGGCGACTGGTGGTGGACGAGGAGTCCGGCGCGCTGCGCGTCACCGACGGGCAACCGTCGGACGAGACGCTGCGTCTGCTGCACAAGACCATCGCCGGGGTGGACGAGGATTACGCCGCGCTGCGCGACAACACGGCGGGCGCCAAGCTGATCGAGCTCACGAACCATCTCACCAAGACCTACCCGGACGGCGCGCCCCGCTCGGTGGTCGAACCGGTGGTGCTGATGCTCGCCCCGCTGGCACCGCATATCGCGGAGGAACTCTGGGAACGCTTGGGCCACAACGAATCCCTGGCGCACGGCCCCTTCCCGGTGGCCGATCCGGCGCTGCTGGTCGACGCGTCGGTGGAGTACCCGATCCAGGTGAACGGCAAGGTGCGCAGCCGCATTCAGGTGCCCGCCGACGCCGACAAGGCCGCGATCGAGGCGGCGGCGCTGGCCGACGAGCGGATCGCCGAACTGCTCGGCGGTGCGTCCCCGCGCAAGCTGATCGTGGTGCCGGGCCGGTTGGTCAATATCGTTGCCTGATCGGCGCTGTCGACGGCCCCGCGCGTAAAGCGCAGGGGCCGTTGATCGTTCAGCGGGGTGGGAGCAGCACGTCGTTGAGCGTGACCATGGAGAGCCTGCGCTCCTTGATGATGTCGACGAGCTGGCCGTAGCAGTGGGTCACGGCCGGGTGGTTGGCGTGGCCGATGACGATGGTCTGTGGGTTGAAGTATTTGCGAGCGCATTCGATCAGGTACTGCTCGGTGATCACGCCGGAGTCGGACAGTGAGCCGTACCACATGGTCGGCACGGTGTAGCCGAGGTCGGCGGCCACCTTGTCGACGGTGGCGTTGTGCCTGCCGTACGGCGGGCGGAAGTACGGTGTGGCGTCGGTGCCGAAATTGTCGCGGAGATACTTCTTGGTCCGGTCCAGCTGGGACGAGACGGCCGATGCCGACAGTTTGGTCAGGTCCGGGTGGTCCCAGGTGTGGTTGCCGAGCTGGATCTGGCCGGAGTCGACCAGCGGACGTAATGCGTTCCGGTGGATATTCCACGAGTCGTAGTAGGCGGTGACGAAGAAGGTGAAGCGCGCACCGGTGTCCTTGGCGAACTGGATATACGCGCCGACCACCTCGGGGCTCGCGCCGTCGTCCACCGTCAGCGCGATGCTGTTGCCCGCGCCGGGCAGCGCGGTGATGGTGCCCGCGGGGATCGGCGTCTTCGGGCCGCCGGGTGGTGGCGGCAGCGGCGGCGGCGCGGGCGGGGCCAGCGGATTACCGGCCGAACCGCTGTTGATCGGTTCACCCGTAGCGGACGTGCAACCGGTCACCGCCAGCGCGGTACCTGCGGCGAGCAATGTCAGCAATTGGCGTCGTTCCACCGGCGAAATCCTCGTTCTAGCTGCATACAAACGGTTGCACGCTATCGAAGCTACCTGTATCGGAGTGAAATCGCCGCTGTCGATCGCGCGAACGGCCGGATCGGCCCGGCGGCAGTAGCACGTCGTCCAGCGCGAGATTCCGCTCGCTGGCTATGGTGCCGTATCGGTTGTACAGCCGGGTCACCGAGGTCTGGTTCGGGCGCGGAAGCATCAGCCAGGCCGCAGGAATTCGAGTGCGGCCAGCACCGCCCGGTCGGCCTCCGGATCGCCGACCGCCACCCGCGCGCTGCCGTCCGGATAGGCCTTCGCGCCGATTCCCGCCCGCCGCAGCGCCGTCGCCACGCCCGGACCGGGGAGGTACAGGAAGTTGGCGTGACTGCGCGGGACCGCGATTCCGCAGCGCCGCAGCGAATTCCGCAGCGCCTCCCGCTCGGTGGTGATGCGCATGATGCGCGCGCGCAATTCCGGTTCCGCGGCATACGATTCGGCGACCGCGACCACCGCGGCGGCGCCGACGCCGAACGGCAGCTGCATTTTACGCACCCGCGCGGCCACCTCCCGCCTGCCGAAGCAGTAGCCGATGCGCAGCCCGGCCAGCCCGTATGCCTTCGAAAAGGTCCGCAGCACAAGCAGATTGGGATGACGTTCGAGCAGTGCGATGCTGTCGGCGCGATCGGCGGGCGCCAGGAATTCCGCGTACGCCTCATCCAGGATCACCGGAATGCGCGACGGTACCGCGCACAGGAACGCTTTGAGTTCGTCGACCGAAAGTACGGTCCCGGTCGGATTGTGCGGACGGCACAGCACGACCAGCCCGGTCCGCTTGTCGATGGCCCGCACCATCGCCCGAATATCTTGGCCGCCAGCGGAATCCAGCCGGACCGGCACCGCGTCCAACCCGGCCATCCCGGCCATGATCGGGTAGCCGTCGAAGGTGGGCGAGCCGAACACGATGCCCGAGCCCGGTGTGGTGAGCGACTGCATGATCTGCATGGCGACCCCGGTCGCGCCGGCCCCGACCACCACCTGATCCTCGTGCACGCCGAGATGCCCGGCGATGAGCCGAGGCAGCCTGCGCGGCAGGAATTCCGGATACCGGTTCGCCTGCGCCAGCACGCCGTGCACCGCCTCGAGCACCGAAGGCAGTGGCGGAAAGGGGTTTTCGCTCAGGCTCAGATCGAATCTGGTCGTCGCGCTCGCGCGATATCGCGGTGCCGGGCGCGTGTCGTCGGCCAGCCGGATACTCATGCCGCGCCCCACCGCACCGCCGCCGCCCCGGCGAAATCGCCCGCATGCGCGAAGGCGGCCATCAGCACCACCGAACCGTTGCGCAGCCCGCCCGCCCGGTTCGTGATGTCGAGGGTGACGGGAATGCCTGCGGCGAAAAGGTTTCCGCACCGATCGAAGGTATCCGGATGCCGCTCGGCCGGTAGTTCCAGCGCATCGTGCCAGTTACGCAGGAACAGCCGGTTCGGCTGATTGGTGACGAAGGTGTCGATATCGCGGCCCTTCACGCCGATGCGCTCGCAGACCGCGAGCGCCACCTCCGGCACCAGCCGATTGCCGCGCGCGAACACCTTGGTGACCTTGGATTCGGTGAAGCTGACACAGCCCTGCCCCGCACCCGGCTCCCAGTACTTGCGCTCGCCGTTGGTGGAAAAGTCCATATCCCCGGCGAATTCGGGATAGGTGCGGCATTCGATGTCGAGAATCGGCGCGCTGTCGTCCTTGACCAGCAGCCCGACGCCGCAGCCGTCGCCGGGCACCGGAGCCTGGGCCAGCTTGCGGATCGCGGTCTGGGTGAATACCGGACCCGCGCAGTTCTGCGTCGCCGCGATGAGCGCGGTGCGCGCGTCGGTGGTTTGCAGGATCATCCTGGCCAAACCCATCATGTGCACGAAGGCCGCGCAGCCGCCGTTGTGGATATCGAAGACGTGGCCGGGCCGCATGCCGAGCCTGCGCGCCACCTCCGGCCCGCAGCCGAGCACCGGATTGTCCGGCAGCTGGGTGTGCGTGATCAGCACGTCGATCCGCGAAAGTAGTTGGCTGCCATGGCGTTGCACCAGCGGTGCGACCGCGCGCTCGACCATATCGACCGCGGTTTCGTCGCGCGCGACATGATGGCGGCCCTTGGGCGCGCGGAACATGACGTTCTTGGCCATCCGGTCCGAGCGGGCGAACTGGGTGAAGTATTCGGTGGGCACCGGATCGCCGGGCAGATAGCTCGCGACATCGATCAGGCTGACGGTCGGCATGGTCGGATCGGTCATGGCGTCGCCTCACCGCATCCATTCGGGTTTGATCGGAAGCCCGTGCGCCGCACGGTATTCGCAGATCGCCCGGAGGTTGTCCAGCTCCAGCTGATGTCCGGCCGAGAACATCTCCCAGAAATCGCCGACCCACACCGGCCTTTTCGCGGGCGCGGTCTCCGGATACGGATTCTCGTCGTAGAACGGATGATGGCAATTGACCCACAGCACAACCGATCCCGGCTTGTTCAGCACCACCTGCGCGTCGATCACCCGCATCAGGTAAACCATCCACAGGTGCTGCCCCTGATCCCAGGCGCAGTGATAGTCGACGGTCATCGCCGCGGCGTCGGCGACGGTGCGGGTGTAGATCCGGGTGCTGTCGCCGAGCCGGTCGTAGGCCAGCCAGAGCCCGGGCTCGTCGGTTTCCACGAAGCCGCGCAGGCTGTACGTCCACTCCTCCAGCGACCTGGTGTCGGCCAGGTACGCCCACACCTCGCGCGGCGGCGCCGCGATATAGCCCTGTACCGGGCAGAATTCGCCGAAGACCTGGTCGTGCGGATACACCGACCGCAGCATGTCCATGATGATCGGAGTGGTCGCCTCGCGGTCGGAGTTCTCGATCCGCAATACGCCCGGCACGACGTCCTCCGGAATGTCGCTCAGCGCTGGCAAGGGGAAACTGCTTGTCGTCACGATGCCCTCCCGGATGCATCCAACGCCGTCAGAAACGGCACGAAAGGTGGTATTTCATCGGGGTCGCAGTCGATCGAAACGAACGACGGCCCTTCGCTTTTCGCGCACCGCCGCAGTGCGGTGGCCAATTCGCCGGTGGTACCGACGGTGTACGCGGGCAGATCCGGGAACATGGCCGCGACGCCCGCGCCGAGATGTGCGGGCCGGAACCTGTTGAAGCTGTACCGATCCCGGTAGTACAGCCGCTCCCTGGTGACGCACATGGCGTGTGCGTTGTTGTTGAGGACGATGAATGTGACGGGCAGCGCGTGTTCGACCGCGGTGTGCACCTCCATGCCGTGCATGAAGAATGCGCCGTCACCGGCGATGACGACCGTGCGCCTGGTCCCGTCCGGGCCGCGGCGGCGGGCGAATGCGGAACCGATGCCCGCGCCGAATGCGTAACCCATGCCGCCCATGCCGAGCGCGACGACGAACCGTGCGTCCCCGCGGATCCGCAGGTGGTGCACCACCGCCGCACCGGTATTTCCGGCATCGGCGAATACATCTGTGCCCGAGGGTAATTCGGCCGCGATGGTCTCGACCAGGTCGTGATACCGCAGGCCGGGTCCGTGCGCGGGCGGAACGGCGAGCGGGGTGAGCCGATTCGCTGCCGTGCGGGGTGCCGCCCGCCGCTGTCCCCCGGAGAAGTCGGCGGCCAGCTCGCCGAGGGTGGCCGCGAGATCGGTGCTCGTCGCGTGGATCGCGGGCACGAAAGGCGGTGCGGTGCCGATACTCGCGACCGCGACGGTACCGAGCAGCTGATCGAGTCCGGTGCGCGCGGTGAGCGGCAGCGTGGTGCCGACCAGTAGGCACAGGGCCGCCGAGCGGATCGCCTCGCCGAGCTCCGGATGTCCCATCAGCCCGGCGACCCCGCAGAATGCCGGATCGTCGTTGTCGTAGGTGTCCTTGGCGTCCGGCGCCACCCCGACCGCGGCATCCAAAGTTTCTACCAGCCACGCCAATTCGGCTCTGGCATCGTCGCGAGCCACCTGGTCGCCCGCGATCACCACCACTTTTCCGGTTCGTCTTGCCGCGGCCAGCGCGGCGCGCACGCGGACGAATTCGCCCTCGTCTTGTCGTCCGGTACGCGCCGACATGCGAAGCGGCTCGGCATCGCCCATGCCGGACTGCTGCACATCCTTCGGCAGCAGCAGCACGGCTGGCCCGCCGCGCCGGGCCGCATCGATCGCCCTGTCCACCGCGGCGGGCAGCTCGGCCGCGGCTGTCACGCGGGCGCAGTAGTGCGAGATCGCGCCGAAAAGCGGTACGGCGTCGATGGTTCCGGCTTTACCGCTGGTGTCCTGGAATGCGCCCCTGCCCTCCAGCGTCGTGGGTGGCTGACCGACGAGGGCCAGCACCGGAACTCGGGACGCATACGATTCGGCAAGTCCGGCAACGAGATTCATCGCTCCGCCGCCGGAGGTCGCGGCGACGACGCCGAGCCCGCCGGTGGTTCTGGCGTAGCCGTCGGCCATGGTGGCCGCCGAGAATTCGTGCTTGGCGACGATTCCGGTGATGCCGTCGGGGGCGTCGAAGATGGCGTCGTAGAGGTCTTCGATATTCGCGCCGTCCACGCCGAAGATGTGCCGCACGCCCAGGGTCGAAACCGCCCGTACCAGATAATCAACGACCCTGTTCGGCATAGGCACCGCTCCTACTAGCTGATCGTCACCGCAGGGCGGTGATGATCACGACCGCGTACACGTGGGATACGGGTCAGCTCGGCGGGCGGTTCACGATTTCCGGAAAATAGTTAGCGCGCGATGGATTATGGGGGGTGGAACCGGGATCAAGGTCGCAAATCGGTCGTTGGGGCCGACCACTTGCGTGTACGTATACATCTACGTATAGTGAGTGCATGCCCAACAAGACGATCTACGTTGCCGACGACGATCTCCCGCTGTTCCAGCGCGCGCAGGAGCTGGTCGGCGGCAACCTGTCCGGTGCGGTGGTCACCGCGCTGCGCCGGTTCATCGAACTCGAGGAGGGCAGGCAGGAGGGCTTCGACGAGGTCGTGCTCCGGGTCGGGCGCGATGGCGTTCGTCAGGTCCGGTTCTCCGGCGTGCTGCTCGGCGAGTGGCATGATATCGACGACAAGCGTGTCGAGCACCTCAAGGTGTATCGCAGCCGCAAGGGCAAATTCGTCCTGCACAGCCAACACTCCAAGTGGTCCGATATGGCGACCGCGACGGCGACCGGCGCTGCGAACCAGTTCAACTGGCGGTCCTGGCGCGACTGGGGCCGGATGGTCGGCATCGGCGAAACGTACGACTGGGGTGATTTCACCCTGGATATCGCGGATTCGATCGCCGAGCTGAAGGACAAGATGCCCGGAAAGCTCTACCGGCGGGTGGCCGACCTGGCCGAGCATCCGCAGATCGAGGATCTCGACATCTAGCCGAAACCCGCACCGGCACAACTGAATACCCTGTTCAACCGCACCCCTGAGGGGGCGGTGCGGTTGAAACATGCCCTTATTCGCATTTGATTATGGATTCTAGGAAGGTCCGGCCATGAGCAACGGCCACCGCGCACCCGCCATCTCGGCACGCGGTCTGCGCAAATCCTTCGGCGAGCACGTGGTGCTCGACGGCATCGACCTCACCGTCCCGGAGGGGACGATCTTCTCGCTGCTCGGCCCGAACGGCGCGGGCAAGACCACCACCGTGCAGATCCTGAGCACGCTGATCCACGCCGACGGCGGCGAGAACCGGGTCGGCGGCTACGACGTGGCACACGAACCGGATGCGGTGCGCTCGCTGATCGGGGTCACCGGTCAATTCGCCGCGATCGACGAGCTGATCACCGGCCGGGAAAACCTGCTGCTGATGGGCGATCTGCACCATCTGCCCCGGCGCGACACCAAACGCCTCGCCGCCGAACTGCTCGAGCGCTTCGACCTGGTGGAGGCGGGCGATAAACCGGCATCCAGCTATTCGGGCGGTATGAAGCGCCGCCTCGATCTGGCCATGACCCTGGTCGGCGATCCGCGGATCATCTTCCTCGACGAGCCGACCACCGGCCTCGACCCGCGCAGCCGCCGGGTGATCTGGGAGATCATTCGCGGCCTGGTCCGCGACTACAGCGTAACGGTGTTCCTTACTACTCAATATCTGGAGGAAGCCGACCAGCTGTCCGACCGCATCGCGGTGCTCGACAACGGGCACATCGTCGCGGAAGGCACTGCCGCGGAATTGAAGCGGCTGGTGCCCGGCGGCCATATCCGCCTGCAGTTCGCCGACCGTGACGCGCTGCGGAAGGCGGCCGCCGCGCTCGGTACCTCAACCAGCGTGCGCAACGACGCGGACCACGATCTCGACGAGGACGATCTCACGCTGGCGGTACCGAGCGACGGCGGCGTGAAATCCATTCGCGCCGTGCTGGATCGGCTCGATTTCGAGCAGATCGAGGTCGAGGGTCTCGCGGTGCACACGCCGAACCTCGACGACGTCTTCCTGACCCTGACCGGCCACCCGACCACCGAGAAAGAAGCGGTTCGATGAGCTCATACGCCCTGGTCGACTCGACCACGATGGTGCGCCGGAATCTGTTGCACCTCAAGCGGTATCCCGCGATGGTCTTCTACATGATCGTCATGCCGTCGATCTTCCTGCTGATCTTCCGATTCGTATTCGGTGGCGCACTGGAGAAATCGTCCGGCGGACATTACATCGACTATCTGGCGCCCGGCATGCTGCTGATGGTTCCGGCCACCATCGCCTCGTCGGTAGCGGTGTCCATCGCGATGGACACCACGACGGGAATCGTGAATCGCTTTCGCACCATGGCGATCTCGCCCGGATCCTTCCTGACCGGACATGTGGTCGGCGCGCTGATTCAGGGCATGCTCAGCGTCGTCTTCATGATCGGCGTCGCGCTGCTCGTCGGTTGGCGGCCCCATGCGAATCCGCTCGAATGGGTTGCCGCGCTTGGTCTTATCGCCTTCACCCTCCTCGCGATCATCTGGTTTTCGGTGGCGCTCGGCCTGCTGGCGCCGACCCCGGAGACCGCGAGCAATACGCCGATGCCGATCATGCTGCTGCCCTTCTTCGGCAGTGGGCTGGTCGCCACCGACACCATGCCCGCCGGACTGCGTCAGTTCGCCGAATATCAGCCGTTCACCCCGCTCACCGAAACCATGCGCGGACTGCTGATGGGCACCGAAATCGGTAATAACGGCATCCTCGCGCTGGCCTGGTGCACCGGCATCACCGCGGTCGGCTACCTGTGGTCGAAGTCCGTCTACCGCAAGCAAACTCGCTGAAATACGAAGAACTGAGCCTTCGCCGCGACCACCCCTTGAAACCAAGGCCGCGGCGGAGGCTCAGATCGTTGCGGACAGCAGCGTCTTATCTGTGCCCAACTGCTTTATGTACACCGTCCGGATGTGATCCGGCTGTGCGTCGACCACTCGATCGATCGTCAACTCGGTGCCGGGGCCCGCGGGCCACTGTCCCAACGTTTCGGTCTGCCCGTCCGACGTGACGACGAACAGCGCCAGATTCCAGCTGTACTGCTGATCGCTCTGGCCGTATTCGCAGGTCATCACGACGCGCGTCTTTCCTTCGTACGGAATGATTTTCACGCTCGCCGTTACCGGATTGGGTTCCACCGGCTGCATGGAGCGTTCGGCGAAAACCTGTTCGGAACCGGAGCCGTGCGATCCGGCGAGGGTGGTGGCCACCGGAACCGAGATGGTCACCGCCGCCGCGGCAGCCGCGATCGCGGACCCGATGGTCACCCATCTACCCCGCTTGCGACTGCGTTCCGCCGCCGCGGTCAGCCGGGGCAGCAGTTCGGGGACCGGCGGCTCGGCCCGCTCGGCCGGTTCGATCATGGCCAGCGCGGTATCCGTTTCGACCAGCGAGAGCATGCCGGGCAGCGCCGCCAATTCGGCCACCCCGGCCCGGCAGTCCGGGCAGCCGGCCAGATGCTCCTCGTACTCCTTGCGCTCGGATCTGGTGAGGGAGCCGAGCACATACGGGGCATCCCAGGTGAGATACCGGTCGCCCGCATCGCGACCGGTGGCAATATCCGTCATTGGTTCGTCACCCCCATTTCCTGTAGTGCCAGCCGTAATGCCCGCATGCCGTAGTGCATACGGGATTTCACCGTCCCGGGCGGGATATCCAATTCCGCCGCGATCTGATGCGTGGAAAGGCCTCGATAGTAGGCCCGCACGATCACCTCGCGGTGATCGGCGCTGAGCCTGCCGAGCGCGTCCGCGACCAGCCAGCCGTCCAGTGCCCGGTCGGCCTGGTCCGGCGCGGCCTGCTCCGGCGGGTTGTCCGTGCCGAATTCGCGCCGGTTGCGGGCGCTGCGGTGCTCGTCGACGGCCAGATTCCTGGCCACCGTGAACAGCCACGCCCGCGCCGACGAGGTGGACTGGTCGAGCACGGTGGGGCGCTGCCACGCGCGCAGCAGCGTTTCCTGCACGATGTCCTCGGCTCGTCCCGGATCGCGAACCAAACCGAGCGTATAGCGCCATAACGCCGAGGCATGCTCGTCGTAAAGCACCCGCATGAGCTCTGTTTGGCTCTCCGGCATCGCTCACCTCCCGCTCATCCCACGAAACAGCACAGGAGAAGGTTCAACAGCTGGGAACGTCAGTTGCGCTCGAGTTCGATGGGGTGGGTGGCGAGCAGCGAGAGCGGCAGCGGCTGGCGGCGCAGCACATGTGCCCACAGGTCGGGGCGGTCCACGCTGATCGGATCGGAAGGCAAGGCGGACAACACGATCCAGTCGCGGTTCTCCAGTTCACCCTCCAGCTGGCCGAAGGTCCAACCCGCATAACCCGCGAAGATCCGGATGCCCTCGACGAGCGGCTCGATCCGGTCCGGTTCGGCGTCCAGGTCGACCAGCACCACCCGGCCGTCGATGCGGCGCAGCCCGGACACCCGGTCTATCGACGCGCCGACCCGGACGGTGCCGAGGCAGAGCGCGGCATCGCGTTTGACCGGACCGCCGATGAACAGGGTGCGCGGCGCGGCCGCCAGCTCGGTCCAGCGGGGTAGGACATCGTGCACCGGGGTATCGCTCGGGCGGTTCAGGACGACGCCCAGACTCCCGGCCTCGTTGTGCTCGATGATGTAGACGACGGTGCGCCGGAAGGTCGGTTCGACCAGATCGGTCGCCGCCAGCAGCAGGGTGCCGGCCCGAACCACCTGCTCGCCGTGCCGGAAATCGCGCCGCCTGCGGTCGCCGTGCCCGCCGCGAGTCTTCCGATCATCCGGGTCATCTGCGCGTGCCACTCCGACATCATCGCAGTTGTTGCGCCCGTGCGCCCTTTTTGCGGGCGAGTTCGGCGTTGCAAGATTTGCGTGCCGGTCCGAATACGGGTACTTGGTTGGATTTCCCGGCCACCGTGACCGAGCGAAGCGAGGGAACCAATGAACACAGCACCTTCGGTCGCGGCGTGGCCGAGCGCTAGCGAGGACGCGTCGTGACCGGGAACACCATCCGCGGCGGCGCGGGGTTAGAGTGCGCGCATGGAACGGCCCGAGGTTCTCCTCGACAATGCTGATGTCGTCTACGACTTCTATCGCGACCACCGCCAGAATCGCCTGAAGGCATGGGGCGCATACGCCTTGCTCGCTCGGCGCTACTTCCCGCGGATCGCATACGCCGCCGGCGCCCGTGAAATGCTACGGAAGGTGAACGCGCAGCGCAGGCCGTTGCTGATCGCGATAAATCACCTCTCCGAGAACGATCCGTACACCGTCGCGGCGGCGGCGTGGCGCAGCGAGCTGCGGCGGGTGATCGGCCGGGTGCGGGTGCTGGCCAAGGACGAGCTGTTCCTCGAGCCCGAACAGCGGCGCAAGATCGACATGATGGGCGGCATCCCCGTCTTCCGGGGTAAGGACCACGGTCTGCGCGCGGTGAACGCGGCGGGGCAGCTGATGATGGATATCTGCGCCGAACGCATCGCCCGCGGCGACGGACTCGCCGTCTTCCCGGAGGGCACCTGCAACGACGTCGACCCGACCCAGGTGCAGCCCGTCGGCAGCGGTATCGGGCACATCGCATTCCGTGCGATGAAGCTCGGGGCCGAGCCGGTGCTGGTCAGCATGGGGCTGAGCTACGGGCCGCGCACCGACCCGACAGTTCTGCCGACGAAGGAGGAGGCGAAATCGGCCAGCTTCTACTTCGGCGTGCCGATCACCGAATTGCCAACGCGGCCAGCCGAAATAGCTCGGCTCGTGCGCACCGATCTGCAAAAGGCCCTCGACGGCGCGCGCGCCGCTTACTGAAACTACTGCGGCAGCCCGAGCCGGTCGCGGGCCCAATGCGGCACCATCGACAGGTATTCGGGCCTGTTCTCCACGAAGTGGTGCACCATCGGGCACATCGGCAGCGCGCCCAAACCCTCGGCGCGAGTGGCGTTCAACGCGGCCTCGATCAGCTTCCTGCCCAAGCCCTGGCCCTCGTGTCGCGGATATATCTCGGTGTGCACGAACGCGCGTTCGGCCGCGGTGTCCTGATATTCGGCATAGCCGGCGATCGCGCCGTCGACGTAGATCTCGAAGCGTTCCAGTGCGGTGTTGTTCCGGACCTCGGTCGGCATGGCTGCGACGGTACTACCGTGGGCCGTTATCTGTATGGTTCGCAACACCTCCCGCCCGAAAACGTACCGCCCGACTTGTCTGACGCGCCGGGCCTGCGCAGAATGCTCCAGGGGCGGATCGCGTCACCGCGCCATGAGCTTTGCCTGGAGGTGCGGAAAATGCTGCGGACACCGTCGCTTTCGAGGCTGCTCGCGGCGCTGGCGGCCGGGGTGCTCGCCGGATCGGTGAGCACCGGGTTGTCCGCGGCCGCGCCCAGCCCCGTATTCGGCGCCTGCCCGGCCGGTTCGGTGCCCGCCGATCACGGTGTCGAATGCGCGGTGATCAGCGTGCCGATGAATCCGGCCGAGCCGGACGGCAAACGCATCGACCTCACCGTCAGCCGGATCGCCGCGGTCGGCGAGCGGCGCGGCGTCATCTTCACCAATCCGGGCGGCCCCGGCGCCGACGCGCTGGACTATTGGGCGCGCCGCGTCGACGTAATGCCAGCCGAACTCACCCATTACGACCGCATCGCGGTGCAGCCGCGCGGATTGCGCTGGGCCACACCGCTGCGCTGCGGGAGCGAGACGGATGATTCGACCGCCGACCAGGTCTCGCTCACCGGCGGCAACCGCGACACCATCAAGAAGGCCTGCGACGCCGCCCAACCCGGCTACCTGGACACCATCACCACCGAGAACACCGCCCGCGATATGGACGCGGTGCGCGCCGCGCTCGGCATCGACCGGATCGACTACCTCGGCACCTCGTACGGCACCTACCTCGGCGCGGTGTACGCCACGCTGTTCCCGAACCGGGTCGATCGAATGGTGTTGGACTCCAACGTGAATCCAGATTGGGTGTGGACCGAGGAATTCGCCCAGCAGCAGGTGGCGGGCAAGCGCAGGCTCGACGACCTGTTCACCTGGATCGCCGACCACCGCGACCAATACCACCTCGGCGATACCGCGCTGCAGGTCTACCAGACCTGGGCGCGGCTGGCGCAGGAGCAGGGCGGCGGCTGGTACGCGAACCTGACCCCGCCGCCCGCCGGCGTCGCCGACCTGCCGCACGATCTGCCGGAGCCGCTGGCCGAGATCGCCCGCGACGGATTCAACGGCGGTGTGGAACAGGCGGGCAAGCTGCAGAACCTGGTGCGCACGTTGGTATCCGGCGGTGCGTCGGCGCAGGTGCCGCTGCTCGGCGCGACCGCCGTCGCCACCTACACGCGCGATTTCTGGCCCACCTTCGCCCGCGCCATGGCCGATGCCGCCATTGATCCGGCGAACGTGCGCCAGCTGCTCGCCATCGAGGGCGCCACCAGCACCGACCCCACCGGCCGCTTCGTCTTCGCCGCCGTGACCTGCAATGAGAACGCCGTGGACGGCAGGCCCGAACTGCTCGGCGCCGCGATGGGCATCATCGCCTCCGGCGGCAACGCGATGGACGCCAAGGCGGATCTGGTGCGATCCGGCATGTCCTGCGGCGCCTGGCGTCCGATCGCCAAACCGGTGCCGATCAGCGGTGCCGGACTGGCCACCAAACCGCTACTGCTGCAGAGCCGTAACGACGCGTTGACCGCATACGACGGCGGCCCCGCGATGGCGCGTGCACTGCAGGGCTCGCTGATCACGGTCGACGGCGGCGACCACGGCACCTTCGGGCGGCGCAATCCGGCGGTGGACGACGCGGTGGTGAACTACCTGAAGACCGGGCAGGTCACCATTACGCAGGCCGAACAGGCGCCGCTGCGCTGAGGTATGGCACCCGACACAATGTGGGGATGACGAGCGTTCCTCGGGTGGTGCTTGCGCCGGACAAGTTCAAGGGGTCGCTGACCGCTCCGCAGGTGGCGGCGGCTCTCGCCGTCGGCATCGGGCGGGTCGTGCCGACGGCCGAGGTGCGGCTGGCTCCGGTGGCGGACGGCGGCGACGGCACGGTTGACGCGTTCGTCGCCGCGGGTTGGGCGCGGGTCGAGTTGATCGCGCCGGGGCCGACCGGTGTGCCGTCGCCGACCTCGTATGCGGTGCGCGGGACCACCGCGGTGGTCGAGTTGGCCGCGGTCGTCGGTTTAGCGAAACTGCCTGGCGGACAACCGGATCCGCTCGGAGCGGGCACTGAGGGCCTGGGCGTGGTCATCGCACATGCATTGGATCGCGGTGCCACCGATATCGTCATCGGCCTCGGCGGCAGCGCGTCCACCGATGGCGGCGCGGGCATGGTGCGTGGGCTCGGTGCGCGCCTGCTGGATATCGATGGAAACGAATTACCTTCCGGCGGTGCGGCTTTGGCGCGGGCCGCGCAATTCGATCTCGGCACGATGCACCCCGGCGTCGCGACGGCGAATTTCACGCTGGCGTGCGACGTCGATAATCCGTTGCTCGGGCCGAGTGGCGCGGTGGCGGTGTATGCGCCCCAGAAGGGCGCCACCGCCGAGGATATGGTGAATCTCGAAGCGGCACTGAAGAATTGGTCCGAACTCGCGGGTCCGGAGTTCGCCGATGTTCCAGGCTCCGGCGCGGCGGGTGGTACCGGTTTCGGTGCGATGGCCACACTCGGCGCTCAGGTCCGCAGTGGTATCGAGGTCGTATTCGAACTTCTCGATTTCCCTTCGCTGCTCGCCGGAGCCACCCTCGTGGTCACCGGCGAAGGTTCACTGGACATCCAGAGCCTGCACGGGAAGGCTCCCATCGGTGTGTGCGAAATAGCCTGCGCCGCAGGCATTCCTGTCATCGCCGCCGTCGGGCGCAACATGCTCACGGCCACCGAGATCCACGCCGCCGGTTTCACCGCCTGCTACGCACTCACCGACCTCGAACCCGACCCGGCCCGCTCGATGACCAACGCACCGAACCTGTTGGAGCAGATCGGCGAGGTGATAGCCGCGAGGTTCGCAACCGGCCGGGAGCACTAAATCGCCGAGGCGAGTAGGTTCGCGGTGAGCTGGCGGCGGTTCTTGTCGCCCCACTCTTCCAGCGGACGCAGCGCCTCGGCCAGCTCCCGGCCGAGTGGGGTGAGCGAATACTCAACGCGCGGCGGGATTTCCGGGTAGATCTCGCGGTGCACGATGCCGCTGGCCTCCAGCTGACGCAGATTCTCCGCGAGCACCTTCTCGCTGACGCCCTGCAGCAGCTTGCGGATCTGTCCGAATCGCACCGGTCCGGAGCCGAGCACCCACATCAGGTGCATCTTCCACTTTCCGCCGACGACGTCGATCGCCAGCGACATCCCGCAGACTTCCTCGTGATCCGCATCACTGCTCATATCCCACGCACTCTCTGTGACCTTATTTCGAACCTCGAGGTAAGCAACCGAACCCGAACGTGCGGTCTTCCCGAGCCTGCCTGCGGCGATGAACCATACATTCCGGCGCCGACATTCAAGCGACTCAGATCCGAAGGGATACAGCATGTCCGACAGCAGCACCCGTTCCGTCTCCATCATCGGCCTCGGCCCGATGGGGCAGGCGATGGTCCGGGCCTTTCTGGCGGCCGGCGTCGAGGTGACCGTGTGGAATCGCAGTGCGGGCAAGGTGGACGAGATGGTCGCACTCGGTGCGAAGCGGGCCGCGTCGGTGGCCGACGCGCTGGACGCCAACGAGGTGACGGTGCTCAGCCTCACCCACTACGCCGCCATGTACGACGTCCTGGGGCAGGCGGTCGACCACCTGCCCGGCAAGGTGATCGCGAATCTGTCCTCCGATTCGCCGGAACAGGCGCGTAAGGGCGGTGAATGGGTGAGATCCCATGGGGCGCAGTTCATTTCCGGCGGCGTCATGTCGGCGGGCGACAATATCGCGCACCCGGCGTCCTACATCTTCTACAGCGGCCCGCAGGAGGTCTTCGACGCGCACGCCGACCTGCTGCGCCCGCTGAGCCCGCAGGAATACCTCGGCGTCGACGACGGGCTCGCCCAGGTCTTCTACCAGGCCGGGCTGATCATTTTCCATCCGTGGATGCTCGCCTTCGAACAGGCGCTCGCGGTGATCGCACGCTCCGGTCACGATATCGATCAGTTCCTGCCCTATGCATTGCGCTCGGCCGACGCGTACCCGTATTTCATCGCCGATTTCGCGGCGGCCGCCAAGGCGGGCGGCTGGGGCGCCCTGGCCTCGCTGAAGATGATGGACGCGGGTGCTCAGCACATCATCGACGCCAGCGCGGAGGTGGGCGTCGATGCGACGCTTTCCCATGCCGCACAGGGACTTTGGCGTCGGGCCATCGCCGCGAGCGAGGCGGCGGGCGAGGTGGTTCCGGTCTACCGGTTGATCGGCGGCACCGCTCAGGCGGAGTGAGCGTCCGAGCCGAGCCTGGGGAAGGGGGCGGTGGAGAAGACGACCTCCACCGCCACCTCGAAGTAGGCGGCGATGCGCAGCGCCAGATGCAGGCTCGGGCTGTACTCGCCGCGCTCCAGATATCCGATGGTCTGGTAGTGCACGCCGAGCGCCTCGGCCAGCTCGCGCCGGGAGATGCCGCGCTCGGCGCGCAGCATCGCGATCCGGTTGTAGATGACCTCAGTAGGCACGTTGCAAAGCCTTATCACGCCGGGCGTCGACGCCGGACCCGGACTCCCTGCGGGCCATCCGTCGCAAAGTGATCGGGGCGATGATCAGGGCGAGCACCGCCCATCCGCCGAGCACCCCGATCGTCTCCAAATGCCGCCAGGATTGGCCGATTTCGACCGCAACGGCATCGCTGGGCAACATGGCCGAACGCATGCCGAGCCCCATCCAGTAGATAGGGAACACCTGGCCGACGACCTGCAGCCAGCCGGGCATCGAGGTGATCGGATAGAAGATGCCGGAGATCGCGACCACGGCCATAATCGGCAGGGTGGCGAAGGCGAAGCTGCGCGGGCTGGCGAGCATCGAGCCGAGGATGGCGCCCAGCGGCAGGGTCGCGAGCAGCCCGAGCAGTACGACGCCGAGCAGCGTCACCCAGGCCTGGACCGTGCCCAACCGCGTTCCGCCGACCACGATCAGCCCGGCGCCGAGCACGACCGTGAACTGGAACAGAATCCAACCCGCGACGGTGATGATCTTGCCGACCAGATAGCCGGTCATTCCGTTGGGAGTTGCCTTGGCGCGCAACAGGGTTCCGTCCTCCCGCTCGACGACGAGCAACTGCGCCATGACCAGCGTTCCGTTGAAGGACACCAGCATGCCGAGGATGCTCGGCAGCGCGAGCGAGCCGAGTCCGAGCCCGCTGTTCGCGAAGTGGCTGTCGCGCATCAAGATCAGCGTGACGACCGTGCCCACCGGCCAGAAGAGCCAGCCGAACAGGTCCTCGCTGCTGGTGGCCATCTGCCGCAGTTCGAGCAGCCCGCGCCGGAATCCGGCGCGGACCGCGGTGACCATCGGATTCATCGCGACACCTCCTCCAGCGTGCGCACCTCGGTTTGCCGTTGCCCGGATTCGAATTGCCGCACCAGGGTCATATACGTCTCCTCCAGCGACGCTCGCCGCACCTCTAGTTCGCCGATCTCCTCGCCGTACTGTTTGAACAGCTCGTACACGAATTTGGTCGACTCGTTCGTGGTGTGCACGTACCGCTGGCCGTCCCTGGTCCACCTGATCTCGGCCTCGACCGCGATGCTGCGGGACAGTTCGTCGGCCGAGCCGTCGGCGATGATTCGGCCGCCCGCCAGGATCAGGATGCGGTCCGCGAGTTTTTCCGCCTCGTCGAGATCGTGGGTGGTGAGCAGAATGGTGGTGTCATCGTCGGCCAGGCGGTGCACCAGGTCGTGGAATTCCCGGCGCGCCTCGGGATCGAATCCCGTTGTCGGCTCGTCGAGGAACAGCAGTTCGGGCCTGCCGACGATGCCGATCGCCACGTCGAGCCTGCGCCGCTGGCCGCCGGAGAGCGTCTTGATTCTGTTCCCGGCCTGTGCGGTGAGCCCGACGGTGGCGATGAGTTCGTCGGTGTCCCAAGGTCTTTGAATGCGTTCGGTGCCGTAGGGTGCGTAGTAGCTGCCGAGGTGCGAAAGTAGTTGGCGCACCGTCCATTTGGCGTGGTCGCGCCAGGATTGCAGGACGACGCCGATCCGGGCGCGCCACGCCTCGCCGCCGTGTATCGGGTCGACGCCGAGCACCTCGACCCGTCCGGCGGATGGACTGCGGAACCCCTCGAGTATTTCGATGGTGGTGGTTTTGCCCGCCCCGTTCGGCCCGAGCAGCGCCACCACCTCGCCGTGCCGGGCCTGGAAGTCGACGCCGTGCAGGACGTCTTTCGTGCCGTATCTCATGCGCAATTGCGAGACGTCGAGTACGACGTCCTCCCCCACGGTCATACGTTCCCTCCGTTGTAAGTTCGGGATTGTTCGTAGCATACCTACTACATTTCAACGCCACAATGCTGTTTCTGCGGCTACTCGACAGCCTCAATGCCCGCAACGGGCAGACGCTGCGCGAGCTGTGCGCCGGGCTGGCGATGGCGCGCCAGTCGGTGAGCAAGCACCTCGCGATTCTGGAGGCGGCCAACCTGATCGCCACCCGGCGCAGCGGCCGGGAGAAACTGCACTACCTCAATGCCGAACCCATCAACGCCATTGCCGAACGCTGGATCACGCAGTACGACCGCGCGCGGGTGCACGCACTCGCCGATCTGAAGAAAGCACTGGAGGCGCAACCCATGGCCGAGACCGAATTCGTATACACCACATACATCAAGACCACGCCCGAGAAGCTCTGGCAGGCGCTCACCGAGCCCGCGTTCACCAAGCGCTACTGGGGCGTCGCCGCCGATACCGACTGGCGGCCCGGATCGGAAATGGTTTGGCACCAAGGTGATTGGTCCAGCAAGGATCCGGAGCAAGTGGTGCTGGAGGCCGACCCGTATCGCAGGCTGTCCTACACCTGGCACACCTTCGACTCGGCCTTCGCCGAGACCTTCGATTTCAACGAAGAGCAGCTGGCGAAATGGGCCGCGGAGCCGCGGTCGAAGGTGACCTTCGAGCTGGAGCCGCAGGGCGAAATCGTGAAACTCACTGTGGTACATGACGGTTTCGAGCCGGGCAGCGGTGTGCTCGCGGGTATCAGCGAGGGCTGGCCCGCCATCCTGGCGAATCTGAAGACACTGCTGGAGACCGGCGAGACCCTGCCGGAACCCGAAGCCGCCCAACGGTGACCGTTCTCCGGTGCGCCTGCCCGTCGCGCGAAATTTGTTTATCGGCAACTGAAATCAATTGAATTGCATCTAATCTGTCTGGTTTTCCGCGGTTTCGGATATTAGCGTTCCGGTGCGCTTGGCAATAGGGCCGTGGAAAGGACGAAATAGGTGGGCAGACACCGGAAGAAGAGCGAGAGTGCGATCAACCGGTGGGGTGCTCGGGCCGCGGTTGTCGCCGGAGTGACGGCCGCCGGGTTCGGGACGGAGGTCTCCGCGCAGGCCCAACCACTGTGGTCGGCGGGTCCGTTGTGGCCCGCCGGTCCGCTGTGGTCGGCGGGCCCCGTGGTGCCCGCCGGACCGGAAATTCCGGATTTGCCGAGCGTGCCCGCGCTGCCCGGACTTCCCGCGCTGCTGCCGCCCGCACCGGTCACGGCACCGTGCTCGGCGCATGCCCGAGCCTGTTTCCGGCTGTCTACGAACGAGGGCTGGTTGATGGACAACGGGAAGGTGACCTACGGTCCCACCCCGGTCTCGTTCGGACGGCCCGGTTATGAAACGCCACCCGGTGTCTTTCACGTCAATTTCAAGGAGATCTACCACTGGAGCACGCTGCACAACGCGGAAATGCGTTATGCGGTCTTCTTCAACGGGGATATCGCCACCCACATCGGGCCGATCGAGGAGCCGTCACACGGCTGCGTCCGAATGACACCGGACGGCGCCCGCGCATTCTTCGAATACCTCGAACCCGGTGACGTGGTCGAGGTCGTGGAGTAGCCCCACCGGGATTGACCGTTTCCGACCATGCCGGGGCAGATTTCCACCTCGCCGCGGCATCGGCGGGTGCGGACCATTGAGGTCCAATCACCGCTACGCGGAAGGGAATACCGTCATGGACATCCGGATCACCGATCCTGCTGAGCTACCCGCCGTCTTCGAGGAGCGCCTCAACGCGGGCGACGTGGCAGGCGTGCTGGCGCTTCTCGCGCCCGGCGCGGTAATGCGCACTACCTCGGGCGCCGTCATCACCGGTCGGGACGACCTGCACCGCGAGATCAGCGGCACGGTCGCCGTGGGCGCGCGGCTGGCCAACACCCCGAGGCACGCGCTGGTCGCCGCGGATTCGGCGCTACTGGTCACCGACTGGACCCTCGAGATCGATGCGCCCGACGGCACGCGCGTATTCCCCAGCGGCACAACGGCAAATATTGCCCGGCAAGTCGACGGCGGCGAATGGCGTTTCGCCGTACTCAATCCCCTCGGGACCGCGTGACGCTGCTGTGAAAGTGGGGATAGCCCAAGGAATTCGGGCTATCCCCGTATGTGGAGGTGGGGCCTCCGGTCGACTACGCTCACGGTGCCTCCTCGCTGGCGACCGTGGACACCGTACGCGAGGTGCGTTGTACCGCTTATTCGCACGCTCGTGGCGTCAGCCATCGATTGGAAGCCGTATGAACCTCAGAAGTCTCTCCGCCGCAGCGTAATTCGCCATCGGCGGGTTGGTTGTCGGTGCCGGGACCGCAGGCGCCGACCCCGCACCGGCCGATACGGTGCCCGGATACTCGGTCACCGGACCCGGATCGCTTACCCTGCAGCCCAGTCCGCCGCAGATCGGGATCGCCGGCGTCACGGATGCCACGGGTGCGACGGTGACTTCGCTACCGCTCGAGTTCAAGGTCGCCGACTCCACACCCGCCGCTGCAGGACTCAAATACTCGGTCAAACTGGTGGACAAGACCGTCGTCACCACGCTCAAGGGCGGAACGTTCGCGCTTGCCGAGCGGCCGGGCGATACGCCCGATGCGCCGAAGGCCCAGATCGTCGATATCAGGGACGACAAGGGCGCGACGGTGCTCTCGCTACCCCTCGAGTTCAAGATCGACGGGGCCGCGGTGCCGGTCAAGGCGGTCGCCGAGAAGGACGACACCGTGCTGGAGCTCACCCCGGACAAGCCGGCGGGTGTGCAGGTCGCCGACCGGCAGTTCGTGGTCAAGCCGGTCGCCTCGGCGGTCGAGGACGAGCGGGCGCGCAACGAGTTCTCCAGCAAGTTCGGTCTCGCGACGACGATCGGCCATTTCGTCGGCACCGCCATCGGCGCGGGCGTCGGCTGCGTCTTCGGTCTGCCGCTGTTCGGCGTCGGCTGTCTGCCCGGAATCGTCACCGGCGCGAGCATCGGCGGTCTGATCGGCACCATTGTCGCGGGCGGTCCGACGCTGGTCGTCGCCGGTATCGACCTGCTCAACACGATGCAGGCCGAGCCGGGCACCACAAAGTGGGCCGATAAGCCGCAGCCGCAGGTGGAGTCGACCGCACCCACCGCGGCGGACGCACCGCACAACTGATCCCACTCCGAATCGACCCCGGCCGGATCCGGCCGGGGTCGATTTGCGTTCAGGGCCCTGTTCACCTGCGAAAACAAGTAAAGAGAGCAGTGCTCTTGACTTATTACCCACTTCGGTGTGACACTTGTTCACAACAGAGAGCAGTGCTCGCAAAGGAGAAGGCCATGAACGCCCAAGCCACCCGCTACCTCGCCCCCACCGGCTTCGACCCGATCATGAACAAGATCGCCAACTGGCTGCCCCGGGTCGGCATCAGCGTCATGGGCTCGCGACTGCTCGCGGTGCGCGGCCGCAAGAGCGGCGAATGGCGGACCACGATGGTGAACCTGCTGATCGACGCCGACGGCACCCGCTACCTGGTGGCGCCCCGCGGCCACACCCAGTGGGTGCGCAACCTGCGGGCCGCGGGCGGTGGTGAACTGCGACTCGGCCGTAAGGCGGAGGCATTCACCGCCACCGAGATCGCCGACGCGGACAAGGTTCCGGTGCTGCGCCTCTACCTGCAGAAGTGGGGCTGGGAGGTCGGCAAATTCTTCGAAGGCGTCACCAAGGACTCCACCGACGCCGAATTGGCCGCGATCGCACCGGGTTTCCCGGTCTTCCGGATCGCCTGAAATCCGCGCCGCACCCAACCTGTACGAAGTGCCCACAGAAGCCAGCGGTGGAGATGCCCACGGGGCGGGATCGGGATACGGTTCCGTGGGCATAGTTGAAGGGCGAGGGTTTGAGCGCGATCAGGGATGCGTATCTGGCGGCGGCCGAGTCGGCGGCACGGCTGCTCGCCGATCCGGCGGTGGCCGCGGTGTGGGATCGGCCGAGTGCGTTGCCGGAGTTCAGTGTTCGCGGGCTCGCCGGTCACCTGGGCGCACAGGTCCTGCACGTATCGCGAGCGCTGGCTGCCGAGGTACCCGATGGCGTGCCGCTGACCGTTGCCGAATTCTATGCTGGGGCCACCGCATTCGAGGCCGAGGTGGACGACGAGATCAGCGTGCGCATCTGGCACGGTGGTGAGGCCGCAGCGGCGCAGGGCGCGCAGGCGCTGGTTGCCGAGGTCGAATCGTCTGTGGCTCAACAACGTTCGGCTCTGGCGGCCGAGCCCGCCGACCGCCTCGTCGCGTTCTTCACCGGCAAATTGCTACTGGACGATTTCCTGCTGACCCGTTTGCTCGAGATCGTCGTGCACTCCGACGACCTCGCGGTGAGCGCCGCCATCGCGACACCCACGCTCCCGCCGCGGGTCTTCGAACCCGTACTCGACCTGCTCGCCCGGCTGGCAGTGGCCCGCCACGGCCAAACGGCCGTACTGCGCGCACTCAGCCGGGCCGAACGGGCGCCCGAGACCATCGCGGGTATCTGAAACCGCCCAGTGGACAGTATGATTCGCCGCCCGCTCGGTGAAATCTATGTGCGACAGAGGAATTCGATAGCGGCCGCGTAACCGTACACACCCATCCCGGCGATCACCGCGGTCGCGATCGGCGAAATATACGAATGGTGCCGGAATTCCTCGCGTGCGTGCACATTGCTGATGTGCACCTCGACGATCGGCACCTCCGGAATCACGAGTGCGTCGCGCAGCGCCACCGAGGTGTGGGTCAATCCGCCGGGATTGATGACGATGCCGGATTCGGCGCCGCGCGCCTGGTGGATCCGGTCGATCAGCGCCCCTTCGGAATTCGACTGGAACGCCGTGATCTCGCGGTCGAACCGCGCCGCCGTGCGCTTGCACAGATCGACGACATCGTCCAGCGTCGCCGCCCCGTACACCTCGGGCTGGCGGGTGCCGAGCATATTCAGGTTCGGGCCGTTGAGCACGAGGATCGGATCCACCATGACCGCAACTCTATAAGCCCTGCGGACCTTCCGAACGCAGGTCGTCGACCTTGCGCATGGCCTCGCGCAGTTCCGCGAGCCAGGCCTCGGCATGCTGGCCCGCCAGCTTGACGGTCCAGGCCAGGGCATCGGAGCGGGAGCGCGCGACGCCGGCGTCGACGAGGGTGTCGAGCACCTTGCGCTCGGGCTGGCGCAGCCGGGTCATCACCGGAACGGCCAGATGGGTGAACATGATTCGATTGCCGTCCACCGAAACGCCCCACGCCACATTGCGGCCGTAGCGCTGCTGGGCCTCGGATGCGATCTGCATGCGCGCGGGCCGGGTGCTCTCCCGGTAGCGCGCGACAATGCCTTCCTTGGTGGCGGCGGGGATTTCGGCGGCGGGGGTGTCCGCGTCCTGCGGCTGGTCGGCGGCGGGGTCGAAGGCGAGTTCACCGATGACGACGATCTCGTCGCGGTCGATCTCGATGGTCGGCGGCCCGGTGAACCAGTCGCTGGGCAATCGTCCGGCGAACCAGTCGGCCGCATCGGAGACGTCCGGCAGGTCGGCCTGTTGCCAGCCGCCGGTCCGCCCGAAACCCCGGCCGCGATGTGTGTGCCTCATGGGGATCACCTACTTACTGTGCTGCGTTGCTTGCAATGATTACAAGATTACGTCGAAAGCGGTCGCACGTGTTCCGCTCTGTGCGAACGGGACCGGCACCGAAGGTTCGGGGCGGAAACGCCGACCTGGACCGTTATCACCACAGTTCAAGTCGGGGCCGGTACGGTAACGGCGCTGGTTTGTCCCGGTGACGTACGGGCAACGCTATGGTCAGCCACTACTCCTGGGATAATTCGGGCAGAATTGAGATGCTGAGCATGGGTAACGTCTTCGGCGGCCGGGCGGCCGGTGGGCAGTCCGATTCAGGTACGGTGGTCTTGTTGCTGGAGTGACAAGAGTGAAGAGTGGGCGACATGGATGTGTGGGGATCCCGCCGCTTTCGCGTCCGGGGCGCATTGGCACTTACGGGTGTGGCGGCTCTCGCGATTGCGATGGGATCGTGTGGTTTGCATCAGAAGACGAATGAGCCGGAGGCCATCGTCGAACGTTTCACCAGCCTGCTCGACGACGAGAACGCCGTCGATGCCGCACAGCTCACCTCATACCCCAGCGCGGCTTCGGCAACTCTGAAGCAAATGTTCGCGGGCCTGCAGCCGGGCAAGGTCGACTACAAGAAGACCCAATTCATCGGCCTCGACGCGGAATCCGCCATCTTCAGCATGGACGTCGCCTGGAATTTCGGCGAGAACCGGAACTGGAACTACACGCTGCAGGGCACCATTCGCAAACTGGCCATCGGCTGGCGCATCTCCTGGGATCCCAGCGTCGTGATGCCGCAACTCGACCACAACCGCACCGTGCGCCTGGTGCGCACCATCCCCACCCCGGCCCCGAAGGTCAACGACATCGCGGGCCAGCCGCTGATGACCGAGCAGACCATCAACGTCATCAAACTCGATCCGGCCAAAATCACCGATCCGGTCCTGTCCACCAATGCGCTGGCCAAGGCGATCGAACCGGTCGCGCCGCTGATCACCGGTCCGGCGCTGCTGCAGCAGCTGTCCACCTCACAGGGCAAGCCGATCGTCGCGGTGAACCTGCGCGATGCCGATTTCGCGATTCTGGAATCGGATATGGCGCGCGTACCCGGTGTGGCGATGGAAAAGCAGCCACGACTGATCTCCGTGGACCGCCGGGTCTGGTCGCCGATGCTGGACGCGCTGAGCAAGGTGCAGGCCGACAGCCAGACCCAGCATTCCGGTTGGGGCGTACAGGTTTTCGAACAGGACGGCCGCTACGTCACCCAGCTCGCCGGGCAGCAGGGGCCGCCGGGCCCGGATATCGCGTCGACCATGGATCAGAAATTGCAGCGCGCGGCCGAGGACGCGGTGGTGAGCGTCGGCACCCCGGCATCGATCGTCGCCATCCAGCCGTCCAGCGGCGCGGTGGTCGCGGTCGCGCAGAACAGCCAGGCCAGTGAGCACGGGCCGGTCGCCTTCACCGGTCTGTATCCGGTCGGCGGGCTGCTCGAACTGTTCCGCAACATCGCCGCGGTCGACAAAGGTAAAGCGCCGCAGGATATTTCGGTTCAGGATGCCGCGGAGGCCGCGCCCGCGCTCGGGGTCGGCGTCGATTTCAAGGTGCCCGGACTCGATGAGGTCACCGGTCGGATCGCCGCGGCGGGCCGCAGTGCCGAACAGGTGCGTCAGGGCGGCGGTAACGACGCGGTGCTGGCCAGCCCGTACGGGATGGCGATCGCGGCGGCGGCCGTCGCGCGCGGTGCGATCGTCGCGCCGATGATCGAGGCCGGGCGGCCGGGCGCCACCGATGCGAAGCTGACCCCGCTGGCACAGCCGGTGCAGGATCGGTTGCGCGCCATGCTGCGCGAGTCGACGGATCGGCCGGAATTCGCCGCCCTGCGCGCCTATCGCGACGTCTCCGGATATATCGCGAATTCGGGACCCGACGGCTGGCTGATCGCCACCATGGGCGATCTGGCCTTCGCCATCCACATCAACGATATCGACAGCGATAACGCGACGGTCCGGATGGCCGCCCGCATGCTGCAATCGCTGGCCACCCCGGATCGGGACAAGTGAATTCGGTCAGAACTTCAAGGCTTTGACCGCCGCCCGCCAGCCGAGCAGGAACAGCGCGAGCACCGCCGCCGCGACGAGCACGAATGAGAACGCGATGGTCTGACCGCTCACCACGCGCAACACCATGCCGCCGATCAGCGTGCACAGCCAGATCAGAATTCCGGTGGGCCACAGGGCGGTTCGGGGTAGCCGATTCACCAGCACGACCACCCAGCCGATCGCCAGACCGGTCGCGAACGGCCATAGGGTGCGCAGCAGGCCGGTGAAGACCGCCTCGTCGTGACTGCGCCTGCCGATCGCGCAGAACAAGATCACAAGCAGTGCATCGACCGCCAACGCCACCAGTTTCTTCACGCCGGACAGCGTAGTTGCCGCGCTCGGCGACCCCGCTTCGCGACACAGCCGACCTCCGCCGCTCAGAAGCCGCGGCGCTGTTCGAATTCCTTCTCGAATTCGGCATCGGTGGCATCCGGTTTGCGGAACAGGAACAGGAAGACGATCCAGCCGACAACGGCCACCAGGATAAAGCTGACCAGGCGATATACGAAGGCCGCCGCGAACGCCTGCGCCGCGGGCAGTCCGGCGCCGACGGTGAGGCCGTAGAACAGAGTGGCGTCGACATAGACGATTCCGCCCGGCGCGAACGGAATTGTGCCCACCGCCTTACCCGCGGCGAACGCGATGAGCAGCCCGGCCAGCTTAGGCTCCGCACCGACCGCGTAACAGGCGGCGCCGAGGCAGGCCACATCCGCGAACCGGTGCACCAGCGCCCACGCCGCCACCCAGGCGCCGTCCCGCTTGCCGAGGTCCACCGACTCCAATTGCGCCAGCACCTCGACGATTTTGTCCATGCCCGCGTCGGCGGGACGCTTGCGCAGCCGGTTGATCGCGGCGAGCCCGCGCCGCAGCACGGCTTGTAGCGCACCCGGATTGTTCGAAACGTAATTGCCCGCGGCCACCAGCACCAGCACGCCGGCCACCGAGAGAATCGGTTTGTACGGTCCGATGTGATCGCCGACCAGCACCGCGCCGCCGACGCCGAGCAGTGCGAGCCCCGCCGCCGCGACCACCCCGGAAAACACCAGCTGCCAGGACGCGACGATCGGGCTCGCGCCCCAGCGCCGGGTCTGCCGGTAGGTGAATGCGGTCGAAAACACCTGTCCGGCGGGCAAAGTCACCGACATGGCGGTAGCGCCGTACACCACGGCCACCGATTTCCCCTGGGTCACCCGCACCCCGCCCGCGCGCAGCAGCTGCTTCTGAATCCTGCCGAAACCGCTCATCGAAAGCGCCTGCATCCAGATGCAGACCACAACCCAATCCCAGTGCAGCTCGGTGAGTTTCGCCCATGAGTTGTGCAGTTGCGGCCACAGATACCAGCCCTCGCCGATCAGCAGGGCGAGCAGCGCGCTGCCGAGCACCCAGCGGACCCACCAGAATCTGCCCCGGCCCTCGGCCGCGGGCGGTATCGGATTCGCCGCGCTGCCCGGACCCGGCGTGGTCATGCCGCGCTACCGATGGGTGCGGGTGGTCCGGCTAGTTCCCCGTTGGCCGTCACGAGGTCAGCGTAACGAATTGACCGATTCCAGGTCCGTATCGTCGGCCACCGGGTCGGCGGTTCGTCTGGGCCAGGCCAGCCGGGTCTTCCTGCGACGGCCGCGCAGCTGCACCTCGGCGCCGGTTTCCCACCGGTCTTGTTCGTCCTCGCCGGCGAAATACAGTGCGCTGCCGGAGGCCAGCACCCGGCCCGGCTGATCCTTGGCCAGCTCGGTCAGCCGGGACGCCTCGTTCACCGGGTCACCGATCACCGTGTACTCGAAACGGTTTGCCGCGCCGATATTTCCGGCGACGGCCAGCCCCGCGGAAACGCCGATGCCGATATCGAGACCGGGCACCTCGCGCAGCGTTTCCCGCAGCTCCCTCGCGGCGGCCAGGGCAGCGGTCGGCGCGTCGGGGCGATCGAGCGGCGCGCCGAAAATGGCGAGCGCCGCATCGCCGACGAATTTGTTGACGAAGCCGTTGTGCCGGTCGATCACATCGACGACGATCCGGAAGAATTCGTTGAGCAGGCTCACCACCTCGGTGGGCGGACGTTCCGCCGCGGTGGCCGTCGAACCGACCATATCCACGAACAGCACTGCGACGAACCGGGTTTCGCCGCCGAGCTCGGTGCCGTACGCCAGCGCCCGCTTGGCCACATCCTCGCCGACATGCTGGCCGAACAGTTCCTGGAGTCGGCGTCGCTTGGCCGCCTCCTCCATCATCCGGTTGAAACCGACCTGCAGCAGCCCGATCTCACTGCCGTCGAACACCTCGACCTGCACGTCGCGGGCGCCCTCCTGCACCCGGTCGATGGCCTGGCTGAGCTGGCGGATCGGGTCGGAAATGCTGGAGCCGGTGAGCATCGAGAGCGCGAGCGCCTGCGAGATCACCACACCGCACAGCAGCAGGATCGAGATCGCCAGCGAGGTGGCGCTGAATTTCACATCGGAGGAGATCTGGGTGATGCACAGCAGCACGATGGCGAAGGTCGGCGCGAAAGTGCCCATGCCCCAGGTCATCGCCATCCGGGTGCCGACGCCCGGGGTGAGGGTGTGATCGAACGCGCCCTCGGTCAGCGCCTCGGCCGCCACCGGGCGCAGAATCCGCTCGCCGAGCATGTAGGTGAAGCCGAAGACGATCGTGGCCGCCATACATTCGGTGACGATGACGGTCGCGGCCAGCTTCGGTTCCACCGAAATGATCAGCGCCGCCATGACCGCGCCGCCGACCATCCACAGCCCCAAATGCAGGATGGCCTGGCGCAGCGGTGCGTGCAGCGCCGCCATCTGCTCCTGCCTGCTCGGCGGGCCGCCGCGCAACTGCCAGCGCATCACCGGGCGCAGCATCAACGCGGACGCGACCATGCTGAGCAGGCCGCCGATCACGAAGATCAGGGCCGGGATCAGCAGGCCGATGCTCCTGACACTGTGTGTGGAGCCCTCGGGAACGGGGAGTCCGTACTGGATGAACGCCCACACCAGAATCGCGCCGAAGGCATTGGCCAGCAGCATCGATGTCAGGTACAGCGGCCAGCGCGTTCGCATGGTCTGTTTGACCGCTTCCAGGGGCGCCGACACGGATTCCAATCTAGCGGTTCCCGGCCATGTTCCGATCATGTGAGCATGGTCGCGGCGAGCGGCCGCGCCCGGGTTCGGACGATTGCCTGATCGAGGTGCCGTCGGTATGTGCGGGTCGTATGGAGCAGGCCTGCGATGGTCATGATGGTTGGAGCGTCGACCGGCGGCGGTCGGGTGCGATGGCTGTCGTGGCGATCAGCGCGGCTCCGGCGGCGAGAACCGGAACGGCGTAGGACAGCATGTCGCTGATACCGACCGACGTCGCCATGGCCAGACCGAATGTCGTGAGCAGTGCGGCCGCTGCCGCGGCGGCGTACCGGACCGCGTAACCGATCAGTAGGGCCAGACCCAGCGTGAATTCGGCTGCCGTGGCCGTGGCCGCCGCGGTCGGCGCGAGTGGTGCGAGCCGGAGGGGCAACAGCTTTCGCGTGTAGTCGGTGAATGCGCTGTACTCGCCCCAGGACACTCCGCTGCTTCCCGGTCCGCCCAACAGCCCGAACCGATCGGCCACCGAACCGAGTAGCAGTAGACCCACCAGGATTCGCGCCGTGATCATCGAAGGCCGATAGCGCGCGCCCGTTGCCACCATTACCCCTACGGAGGCGACGACGAGCGCGGTGATCCACCCGATCGACCCGTGGGCGAACAGCAGCCATGCCACCTCGATCCCCAGCATCGTTGCGGTGGTTGCGATTGCGATCGTGCGGGCGATCATGATCCCCTCCAGGGAGATAGTAAGGTGGTTGACCAAAAGGGTAGAGAGGGCTCGAAAAATGGTCAAGCGCCTGACTAATCCGTTGTCGGATCGTCCGCCACCGCTGGGGAATCTGCTGACCGCGGCCGCCCGCACCCTGGCGGCCGAACTCGACGCGGGCCTCGCTGCGGCCGGATTCGCCGATGTGCGCGCTGCGCATGCGCCGGTGTTCCAGGTCATCGACCCGGAGGGCACCCGGTCCAGCGTGCTGGCCGAACGCGCGGGAATGACCAAGCAGGCCATGGGAGAACTGGTCCGTCACCTCGAGAGCCGAGGTTATGTCGAGAGCGCCCCGGACCCCGCCGACGGTCGCGCCCGGCTCGTGCGACTCACCTCCCGCGGCTGGTTGGTCGTCGACGCGGGCCTCGCGGTGGTGCAGCGGTTCGATGAGCATCTCGACGCCATCATCGGCAGCGACGAGGTGGCGCGATTGCGATCCACTTTGCTCGCGGTCATCGGCGGCGCCGGATCGTCTTATGCCACCGCTGCCCGGCAGTCCATCACGACAATGCGCACCGACTGAAGCCTCTCCCTCGGCTCGACGAGCTCGATCACAAGACACGATCCCTGTGGCGCGGACCGCTTGCCGGGCGGTCTACCCCAGGATCAGCTGGGCGGCGCTTTCGATGATTTCGGCGCGGGTGCCGGTGCGGTGGTCGGCCGCGATCAGGTAATCGGCGATCACCAGGGAGAACGCCAGCATGGCGCGGGCCTCGACATCGCGCGGGTCGTCGCTGATCGTGCCGATAAGGTCACGCAGATAGTTCATGCGGCGGTTGTCGACGCGCTCGAGTCGGGCGGCGACGGCCGGATCGCGGCGCGCCCATTCGCGCACGGCGAGATCGATCGGCAGCAGCTCCTTCGAGAACGTCAGCCGCCCGGCCCTGCGCACCTTGTTCGCGGCGTCGCCGCCCTCCTGTTCGACGCGCGAACGCACCTCGTCGATGCTGCGGTGTTCCCAGGAGTCGAGGACGGCGTCGAGTAACTCCTGGCGGCTGGAGAACTGTCGATAGAACCCGCCCCTGGTCACATTCAATTGGGCCGCAAGGGTTTCCACGCGGACAGCGTCCGGTCCCGACTCGGCCAAGATTGCCAGAGCGGCGTCGATCCAGGCTTGCCGCGGAGTTCGCACCGGTGGGGCCATCGGTAGTCAACCAATCAGTCGCAGGGGCTCTTGATTACACCACTCGCGATAGATACATTACTGTTCTGTATCAATCATTGGCGGCCCGCTGCCGTGCGCTTGCGGGACCGATCGATAGGAAGTCATATGACGCGTCACAGGATTAGTGAGAACCATTCCGACACCGGGCCGTCGCGAGTCGACGTTGTGGATACCGACGCCGAAATGCTCGCCGTCAGTACTTTGACCAACATTCAGCACGCCGATGCGCATTTATTGCGCATCGACCACGCCCCGGATCGCGATGCCGAGCAATGGGCCCGGGCGGTCATGGAGGACGTGCCTGCCGAGGTGCGGGCCGCACTCGAACGAGCATGGCATGTTATTGCCCTCCGTCTGACCCCCAGCCGCACCGACGCCATAGCGGGTTGGTCAATCGCACACAACCGTCCCGACTATGCACTGCTGCAGGCCGAATCCGCCTTGGGCTTCGAAGGACAGCTGCTGTTTCAATGCCGCCGGAGCGGCCTTGTGCTGGCGACGTTCGTTCAATTCCACGACCCCACCTCGCGAACCGTGTGGGAACGGGTGCTGCCCGCACATCTGGGATTCGTCCGTTCGCTACTGGAAGCCCAAATCGGCAAGCTCGGATGAAAGTCGTGAGATGAGTTGTGACCGAACATCTTCCGATTAGGACGTCGCAGCGGCTCGGCTCGTGAGCGCACTGGCTGAACAGTCGTACCGAAGGCTCGGATCAAGTGATCTGGATCACGGGATGTCAGGAATTTCGGCGCTCAGATGTCAAGTATTCGAGCCCATCAGAACGAAGGAGAAGCCATGAACCAGAGCATCGATGTGATCGTGATCGGCGGCGGATACGCCGGAGTGATGGCGGCAAATCGCCTGACGCAGCGCGACGGTGTGCGGGTGACCATGATCAATCCGCGGTCGGTCTTCGTCCCGCGGCTGCGGCTGCACCAGCTGGTCGGCGGCACCCACGACGCGGTCGTCGACTACGCCGACATCCTGGCCGACGGTGTCCGGCTGGTCGTCGACAGCGTGACCCGGATCGACGCGACCGAGCGCAGCGTGACCCTGGCCGAGGGCGGCACGCTCGGCTACGACTACCTGATCTACGCGGTCGGCAGCGGCAATGCCGGGCCGCGGGTGCCGGGCGCGGTCGAGTTCGCTTATCCGATAGCGACTTTGGAGGCCGCACAGCGGCTGCGGTCGGCGCTCCTCGATACGCCTGTGGCGGCGGCGGTGACGGTTGTCGGGGGCGGACCGACCGGGATCGAGACCGCGGCGGAGCTGGCCGAGCAGGGCCGCAACGTCACCCTGGTGTGCGGCGGCGTCCTCGGCCCGTACCTGCATCCGAAGGCCCGGCGCACCGCCCGCAAGTACTTCGCCAAGCTGGGGGTGAATGTCATCGAAGGACCCGGGGCGGCGGTCACCGCGATCACACGGGACGCCGTGGAAATCGGCGACGGCCGGACACTGGCGAGTGCGATCACGATCTGGACGGCCGGTTTCGGGGTGCCCGACCTGGCCGCCCGCAGCGGATTGCGCACCGACGACGCCGGGCGACTGCTCACCGACGAGACGCTGACCAGCATCGATGACGAGCGCATCGTCGCGGCGGGCGACTCGTCGGCGCCGTCGGATCTGCCGTTCCGGATGAGCGCCTACACCGCGTACTGCCTGGGCGCGCACGCCGCCGACACCCTGCTGCACCGGATCGCGGGGGAACAGCCCACGCCGATCGATCTGTCGTTCCCCGCGATGTGCCTCAGCTTCGGCCGCGAAGCCGGGATCTACCAGCTCGGCCACAAGAACGACACGGCGATGCGGCTGTACTTCAGCGGCTTCGCCGGCCGCAAGCTCAAGGAATTCGCCTGCCAGGCAGGCATCAAGCACCTTGCGACCGAGGCGCACAAGCCCGGCTCACACCGCTGGTTCAAGGACGGTAAGCACCGGCCGATGCTGCTACAGGCCCAGCGCGACAATGCGGCGGCACCGGTCGCGTAGCGATGGGAGTAAGTCGCTAGCTGTCGAGCAATTCCGCGGCGAAGACGTCTTCGATTCGCCACTGGTGAGGCGACAACCCTTGTTCGAAGTGGTAACGCAGATAGGTATCGAGGGCGGTGCGGTTGGCTGCGATGCCGTAGGGCCACCAATCCTCGCCCAGCTGTTCGATGTCGCGGTCGATCAGTGCGTTCATCCACGGCACCATGGTCTGGACCTCGTAAAGTCTGCGGTTGCGGCGATATTGTTCGGCGACAGCGTCTTTCGCCTGGGAGAAGGCCCGGTAGACGTCGTGCGCGAGGCCGGGTCGCTCCTGTAGCAGATCCCTGCGGACGACGACGGTGTGCATGATCGGGAAGATCGCGGTTCGCCGATGATAGTCGCGCTCGAGTGGTTCGAAGTCGGGGAACAGCCGGGCGACGTTCGGGGATCCATCGAGCACGCATTGCGGAACGTTCGCCGAGAACAGGGCGTCGATCTCGCCCGCGTCCAGCATCGCGCCCAGCGACTTTCCTTCGGGCGCCGCTCGCAGTTCGAGATCGGCGGGTCTTGGGTGTGGAATGAAATCGAAAGGGGGCGCGGGATATTCGAGACCGCCGATCACCCACCGGTTCTGTTCGGGCCGGAATCCGTACTCGTCGGTGAGGATCCCCTTGGCCCACACGCCGGAATCCTGGCCATAGACGCCGAATTCCCCGATTGTGCGTCCGGTCAGATGTGCGGGATGGGTTATGCCGCAATGAGTATTGACGAAGATGCACGAATGCCGGAACACCCGGTTGGGGAAGATCGGCAACGCCACATAGGGCAGGCCTTGTTCGAGCAGGCGTAGGTAGAACGTGAGCCCGAGTTCGGCGACGTCGAATTCGTTCGCGCGAATCAGCCGCTCGAAGATCTCCGGCAGGGTCGCGGCGGTCTCCATCGAGACGTCAAAGCCATCGATTCGGATGCTCTCTTCGAAAAGTGCGCGTGTCGTGTCATATCGAAAGCATCCGATGGTCAGAGTGCGGTCGGTCATGAGTGCGGATCTCCTTGTCGGCTCGGCACTTTCAGCAGCTCTCCTAGACTGCCCGGTTGTCCGAGACTTACTCCGTAATCCAGATCCGCAGTTTCGTCCAGGTCGCCGAGGGCAGCTACGGTTGCCGCGGTGCGGGCGAACAACCAACTCGACCACGGATTCCGGCGAGCACGGTTTCGAGTAACCGGTCGAATTCCGTTATGGATCCGAAGTCGGCCATCCGGGGTGCGAGAGTGGCCATCGTCGGGTACCGCGCGGGGTCGAATGCGGGCACGGTTGCGGGACTGTCGGATCCGCCGCTGAGGACCGCCAGCAGATAGCCGTTGAGGAAGCCGAAAAGGGCCAGCGGCGTGTCCGCGATGATGTGGTCGGGCAGACCGGCCGCGCGCATCGCGGTGACGAGTCGTTCCAACGCGGTGAGTGCGGCGGGTGAGGTTTGCGGGCGGGTGGCCAGCAGTGGGACCACGTGGGGGTGCCGGTAGGCGATCTCCCGGTAGTTGTGTGCGGTCCGGCGGGCGATCTCTTCCCAGGTGGTGGGCTCATCGTCGGCGCCGGTCGGCATCTCGGCGAGTACGGCCTCGCCGACCGCGTCCAGTAGTGCCGCCTTGCCCTTGATGTGGTTATAGATCGACATCGGATCGACCCCGAGTTCGTCGGCGAGTCGCCGCACCCCGAAGCGCTCCAGGCCGTCGCGGTCGACGAGTGCGACGGCGGCGGCCGCGATGCGCTCGTGGGTGAGCCCTGCCGAGGTGCCCTGTGTGCGTCTGGCCACGTTCGCTCCCTTTCCTTGCCAAACCTACACCGTAGGATATACCGTCGGCTCGTAAACCTACGACGTAGGTTTGAAGGTATTCCACCGAGGAGCAGAGATGAGCGAAGCCGTCGGCATTCGAGTACCTGCGCGTCGCTCTCGGCGCGTGACCGGAAAGGAAAGTCAGTGATAGCCAAGACATTTCAGCATCGAGAGGCGATCCGAGCGATGTATGCGGGCCTCGTGCTCACCCTCGTCGCCACGGTCGTCCCGTATATCGACCGTGCCACCTCGAATCTGCTGGCCGGTCACATCCGGTCGGGTTACCCCGGGTACACCCGGATGGAGATCGACTCGGCCGTAACCACCTACCTGGTCCTGTTGTCCGTCATCGGAGCGCTCGGTGTCGCCGCCTGGCTCGGGACAATGTGGGCGGTCAAGAAGGGCAAGCGGTGGGCCCGCCCCACCGCGACCGGGATGTTCGTGCTCGGCGCAAGCGTCGGTCTGACTTTGCTGCTCACCAAGGACACTTCCGGGGACACCGGACTGCCCGCGGCGTTGGGCTGGGCCGGGATGGCGCCCAGCATGGCGGGCCTGGTGGCCGTAGCGCTGCTGTGGCGTAGAGACGGAAAATCTTGAACCGCCGGACATTTCTTCGCGGCACCGATCCCCGGCGCGGACTATCTCAACCTGAACATCTGGACCCCCGACCCCGGCTCGGCGCGCCTGCCGGTAATGGTGTGGATCTACGGTGGCGGTCTCGACACCGGCAGCAACGGCCTCTACGACGGCACCGCCTTCGCCCGCGACGGCGTGGTCCTCGTCGCGATCAACTACCGGCTCGGCGCCGAAGGATTCCTGTTCCTCGACGACGGCGTGGCGAATATCGGTCTGCTCGACCAGATTTCGGCTCTGGAATGGGTTCGCGACAATATCGCGGCCTTCGGCGGCGACCCCGGAAACGTCACCTTCTTCGGCCAGTCCTCGGGCGCGATGGCCGTCGGCACGCTGCTGGCGATGCCGCGCGCCGATGGGCTCTTCCGGCGCGCGATCATGGAGAGCGGCGCGGGCAATATCTGCTACTCCACCGACACCGCCCGTGAGATCGGGCGACGGCTCGTCGACAAGCTCGGCGTCGCGCCGTCGCGGGAAGCCGTCGCGGCGGCCGGTGTCGAGCGCGTGCTCGCCGCCCAGTCCGCGGTGATGAGTGACCTTGCCCGGCAACCGGATCCACAGCGCTGGGGTGGTGAACCGGGGTGTCGCGTCAATATGTGGCGCTCCACGATCGACGGCAATACCCTGCCTGCCAAACCCATCGATGCCATCACCGCCGGTGCCTGCGCCGATGTGGACGTGCTGCTCGGCCACAACGCCGAGGAGGGACGACTGTCGCTGCTACCGTTCCGCAGCCTCGACTCGGTCACCGAGGCGGAACTGACCACGGCGATGCGCCTGTACCGACTACCCGTCGACCGGGCGCTACCCGCGTACCGCGCCGCCTATCCAGACGCCAATCCCGGTGCGCTGCTGGCGATTCTGCAGGCGGATTGGTTCTACACCATCCCCGGCCTGCGGCTCGCCGACGCGCGCGCCGGTGCATCGGCGGTCACGTATATGTACGAATTCACTTGGCGCTCACCGCAATTCGACGGACAACTCGGAGCATGTCACTTCCTCGAGGTCCCGTTCGTCTTCGACCAACTGGACGACAGACGGATGCAATGGATCACCGGCCCGAACCCACCACAGCAGCTGGCGGACCTCGTCCACAGCACCTGGGTGCAGTTCGCTCACACCGGCCGAGTGCACTGGCCGCGGTACGAACCCACCCGCAGGACCACCATGCGACTGGACGTCCAACCCGTGGTCGTCGACGACCCGTACCCGAACCGGGCCCTGTGGGACGGAGTCGACCTGTACTGACGCCTTCGCTCCGGCCATGCGGGGGCTGATGGCGGGCCGCTCCGGCCGTGCGCGGGCTGGGCGCGGGCTTCGCCCGGCAGCGCATATTAGGCTCGCTGGCGTGACCGACCCGAAGGCGAGTCCCCAGCGTGCACCGTTCGAGCGGCGGTCGGCGGCCGAAGGATGGGTCGCCGCCGACGCGGTGCATCCGCTCGTCCGGATGACGGCCGAATGGTGTTGGCGGCTGCTGATCATCTTCGGGACCGCCTTCACCGGCTGGCTGATCGTCCAGAAGCTCTCCACCGTTGTCATCCCGATGGCCATCGCGCTGCTGGCGGCCGCGCTGCTCGCGCCGCTGGTGAATCTGCTGAACCGGTTCGGGATCCCGCGGGCGGTCGGGGTATTCGTCGCACTGGTCGGCTCGCTCGGGGTGCTCGCCGGGATCATGACCTTCGTCGTCGAACAGTTCATCGCCGGTGTGCCGCAGCTGTCCGACGAGGTCACCCATTCGATCCACGAGGTGCAGGATTGGCTGATCAACGGGCCGCTGCACCTGAGCAATGAGCAGATCCGCAGCGCGGGCGACACCATCGTCAAATCCATCCGGTCCAATCAGGACACGCTGACCAGCGGTGCGCTGGCCACCGCGACGGTGATCGGGCACATTCTCACCGGCGCGTTCCTGACCTTCTTCATCCTGATCTTCTTCCTGTACGGCGGCGAGCAGATCTGGGAGTTCGTCACCCGGCTGATCCCGACCCAGCACCGCGAGCGGGTGCGTCTCGCGGGCCGTCTCGGCTTCGGGTCGCTGGTCGGCTTCGTCAGGATGACCGTGGTGGTGGCCGCGGTGGATGCCATCGGCATCGGCGCCGGGCTGGCGATACTCAATGTGCCGCTGGCCTTGCCGCTGGCCTCGGTGGTGTTCGTCGGCGCGTTCATCCCGGTGATCGGTGCGTTCCTGGCCGGATCCATCGCTGTTTTCATCGCGCTGGTGACCAAGGGCTGGGTCACCGCGCTGATCGTGCTCGGCGTGATCATCGCGGTGATGCAGCTGGAAAGCCATGTGCTGCAACCGTTGTTGATGGGCCGGGCGGTGAATATCCATCCGTTGGCCGTGGTGCTGGCGATCGCGTCGGGCGCGGTGGTCGGCGGTATCGGCGGCGCGCTGATGGCGGTGCCGATGGTCGCGATGCTGAATACGGCGATCCGTTCGCTGCTGGCCGACGGCCCCGAGGAAATATACGAGGAACTGATCACGCGGGACCGAAGGGTCGTACCGGATGAGCCACGAAGTCTCGATCCCGCGGACATCCTTGCCGACGCCGAGGCGGACACCGATGTGGCGCAGTGGTCGGACGGCTCGCCGGGCGGTAAAGCCAAGGTGCCCAACGATTCCGAGAAACCGAGCGAAACCGGTTCTGCCGCAGGCGAAGCCGATGGTGCGCACCCGAACGGCTGAACTCGGTCCCGATCAGATCGCGACCGCGCCGCTGTGGCGGGCCGCGCAGGCGCTGCGGCTGGTGACGCTGCTGTACGCGGTCGGCCAGCAGATCGCCTCGGTGTCGCACTATCACAACCAGCGGTTGAGCTGGGTGCTGATCGCGTTGATGGCGATGTGGTCTGGGATTTCGGCACTGTTGTTGTCCCAGTGGCATTTTCCCGAATTGGCTCGGCGGCTGCGGGTTTGGGTTGTGCTCGGCGACCACCTCGTCGTCGCGGCGCTGATGGCGTCCACCCGGTTGGTCGCCGATTACGGTTGGTTCCACGGACATCAGACGCTGCCGACCACGCTCTGGTCGGCGAATGCGGTGATCTCGGCGGGCATCCTGCTCGGACCGGTCGGCGGCATGTGTTCCGGATTGTTGATCGCGTCGGTGGCGCTCACCGTCCGCGATCAGTGGGGTCAGGACGTTTGGACCGATGCCACGGTGCCCGTACTGGTTTCGGTCGGCTTGGCGCTCGGACTGGCCGCCAACACGGCACGCCGGGCGCAGGATCAGCTGCAACGCGCCATGCGCATCACCGCGGCCGCCGAAGAGCGGGAACGACTTTCGCGTGAGGTGCACGACGGCGTGCTGCAGGTGCTCAGCTACATCAAACGGCGCGGCAGCGAAATCGGCGGGGATACCACCGAATTGGCGCAGCGCGCGGGCGAGCAGGAGGTGGCGCTGCGCACCCTGATCTCCGAACAGGGTCCGCGCCCCGATTCCGGTGGGGCCGAAGTTGATCTGCGCCCGCTGCTCACCGCGCACGCGACGCCGACGGTGTTCGTTTCGATCCCGGGGGATCCGGTGCTGGTCGGGCGCTGGGTGGCGGGCGAATTGGCGGCGGCCGTGGCGAACGCGCTGTCCAATGTCGCACTGCATGCCGGTCCGGACGCGAAAGCGTATGTGCTGCTGGAAGATACCGGTGACGAGCTGATCGTCAGCGTGCGCGACGACGGGGTCGGCATCGCACCGGGGCGGCTGGCCGAGGCGGCGGCCGAGGGGCGGCTCGGCGTCTCCCGATCGATCGTCGGGCGGCTGGCCGCGCTCGGCGGGACCGCGGAATTGCTCAGCGAGGCGGATGAATTCGGCACGGAATGGGAATTCCGGGTGCCGCGAGCATGACAGGAGGCGTGCGGTGACCGAAGATATTGCGGCCGAGGATATTTCGATAATGGTGGTGGACGATCACCCGATGTGGCGTGACGGGGTCTCCCGTGATCTCGCCGAGGCCGGATTCCAGGTGACGGCCACCGCCGACGGCGTCGGCGCGGCCACCCGCCGGGCCGCGGCCGTGCGCCCGGCGGTGGTGCTGATGGATATGCAGCTGCCCGACGGCAACGGCGCGCAGGCCACCGCCGAGGTGCTGCGGGTATCGCCGGACAGCCGGGTGCTGGTGCTCTCGGCCTCCGCCGAACGGGGCGATGTGCTCGATGCCATCAAGGCCGGGGCGTCCGGCTATCTGGTGAAGAGCGCGTCGGCGGCGGAACTGATCGATGCGGTCCGGGCCACCGCGGCCGGGCAGGCGGTGTTCACCCCTGGGCTCGCGGGTCTGGTGCTCGGCGAATACCGCAGGATGGCCTCCGCGCCCGCACAGCCCGACGAGCCGCAGCGCCCCGCGCTCACCGAACGGGAGACCGAGGTGCTCCGGATGGTCGCGAAGGGCCTGTCCGCCAAGCAGATCGCGTCCCGGCTCGGACTCAGCCATCGCACCGTGGAGAACCACGTGCAGGCGACGCTGCGAAAGCTGCAGCTGGCCAACCGGGTCGAACTCACCCGCTATGCGATCGAACAGGGGCTGGAATAGCGGCGGTATCCGACCGGGGAGGGATGGTGCGAATCCGGGATCGCCCCGATGCCGGACGCGGTGTTCGCTCGGTAATCTCGACACCATGGGTGGCCCCGATACAACGAATGGTCCCGTCGGCGACCGGGAACTGCGCGTTTCCGATGCCGAACGGGAGCATGTCGGTCAGCTGCTGCAGCGCGCGGTCGGACTCGGCATGCTCTCGCTCGGCGAATTCACCGAGCGGATGGATACCGCGTTGGCCGCCAAGACAAGGGGCGAACTCAACGCCGTGCTCATCGACCTGCCGGGAGTCCGGTTGGTCGGCCAGCCCGCCGCCCCGCAGACACCGTTCGTGAATGCCGCGCCCCGCTACGTGAAGCGCCCGGCGCCCGCTTCGGGCGGCGATGTGATCCGCAGCCGGCTGTCCAACGTCACCCGCCGGGGTCCGTGGCAGGTCCCGCCCATCCTGCACTTGAACAACTGGTTTGCCGGTGTCACCCTCGACTTCACCGAGGCCGTGATGTCCACCCAGGTGGTCGAGGTGCGGGTGGACGATTTCCTCAGCTCGCTGACGTTGATCGTGCCCGCCGCCGCCACCGTCGATCTGAACGGCGTCGAGCTGATCGGGTCCAGCGTCAACAACAAGGTGCGCACCGGGCCGCCGATGGGTCCGCTGCATGTGGTGGTGCACGGCCGGATCCGGCTGGGTTCGATCACGGCCAAACATCCGTTCATTGCACAGTGGCGCAAGCTGATGGGCGGTTGAGCCCTGCTAGACCTTCATGCCGAGTCGAGTTGCGAAGGCGCGCAACGGAGCCCGGCGATCCTGATCGATCAGTTCGGCGACGATGTGGCGGGGCAGCGTCTGGTATTTGATCCAGTCCGCACCGCCGACGCGTTCGGCGTCGAGCAGCGCGGAGAACGCGCGCTCGTACTGGCCGGTGCGGGTCAGCGCGACCGCGGTATCGGTCAGGTGCCGGGCCCGCGCGGCCTGAGGTAACCCACCACCGGTGGGCGGCATGGCCTTTGCCGCGCTCAGCGCCTCCGGATAGCGCTCCGCGCAGACATTCACATCCACCGTCTGCATGATGACCTGGGAAGGGCCGAAATAGGTTTCGTAATCCCGGCGGTCGACACCGATGCGCAGTGCGATCGCCGAGGCCGTCTCGATCAGCGAAAGCGCCTCGGGCACACGCTGTGCTCGTCCGGCGGCGGTAGCGCCTTGCAGCACAAGGGATCCGTAGGCGGACAGGTGTGCGGGAGTCGCGTCGCCGTCGGGTTCGAGTGCCGCGGCGGCGGTCAGTGCGACGCCGTGCGACTCCTCGTACCGGCCCTGCACCAGGAGCTGCCACGCCACCGAGCCGCGAATCGTGGCCAGCAGCAACGGATCATCGCCCTTCGCCGCGGCGGTGAGCGCGTGCCGGATCGCCATGAAGGCCGGATCGGTCTGCCCGAGATGCACCAGGGTGCAACCGGTTACCCAGTACATCCGGGCCAGCAGCTCGTTCGCGGCGGCGACGGCGCCGTTGTGCGCGGCGTGCACGGTGGCCCGCAATTGGGTGAGTCCCTGCGGCAGGATCGTGGTGAGCAGCTCGTAGCGCCCGGCCCAGTACGCGCCCCAGGCGTATTCGACCGCGCGGGAACCCTCGGCGTGGCCGACGGCCGTTTCCTCCCGTGTCTCGCCGAGCAGATCGTCGACGGGTGTTAAGGCGCGGCGGATCGCGACAATTCCGGCATCCGGATTGCTGGAAGGTATCCCATGCCGTCTGCCGATCAGGTCGGCGATGTCGACATCGAGCGCGCGGGCGATCTTCTGGAGGCTGGCGATCGACGCCGTCTGCCGTCCGCCCTGCTCCAGCTTGCGCACCAGATCCACGCTCACCCCGGCCTGATCGGCGAGCTGACGCTGTGTCAGTGCTTTGCCGCGGAATTGCCGAATGCGCACACCGATCGACGAATCGTCCATCTACCCAATTCCTTTGTTAAATCTGGGTTTCAGGGTACGAGAGTAGGCGGCCTGATTTCGTAAAAGTGGGACGTTGCGTACGACTTGTTCACCCCGCGATGGAATACCGTTGTCTTTCTGCAACTTTGAGAATGCAAAGGGGCCGCGTCAATGACCATGCGTCGAGTGTGGGAGGAGTAGGCCGGTGTTCGAAAGCTGTCACTCACCACACGACATCGCCCATCTACTGCGTCACCGATACGGGCTACCGGTCCAGGTGATCGCCGGCCGACCCATGATCACCACCGGCTCCATCCTCGGCGCCATGGTGATGCCCGCCGAACTGGGCCAGCGGGTGCTCGCGGCGGTGGAGCCGGGCTACTCCACGCCGGTCGTCGCCGACCCGGGGGAGCGCACCTGGACCTTCCTGGTGGACCCGGTGCTGTCCGTCGATGTCGAGGTCCGCCGTGACCTGGCCGAACACCATGTGACGGTGGTGCCGAGCGGCCGCAACGTCATGCTCCCGGCCACCGACTCGCCGCTCGGCTGGCACTGGGCGGGCGAGCCCGAATCCGGCGTACTGCGGCTGCCGCCCCGCGCGGCCGTCATCGCCGCCATCCACCAGACCACCGAACGGCAACTCGCCTCCTGAACCACCTGCCGGGACCGGCCCCCACTCGACTCCCGGGTGGGGACCGGTCGAGGCACCAAAGCGAATTCGAGTAGTACCCGACACCCACCCAGGGGTTTCTACTCATGTTTTCGATCCGGCTCCGGCCGAGTATCGAGACATGACCACATCTATCGATCCGGCGCTCATTTCTCGGCTGTCCGGTGAATTCACCGCGCTGGGCACGCAGATGGGTGTACTCGGCCGCGACCTGGAATTGCTCCGATGCCAGCTTGCTACGGAAAGTCGTGCGGTACCGGATTTTTCATCCAGCTCGACGAACCAGTTGGATACCCGGCCGGATATTTCGGCGGAAGGTCTTGATCCCGATCCGCAAGCGGGGCGCGCGGTTTCGGGCGGCGCGGCATCGCCGGTTCCAATCCGGGACACGTCGGTAATGCCGGGAGCCGCAGGTGCACCTGATGCGGAAGGCCGCCCGCCTGTAGATGTTTCGGGTGAGGTGGGCGCTGGAGGGAGGCCGATTCCGCTCGGTCCGAGCGGGGCGATGCCTCCGGCCGCGGAGGTTCCTGCGGTCCCGACTGCGGCCGGTGTGCCGGTGCCATCGGGAGGGGTTTCGGGCGTTATGGGTAGTGGCCCGATGCTGGTTTCGGGTTCGGTTGGCGGTATCGGAGTTTCGGGTGCCGATATGGCGGCGGGGGCAGCGGGTGGTGGCCCGATGCCGGTTCCGGGTTCGGTTGGTGGGGCCGGGGTTCCGGGTGCGGGTACGGCGGCGGGAGCGGCGGCCGGTGCTTCGATTCCGCAGCCGGGTTCCGTTGCGGGCGTGCCGGTTTCGGGTTGGGGGCAGATGGCCGGTGCCCCGGTCGGGCCTTGGGGTGTGCAGCGGCCGATGCCGCCGGTGCGGCGGGAGCCGCGGACGCCATGGTGGCAGCGGGACGGGGTGATCAGTCGGCTGCTCGCGGTTGCCGGTGTTGCGGTGACGTTGATCGGTGTAGTGATGCTGCTGGTTTTGGCGGCGCAGGCCGGATTCTTCGGGCCGGTGTTGAGAGTGGTTGCCGGAGCGGTCTTTTCGGTGGCGCTGCTCGCGGTGGGTATGCGGGTCTTCGGGCGGTCCGGTGGACGAACCGGCGGAATCGCGCTGGCGGCCACCGGTATTGCGGGGGCATACCTGGAAGTGGTTGCGGTGACCGCCATCTACCACTGGGTTCCCGCCGAACTGGGGCTCGTGTTGGCCCTGATGGTTGCCGCGGGCGGTGTTGCGCTCGCGATACGTTGGGGCGCACAGGCATTGGCGGTTCTGGTGGTATCGGGTGCGGCGCTGCTCTCGCCCGCGCTCACCGGGGAGTTGGTACTGCTCGCCTTCCTCATCGTGCTGCAGGGGGCGTTCCTGCCGGTGCAGCTGCGCCGTGACTGGCCGCTGCTGCACATCGCCCGCACACTGCCGGTGGCGTTGGGCGTGCTCTTCTACATGGCCGGAACCGCATTCGAAACACCGGGGCGTGACCGCCTGTACTGGTTGCTGGCCGCCGCCGTCGCGGTCGCGGCGATCGGGTTGATCGGCACGCTGCTCGCGGTGCGCACGCGGCCCCGGGACTTCACGGCCACCGCGGCATTCGCGCTGTCCACGCTGCCGCTGCTGGCCGCACCCGCGCTGTTCGATCCGGCGACCGCCGCCATCATCTCGGGAAGCTTCGCGGTGGCGCTGCTTGCACTCGCGGCAACCGGCTTCGTCCCGAAACTGGCTGCGGCACTGCGGATTCCGGCGCATACAACCGTCGTCGCCGCGATAGCGGGCTCCTTCGCCCTGTTCGAGGCCTGCCTCGGCGTCACCAGGGTGCAGACCCTCCCGATCGCCCTATTCCTCGTCGCCCTCGGCTATTTCGCCATCGCCGGACAGCTGCACGCGAAGGTGCCTGCCGCCATCGGCATTGCCTTCGCGGCGCTCGGCGCGATGCTGTTCGTCGGTCAGGCATCGCCCGCGACCCTCGCGTCCCAGCATCTCGCGTCCGAGAACCTCGGAATCTCCACCACGCTCGCCGCCGTCCTCGCCTTGGCCGTCGCCGCCACCGCGCTGTGGTCCCTGCGCAGGCTGCCGGGTGTGGCGGACCCTGGCACCGAATCCGGTCTCTGGATCACCGCCAGCCTCACCGGCCTGTACGCGGTGACCGCCGCGACGGTCTCCCTCGGCGTCGCCAGCGCCACCAGGGACGGCTTCCGCATCGGCCACACCGCCGCCACCATTCTGTGGATGATCGCCGCCACCGCGGCCCTCCTCTTCGGCCTGCGCATGCTCGCGCACTCCGCCGCCCTCGCCAAAACCGCTTTGGTCTCCGGACTTTTGGTCACCGCGGCCGCGCTGGCCAAGCTGTTCCTCTTCGACCTCGCCACCCTCGACGGTCTACTGCGCGCCGCCGCCTTCCTGGTAGTCGGTGTCCTCCTACTCCTCGCGGGCACCCGCTACGCCCGTGCCTTCGCCGACGCGAACAACGATTCGGCCCGCAATTGACGCTGTGGGCAGGTAGCCGAGACTGTCGCACCCCGTCTTCGAGCCGAATACTCGATGCGAGAAGTGCGGTAACCAACTCGGCCTTCGCGAATGCCGCCGACGCGTCGCGACTTCGCTCCAGCGCGCCAATTAGCTTCTGGCACAGGCGATTGTCAGAATCTAATTGCTATGCACCAATGGGTTGCCTACTGGAGCAAAGGTAAAGCGGGGCAGGGTGCGATTCAGTCGGCCTCGGCGGACAAAACCGGCAGGGATAGGCGGAAAACCCGCGAAGATCTCCTGGTTTTGTCCGCTGAGGCCGGATGCTACAGCGCCGGTACGAATATCGGCCTCCCTCCGGATGCGAAACCGCACTGCCGCATGCCAACGCACCCCGCGCCTACCTGGGGCAATCCAGCCGTCGCAGTGGCGCAACCGCGTACCCAACGTACCGATTCGTCCGCGATGCGGCGCCATCGAGTAATGGATGCGCGCTCCGGGCGAGTGCCCCGCGCAGGAACTCGCCCCGACAACGGTCATCAGACGGTGGCATGCCGAATGATGACGTTGCCGAACGAGTTTCGCGCATACACCTGCACGGTGTCCCCGTTTCCCTTCGACGGATCGACCGGCTGCATCAGGTTCTGCACGCTACCGTGCGCGTTGACCTCCAACTGCGCCGCGCTACCCGCGCTGATACCGATCTCCAACTCACCCGTCGACGTCTCCAGCCGGAGCACGCCGCGCGATGCCTCGCCGATACGGATATCGCCCTTCGAAGTCTTCGCGGTCACCGAACCGAGCGGACGCTCGACGATGATGTCACCCGCGGACACCTCCAGCTCGCACTCGCCGAGTTCGCCGGAGCCCAGCAGCCTACCCATGCTGGTGCTGCCCTGGAAGCCGGAGCCGGCCGGCACCTCGATGACCACCTCGATGGTCGGGTTGCCGCCGAAGGGGCTGTAGGTCCGCCAATCCTTCGGCGTCTGCACGGTCAGCTTGCCCGCGGCGAAATCGACCTTGGTCTGTTCGGCGGCGCGCACGTCACTCTTCTTGGACTCGTCGGCGGGACGGACCTCGACAACGGTGTCGGTGCGGTCGGAGGCGATCACGGTGACGTTGCCGGACAGCACATCGACGGCGACGGCGATCGGATCCGAGGTCTGGAACTTGTACATGGCTGAACTCCCTTGGTGTGAATCGGTGGGAACCGCACTCGCTGTGCCGTTCATGTGGACTACTTTCGCCACCCCCGCTGACAGGGGGCCGACAGCGACCTGACATGCCGACTGACACGCACTCAGCCCTCTCAGCAGTGGCAAAAGGCAACTACGAAAGGCATTGCCCTGGAACATCTGTCGGGCATCCGGATTACGGCCACCGCGTGCTGGAGGGTTCTCGGACGGATACGGCGGGTGCGGTTGCCGCCGTATCCGCCGCGGCCGAATGCGACTGAACCTGGGCGAGAGGCGATACCGATCGTTTCTGCGCCCGGATGGGTTGGGAGAACCGCGGGAGTTGCGGGACGATCGCGCGATCCGGTGGGCGCGCACCGATATCGAGATCGAAGATGCGTTCGCCACGTTCCGACTCGTCGGTGATCGGCTGATCTCCATCACCGTGCTGGTATTCGAAAATGGTTGTGGTGCTGGCGAATTCGGTGCTGACGCGATATCGGGCACGGTTGCCGCGCTGGTCGAGGAATTCGACGAGCCAACGGCGGAATGTATTTCGCCCCGCTACGGCCCGAGCTGCGATTTCGGCGGCGTTGTCGCCGGAGTGGTGCACGACGCCGCCATCCATGTCGTGCTGGTGCGCTCAGAGTGCGTGGCGATCGGCGGACGGCGCGGCCTACTCGTCGTTTTCGCGTTGGCGTAGTAGCTTGTTGGCGCTGACGGCGCATCCATCGCAGCCGTGGTGTGAGGCGTGGCTCTGCGGTTGACGGCAGGGCTTCACCGGTATCCGGTTCGAGGGTCTGGCGATCGGCCGATGGCGCGGGACTGCCGCTGGTGCAGCCTGGCCCCGTGTCGTGTTCGCGGTGGCGCAGTAGCTCGTTGACATTGACGGCGCATCCATCGCAGCCGTGGTGTGAGGCGTGGCTCTGCGGTTGACCGCAGGGCTTCACCAGGATCCGGTTCGAGGTGTATGGCGATCGGCCGATGGCGCGGGACTGCCGCTGGTGCAGCCTGGCTCCCGCGTCGTTTTCGCGTTGGCGTAGTAGCTCGTTGACATTGACGGCGCATCCATCGCAGCCGTGGTGCGAGGTTTGGCTCTGCGGTCGACCGCAGGGCTTCACTGGGATCCGGCTCGGAGTGCGTGGCGATCGGCAGACGGCCCGGCATAGTCGTCGTTTTTCGCGGCGGGGGAGGAGCTGTGGGCGAGGGCTGGCCCCGGCTGACGGCAGGGCTTAGCCGGGGTCCGCTTCGAGGTGTAGGGCTATCGACAGACGGTGCGGGGTCGCTGCTGGTGTAGCCCGGCCTACTCGTCGTTTTCGCGGCGGCGCAGCAGCTCGTTGACGCTGACTGTGCGTCCGTCGCCGCTGTGGTGGCGGCCCTCGTCGCGGTTGCCGATGCGGCGTCGGGACGAGCGTAGTTCGGCCATCCAGTTCTCGATGCTGCTGCGGCTGGTGTCCGGGCCATTGTCCGGGTCGGTGGGTGCGCGATGCGAGGGGCGCTCGGTGGACTCCGGCGTCTGCCGGGTGTCGTCGACGGTCGGCGTCGGCTGCGAGGGTGGCCCCATCGGTGCGGTGGAATCCGTTGGCGGCGTCACGGTGCGCGGCGGCAATACTCGTGCGGTCGGATCCGGCTGCCGCATCCGCGAATCCGATTCCGGCGCCCCAGAATTCGGTGGCAGCACCCGCGCGCCCGGATCACCGGCGGCATTGCGGCCGAAATCCGACGGTGCGCTCGACCGGCCGCCCGGATCGACGCCGGGCCTGACCTGTGGCGGCAATCCGCGCGAAATATCGTCGCGGGCCGTGGAATTCGGTGGCGACACCCGCTCGCTGGGACCGATCGGCTGCGACGCCGAGCTGGGCCGGTCGGAGTTCTGCGCGCTATAGGCCTGGTTTTGCGCGCCGTACGCCTGCTGGCCGAAGTGCGTGCGCCCAGATGAATTCGGCGGCAGTACGCGCGCGGCTGGATTGCTTGGCTGCGGTGCGGAGCCGAGCGCATCGGGATCCGCTTCGCTGTAGGCCTGGTTCTGTGCGCTGTACGCCTGTGGTTGGCCGAGGTGTGAATTCGGCTCCGCGGCGTACGAATTCGGCGGCAGTACCCGTGCGCTTGGGTCGATCGGCTGCGGTGCGGAATCGGGCGCCAGTGCGCTGTAGGCCTGGTTCTGCTCGCTGTACGCCTGCGGCTGGCCGAGGCGTGAATTCGGCTCCGCGGCGGACGGGTTCGGCGGTAGTACCCGTGCGTTCGGATCGATCGGCTGCGGGGTCGAAAGGCGGTCGGGGTTCTGCGCGCTGTAGGCCTGCGGTCGCCCGAGGTGCGTACCCGGGTCCGCGGCCGGTGAATTGGGCGGCAGCACGCGCGAGGTGGGATCTATCGGCTGCGGTGCGGATGTATTGCGCGGCACCGGCGGATGCGGTGACGGCGCGACACGCCGATCCGCACCAGGCGAGGAGTAGGTGCCCCGCGAAATATCCTCGCGGGGAGCGGAATTCGGCGGCAGCACCCGCGCGGCGGGGTCGATCGGCTGCGGTGCGGAGGTGGGGCGGGGCGGCTCCGCACTGTAGGCCAGCGGTTGATCGAGGCGGGAAACGGGTTCCCCGGCGGCGGAATTCGGCGGCATTACCCGCGGCCCGCTCGAATCACCAAGAGGCATAGGTGGAATCGGTGCGGGCGCGACGGTCCGCGGCGGAACAGGGGGCCTGCTCGATCCGGCAGGCAGCACCCTAGGCGCGGATCCGGCCGGATCAGGATCCGACGGCGACTCCCACGCGTTGAATTCGGTCGCCCCCGATTCTGTGTGGCCGAACGCGGCTGGCCCCGGCTCGGAACCGCGATCGAATCCGGACGAACCTGACTCGGAACCGTACTTGAACTCGGGCTGCCCCGAGACTCCCCGCATTGTCCCCGATTCAGTGCCGCGGTTGAAAGGCAACGGCTCAGATTCAGCACCCCGGTCGAACCCGGACTCCCCGCCCTGCGTGAACTCCGACGGCAACCGCAGGAACTCCGTTGCCGGAAAACCCGATTCATCCGACTCGAAGTCCCCGGCTCGCACACCGGATCCCGCCGACCCGAATTCATCGGAGCCACCCGAATCCGCGGATCCGGACTCACCCAACGCCTGCGGTGGCATCGGCCGCGTCGGATCGTGTTTGGTCACCGCGTTTTTCAGGTTGGGGAAGTGCACCGTCGGCGCGCCCGCCTCGATTTCCTCGACGGTGCGCGGTCGGTGCGGTGTTTTGCGCGTGGTCTTCAACGCGGGCATCACCGTGGTGACCGGATCGGTCACGGGTGTGGTCTTCACCAGGTCGACCAGCTCGGCATTGCCGGGCAGTTCGTCGTCGAGGATCGGCTCGCCGAGCCCGATCTTCTCCTGGATCTTCTTCATCCACTTCGGCGCCCACCAGCAGTCGTCGCCGAGCAGCTTCATCGTCGCGGGCACCAGCAGCATGCGCAGCAGCGTCGCGTCGATGAAGAGCGCGGCGACCATGCCGTACGCGAGGTACTTCATCATCACCAGCTTGGAGAACGCGAACGCGCCGGTGACGACGAGCAGGATCAGCGCGGCCGCGGTGATGATGTTGCCGGTGTGCGCGGTACCGGCGCGGACGGCCTCGGTGGTGGACGCGCCGCGGGTCCGCGCCTCGACCATGCGGGACAGCAGGAACACCTCGTAGTCGACCGAAAGTCCGTAGACCACCGCCATGATCAGCACCAGCACCGGCGACATGATCGGCTGCGGGGTGAAGTTGAGCAGGCCCGCGCCGTGCCCGTCGACGAAGATCCAGGTCAGGATGCCGAGTGTGGAGCCGAGGCCGAGCGCGCTCATCAGCGCGGCCTTGATCGGCAGCACCAGCGAGCCGAAGGTGAGGAACATCAGCAGCGTGGTCACCAAGACGACCAACGCGATCATTCCCGGCATTCGGTGCAGCAGCGTGTTGATGCTGTCCTGCTGGATCGCTGGCTGCCCGCCGACATACAGCTGCACATCGTCGGGGACGTCCATCGAGCGCAGGAAGTCGATGGTGGGTCCGGCGTTATCGGAGTCGACCAGGGTCGCGCTGGTGCGGTACACCGTTTTGTCGGTGGTCGACGGCGATGGCGTGTCGAATGGCCCGGCGGAGCCCGGCGCCTTGATGAGCCCCGGGGCCTGCTGGGCTTCGCGCCATACCGCTCCGACGTCATTGCTGTTGTCGGACACCATGATCAGCTGGATCGGGTCGGTCTTCTTCAGTGGGAAGACCTTGTAGAAGTTGGCCAGCGAGACCCGGACCGGATCGTCGGGCGGCAGATAGCGTTCGTTGATGCCGCCGAAGGCCAGGTTCTTGACCGGGATGATCAACAGCAGCAACACGATGCAGAGCGGAATGGCGATCTTCAGCGGATGCTGCATCACCCAGCGGGTGGACTTGCCCCAGATGCCGTTCTCGACCTCTTCGGCGGTCTTGGTCTTGCGGAACCGCTTGAGCCCCAGCATGTCCACGCGCTTGCCGAGGATGCTCAACATGGCGGGCAGGATGGTGAGCGCGGTGAGCGCCGCGAGCGCGACGGTGGCGATGGAACCGTAGGCGATCGATTTCAGGAAGCCCTGCGGGAACAGCAGCATGCCGCCGAGGCTGGCGATGATCATCGTCGCGGAGAACACCACGGTGCGGCCCGCGGTCATCACCGATCGGCGCACCGCGGCCCGGGTGTCGTACCCCTCGGCGAGTTCCTCGCGGAATCGGCTGACGATGAACAGGCCGTAGTCGATCGCGAGACCGAGGCCGATCATCGAAACGACGTTGCCGACAAAGGAGTTCACCTCGGTGAACCGGGTGATGAACATGACGATGCCGTTGGCGCCGATGACGGTGAGCCCGCCGACGATCAGCGGCATGGCGGCCGCGACGATGCCGCCGAAGATGAAGAACAGCAGGACCGCGACGGCCGGGATGGCGATGACCTCCATGCGCCGCGCATCGCTGGCGATGGTGTCGTTGAGCGTGCCCGCCACTGCCTGCAGACCGGTGACCTGTACGTCGACGCCCGGAATGTAGAAGACGTCCTTCACTTTCCGGAAGTTGCGCACCATATCGGTGTCGTTGTCGCCGACGATGGCGACGGAGGCGAAGGCGTACTTCTTATCCTTGGTGCCGAAGGTCGACGGGACCGACGCGCCGGTATCCGTCCGCCAGTACGCGGCATTGACCTTGGAGATCTGGTCCGGATAGTTCTTGGGCAGGCTGTTCAGGTTGTCGACGATCTTGCGACTCCATTCGGGGTCGTCGATCGTCTTTCCGTCCGGCGCCGTGTACAGCAGGATCACATCGCTGTTGTGATCGCGGCCGAACGCGGCGTCGGCGATATGGGCCGCCTTCGACGACTCCGAGGTGGGGTCGTCCCAACCGCTGGAGCTGAGGTGGTCTTCCAGGCCGAGACCGTATCCGCCCAATGCCAGCAGGGCGGCAACGACGACGCCGATAACGGCGAAGCGCAGCTTGTAGACCAGATCGCCCCAGCGTGTGAACACTTAAGCGACTCCTTGCGCGGGGCGTGAAGTGAGCAGCGCCGACAGCGGCCGGAACGGCTGCAGCCAGGCGCCTTCGTCGGGCAGCGAGTCGAGGCTGACCCGGGGCAGCGGTTCGCGGAACACGCCCGGGATGTCCTCGAGGTCGATGAATTCGAGGGTATCGGATGTGACGGCCCAACTCGCGTGCTCGCGGAAGCCGAGCACCTGTACCGGAATTCCGGCGGCGGCGATCGCCTCCAGCGGTTCCCGGAAGGCCTGCCCGTCGGCGGAGGCGACCATGATGCCTGCCAAGCCGGCACCGCGGCGGCGTAGTTCGATATGTGCGAGCATGTCCGCGTCGACGTCGGAATCCTCGTCGATCTTGGGTTTGGCGAATACCGCGTAGCCGACGTTGCGCAGCGCCTCGACCCATGGCCGCACCACGTCGGCGGTGCCGGGGGCGATATTGGTGAAGACGGTGGCCTCTGGTTCGACGCGGGTCGGGCTGCCGACGGATAGTTCGGCGGTTCGGGCGAGTAGCCAGCGGCCCAGCGCGTCGAAGCGGGGCCGGTAGGCGGCGGTGGGCCGCCCGCCCAGGATGGCGCCGAGGCCCATGTCCAGGTTGGGTGCGTCCCACACCAGCAGAACACGCCGCACGTCGGGTGTGGGGTTCATACCTTCCGGTACGGTTCCGTGCACCTCCCCGGCAACATCGACCACCTCGTGGGCCATCTCACTGACACTCATATGTCGATCTTCCCCCATATGAGTTCGGTGATAGCGCTTCCGGCGCGATGTGCCTTGCCCTCGAATTTCGTGACGGGCCTTTCGAAGCCGATCGGGGCGGTGTCCCGATGCTCGGCGCTGACCCCGCCCGTGGTCTCGTTCAGGCCGATGAGCTGGGGTTCCGCCGATCCGACTTCGAGAATCTGCTCGGCGTAATCGGCATGGTCGGTCGCTACATGCAACACGCCGCCGGGGCGGAGTCGATTCGCGATCAATTTCACCGTCGCCGGCTGCAGAAGTCTGCGCTTGTGGTGCCGCGCCTTGGGCCACGGGTCGGGAAAGAACACTCGGACGCCGGTTAGCGATTGCTCAGCAATCATATTTTCCAGGACGTCGACCGCGTCGCCGCGCAGTAGTCGGATATTCGGGATCCGCTCCCGCTCGACCCGCTGCACCAACTGCGCCAGACCCGGCTGGTACACCTCGATGCCGATCAGGTTCAGATGCGGTTCCGCCTGCGCCATGGCCGCCGTCGCCGTGCCGGTGCCACAACCGATCTCGATGACCAGCGGGGCCTCCCGGCCGAACCAGGCCGCGGCGTCGAGCGGCTCGTCGGCCACGTCACGACCGATCGACGGCCACATCCGATCCCACGATTGCTGCTGGGTCGCGGTCAGCGCGCCCCTGCGCGAGCGGAAGCTGGTGACCCTCGGATACAGGCGGGATCCGGAACCCTGGCGGCGGGCAGCGGCGGTCGGGGCCGCGGCTGTGGACGGCTGGCCCGGAACCGACTCGGCAGTGTGGTTGGCGGCGTCGTTCACGGCGTCCATTGTCCAGCATTCGCCGACCAGCGCCGCAATCGACTGTGCGGAGCCGGTCTCCTCGCCGCTCAGGCCGCGCGGACGCGGGGGATCCGCGCCACCGTGGCCGACTCCTGGCGCAGCGGCCTGCCGAGCGCGCACAGCACCGCCGTCGTGGCCATCTCCCACAGACCGCGCACCCCGGCGGGTGAGGCGACGACCGACCACACCGTTCGCGTCTCTTCGTCGCTCACCGGTTGCCCGGCCAATCGCTCGGTCAGCCAATCCAGGCTCATCGGGGTGGCCAGCGGCAGCAGTGAGAAGTGTTCGCTGAGCCGGTCGCGCACATAGCTGACGACCGCACCGCCGCGTCGATATCGGTCGACCTGGCCGTCGATGCCGTCCACATGAATGACCTGATCGTGCACCGGCTGCACCACCAGCAGCGGACAGTCCGGGACCGAATTGCCGAGCCGCAGCTCGTCGAACATGGCCAGAAAAGCCGGTGCGGCAAGCACTTCGGTGAGCGGGCGGCCAAGGTAGTCGTCGAACTTCTTGCCGGTCAGGGTGAGCACGGCCAGGACCGGGTTGGTGCTTTCGGCGCGGGCGACCATGCGCAGCCCCTCGCCGGTGAGTTCGTTTTCGATCAACGCGCCGAGTGCCGGATAGAGCCTGCGCAGTGCGGCTATCACGATCGCGGGCAGACCCGCGAAATGTGATCCGTTGAGCCGCATGAAAACCTGTCCGGGATCGCCGACCGGCGCGCCCAATACCGCACCGGCGATATCGATTTCCGGTGCGTAGGTAGGGGCCATCTCCACCGCCCACGAACTGGCCATGCCGCCACCGGAATAGCCCCACACCGCGACCCGGGTGCCGGAATGCAGGCCGAGCGGTTCGAAACGCAGTGCCGCCCTGATGCCGTCGAGCGCGCGGTAGCCGGGTTCGCGTGGCGCGCCGAAGTTTCCGTGCGGACCCTCGTGGTCGGCGATGCTCACCGCCCAGCCGCGGCGCAGCGCATTGGCCACCAACAGCCATTCGAGCTGGGTGATCGAGCCGAGTGCGTACGCGCCGAGCCGCAGCGCGTACGACGGTGCGCAGCGCTCGGTGACCGCGTCCATCGCGGTCTGGAAGGCCAAGAGCGGCCGGTCTTCTCGCGGATCGGCGTCCAGCGGCAGCAGCACGGTGGTGATCGCCGCCTCCGGGGTGCCGTGCAGGTCGCAGCTGCGGTAGAGCAGCTGCCAGGCCGAGACCTGTTGCGGGACAATGCCGAAAAGCGCCAGCTCGATTCGCCGGGCGCGCAGGATGGTGCCCGCGGGCTTGGCGGCGAAACCCTTCGGGGGCCGATGGAACGGATCCTTGCTCGGCAGTAGGGGTTTACCTGTCGCGGGCTGCGCGATCGGTTCGGGCTCCGCATCGACGACATCGAGCGTCATCGCCACCTCCTCGTCGAATCCCGGCCCCACTCCCCATTGCCCACCGGCGTGCCGCGATCGAAAAACCAAGTCGCGCACCGGGTCTGGTAGCGACCATCCGAGCAGCGTAAGCCAGCGGACGGTGCCGTGGAAACCCCGGACTCCCTTGGGCACCCCGGCACTAGACTGCCGGTATGACCAGACCGTCTATGTTCATCACCGGCGCCGCGGCCGGGATCGGCAGGGCGACGGCACTGCTTTTCGCTGCGCAGGGGTACCGCGTCGGCGCGTACGACATAGATGAGGTCGGTCTGACTCGGCTCGCCGCCGAGATCACCGCATCCGGCGGCAGCATCCGCACCGGCGTGCTCGATGTGACGAACGCCACGCACTGGGCCGAGCGGCTGGCGGACTTCCATGCCGACGCCGGACGGCTGGACATCCTCGTCAACAACGCGGGCATCCTGCGCGCGGGTCCCTTCGAAAAGCTGGACCTGGCCAGCCACCAGGCGATCATCGATATCAACCTCGGCGGTGTCGTCATCGGGACGCACACCGCCTTCCCGTATCTGCGGGATACGCCGGGCGCGCAGGTGGTGAACCTGTGCTCGGCCTCGGCGCTGTACGGCCAACCCGAGCTCGCGAGCTACGGCGCGACCAAATCGGCGGTGAAGAGCCTCACCGAGGCGCTCGATCTCGAATGGGAGCGCCACGATATCCGGGTGATCGCGGTGTGGCCGCTGTTCGTCGGCACCGGCATGGTCGAGGGGGTCGACACCGGGACCACCAGATCGCTCGGTATCCGGCTCACCGCCGACGACGTCGCGAACGGTATCTGGTCGGCGACGAGTAAACGCGGCAGACTGCCCCGGGTGCACTATGAAATAGGCACGCAGGCAAAGGTATTGGCCACCGTGGCCAAGTACTCGCCCAACTGGGCGGTGCGCACCGTGAACAAATACTTCAGCGGCAGCTGAGCCCGCGCGGCGGTTTCTGCAAGAATTGCGCAGCGTAAAGGGGGTGCAGTGATGCCGACACAGACGGGACCGAACGGGCCGATGCGCGAACGCGGGGTGCCTGGGCGTGAACACGATCAACTGGAACAGCTGCTCAACGACCTGCTGGTCGCGGGCGGTGCGGATACCCAGCTCGGCTACTACGTCGGCGCGGCCGTGAACGAGTGGCGCAAACCGCCGCGCATCCAGGTCACCGGCCGGGCGCATTCCGGCCGGACCACCGTGCTGCAGGCGCTGGCGCTCATGTCGGCGGTGGAGACCGAACCGGTGGACGCGCCGGGCAATCCGGATCCGGTGCTCGACGCCGACATCATCGTCTACGTGCTCGCGGGCACCCCGACCGCGGCGGACCGCCGGGTGCTCGGCGAACTACCCGCCGACCGCGCGATCGTCGCGGTGAACAAGGCCGATGCGATCGGTTCGCGCTGGGCCGACGCTGTGGCCGCGGCCGATCAGATCGGCAGGGAACTCGGCGTGCCCGCCCTGCCGGTGGTCGCATCGCTGGCCGTGCGCACCCGCGCGGGCGCGATCACCGACGCCGATCTGCGCACGCTGCGCAGGCATGCCGCGAATACCGATCCCGCACTTACCCTTTCGCCCGATCTGTTCACCGCGCGCACCGCGGGCCCCGATGTCGCCGAACGCGTCGAACTACTGAGTCGCTGGGATCTGTACGGCGTGGCGTGCGCGCTCACCGCGCTGCGCCACGATCCGGCGATCACCCCGCAGGCGCTGCTGCAACTCATGCACGCCGCCAGCGGTATCGACGCGCTGCACCGGCTGCTGCACCGCCGCTACGAACAGGTTCAGGCGCTGCGCGGCGGCGACCTGCTCGACGAGCTCACCCGGCTGGCCGCCCGCGCGGTACCGGTCGACGGCACCCGCGGCCGCGCCCTGCTGGAGGACTATCTGTCCGGTGACGAGGCCAGCTGGCTCGGCCTGTGCGCGGGCCTGGCCTGTCCGGCCGTCGCCCACCTGGCCGCGGGCTATCCGAGGCCCGCTCCCGACGACGCCGACGACGCGATGGTCAGGGCCGCCCGCTGGCGGGTCATCGTCTCCGGCGATATGCCGCCCGCCGCCCGCCGCGCCGCGCTGCGCGTGCACAACGGCTACGTCCGCCTATGGGATCGATTGACCAGTGCCGGACTCTGACATCACCCCGGCGAGCGCCCAGCGACCCGACCCACCAGCGCCGGAGCGTTCATCCGGGGCGGGGAGCCCGCTGGGTGAGCCTGTGCCGCAGTCGAATACGCCGCCCTCGGAAGGTTCGGCGCATCCCCCGGCATCGGGTGAAACCGCGCCGCCGCCGGATCAAGGCCATCGCCCGTCGACGTCGTCGTCCGAGAACGCGGATCCTGGAACGTCGGGTGGCTCTGTGCCGCAGTCGGGTTCGGTGGGCCAGCCGTCCGGTGCTGATGCGTCGTCGTCCGGCTTGCCGGGTGGTTCTGTGCCGCAGTCGAATACGCCGTCCGCCGAAGGCGTGGCGCACCTCGCGGCATCGAGTGGAACCGCGCCGCCGCCGGGTCAAGGCGATCGCTCGTCGACGTCGTCGTCCGACAACACGACGGATCCTGGCCCGCCGGGTGGTTCTATACCGCAGTCGAGTTCGGCGGGTCAGCCATCGGGTGCTGAAGCATCCCCGTCCGGCTCGCTGGGTGGTTCTGCGCCGCAGTCGGGTTCGACCGGGCACCCGGCCGGTTCTGCTGCGTCGTCATCTGGCTCGGGTGGTTCTGTGCCACAGTCGGGTCCCGACGGGCCGCCCGCTGAGCGCGGGGCGGATTCCTCGCGATCGAATAGCCCTGCACGGCAACCGGATTCCGCATCCGGATCGGATTTGTCGCCCGCATCGGCATATCCGGTCGATGAGGCGACAGGTCATTCGACGCCGAGTCGGCCGGTGCCGCAGTCTGGTTCCATCGCGGGCGGTGGGGATCGGTCGATGATAGGAGCGCCGCTGATCAGGGCGATTACCGAACCGATCGAGCCGGGGCCGGAGGCCGCGCGTCCGGTGTCGAATTCGGCCGTGCCGCAACCTGATTCGGGTGGCGCACCGCAGGCGTCCGGGCCCAAGCCAGGACAGCCCGGCGAATTGTCGCCTGAGATCGAAGCCGTTGTCTCGCGGTGGAATCCGCAGGGCGTCGCGCTGCTGAAGGCGGTGCGGCGCGCCGGCGACGCATCGGCGGTGACGCTGATCGGCCCCGATGATGCGAACACCACCCTGTTGCGCACGGAACTGGCCAGATATGAGCCGCGGATCGCGCTCGGCGATCCGGTGGCCGATGCGCATGCGGCGGTGGAGTCGACATCGCCGTCGGGGCAGGCACCCGCCGCCGTCGCGCTGGTACTGCTGGACGCCGGGACGACGCTCGGCGGCGACACGCTGCGGATGCTCCAGCGACTGCGCCAGGACGGTACGCGAATCCTGCTCGCGATGAACGGAATTCACGCACATCAGGACTGGCGTTCGGTGCGCGAGCTGAATCTCGGTCTGCTCGCGGGCGCCGGACTCGGCGATATCGACGTCCTGCCGGTCTCGGGCAGGTTGGCCGTCGCGGCCCGCGCCTCGGGCGATCCCGGCCTGATGGATCGCGCGGGCCTCGGCGCACTGCACGCCGAACTCACGGCGGCGGCAATGGGCGCGGACGCCGCGGGCGCGGGCCGTACCGCGGCGATCACCGCGCGGGTGCTGGCCGAAACCCGCAGGCGCATCGAGGATCAGATCGAACAGCTGCGCTCCGGCGGCGAGATCGCCCGCCTGCGCGAGGAACGGGCCACCCTGCTGGCTGGCCGCGACGGCGGCCGCGCGACCTCGCTGTCGACCCTGCGCGGTCAACTCCACTTGGCACGCGTCGATCTGCTGACCGATGTCGGCGGCCGGGTGCGCGCGCTGCACACCGCGGCCCGCGGTGAACTCGATCGCCTGCGCCCCAACCGGCTCGGCGACTATCCCGACCGGCTGCAGCAGGCCGTCACCGAGCTCACCGGCCAGCTCGATGCCGAAATCGACCAGCGCCTGGCCGAATTGGCGCACCGCGTCGACGAACTGTCCCCGGCCGAACCGGCCCCCTATCGGCGTCGTGATCCGGCGCCGCGGGTCGGCCCCGATCCGGATCCGCGCCACCGCGGTGTCGAAGATCACCTCATGATCGCGCTCGGCGCCTCGGCCGGTGTCGGTCTAGGCCGGTTGCTGGTTTCGCCGTTGGCGCTGGTCCCGGCGCTCGATGTGGCCAGCGTCCCGTTCACCCTGTTGCTGGGCGCCGGTGCGGCGGCCTGGGTGGTGCGCGCCCGCGGTCAGGTCGCCGATCGCAACCACGTCCGGCAGTGGGTGTCCGAGGCGCTGGTGAATGTGAAGGCCCAGCTGGAACAGCGGGTCACTACCGCGCTGGTGGAGACCGAGACCGCGTTCTCCGACCGGGTGGTTCGCGCGAGTGCCACGGCCATGGTGGAGACCGACCGCCGAATCGCCGAATTGGAGGCCAGAATACGGCGGATGGCGGCCGAACAACCCGGTCAACTGGCCGCTTGCCAGCGCGATATCGAATGCCTTGATCGCTGGGTCGCGCCGTCGGATTAGCTGGGGGGGACGGGTTCCGTCGCACCGACTGCGACGGGTGAATTCCACAACTTTGTGGTTGGCAGCACACTCGCGCGGAAATAGATACTGTGAGAAACCCGATTCCGTACCAGAGGTCACAGCGCGTTAACCTCTATTCAGGAACCTGGGCGTCCGCTTCAGTCCTTGCACGCCGCCGGTTTGGGCGCGCAATAGACGGGCCGTAGCGGGTGCCTTACCGCCAATGGTGGCACTCGATGCCGGGCCAGCATCGTGAACCGCCCATCTCAGGAGAGTTTTCAATGACCTCAGCGACCATTCCTGGTCTTCGTGGATCCGACGGCAAGGCGCCGACCGAGCACAGCGAACTACTCGCCTGGGTGCAAGAAGTAGCGGAACTCACGCAGCCGGATCGGGTGGTCTGGGCTGACGGTTCCGATGAGGAATGGGACCGGCTGACAGAGCAGCTGGTCGCCGCGGGCACCTTCAAGAAGCTCGACGAGAAGAAGAAGCCGAACTCCTTCCTCGCCCTCTCCGATCCCTCCGACGTGGCCCGGGTGGAATCCCGCACGTACATCTGTTCCAAGACCGAGGCCGACGCGGGCCCGACCAACAACTGGGTCGATCCGGCCGAGATGCGCGCGACCATGACCGAGCTGTACCGGGGCTCGATGAAGGGCCGCACCATGTATGTGGTGCCGTTCTGCATGGGCCCGCTCGGCGCCGAGGATCCGAAGCTGGGCGTCGAGATCACCGATTCCGAGTACGTCGTGGTTTCCATGCGGGTGATGACCCGCATGGGCGCGGCCGCGATGGAAAAGCTCGGCACCGATCGCCCGTTCGTGAAGGCGTTGCATTCGGTCGGTGCCCCGCTGGCGGACGGGCAGGCCGATGTGCCGTGGCCGTGCAACGACACCAAATACATCACGCATTTCCCGGAGGATCGGGAGATCTGGAGCTACGGCTCCGGCTACGGCGGTAATGCGCTGCTAGGCAAGAAGTGCTACTCGCTGCGGATCGCCTCGGCCATGGCCCACGACGAGGGCTGGCTGGCCGAGCACATGCTGATCCTCAAGCTGATCTCCCCCGAGAACAAGGCCTACTACATCGCCGCCGCGTTCCCGAGCGCCTGCGGTAAGACCAACCTCGCGATGATCCAGCCGACGGTTCCCGGCTGGCGCGCCGAAACTCTCGGCGACGATATCGCCTGGATGCGCTTCGGCAAGGACGGCCGCCTCTACGCGGTGAACCCGGAATACGGCTTCTTCGGTGTCGCGCCGGGTACGAACCGCTCCTCCAACCCGAATGCCATGGCCACCATGGACGCGGGCAACACCGTCTACACCAACGTCGCGCTGACCGACAACAACGACGTGTGGTGGGAAGGTCTGGAGGGCGAGCCCGACCACCTGATCGACTGGAAGGGTAACGACTGGTACTTCCGCGAGACGGAAACCCTTGCCGCGCACCCGAATTCGCGTTACTGCACGCCGATGGCGCAGTGCCCGATCCTGGCGCCGGAGTGGGAGGATCCGCAGGGCGTGCCGATCTCGGCGATCCTGTTCGGCGGCCGCCGCAAGACCACCGTCCCGCTGGTGACCGAGTCGTTCGACTGGCAGCACGGCGTTTTCATGGGCGCGACGCTGTCCTCCGAACAGACCGCCGCCGCGGAGGGCAAGGTCGGCACCGTGCGCCGCGACCCGATGGCCATGCTGCCGTTCATGGGCTACCACGTCGGCGACTACCTGGGCCATTGGATCAATATCGGCAAGAACGCCGATGCGGCGAAGCTGCCGAAGATCTTCTACGTCAACTGGTTCCGGCGCGGCGCCGACGGCCGGTTCCTGTGGCCGGGCTTCGGTGAGAACTCCCGCGTGCTGGAGTGGATCGTGGACCGCATCGAGGGCCGCGCCGAGGCCGTCGAAACCGCGATCGGCAATGTGCCCACCGCGACGCATCTGGATCTGGACGGCCTGAAGGTCGAAACCGCCGATGTGGACGAGGCTTTGGCCGTCAACGCCGACGAATGGCGCAAGGAGATCCCGCTCATCGAGGAGTGGTTCGAGTTCATCGGCGACAAGCTGCCGTCCGGTATTAGGGACGAATTCGAAGCTCTGAAGCAGCGTTTGGGCTAACCCTAACGGAATGTAAACCGCCCGCTTCGTTTTCGAACGGAGCGGGCGGTTTCGTTTGTGCACAAGGATAATTCGGCAATGCTGGCCAGTTGCCCGAATGGCTGTTCCGGTTGTCCGGATTCGCCGGTTTCCGGTTTGGGCCATACTCACTGGATGGGTGAAGCCGAAGCGATACGTGCGGAGTCGGTAATCGACGGTCCGCCAAAGGTTCAGTTCGAGACCTTCATCGACCAGCATCGGGCGTACCTGAACGCCTGCCTGGACGGATTGACCGAGGAGCAGGCGCGACGGCGGCTGGTGTCCTCGAAGACGACCCTGCTCGGCTTGGTCAAGCATGTGACCTTCGCCGAGCAGGTGTGGTTCGATGAGGCGATCACCGGGCGGACCCGGGCCGAGATCGGAATTCCCGAGACCCCCGACGAAACGTTCGTGCTGACCGAGCGGGACACGATCGAGAGCGTGCGTGCGGCCCATCGGGCGGCCTGCGCGGCGTCGCGGCGGATGACGGCGAAGCTGGGGATCGACGACATCGTGTCGGGTAACCGGCGCGGGCCGTTGCCGTTGCGCTGGGTGTATATGCATGTGCTGCGCGAGCTGGCGCAGCACTGCGGGCATGCGGACATTCTGCGCGAACAGATCCTGCATCCGATCGAATCCGTTTCCGCGTCGGACGATCTCGGGTGAGCCGGTGGATGAGCGCTGCGGATTCGGCGCTCATCCGTTGTGTGACAAGGGCTTCGGCTACTCCGCGAACGGCGCCAGCTGGATCAGCTGTTGGAATCCCACCGTGCTCAACCACTTCGTGCGTCCGCCGGGGACCGCGGCGGATTCGGCCGCGACCGAGGCGCGCATGTGGCGCTTGAAATCGTGACGCGGATGCTGGCGTAGAAGTGCGGCCACCCAGTCGGGTGCCATCTCGGCCAGGCCGGTGCCGAATACGTCCGTGCCCGCGCCCGCCGAGACGAACCCGAGGTCGCCCAGCTGTTGGGCGACACCGACCGTCAGGTGGGCGGCGATGCCCGCGCCGATCGTCGCGGCCTGCTCCGGGGTCGCGCCGTGCGCCTTGACGAAATCGACGGCGCGCTCCGCGCCGGTGACCGCGAAACACCTTCCGGGAGTGGGGTGTTCGAGCTTCAGGTCGTGTAACAGGCTGGCGACGTAGGCGAGTTCGTCATCGTAGGGCGCGCCGACGAATTCGTAGAGGGCGCGGCCGAAGAAATAGGTGCGGTACGAATGCTCCAGCACATGCGGGGTAAGGCATTCGCGCGCTTCGATTTCCGCGGCCTTGGCCAGTTTCGAATCGGGCACGTCACCGAGATCGCAGCGACCGTTGCCGCGGCGGCCCATGGCCAGCTTCACCCGTCCCGCGATCAGCTGTGGCGCCGCGGTGAGGAATAAGCCGAGCTGCTGACGTCGTTGGCTGCCCGACAGGTTGCCGCCCGTGTCGATGGCCCAGTCCCAATCCATACCTGCTGGCGCGGTCACTTCCGAGTCTCCCTCTGTCGCAAAAAGTTCGTGACCTCAGTGAACCGGTCGATATGCGCGGAGACGAGTGGCGGAAATGTCACTAATACTCGGATTTCTGCCAGAATGGCGGCATGCGGAAGGTTGTCGCGCTGGCGTTGGACGGGCTCATCACATACGACCTGACCTGCGCCGTGCAGGCATTCCGCTACTGCCCGGGCAAAGACGGTGCGCCCCTTGGGTTTCGGTTCGACACCTGCGGTGTGCGACCCGGGCCGGTCGCGTCGCCGGACGGGTTCGGGCTGCACGTCGAGCACGGGCTGACGGCATTGGCGGACGCCGATATCGTCATCGTTCCGGGCCGGGCGCCCGGCCCGGTGCCGGACGCGGCGCTCGAAGCATTGCGGGCGGCCGCGGCGCGCGGCGCGACCATGGTGAGCATCTGTATCGGCGCTTATGTGCTCGCCGAGGCCGGGCTGCTGGACGGCAGGTCCGCCACCACCCACTGGGCCTTCTGCGACGACTTCGCCGCCCGGTATCCGGCGGTTCGCCTCGACCCCGGCGCGCTCTACGTCGACGACGGTGACGTCCTCACCTCGGCGGGCCTGTCCGCGGGCTGGGATCTGTGCTTGCACATCGTCCGTAAAGAGTTGGGCGCCGCGATCGCCGCCGAACTGGCCAGGTGGAATGTCCGCCCGCCACACCGCGAGGGCGGTCAGGCGCAGTATCTACCGAATCCCAGGCAGCGCAACGATATTCACGACAGCCTGGCGCCGACGCTGGCCTGGGCGGCCGCCGACCCCGCCGCCGAACTCGCGGTGCCCGATCTCGCACGGCATGCGCTGATGAGCGAGCGCACCTTCATCAGGAAGTTCAAGGCGGAGGTCGGCACGACGCCGCGCCGCTGGCTCGACGCGCAGCGCGCGGCGCGCGCCCGCGAACTGTTGGAAACCACCGACCTGCCGGTGGAAGTCGTTGCGGCACAGGCGGGTTTCGGCAGCGTCACGGCGTTGCGGGCACATCTGCGCGCCGCGACCGGCGCCACCCCGGCGGGTTATCGTCGCTCCCGCCGCCGCTGATGTCATTCCCCAGTTGCGCGAGATTTCGCCATCCCCAGTCCGCAGCGCCGCGGAGCTGGCAAAGTCGAAGGAACCGCGATCGATACGGCGTCGGCAGGCGCTGCTGAGTAGTTGCGGGCATGGGTTTGCACGGCCATCGAAAGGGGTAGATGCCCGGTGTGCGAGGTTTGCCCAGCGGTGCCCTATGCTGTGCTGTGTGCTGAGTCTCATGACCGCCCAGTCCGATTGCTAAGCAATAACTGATCGACTGAACTACTTCCCTATCGACTCGTGGCTCCGCCGGTGCGGCCGGCGGTAAACGATGAGATCGACGCGCGAGAGGTGGTTGAAGCATGACCGATCTCGATACTGGAGCCGCCATGCCGTTCCGAGTGCCGGCGGAGCCATTGGTAGCCGGACTCGAGCTGGCCACCGCGAGCACACCACTGCGTCGCGCCGCGGGCCGCCTACAGGCCGTGCTGCCTCCCGGCTGGCGCGTCGAGGTGGTCGACGCGCCGGAGCGTCCCGGGCGCGAACGCGAATCGATCCTCCGCGTGGTGATGTCGGAGAATTAGCCGGTCCACCCCATCGGCATGAGCAGGGATTTCTGCTCGCAGAAGGCGTCGAGACCCTCCGGGCCGTTCTCCCGGCCGAGCCCGGAGCTCTTGTATCCGCCGAACGGTGACGACGGGTCGAACGCGTACCAGTTGATCGCGTAGGTGCCGGTGCGCACCCTGGCCGCGATCTCGGCGCCGTGCTCGATATCCCGCGTCCACACCGAACCGGCGAGACCGTAGACCGAATCGTTGGCGATGGCCACCGCCTCGTCCTCGGTCTCGTACGGGATCACCGAGAGCACGGGTCCGAAGATCTCCTCCTGCGCGATGGTGGAGCTGTTGTCCACATCGGCGAAGATGGTCGGCTCGACGAACCAGCCGCGGTCGATGCCCGCGGGCCGCCCGCCGCCGAGCACCAGCCGCGCGCCCTCCGCCTTGCCCTTCGCGATGTAACCTTCGACGCGATCGCGCTGACGTTCCGAAATCAGCGGTCCCAGTTGCACATTCGGATCGCTCGGATCGCCGACCCGCATCGTCTTCACGTATTCGACCAGTGCGTCGAGGATTTCGTCGTACCGGCTGCGCGGAGCCAGAATTCGAGTCTGTGCGACGCAGCCCTGGCCGCTGTTCATCAAACCGGAGAAGGCGAGCACGGGGATGCTCGCGGCAAGGTCCATGTCGGGCAACAGGATTGCGGCCGATTTGCCGCCCAGTTCCAGCGAAACCCGCTTGAGTTGCTCGGTCGCTATCGCGCCGATTCTGCGGCCGACGGCGGTGCTGCCGGTGAAGGTGAGTTTGTCGACGCCGGGATGGCTCACCAGGTATTCGGCCACCTCCGCCTCGGCGGGCAGCACCGAAAGCACGCCCTCCGGCAGTCCGGCCTCGGTGAAGATATCGGCGACGATGTTGGCGGACAACGGTGTCAGCGGCGCGGGCTTGAGCACAACGGTGCAGCCCGCGAGCAGTGCGGGCGCGAGTTTGTTGGCGGCGAGGAACAGCGGGACGTTCCACGCGGTGATGGCGGCGACCACGCCGAGCGGTTCGCGCGATACCCGCGAGGTGCCGAACAGGCCCGTGCGAGTTTCCTTCCAGGGGAACGACTTCGCCAAGCCGGCATAGGTGTCGAGCGCGGCGACGGCCGGAATCTGGTTGAGCGTCAAGCCGATTGTCGCCGTCGCACCCATTTCCGCGGTGAGCGCGGCGAGCAAATCCGCGGAACGCTGTTCGATGAGCCGGGCGGCGCGCGACAATACTTCGGCGCGTTCCTCCGGCGGAGTCGACGGCCACGGCCCGGAATCGAAGGCCCGCCGGGCGGCGGCAACCGCGGCGTCGACGTCGGCGCGTTCGACGACCGGGACGCTGCCCACCGGCTCGACCGTGGCGGGCGAGATGACCTGGAGTCGCTCGGAACTGGTCGGCGCCGTCCATCGGCCGCCGATGAACAAGCTGTCGTAATGCATGAGAACACGTTACAGTTTCGTGGCGCGGCTGTCTGTAACATGTTTCAGTTTTCTTCCAGTGCACCCGTCTGAGCTGCGTGAATTCCAACCTGTCGGTTCGCTTTTCGTAGAACGCACTATTGCGTTCTGTTGCTGAGTGGAGGATGCTTTAGCTACTTATCAGCTCGCTCGATTCACGAACCGATACCCGCAATTGGGGAGATCCGAGTCATGGCGGTGCAAGTTGTCGGCAGGTCGCTGATGACCAGCGATCAGACCGAGCATCAGGCAAAGAGCGTTGGCGGCGGCGGTTGGGTTGTCTCCTTCCTGCCGGGCCGCACCCTGACGATCGAGCAGGCGACGGCCGCCATGCAAGCCGCGGAAGCCGTTGCCGTAGTTGGCATGCTGGCCGATCAGGTCGGGCTCACCACGCTGGAAACCGTCGGGCTGGCCATCCAGGAATCGCCGTGGGGCGAGCCGGTGCGCGAGATTTGCGGTCGCAGGCACTGGCGGCGGGGCTGGCTCGAGCAGTAGCTCAAACCTTCGTCGCCACCACCACCAGATTGCTCACCAGGAATTCGCGGAGCAGCGGCACCCGGACCAGCCACCAGGCCCAGCGCGGGTGGTAGCGCGGAAATACCGCCAGCACCTCCGCGGAAGTCGTTGCCGCCCAGCGCAATCCGTCCGAGGCGCGCACCGCGAACAGCGATTCGCCGAAGCGATTCTTCGGTTCCCTGCCATATTTGCGCCGATACCGCCGTGCCGCGTACTCGCCGCCGAGGTAATGCCACGGACCGGTTTCGTGCCCGCCGAACGGCCCGAGCCACACCGTGTACGAGAGCACGATCAGCCCGCCGGGCCGGGTCACCCGCACCATTTCCTCGGCCATCAGCCACGGCTGTGGCACATGTTCGGCGACGTTCGAGGAAAAACAGATGTCGACAGCATTGTCCCGGAAGGGCAGTGCCATTCCCGAGCCGCGCACCGCACCCGACACAGACAGTCCCGCCGCATGCAGTTCCGACGGATCGGGTTCCACCGGGATATACCGCGCGCCCGCCGCGCCGAATTCGTCCGCGAAATAGCCGGGGCCGCCGCCGACATCTAGCACGGTGGCGCCGGCGAGCGTGCGGCCGGTGAGATCGGCGTAGTAATCGGCGATCAGTTCGGCACTGTCGGTGGCGATGCCGCCGTAGAAGTGGGCCGGATCGGTCTGCTCGAATTTGAAGCTGGCGAGCAGGCGCAACGAGCGACGCAGCGTGGCCCGGCGCGCGAAGCTCGGGACGGCGCGATCGGGTGACGACGTTTTCGCTCGAAGCACGGCGCCGAGTGTCGCACAGCGTGTCGCGGTGCATCCGGCTCAGGTGGACACTATCGCGGTGGTCCGGTCGGGTTTCCGCGGTTCGGACCCCGGGATTGTCCGTGTGGGCCGGGCCGATCGGTAGACGGTCGGGTTATGGTGAGGCGCTACATCCGTCTCCGACCGAGAGAGCTCCACCGTGCGCGAAGTCCTCCTGCTCTGCTGGCGTGACACCGGGCACCCGCAGGGCGGCGGCAGCGAGCGGTACCTCGAGCAGGTAGGGGCCCGGCTGTCCGCGCGCGGGGTCAAGGTCACGCTGCGCACCGCCCGCTATCCCGGCGCGCCGCGGCGCGAGCGGATCGACGGCATCGAGATCAGCCGCGGCGGCGGGCGCTACACCGTCTACCCGCGCGCACTCGCCGCCATCCTGTTCGGCAGGCTCGGCATCGGCCCGCTGCGCGGCCTGCGACCCGACGCGGTGATCGACACCCAGAACGGGATCCCGTTCTTCGCGACGGCCGCGACCGGTGCGCCCTCGGTGGTCCTGGTCCATCACGGGCATCGGGAGCAATGGCCGGTGGCCGGTCGGCTGGTCGGCCGGATCGGCTGGTGGATCGAATCGCGGCTGTCCCCGCGAGTGCACCGGCGCAATCAATACCTCACCGTTTCGCTGCCCTCGGCCGAGGAACTGGCCACCCTCGGCGTCGACCGAGCGCGAATCGCGGTGGTGCGCAACGGCGCCGAACCGGTACCCGCCGACGCGCCGACCGGCGCCGCCGAAACCCGTTCCGCGCGACCGCGCGTCATCGTGCTCTCCCGACTGGTGCCGCACAAGCAGATCGAGGACGCGCTGGCCGCGGTGGCTCGGCTGCGTACCCGGATTCCCGATCTGCACCTGGACGTTGTCGGCGGCGGTTGGTGGGCCGACAATCTCGCCGCCGACGCCGCCGCACTCGGCATCGCCGACGCCGTCACCTTCCACGGCCACGTCGACGAGCGCCGCAAACACGAATTGCTTTCCCGCGCATGGGTGCACGTGCTGCCCTCGCGCAAGGAGGGCTGGGGGCTCGCCGTCATCGAGGCGGCCCAGCACGGCGTGCCGACCATCGGCTACCGCGCCTCCCGCGGGCTCACCGACTCCGTCGTCGACGGCGTCACCGGAATCCTGGTCGACGACATCGCACAATTGACCGACGCGGTCGGCGAACTGCTCGACGATCCCGCGACCTGCACAGTCATGGGCGAGAAGGCCCGCGCCCGTGCCCGCGAATTCTCTTGGGAGCAAACGGGGAACGGGGTGTACGAGGTGCTTGCCGCGGCGGCGCGGGGCGAGTATCGGTCGGGGCTGATTCCGCCTGCGCCTTAGTTGTCGAATCCGTTCGGGCGCAACATAATTCGACCATATCGAGAAGTTGAGCTGTTCTCTCGTCTCGGTCGCCGGTCGGAGTTGCCCGTCGCGATTTGCCGACAGTAGGCTGACATATCTTGTTCCCCAAGATGCTTCGCGCTGAGTAGGTGGGAGCGCCGCACCGTTGACGGGTGATCGGGGCCGTCCGTGGGTGGAGTGGTGAGCCTCGTGCGCATCGTCCGTTTACCCACCTCGGCAGGTTGGTTGGAGATGCCCATCGTGTGTCAGCGTGATCCGTTGACGATGGGCTGCACGTAGAAGGAACGGGCTGTACGGCGCGCGAAGGTTGTAGCGTCCGTATGCGAGTCGTACACCGACGGTCCAACGTGGTCGCGGTCTACCCCACTTCGGATGCCGAAGTTGCCCGTCGTGTGGATCGGCGCGGTATCGCCGACAAAAGCCCGGCGGCGAGCAATGCGGCCCAAAGAATGTGTGCTGCGTAGGCGAGTGAGCGCTGGACTGCCGACGCGTGTTGACGGTCTATGACACCAGGGACCTGGTACAGGGTGAGATTATGGCCGGAGTACACCGAATTCAATTGGGCGACAGTATTTTTCGAATCACCGAGGGGGCCAGGGGTGTGCTGCTCCACGAGTACCCAGCCGACGCCGAGCGCGGCCAGCTCCTGAGCCGAACCGCCGTGCAGCAGCAGGGACTCCACGGCCCGAGCCCGAGCGCCCTCGCCAGCGACGGTGTGATCGCGGACCGGGAGCTCACCGGTCTGCAACACGTCCTTAGGCAGCATCCGGGGCGCCGGATCCAGCACCGGGGCAGTGCCGGTATACGGGAATTTCCGAAACATTCCGCCGGGAAGCACCGCGATATCGCCCGGGCCGTCCAGCTTTCCGGCGACCTGAGCCCAGTCGGCGGGATAGCGCACCGGTTCGATCGCGCCGCGCACGCCCCAAGCGAGATCCGGCATGGGGAGAATCAAGAGGGCGACGAACAACACTGCGGTTGTGAATCTTGCAAGGGTGGCCGTCGAATTTGCCGGGAGGGCAGGCGAATTCGCGGCAGACGGCCTCGCGGAGGAGACCGGCAAGGCCCCAGCGGCGATGGGTGGGTCTGCGGACGGATCCTCAGAGATGGTGGGCGCACTTGGGTGGGTGATACGCGGATTCGGCGTCAGTGGTGAATTCGCAGGACCGTCAGGCGGGTTCGTGGAGGTGGTCGGTGAGTTCGCGGTGACTTCAGGCCGATCTGCGAGGTCTGGTGTTTCGTCGAACTGATGGTTGCGTCGCGAGTAACGCCGGGCGAGTGTGTGGGATCCGGCGGCGGCGCAGAGTGCGTATGCGGGCATGGCCAGCGCGACGTACTTTTGGGTGTCGCGCAGTAGGCCGGTGCCGGGCACGTTGGCGACAAGCCATTCCAAGAGCTCTCGGCCGATGGGGGTGGCGCCCAAGGTCGGGAACAGTACTGCGATTATCGCCAGTGCCAATAGGATTCGGCGGACACGCAGCCGAGTTGTCGACGCGTCATCGATATCGGTGGCGACGGCGCGGACGCCGGATGCGACGAGTGCGAGCAGTGCGGCGGTGCCGATCAGCGCGAAAAGGGTGGTGCGCGAACCGGGTACGGCGTCGGCGTTCCATATTCCGCCCAGTCCGGCGACGCTGCCGATGGTGCCGAGGCCGGGTTCGGCGCGGGCGGCGAAGGCCGCGATGCCCGCCGGATCCGATGGCTCGGTTCCGGCGCCGGACAGCGCCGTCGCCATCAGCCACGGTGCCGAAGCGACGGCCGACAGTGCAAGCGCTGTAACGATATTCCGCAGGCCGACGACAAGCACGGCGATGGTCCCGGCCAATAGAGCCCCGGTCGGGGTCAGCCCGGCCGCCGCGAAACAGCCGCCCAGCGCGAGCCAATCGCGGATATCGCGCGGCCCGCGCCGAATTCGGTACGCGGCCAAGGCGGTCCACGGGAGCGCGGCGTAGCCGGTGAGCAGGCTCCAATGTCCTTGGAGCAGACGCTCGGCCACATAGGGATTCCAGATGGCGACCGTCGCGGCCACCAACTGCGCGGCGACCGGAAGCCGCAGCAGTTCGCGCGCGAGCGTGGCCGCACCGCATCCGGCCGCGCACAACGCGACGATCAGGATCGCTTTGACAACGATCCCACCGTCGACGATGGACGACAGCGTGGCCAGCGCCGCATCCTGTGGCACCGCCCGCGGCGCCGCATCGCCGAGGCCGAGCGCGGAATCGGTCGGATACGACCGCGGCGTGCTCACCGCATCGCGCAACAGCAGATGGCCCGGCCGCAGCAGCGGTCCGAGGATGAGCAGGGCCAGCGCGGCGCTGTATCCGGCGGGCAGCCACCGCGTCAACCGGTCTCGCCATCCAAGGCCGTCACTCACGTCTGAGCACCCTACGTTCCGGACAGCGGCGACCGGCGATCCGGCACTGGTCGAGACCCCGCATCACGCTCGAGTTCCCGCGTCGAGACCGGTCGTAGAATTCGGCCGATGACCACGGTCCCGCCGCCCGTATATCGGACGGTCCGGCCCGGTACGGTCGCCGCGCTGGTTTACGCGTTCACGATCGTCATGCTTGGCACCATCCCCATCCGTGCGCGTGGTTTTCGGGCCGGTCGTGGTCGCCACCTTCGCCGTGCTCGGTCTCTTCGCGTATTCGCGGCCGCCGCCGTACTCGGGCTCATTGCGCTGGTCGCGACCGCCGTCGTCGGTTCCCGCGAGCGGGAACGGGTGCGGGCCGGGTAGCGCGTGTTCGACCACCGGTCGTCGTGATGCGGATCGGATGGGGGACGATGGCTGGCGTGTCCGCTGTCCGTCGTCGCCCCGTTGTCGCGGATCTGACGTTGGTGACCGGCGGGGCGATGGTTGCCAATGCGGCGGGGTATCTGCTGCAGCTGCTGGCCGGGCGCTGGCTGGGGGTCGGCGGGTACAGCGGATTCGCGAGTCTGCTCGCGGTGCAGTTGCTGTGCGCGGTGCCCGCGCTGGCTCTGCAGAACGTGGTGGCCAGGGAGTTGGTGCGCGGCGTCGGGGTCGGTGCGTTGCGCGGGTTGCAGTGGCGGTGTGCGGTGATCGTCGCCGCGGTGGCGGCGATGCTGGTCGCGCCGGTGACCATCCTGCTGAATGTCGGTGTCGGCGCGAGCGCGGCGGCCCTCGTCGCGGCGCCGGTGTTGGTCCTGCTATCCGGCGAAGAGGGAATTCTTCAGGGCAGCAACAGATTTCGTTCGTTGGCCGTGGTGCTAGGTGCGGCCGGGATCGCCCGGGTCGCGCCTGCGGTGGTCGTGCTCGCGCTCGGGGGCGGCGCGGCCGCGGCGTTGACCGCGGCGGCCGTCGGCATCGCCGCGGCGGCGGTGCTGGCCAGAGTGGTCACCGATGGCGCGCCGACCCGGTGGCGCGCTGAATCCGACATGTCTTTCGCCGAGTTCGGCGGAGCCGAACCGGATCCGGCGACAGCGGGTGGGCCTGTAGCTCCGGATCGCGGCGAGCCCGGCGGGTGCGCCGCCGATTTCGACGAAGCCGAACGGCGGACTTCGCGACCAGCCGTGTACGGCCGGTACCGCGACGACTCGGGCACTGCCGAGGGCCGTGACGCCAACCCGAAATCCTTGCCGCGGAAGGTGATTCGAAGGATCGGCGTGCTGCCCGTACTGCGGGCCGCGCAGGTGCAGGCGGCGTTGATGGCGCTGTCGTCCGCCGATTTGATCGTCGTGCGGATGGTGCTGGACGAGGCCGACGCTAGCCGGTACGCGCTCGGCGCGATCGCGGCGAAGATCGCGTTCTGGCTGCCGCAGGCGGTCGGGGTCGTGCTCTATCCGCGGATGGCGCAGCCCGCGCATTCGGCGCGGGCCGTCCGTGACGCGCTGGCGGTGCTGTCCGGCATCGGCATAGTCGCGGTGCTCGGCGCCGCCGTCGCCGCACCGCTCGCGCCCCTGTTCGCCGGGCGAGATTACGCGCCGATCGAGGGCCTGCTGTGGTTGTTCGCATCGCAGGGTGCGCTGCTCGCGGTGCTGCAGGGCGCGCTGCTCTCCGCGATCGCGGGCGACCGGACCTCGCTCGCGATGCTCACCTGGCTGGGACTCGCGGTCGAGGTGATCGTGATCCGCACCGCGGTCCACTCGGTGTCCGGGGCCATTGTCGCCGCCGTCGGCGTCGCCGCGGTGACCACCGTGCTCGTTGCCGCGACGGTGTCGCGCACCGCCGACCGGGGCGCGGTGAAATCCGTTGCCGCCGAGGGCGATCTGTCCCGGCCGTAGATCCGGCGATCGGGGAGCGCGAATTCCCACTCGCGGTTGCACAGGTGACCTCGGATTTCCGGATAGATTGGCCGAGTTGCCGAGTAGTGGGGAGGTGGTTGTGGTGCTCGAGGTGGATGGACTGGATAAGCGGTTCGGCGCGGTCACCGCGCTGGACGGATTGGGCTTCACGGTCGGGCCCGGCGAGATCTTCGGATTCGTGGGCAGTAACGGTGCCGGCAAGTCGACGACGATGCGGATCATCCTCGGCGTGCTGGCGGCCGATGCGGGCACGGTCCGATTCGACGGTGCGCCGGTCGATTTCGCGATGCGTCAGCGTTTCGGCTACATGCCGGAGGAACGCGGGCTCTATCCGAAGATGCGGGTGGGCGAACAGCTGATCTATCTCGCCGAACTGCACGGCCTGAGCCGCGCCGAGGCGACGCTGGAGATGCAACGCTGGACCGAGCGGCTCGGCATCGCCGAGAAACGCAAGCAGTACCTGCAGGAATTGAGCCTCGGCAATCAGCAGCGGGTGCAGTTGACGGCCGCGCTGGTGCACCGGCCCACGCTGCTGGTGTTGGACGAGCCCTTCTCCGGGCTGGATCCGGTGGCGGTCGACGTGATGAGCGAGGTCCTGCGCGAGCAAGCCGATTCCGGTGTGCCCGTGATGTTTTCGAGTCATCAGCTGGAGCTGGTCGAGCGGCTGTGCGACCGGGTCGGCATTATCGTCTCGGGAAGGATGCGGGCCGTCGGCGCCGTCGACGAGCTGCGGTCGCGCGGTGAACGCAGGCTCGCGGTCTCGGTCGAATCGGATTCGCCATGGGCCGAAGGGATTCCGGGTGTCCGGGTGCTGGCACACACTGCGGAACGCAATGGTGCGGGCCCGCGCACGGTGCTCGAACTCGACGACGGTGTCGACGACCAAGTTGTACTGCGCCAAGCCCTTTCGGCCGGGCCGGTGCACCATTTCGCCTCGTACCGCCCGTCACTGACCGAACTGTATCGAGAGGTGGTCGCGTCGTGAACCTGCCCGATAAGCGGTATCTGCGGTCTGTCGGTCTGGTGGTGCGGCGGGAGTTCCTCGCACAGGTGCGGACCAAGGCGTATCGGATCGGCATCCTGATCACGGCGACAGGCATCATCGCGGCGACGGTTATCTATTCGTTCGTGCACACAGACGGCCCGAAGACGGAAACCATCGCGCTGGCCGGTGCGCAGCCCGCGGTGGCCGCACAGCTGCCGGTGACCGGCAAGGCCGCGGGGTTCGACATCGACGTCCACGCCGATCTCTCGGATGATCAAGCACGCCAACAGGTTTCGGATGGTTCGGCGGATGTGGCGCTGCTCGGCTCCGCCGCGGGCGGCTATACCGCTGTGGTGTCGAAATCGCTGGATCCGACGCTGGCGGCGGTGCTTTCGAGTGCGGTGCGCGCGGCCGCGCTCGATCAGGCGTTGAGCGCGGGCGGCATCGACAAAGCCGCGGTGCTCGGCGCGGTGACGAAGGCGACGGTCACCGTGCAGGCGCAGCAGCCGCCGGATCCGCATCGCGACGAGCGGATCCGGATGTCATGGGTGGTGCTGATCCTGCTGGTGATGTCGGTGATCAGCTTCGGTGTGTACGTCGCGATGGGCGTTGTGGAGGAAAAGTCCAGCCGGGTTGTGGAATTGCTGTTGTCCACTGTGCGTCCGCTGCAATTGCTGTGGGGAAAGGTGCTCGGCATCGGTGCGGCGGCGCTGGTGCAGGTGGTGTTCATCGGCACGGTTGCCGCCGTCGCCGGCAGTTCCGCCGGGCTGATCACGTTCTCCGCCACCGCGATCGGCGCCCTCGTCGCGGCGCTGGCCTGGTTCGTACTCGGCTATCTGCTGTTCTCCATGCTGTACGCGGCGGCGGGTTCGCTGGTGTCGCGCCAGGAGGAGGTGCAGGGTGCGACGGCGCCGCTGTTGCTGGTCATCATGGCCTCCTACATCATCGGCATCACCACGATCTCGAATCCGGAAAGCACCCTCGGCGCGGTGCTGACCTGGATTCCGCCGTTTTCGGCCTATATGGTGCCGATCCGGATCGCCGCGGGGGTGGCGCGGCCGGTGGAAATCGTTGGTTCGCTGGTGCTGATGGTGCTGGCCTGTGGATTGGTCGCCGCGCTCGCGGCGCGGATCTATGCCCGCAGCATTTTGCACACCGGCGCGCGGATTACCTGGCGGCAGGCCTTGCGTCGCTGAATTATCCACAGCGGCATCGGCATTCGGTGGCGCACAGCCGGAAATAATTGTGGATAAACGAAAATCGGCCCCCAACCTGGGGGCCGATTTCGTTATGGGCGCTTGTTGATATTTATCTGTTCGGTCGGCGGATCGTAGGAATCCTGTGGACCGGGCGCGGGTTTCGGCGCCGGGCCGCCGGTGCGCCGCTGCCGGGGGGCCGGGCCCGCGGCCGGCGCCGCACCGCCGCGGATACCGAAGATGATGCCGACGATCAACAGGATCGCGCCGACCACGCCGAGCACGATCGGCAGGATCCGGCCGTACAGCGACAGCTTGTCCATATTCTCCTTGGCCACCGAAATCTGCGATTCGATGGTGTTCTCGTCGAACACCAGATGCGATTTCAGCGCCGTGACCTCCGGCTTGTCACCGCTGCGCGCGTAGAACAGGTGGATCTGCTCGGCGCCCTTGATGACGGTGCCGGTCTCCGGCTCGATCCACACGTCACGGGTGTTGGTGTAGAAGCGGTACATCGTGATGTCGCCGTCCCCCTCGACACCCCACTTCTTCGCCGGGAATGTCAGCTTGCTGGTGGGCGTCGGGTAGACGTCGTTCAGGTTGGTCACCGGGATGGTCTGCTGGAAGTGGTAGACCTTCAGGTTGTTGATCTCGGTCTCTTCGATGTACTTGATATCGAAGGTCTTTCGCGCGTTGAGATCGAAGTACGGGTAGGTCTTCTTCTCGGTGCCGATCGGGAACCGGTACTGCAGACCGGTGTGCTGCACCGGCTCCAGCACGCTGTCCAGGTTCTTGTCGACGCTCACCGCGATCGCGCCGTTCGGGTCCTTGTCCACCGGCATACCGCTCTTGCGGTCGATGGTCACCCGGTCGATGGTGGCGGTGAGCAGGCCGGTGTCGCCCTGCTTATCGATGCGGCGCAGCGTCTGACCCGCCTGCACGGTCATCTCGTTCGCATCGGAGGGCTTTTCGACGGTGAGGAAGCGCTGCGAGACGAGGGGGACATTGGTGTCCACCTTCGCCGAGCCATCCGGCGACGTCAGCGATTTCGAGTCCAGCACCATGGACTCTTCGCCGCTCTGGTTGGTCGCGATGGTGGTGATTTCGAGGTTGAGGGGCGTTTTGGCCAGTTCGCCGAGGGCGTAGGTCGGGATCATCACCGTCGCCGCGAGAAACAACGCGCCAAATCCCACGAGCAGGCAGGCGACCGTCCTTCTGGTACCGGCACTCAGTGCCATGCAAACTCTCCTCGTCGTCGAACACACGTCGATCCGGCAAGTACTGCGGGCACACCGCGGCACTCGTGAGCCCCGACACTAACAGTCCGTTGTCGTACCATGCGGTGCCGAGGCCGGATTCGGCGCAGAAAACGCCCGCAGTCTAACCCGGAATGTGAAAAGCCGGTTTCTCGACAATCCGGGCCGTCGAGCAGACTGGAGCCAATGAATAGAGCATCACGTAGGGATCCCATGGGGGTGGTGGCTCGATGACGGGCGGGCCGGCTACCGCCGGGTCGCGCGGTTTCGTGCCCGCGCTGGAGGGGATGCGCGGGCTGGCGGCGCTCGGTGTGCTGCTCACCCATGTCGCATTTCAGACGGGTGCGGCGAATATGCCTGTCATCGGCCGGATCTGGGGCCGGTTCGATATGGCGGTCGCGGTGTTCTTCGGGCTTTCCGGATTCCTGCTGTGGCACCCGCATGTCGCCGCCGCGCGCGGCACCGGGCGGGCGCCGTCGGTCGGCTATTACCTCCGGCATCGCGCGGCACGCATTTTGCCTGCGTATTGGGTTGTGGTGGTTGCGGTTCTGGTGTTGCTGCCGAATGCGGCCGGTACCGCCGGACTGCGGGTGTGGCTGGCGAATCTGGCGTTGGTCCAGGTTTTCGTGCCGCTGACTTTGACCGATGGGTTGACTCAGATGTGGAGTCTTTCGGTCGAGGTGGCGTTCTACCTGGCGTTGCCGGTACTTGCCTGGGCGCTGGTCCGGCTGCGCGGCAGGGCCGTTCGGTGGCGCGCACCCGCGGTGTTGGTGTTGGGACTGGTATGCCTCGGCTGGAATTTCGTCCCGGTGCCGACGCCCGATGCGATCCATTCCGACAATTGGCTGCCCGGATATCTGCCGTGGTTCGCGGCGGGCATGCTGTTGGCGGAGTTGGCCGATAATGCACATCTGCTATCGAAGTGGCGGCGGGTGTTAGGGAAACAATTACTCCTGTGGAGTATCGCGGCAGCCGCTTTTCTGCTGTCCGCGACCGACCTCGCCGGACCGATGGGGCTGGCCCGCGCCCAGCCGTGGCAGTACGCCGCGAAAATGGGTTTCGGCGCGATCATCGGATTCTGTCTGCTCGCGCCGCTGATCCTGAACGACCGCCCGCACCGCTGGCTGGAATCCCGGGTCGCCGCGACCGTCGGCCGCTGGTCCTATGGCATCTTCATCTGGCATCTCGCCGTACTCGGCATTATCTTCCCGGTCTTCGGCATCCTGCCGTTCCATGGCAACTTCCGCTACGTCCTCGTGCTCACCATCGCCATCACGCTGCCCATCGCGGCCGCGAGCTACGCCCTGATCGAAGAACCGGCCCGCCGATTCGCCCGCCGCTGGGACAAGTCTCGGCAGCCGATTGCCGAAAAGCCTTCGGTTAGTGATGCTTCCAGGGACGAGCCGGTTCTCTCGGCAGCCGCCGACGGCTCAGCCGACCGTCAATTCCCGTAGCGTCGGCCGGAGGCGTTGGGCGCGTTCGCGATCCACCGCATCGGTCTCGTACAACAGCGCCTCGATCGTGGCCCGCAACGCGTTCCGCAAATGCTCGACGTCGACGCCGGACACCAGCGTATCGGTGAAAAGCACATGAACCTCGGCGGGCAGATCGTCATAGCCGCGCCCTTGCGCCGCCACCAACCCGTGGCGCAGGCAGGCAAGGTTCAGCGCCTGTTCACGCAGACCATCGATCAGGTACTGCGCCTGCCAAACCCGCCCGCGGGCGATGGCGGATCTGGCATGCAGCGCATAGAGCCAACCGACGCCGATCGCGGTACTCGGATCCGGTGCGGCGGCTTGTGGCCGGGTATTCGCGCTGCCGAACAGCAGCCGGAAGTTCGGGCCGATCGCCCCGAACTCCGTCGCGGACCAGAAGGCGATATCGACCTGCAGCGTGTCGGCGCACAGAAATACTCGAAACCTGGTGCGGCGCAAATAGATATCGACGTGGTCGAGCGCCTCGTGGTCCCGGTACATCCGGTCGGTCCAGTCCGCGACCACTTCACCTTCGGCCACGTCGTCGGCCAGCCGCAGCGCCAGATCGATATCCGACCAGCGATCGGTCCGGTCGATCGCGCCGGATCCGGTGAGCGCCGCCGCGGTGATGCGTCGATCCGCCCGCGCCGCCGCCACCAACTCGTCACGTACCCGGTCGCGCCGTTGTTCGCTGAACATTCGGCCAGCATGTCGATTCGGATGGTGGTGGGTCAACACCGCATGGGGCGTGCGTTATTCGGCCTCGCGCCGGGACGGCAGGGCGGCTATGCCGAGCGCGACCACCGCGACCAGGGCCGGGAACTGGGCCCAGAGGGATCCGCCCATATATCCGTTGGGGAAGCGCCACGGGCCGGTGGACAGTGCGGCGGCCGATATCGCGGTGCCGACTCCGGCGAGAATTACCAACGCTTTTGGCGCATAGCGCGGCAGGAAATGGGCCGCTGCGATACCGGCGACGGCCAGTCCGGCACCGACCGGACCGGAGATCAGCATCGCCGCCGCGACAAGCGCGATGGCTCCGGAAATGCAGGTCCCCCAGGTGCGGGACATTGAATTAAGCTGAGTAGCAACCTGATTCGTAGCCGAACCGTTATGGCCAGATGTCATGGACCGGCCGTTGCTGTCCGCGGGCGCGTCGGCGTCCCGCTTACTGGGTCCGGCGTCGACAATTCCGCCGGGTTCGGGTGTGATGACGCCGTATCCGATGTCGCTGTGGGTCTGTTCATCGGGCGATGACGAAACCTGTTGCACCGTGCCGCTTCCCGGTGCATTGGTGGATCCGGGCGCAGGGCGGCGCGAGACTTCCGCTGTTTCGATGGGTCGATGATCGGCGGCACGGGACCGGAATCGGTTCCAGCTCAGGCGGAATGGGCGGCGGCGCGGAATCGCGAGGACGATCAACGGGATCAGCAGGAAGAGGCCGCCGAAGATGCTCAGGCGGTACCACCGGTCGATCGGGAACGAGACGGTGATCGGGCCGACGGCGTCGGCTGGCAGCAACCACGCCTGTTGCCAACCGTTGACGACGATCGGGGACAGCGCCCGGCCGTCCGCGGTGTGCGCCTGCCAGCCGACGTTCGTGCTCAGCGGTAGGACCAGCAGTCGAGTTCCGGCGGGTGCGGCAAGGCCGGAGGGGGCAACTGCCGCATGGGAATCCGGGGTTCCTGCCGAGTCGCCGACCGCGACCGTGCCGGGATTTCCTCCGGAGCCGGGTGTAGATGAGGTTGCCGTGCCGGTGTCCGCCGCGGAACGGGTCAACCGCAGCCGGTCCACGGAGAACATCTCGGTCGGTGCGACGGTGACATCGGCGCGGCCCTGCGGGATATCGAAAATGGCATTCGAATCCGCTTGGGCCCCATCGTAATCAGTGCAAACCCGAGCCGGTACCGGTGCGCCGGAGCGCAGTTGGGCGGCAGTGGCGGTGACGGTGGTGTGCAGTGTGCGGCCGCCGAGCGCGATCACCGGGCCTGCGGCGCACGGAATGGTGATGAGGCGATCGGGGGAGGCGGGCGCCGGGTAGTCGGGTCCGATGACACTCACTTCGGCGAGCCCGGCGGGTTGGGTGAGGACGAAGCCGAGCGCGGTGCGGTCGAGTACCGGATGCCAGTCGAGCAGGCTCACCTCTATCCGGTCGGTCACCCTGGGGTGCAAGGAGATTCGCGATGTCTCGCCTCGTTTGCCGTCGAGTTCGCGCACCTGCGGACCGTCGCCGAGGTTGACCGCGACCGCGGCGGGTTCGGCGGGCAGACCACCCTTCGACGGGGTCAGCTCGAGCCCGGTGACCAGCGCGGGCGCGGGCAGTTCGATGGTGAGCGTCGGCTTGCCGCCGGTGATCCGGCGGACCGAATCCTCCGGCGCGGTCCAACTGGTGCGCGGATCGCCGTCGGTGGCGGCGAAGGCGGACCCGCGCAGGTCGCCGACGTCGGCCTGACCGCGCGCGACCGGGCGGTCATGGTCGGTGAGCAGCGCCGCGAGCGCCGGACCCTGCCGGGTGCGCACGGTGAGCTCCGGTGCGACCGTCATGGGTTCGGGCACCGAGAGCGTCCGCTCGAAGGTATTCGGCTCCTCGGGTGCGAGCGCGAGACCCTTGTGGCAGCGCACCCGGTCCGGTGCGTCGAAACAGGCGCTGCGGCCCGGAAATTCCTGTCCGAGATCCCAGCCGTCCACCCGGACGCCGGGCGGAGTCGGCGGAAGTACGGTGCGGTGCCTGATATCGATGTGGACGGGCGCGGCGCGGTTGGTGTAATCGTCCAGCGCGAGTTCGCTGATGCCGAATTGTCCACCGCGGGTACCGCCCTCGGTGTGCGCCGCGGTGATCCGCACCCAGTGGGTCCGGCCGGGAGCCAATGAAATCTTCACCGGCTCACCGGGTTTCGGAATCTGCGCGGAGACGGTGCCGTTCTCGGTCGCCACCTCGACCCAGCGCACCGGGTCGCCGATGGCGGCCGCGCTGGTGGTGAGGGTGAGCAGCCCGGACCCGATCGGCTTGTCCAGGTCCAGCTGCAGCCACTGTCCCAGTGCGCGTTCGGCCCCGTTGCTGATCCAGGCCGTCGACGGGTCACCGTCGACGACGGCCGCGGTGGAACTACCCGGCGCGCTGCCGCCGATCTGGGTGGCATCCGCCGCCGAACTCGATGCGGTGATGGTCGCGCCGGACCATTCGCCCTGAACCAGTTCGGCTCCCGGCACCGAGTAATCGGGCACCAGATTGTGGGTGCGTCGCGGATCGGACGGCGCGCGCAGCGCCGAATTGTGGTTGTCCACCTGGCCGAAGTCGGCTTCCCGGTTCATCGGCGTATCGGTCACCAGTACCGAACGCATCGGCACCCCGGCCCGCTCGGCGTCGGAGGCCAGCACCCACGGCGCGTTGTCGTCCGATGCCGATGTCACGCTTGACGTTTCGGGTCCGGTCACGGGCGCCGGTGCGCCGTCGCGGTTGAGGCGCTCCAGCACCTCGGGACCGCCCTGAACAACTCCGGCGGCGGTGAGCGGGACGGTGTATGCGCCGGGAAATGAGCCGGGTGCGCCTGTGCCGCCGCGTATTCGGATCGGCGTGCCGGGCGTGCGGGTATCGACCCGGTAGATCTCGATCGCCGGATAGGTCGGGCGGAGATCGCCGTCGACGACGAGATCCCTTGCGATGGCGGTGGATTCGACCGGCGCACCGAATTCGGCCACCTTGGTCAGCCCCGGCGAGCCTTCGATGGCCTGATGCGCCAGCATCGGCCTGGTCGAGCGGGAGGTTTCCGGGTCGAGGTCGTTGCGCAGCACCACGATTCCGATGCCCTGATCGATCAGGGTGCGGGCCAGCCCGGCGGACGGGCGGCCATCGGCGATGAGGCGCTGCACCGAATCCATGGCGCGAATGGTGCCGGGCGGGTTCAGCGGTACCGCATCCCGGATCGCCCACGGCGTACTCGCCAGCGCCTGCAGCGGCTCGTCGCGGGTGAGCCCCCAGATCTGGCTGCCGAACGGCGCGCCGGGCACCACCAGCGCGCGGGTATCGGAGGCATTGTGCGCCAACCAATCCGCGGTCTGTTGCCAGTAGGCGGGCACTCGGTCGTACGCGCCGCGCGGTGCGAGCTTGCCGGTCCAGGCCAGCGAGGTGGACAGGGCGAGGGCGGTCAGGATCAGTCCGGCCACCGCGACCGAGCGGTTGCGCTCCGGATGGGCGAAGGCGCTGCGCCACACCGGCATCGGCACCGAGGCGGGCAGCGGCACCCGGGCCAGCAGGTGAGCCAGGCCGAGCACCAACGGAATTCGGATCAGCGGCTCCAGCTTGTGCACGTTGCGCAGCGGCGCACCACCGGAATCCAGGAAGATCCGCACCGATTCGGCGAATAGTCCGCCGAGCTGTCCGGCGTATCCCGCGCAGATGCCGACCAATCCGACACACAGGATCAGGGCCAGCCTGCCGCGATTCGGCATCGAGCGCATCGCGAGTCCGGCCATGCCCGCGGCCGCCAGCAGCCCGGTCGCGAGCACCGCCGCGGGCTGGGTCACCAGTACAGCGCCCGCGATCCGCTCCGGCGAGACGAACGGCGTCCAACTGTCGGTGCCGCGTAGCACCTCCGCCAGCGACGCCCATTGCGTTGTCACACCGGAGGATTCGATGTAGTCGAGGAACGGTGGACTCACCTTGCCGAGCAGCAGAAGCGGCACCGCCCACCAGAAAGTGGCCAGCACCAGCAGCGGAATCCACGCCGCGGTGAACCGCAGCCACCGCCGGTCGGGCCGGAACGATCCCCACCACAGCGCCGCGGGCAGAAACGCCGCCACCGTCGCAACGGCATTCACCGACCCCATCAACGCCAGCGCCAGCGCACTGCCCGCCGCCGACTCCGCACCCCCGAACCGCCGTGCGCCATCACCCGTTCCGCGCACGAGACCCCGCAGCCAGTGCCGATCGGCTGGCACGCTGGTAAATCGACTTCGCCCCGCCCCGCGGATCCACCGCCCCCACCGTCGGCGGGTCGGCACATCGTCCGCGGCGTCGGCGCGCGAATCCGATACGGACAGGGCCGATTCGGCGGCCACGGATCGCCGCGCGACGCCATCCGACCCGCGTGTGATTCCGCGAATCCAGCGTCGCCAGCCGAGCGTGCGCGGTCGATCGGCTGATGTGTCGGTGAGTCGATCGCGCCCCGGCGTGCTGCTGTTGTGCGAATCCGGTGTGGGCAGGGCCGATTCGGCGTCTGTGGACGGTTGTGCGCTGCCGTCCGACCCGTGTATCCAGCGTCGCCAGCCGAGCGTGCGTGGCAGATCGGCTGATGTGTCGGTGAGTCGATCGCGTCCCGGCGTGCTGCTGTTGTGCGAATCCGGTGTGGGCAGAGCCGATTCGGCGTCTGTGGACGGTTGTGCGCCGCTATCCGACCCGCGTATCCAGCGTCGCCAGCCGACCGTGTGCGGCCGATCGGCCGACATATCAGAGGCGCGCGCACGCCCCGGTTCGTCGTCCATCGCGCCGCCGACATGCGAGTCCGATACCGGCAGTTGCGATTCGGCCGACGTGGCGTGTGCGGCCCGCTGTGTGGCGGCGGAATCGGCCGAGCCGGTGTCATCCACGGCCGTTCCAGAGCGCCGCCCGCGCATCGCGACTCCGAGTGCGGCGGGCGCGAGTAATACCCACGGCGCCAACATCATCGGTAGCGTCTCCGATGAGATGGACCCGAGCGTGGTGAGTACGCGGGGGGATAGTGCGAAGGCGATGGCGGCGATGACGCGCGATCCGCGGGTGCCGATGCCGAGCAGTTCGCAGAGCCGGATGATGCCCCAGAAACCGGCGAGCAGTAGCAGTGCCCACCAGATTCGCTGCGTCACCCAGGCGGGTATGCCGATGAGGTGTCCGGCGGAGAAGAAGGCGCCGTGTGGAAAAAAGTAGCCGTAGGCCTGGTTCTGCACCTGCCCCATGGGGGCCTGGCTACTCCACAGGTGAGCGGCGCGGTCGAGAAACCCGAGCGGGTTTTGCGCGAGGTCGTATTTGGTGTCGGCGACCGTGCGGCCGGGGGCCTGCAGAAAGGTCAGCAGAAACGCCGCGGCGACGGTCCCGGCGAACCAACGCCGACCCAGCGGCGCGGTTGCGTCGGATGGAGCGGAGTTCAGCGGTTCAGCGGCTGCCGTACTGGACGTTGTTGAGTAGCGAGGAGTCCTTGTCGCCGCTGCGGTCGACGGAGGGCACCGTGTTCTGTTCGACCGCCATCGTGACCAGCAGCACCGCGACCACGCCCAACACGCCGCCGAGGACCGCGCTGGCAACACCGGGGACGGCAAACTTCATCGCGCACTCCAATACATCGAGGGCAGGCACATTCCCGGCCAACCTAGCAGGAGCATTACGGTCGGCCTACCTTCAGCCCACGGTTTCATCGCGAAGTGCCCACCGGGCGGTTCGCTGATGCACCATCGAACTGCGAGGTTCGCGGAAGGGCTCCAGACATGGCTGTCGATCGTTTTCAGGTGCGGGTTGTCCTGGTGTTCGGCGAGCAGGCCCAGTTGGAGACGCCGTGGAGTACCCGGGAGACGCCGGTGTGGGTACCCGCGTCGGATATCGCGCAGCAGGCGGAACTGCCCGTCAACGAATTACCGGGGCGTCTGTTCTGGGTGACCCGGGACGACAACGGGCTGAGCGGTTTTCGGCTCGTCTTCGATCCCCGACTCTGAATGTTCCGGCACCGCGCAATGCAGTCCGCCCAGCAAGGTGCGCAGTTTTGCGGTGGTCTCGTCGAGTTCGGCCCGCGGATCCGAGGCCGCGACGATGCCGCCGCCGCCGAAGGCGCGCACCGAGCGGCCGTCGGCGGACAATTCGGCGCAGCGGATCGCCACCACCCAGGCGCCGTCGCCGTATGCGTCGCACCAGCCGACGGCCCCGCCGTAGAAGCCGCGCTCCTCCTCTATATCCGCGATTGTGTCGAGTGCGAGTTCGGTCGGTGTGCCGCAGACCGCGGGCGTCGGATGCAGTAGGACGGCCAGGTCCAGCGCGCTGACCGCGGGGTCGCGCAGCAAGCCGGTGATCGGCGTCGCCAGATGCCAGACCTCGTTGGTGCTCACCAGTTCCGGCCCGTCCGGAATGTTCAGTTCCCGGCATACCGGGCCGAGCCGTTCCCTGATCCAGTCGATGACGAAGGCGTGCTCGTCCCGATTCTTGGTGCTGGCCAACAGTTCTCGTGCCTGTGCGAGATCGGCGCCCGGATCGGCCAACCGCCGCGCGGTTCCGGCGAGCGGTCGCAGCATGACGGTGGCGCCGCGCCGCTCCACCAGCACCTCGGGTGTGGCGCCGACCAGTGTCCCCAGGCGGCCGGATGGGGACAGATCCACCGCGAAGACGTTGGCATGTGGATGTCTTGTCAACAGGTGTGCGGCCGTCAGTTCCGGATCGAGCGGACCGGCGGACTCGGCCAGCACCGATCGCGCCGCGACCACCTTGCGCAGCGGCAGCGCGGGGTCGTTGAGTTGTTCGACCAGTTTGGTCACGCGGGCGATGTGTTCGGCCGGGCTCGGCATCTCGCTGACCACCCGCACCGCGGGCAGTTCGGGCAGGGCGGCGGGCCGCCACGGGCCCGCGGTGTGCTCGGCGTGCGCCGGGATGTTCAGCGCGGCGGGCAGCCTGGGATCGAATGGCAGCGCGCCGACGACCAGCTCGGCCGATCCGTCGCGCAGTGCGCGTGCCGCACCGGCTACCTCGTCGAAGGTCCCCCGCGTCCCGGAAGCCCGCAGCACACCATCGGGCCTGGCGAGCAGAAATCCGTACATGTCCCGACCCTAACCCCGGCAAACCGATGGATTGGGGTCTAGCGACGGAACTCTCACGTCGGCTAGCTCACCTGTGTAGAACCCGGATCTGTGGAAACCCTATTGTTCCGATTTTCCTGGTTGTTTGCCGGGCGGGACCATCAGTACCGGGCGGTGGCAGTGTTTGAGGACCGCGTCGGCGACGCTGCTGTGCAGCAGGGCACGGATTCCGGTGGCACCGCGGGTGCCCGCGACGATGATGTCGACATCGAGGTCGTCGGCGCATTCGACGATGGCGTTCCAGATGGTCGTCGTGCATTCGGCGGTGCGGGCCTCGGCGTTGAGACCGGCCAGCTTGGCCAGCCGCACACCTTCGGTGTTGATGGCCTTGGCATCGACGTAGGCGATGTCCTCGATCTCCTCATCGGGAACCCATTCCGGCTGCATCACCCCGGAGATGCCGGACAGGCGGGCGGCCTGACGCACCATCGGCTCCCATGCGGTGAGGACGACGGCTCTGTTCGCGGTGAGGAAACGCCCGGCGTATTCGATGGCCCGCTTGGCGTTCTCGGATCCGTCGTAGGCGATGAGCATCAGATCGCAGGGCACGATGACCTCCAGGTGGGAGTCTCATGACTACCCAATCAGGGTACCCCGGACGGGTGCCGCGTACTCGCTTGCCGCGCGGGAAAAATCGTGGACAAGGGATCCGATGACCAGCGGAAACTTAATATTTCACGATCGGGCCCGAGCGTGTCGCGGCGTTGGCGAAACAGGTGTCCCGCCAACGAATATGGATCGGGGTGGCCGGGTAAACCGTTGGTGGGCAATGTAATTGGCTTACCGAACCCACCCACGCGCATCGCGACGCGGTCCGCGCATTACGGTGTGGTTCCATGCGGAAGACGCCTCTCGTCCTGCTCGCACTGCTGGCCACCGTAGCGACCTCCTGCTCCGGCGGCACCGGCGCGGCCCCCTCACCGACCCGCACCGCCGAATCGAAATCCGGGACGCCCGCCACCTCTACTGCGCAAAAGGCTTGTGGCGCAGACTATTTGGCGCAGTTCACCACTCGCCAGAAGCTGGCGCAGCTGTTGACCGTCGGCGTCACCGACGCCGCCGACGCGACGCGGGTGGTGCGCACCGAGCAGGTCGGCGGCATCTTCATCGGCGGGTGGACCGATCGTGCGCTGCTGGCCGACAAGCAGATCGTCGATGTGAAGGCCGCCGCGAAAGCGCCGCTCATCGTGACCATCGACGAGGAGGGCGGTCGCGTCTCCCGGGTGAAGGATCTGATCGGCGCCGCTCCTTCCGCGCGCGTCACCGCGCAGACCATGAGCCCCGACGAGTTCTATCAGGCGACGCTGACCAGGGGTCGCGCGCTGAAGGACCTTGGCGTCACGGTGAATTTCGCCCCGGATGTCGACGTGAGCAGCCAGCCCGACGATTCGGTGATCGGCGACCGCTCCTTCTCCGACGATCCGGCGGTCGTGACGAAGTACGCCGACGCCTACATCCGCGCCATGCGCGAGGTCGGCGTCGGCACGGTGATGAAGCATTTCCCAGGTCACGGCTCGGGTTCGGGTGATTCCCACAAGGGTGCGGTCCGCACCCCGCCGCTGGATCAGCTGCAACAGGTCGATCTCGTGCCGTTCCGTTCGCTCGTCGGGGCGGGGGCGGGTGTGATGGTCGGCCACCTCGACGTGCCCGGGCTGACGACGCCCGATGTTCCGGCCAGCATCAGCCCGCAGGCCATGCGGTTGCTGCGGGACGGAACGGGTTATGGCGCCGCACCGTTCCAAGGTCCGATCTTCACCGACGATCTCGGCGGTATGGCCGCGATCACCAATCGGATGTCGATCGAGGACGCGGTGGAGGCGGCGCTGGAGGCAGGCGCCGACAACGCGCTGTGGATCACCACCGATGCGGTATCCAAGGTGCTCGATCGGCTGGAACAGGCGGTGCAATCCGGAAAACTTCCGATGTCCCAGGTTGATGCGTCGGTGCTGCGGATGGCGAAATTCAAGGGTGCGCCCGTGCAGTGCTGAGCCGAGCCACCGCTGAGCAACTGTTTCTGCCGATGCGGCTCACCGGAATCTGACTCGACGTAACATCAGACTTTCGCAAGAACATGGGTAACTCACCGGGGACGGGCTAACTCAACCAGCGATCTACCGCTGGCCGCCAACGTAAATCTCGCGGCACACAAGTCTGGCCTGAAGACGCGGGGAGGCGGAATGAGCGTGCCGGAACTTACCTTGGAGTAATATATGAGCTTCACCATGCGGTAGGAGAGTGATGGCGGGCGGAACGAAGCGACTTCCTCGAGCGGTTCGTGAGCAACAGATGCTCGACGCCGCCGTCGAGGTGTTCTCGCGCAAGGGGTTCCACGATACGTCGATGGATGCGATCGCCGCGGAGGCGAAAATATCCAAGCCGATGCTCTACCTCTACTACGGTTCCAAGGACGAACTTTTCCGCGCATGCATTCAGCGCGAGGGCCTGCGTTTCATCGAATCGGTGGCGCCCGCGGGGAATCCGCTGCTCAGCCCGCACGAGCAGGTGCGCACCGCGCTCGAGGGATTTCTCGGCTTCGTCGACAGCAACCGCCGCTCCTGGCAGGTGCTCTACCGGCAGGCGATCGGACAGCAAGCCTTCGCCTCGGAAATCGAGAACGCCCGCGAACGAGTCATCGAGCTCACCGCGAAACTGCTGGAGTCCAGCGCCAAACACGCCGAGCCCGGCACCAATTTCGATATCGTCGCGGTCGCCGTGATCGGCGCGGGCGAAGCCATCGCCGACCGGGTAGCCAGCGGCCGCATCGAGGTCGCCGAGGCGGTGGATCTGCTGGACGACCTGGCCTGGCGTGGTCTTGCGGGGCGCAAGAAAGCGGAATAGACGTGCGCGTTCGGCTTGCCGTCGCGGCGGCGGCCTGCCAGAGTTCGTGACGGCCCGGTGCTAGTTTTCCGGCGCGTGTTGGGTCCGGTGGCCGCTTCGGCCGCTGAGTGGTGAGCGCCGGACGGGATGGGGCGAAGGTGTTCGGGTTGCTCAGGCCGTGTACGCACGGCGCGGCGAAATACGGTATCGACGCGGCGCAGTGGCGCGCCCATCTGTGCGGGCTGTGCCTCGGCTTGCGCGATGGGCACGGCCAATCCTTCAGGGCCGCAACCAATACCGATGCGATCCTGTTGAGCGTGCTCACCGAGGCGCAGCTGCGGGAACCGGTGTCGCGCACGCAGGCGGGACGCTGCGCGCTGCGCGGTATGCAGACCGCCAGTGTCGCCACCTCGGGCTCGCCGGGTGTCATGCTCGCGGCCACCGCGTCACTGCTGTTGGGGGCGGCCAAGATTCGCGATCACGTCGATGACGGCGACACCTCACGGCTGACCGGGCGGCCGATGACCCGGATATCGAACCGCTGGGCCGAGCGTGCGCGGGCGCAGGCCGCACTGATCGACCTGGATGTGAAACCGCTTATCGCGGCGATAAATTCGCAATACCACCTGGAGCAGCGCGCGATGCGCGGTCAAAGCGCTTCCGGATCGGGCGCGATCGGCGTACTCGAGCGGCAGGCCCGCGCGGTCGGCCTGCCCTGGTCCGACGGCGAGGCGCCTTCGGCCCGCGCCCGAGCCGACCTTCTGCCGCGCCGCGATCGGATCGCCGACCTCGGCGACGGCCGGTCCGGGATCCCGACGCTGGACGAACTCACCGCACCCACCCAGTTGTGCGCGGCGGAGTTCTTCGCGCACACCGCGGTGCTGGCGCGGCGACCGGAGAACGTGGACGCGCTGCGCGAAGCGGGCCGCCACTTCGGCCGCATCGCACACCTGGCCGACGCGGTCGAGGACTATGACGCCGACCTCGCACGCGGCCGCTTCAACCCGCTGGCCGCGACCGGCACCGCCATGCCCGACGCATATGACCTTCTGCGCCAATCGAATTCGAGTTTACGCAGCTCCATCGCCGCTGCCGGACTACAGCATGTTCCGACGGTTCGCTGGATGCTGCTGGACCCGCTGCGCGCGGTAGTGCACCGACTGGGCCGCGGCATCGGCGCGATCTCCACCCACGCGTGCGGTACCGCCCGTCATCGAGATCAGCCGGGAGACGGCCCGAATTCGACTGGGCAGCAGCCGGTTTGGCCCACCATCGAGCCCGAACTGCCGGTGGCCGCACCGATCCAGTCGCCGGGTCTATTGGAGGGTATCGGCCTGCTCTTAGGCCAGTACTGTACCGGTTACGCATGCTGCGCCGACCACCGTCGCCCATGTAGTGGCCAGCACAAAAAGGCTTGGATGAAACGCTGCGAGTGCGACGACTGCTGTGATTGCGACTGCTGCTGCGGCTGTGACTCCTGTGATTGCTGCGATTGCGACTGCTGCGGGTGCGACTGTAGCTGTTGACTCGGCCGGGTTCGGAGGGATCGGCAGGTCGGCTGGTTGTCGCTCCACTACGGCGCAACGACGAAGGGCCGCATCCTTATCAAGCTGCGGCCCTTCGTATTCGAAAACTCAGCGCAGTGTCGCGGTGAGGTGGGGGTAGCCCTTCTTCGGGTTGCGCAGGGCCAGATCCCAGCCGCCTTCGACCTGGTCCGCGTAGACGTTCACGGTGGAGGGCAGCAGGATCGGCTTGCCGAATTTGACCGTGTACGTTGCCTTTTCCGGAATCCGGCCCTCGATGTTGGCGAGAATATTGGCCGCGGACCACATTCCGTGCGCGATGGCCTTCGGGAAGCCGAATGCCTTGGCGCCGATGGCCGAGGTGTGGATCGGGTTGTGGTCGCCGGAGGCCGCGGCGTACCGGGTGATCGTCTTCTGATCCACCCGGATGGTCCGCATCGGCGGTGGCGGCGTCTCCTCCGGCTTCGGCTCTTCCTTCGGCTGATCCGACAGCGAGGTGCGCTGCTGGTGCAGGAAGGTGGTGACCTGACGCCAAACCTGTTCGCGCCCAACGCTTACCGAGGTGATGGCGTCGACGAGCAGGCCCTTCGGATGCTCCCGGAGGTTCTCGATGTGCGTGCGGAAGTCCAGCGGTTCGCTGACCGAGATCTCCCGGCTGCGCTCGATCAGGTTCTGCGTGTGTACCGCGCCGACCGCGGTGAACGGGAAGTCGCGCGCGACGACCAGCTGCATCGCCAGCGGGAAGCTGAGGATGAACGGGAAGGTCAGTGGCAGCGCGTCGCCGAACCGCAGTCCGGTCGCGTGGCAGTAGGCGGCCAGGTGGTCCGGGTCCACCTTCAGTCCGTCGAGCCGGATGGCTCGGTCGGGCAGGGTGGATTTGCGCGCCGAGAGCAGCGGCACCGGCAGCGCGCCGAGTGCGGCCTTGACGAATAGCCCGCTGTTCTTCGGCGGTTCGGTGAGCGTGATGGTCTTGGTCATCATGCTCCGATCAGTGCCTGACCGCAGACGCGAACCACGTTGCCGCTCACCGCATTCGAGGCGGGGCTGGCGAAGTAGGCGATGGTCTCGGCCACGTCGACGGTCTGGCCGCCCTGGTACAGCGAGCTGAGCAGGCGGCCCGCCTCGCGGGTGCCGAGCGGGATGGCCGCGGTCATCGCGGTTTCGATGAAGCCGGGGGCGACGGCGTTGATGGTGACGCCCTTTTCGGCCAGCTTCGGCGCCTCGGCGTTCACCATGCCGATGACACCGGCCTTGGACGCGCCGTAGTTGGTCTGGCCACGGTTGCCCGCGATGCCCGCGATGGAGGACACGTCGATCACCCGGCCGCCCTCCTTCAGCGCACCGCGCGCCACCAGACCCTCGGTGATGCGGTGCGGCGCGGCGAGATTCACGCCGAGCACGGCGTTCCAGCGGCCCTCGTCCATATTGGCGAGCAGCTTGTCCCTGGTGATGCCCGCGTTGTGCACGATGATGTCGATGCCGCCGAAGCGTTCGGTGGCGAATTCGGCGAGCTTCTCCGCGGCGTCGGGAGCGGTGACGTCCAATGCCAGCGCGGTGCCGCCGACCTTGTTCGCGGTGGCCGAGAGCGCCTCGCCGGCGGCCGGGATGTCGGCGACGATCACCTTGGCTCCGTCGCGGGCGAATACTTCGGCGATGGTCGCGCCGATGCCGCGCGCCGCACCGGTGACCACGGCGACCTTGCCGTCCAGCGGCTTATCCCAGTCGGCGGGCGCGATGGCGTCTTCCTTGCCGACCCGGATCACCTGGCCGTCGACGAACGCCGACTTGGCCGAGAGCAGGAAGCGCAGGGTCGATTCGAGTCCGGTCGCGGCGCTCGACGCGGCGGGGTGCAGGTACACCAGCTGTGCGGTGGCGCCGCGCAGCAGTTCCTTGCCGACCGAGCGGGTGAAGCCCTCCAGTGCGCGCTGGGCGATCTGCTCCTCGACGCTGGCGGCCAGCTCGGGCGTGGTGCCGATGACGACGACGCGGCCGCAGGCGGCGATGCTGCGCATGGCGGGCTGGAAGAATTCGAACAGCTGCGCCAGATCGTCGATGGTGCCGAGGCCGGTGGCATCGAATACCAGCGCGCCGTACTTGGTGCCGGAGCTGAGCGAATCGGCGAAGGTGTAGTCGGACAACAGGTTTCGCACCGCCTCGGCCGCGCGGCCCTTACCGCCGAGCAGTACGGGGCCGGGCAGCGGCGGTTCGCCCTTGACGTAGCGCCGCAGGGTTTCCGGCTGCGGCAGTCCCAGCTTGCTCGCCAGGAACGCGCCGGGCGCGGAGTGTACGAACGATCCGTAGAGGTTGGGAGCACCCTTACTCTTGCTGGCTGCCACTGTTCCTACCTTTTCTGTGTGTGATCGACGACGTGCACGGGACCTTGGTCGCAAGTTACCGCGCACCGCTTTTGTTTGTGGGCTCGCCCGTTTGCTCTTGTCGCGCAGTCTTGTTACGCACATTTGCGGCTACGGTGTCGACAACAAACTTACTCCAGAGTAAGTTTAAAGTAAACCAATGCGACGGGGCGCCGATCTGTGCGGAAATTTCCGCACAGGCATCGGAGCCGCCGGACAACCTCATCGACGAGACCATGGAGACTCGAGTGACTACCAAAGCCCGTTCGGCGAAGTCCGCCGCAAAGACCGGTAAAACCGCCCGTCCGGTCGCGATCGTCGGCGGTAACCGGATTCCGTTCGCGCGCTCGGACGGTAAGTACGCGCACGCGTCCAACCAGGACATGTTCACCGCCGCGCTGAACGGCCTGGTCAGCCGGTTCGGGCTGCAGGGCGAGCGGCTCGGCATGGTCGTCGGCGGCGCGGTGCTCAAGCGGGTCGGCGAGCACGGCATGATCCGCGAGAGCGTGCTCGGCAGCACCCTCTCGCCCTACACCCCGGCGCACGACCTCCAGCTGGCCTGCGGCACCGGCCTGCAGTCCATCGTCACCGTCGGCGACGCGATCGCGCTCGGCCGCATCGAGGCGGGCGTCGGCGGCGGCACCGACACCACCTCCGACGCGCCGATCGGCGTCAGCGAATCGATGCGCGAATGGATGCTCGACGCGAATCGCGCGAAGAGCAACAAGGATTACGCGAAGCTGGTCGGCCGGCTGCGTCCGAGCATGGTCGGCATCGAGATCCCGCGCAATGCCGAACCGCGCACCGGGCTGTCCATGGGTGAGCACGCCGCGATCACCGCGAAGGAATTCGGCATCAGCCGCGAGGCGCAGGACGAGCTGGCCTACCTCTCACACACCAGGATGGCCGCCGCATACGACCGCGGCTTCTTCGACGACCTGGTCACCCCGTTCCTCGGTCTGACCCGCGATGACAACCTGCGGCCGAATTCGACCATCGAAAAGCTTTCCACGCTCAAGCCGGTCTTCGGCGTGAAGCTCGGTGACGCCACCATGACCGCGGGCAACTCCACCCCGCTCACCGACGGCGCCTCCGCGGTGCTGCTGTCCAGCGAGGAATGGGCGGCCGCGCGCAACCTGCCGGTGCTGGCCAATCTGGTCGACAGCGAGGTCGCCGCGGTCGATTACGTACACGGCCCGGACGGCCTGCTCATGGCGCCTACCTACGCGGTGCCGCGGCTGCTCGCCCGAAACGGCTTGACGCTGCAGGACTTCGACTACTACGAGATCCATGAGGCGTTCGCCTCGGTCGTGCTGGCCACCCTGCAGGCGTGGGAATCGGACCAGTACTGCAAGGAGCGGCTCGGCCTCGACGGTGCGCTCGGTTCGATCGATCGCGCCAAGCTCAACGTCAACGGATCATCGCTCGCGGCGGGTCACCCGTTCGCGGCGACCGGCGGCCGCATCATCGCCTCGACCGCGAAGCTGTTGGCGGAGAAGGGATCCGGCCGCGCGCTGATCTCCATCTGCGCGGCGGGCGGTCAGGGCGTCGTGGCGATCCTGGAGCGCTGAGTCCGGAAGTCATCGGCGGGCGGCGGTATTCGATCGGCGATCGGATGCCGCCGCGTCGTGTTCCGCCCAAGTGCCCGCTGTCAGGCCCGAATGACCGTAGCGCAGCCCGATCACGAATCCGCGGATCACTTCCACCAACGTTCTCGCGAGACGGGGCGCGTTCACGCCATCAAAAGTAGGGCCTTCCCAACGCTGGGATGTCCTCTCCCGCAACGGGATCGCTTACCGGATGAGCCGTCCGTGCGCGGCGGCGAAGCGGACGACGCCGGGCGCGAGCCGCCCGAAGACGTACTGTGCCCGCGCCTCCGGTGTCACCGGGACCACCGATTTGTTCTTCCGCACCGCCCGAACGATCTGCCTCGCCACCCTGTCCGGACCGTATCCGCGCAATCGGTAGAGCCGGTCGTAGAACTGTTGCTTGCGCGCCTCCTCCGCCGCGGAGATGCCCGAAATCCGGGTGGTGCGAACGATATTGGTGTGCACGATGCCGGGACAGATGGTGCTCACTCCGATTCCGCTTCCGGCCAATTCGGCCCGCAGACAATCGGAGAACATCAGAACCGCGGCCTTACTCGTCGCGTACGCGCTGAATCCCTGCTGCGGCGTATATCCGGCCATACTCGACAGGTTCACGATGTGCCCGCCGAGTCCGCGTTCGGCCATCGGGCCCGCGAAGGCGCGGCAGCCGTTGACCACGCCCCGCAGGTTGACGTTCAGCACCCGGTCGAAGTCCTCCGGTTCGGTGTCGAGGAATCGGCCTGCCTGCCCGACGCCCGCATTGTTGATCAGCACATCGGGCACGCCGTGCGCACCGATGACGTCCTCGGCGTGTTTGCGCACCGCCGCATCGTCGGCGACGTCGAGTTCATAGGCGTATCCCACGCCGCCCGCCTGGGCGATCAGCGCGACGGTCGCCTCCGCCGCGATCGCGTCGATATCCGAGACCACGATTTCCGCGCCCTCTCGCGCGAAGGCCAGCGCGGTGGCGCGCCCGATTCCGCTACCGCCGCCGGTGATCACCACCAGCTGATCCTGAAATGGCCCGCGCCGTACGCCCATTCGGGCCCGGCGTAGCGTACGTGCCTGCGATGCGGCGCTTGTCGCGTCGATCAGTTCGATTGTGGCGGAGGCGAGCAGCCCCGGATGTGAGAAGGGCAGCCAGTGGCCGCCTTTCACCACGCGCAGCCATACCTCGTCCGCCCAGCGGGTCTCGTCGGCGTAACTCGATTGCCGCACCGCGGGATCCCGGGTGCCGACGATGATCTGCACCGGCACGGTGGTGAACGCTTCGCGGGCGCGCAGCGGGTTCGCCGCCAAGGTGGATCGATAGATCCGCAGCCCGCTCGCCATATCCTCCTTGAAGCTCGGGGCCAGGTGGATCCGTTCCGGCGGCACCCCTTCGGCAGCGGAAAGCATGCTGCGCCAGCGGTTTTCGTTCATAACCAGCTTGATGGCGGCCTTCGGCAACACCGGCAGCGAGAACGGAATCGAATAGGCGAACGACCCGAGTTGCGCCAGCGGCAACGCGAGATTGCGCGGGGTCGGCCGGGCGAGCCGACCGCGCGCCCAACAGGCGACGTGCGCCAGGCTCGGTCCGGACACCGAGGTGAACGACGCGACAAGGCGGTCGGCGTCGGGTCGGCACACCACCTCCCACATCGCGACGCTGCCCCAGTCGTGCGCCAGCACGTGCACGGGGCGGCCGTTGCCGAGCCGCTCGATCACCGCGATATAGTCGGCTGCAAAATTGTCCACTGAGATCGCCGCTGTACCAGTCGGATTCGATGATTCGCCGTGTCCGCGGTTATCCACGCTCAGCACGCGGAAGCGGTCGGTCAGCTCGGGCACCACATTGCGCCACAGGTGGTGGGTATCCGGCCAGCCGTGCAGGAGCAGCACCGTCGGACCGTCCGGATTACCCTCCTCGAATACCGCGATCTCGACCTCGCCATTGCGGACCATGTGCTTGTCGGCCATGCGTCACTCCACATTTCGGATCCGCCCGACGCGGATATCCGAGTCCATTCTGTCTCAGACAATCCGAATCGGGAAGTCCGGATCCGAACGTGATATTCGGCGACACCGGGCCCACAACGAAAACGGCCCTCGCACTTCATATTTCGTGAAGTGCGAGGGCCGCTGACGCGAAATTACTGCTTACCGGGCAGCTCGTTGTGGCCGCCGAAGGCCTTGCGCATGGCCGAAAGCATCTTGTCGGCGTAGAGCGATTCGCCGCGCGAGGAGAAGCGGGCGAAGAGCGCGGCGGACAGCACCGGCGCCGGGACGCCCTCGTCGATCGCGGCGTCGATGGTCCAGCGGCCCTCACCGGAATCGGACACCCGGCCGCCGAATGTCGACAGCTCCGGATCGGCGTGCAGCGCACTCGCGGTAAGGTCCAGCAACCATGAGGCGACCACCGATCCGCGCCGCCACACCTCGGTGACCTCGGGCACATTGATGTCGTACTGATACCACTCCGGGTTGTCCAGCGGGGTCTCCTCGGCCGAGTGCAGGCCGTTCTGGTCCAGGCCGATATTCGCCTTGTGCAGGATGTTGAGGCCCTCGGCATACGCGGCCATCGCGCCGTATTCGATGCCGTTGTGCACCATCTTGACGAAGTGGCCCGCGCCGGCCGGGCCGCAGTGCAGGTAGCCCTGCTCGGCCGCCGACGGCTCGCCGGTGCGGCCCGGCGTGCGCGGCGCGGCGTCGACGCCGGGGGCGATCGACTTCAGCAGCGGTTCGATATGCGAAACCGTATCGGCCTCGCCGCCGATCATCAGGCAGTAGCCGCGCTCCAGCCCCCAGACGCCGCCCGAGGTGCCGATATCCAGGTAGTGGATGCCCTTGGGCTGCAGCGCCTTGGCGCGCTTGATGTCCTCGTGGTAGCGGCTGTTGCCGCCGTCGATGATGATGTCGCCCGGATCCAGCAGCTCGGCCACCTCATCGATGACGGCGCCGGTCGCGCCCGCCGGGATCATCACCCAGACGATGCGTGGCTGCTCGAGCTGTGCGACGAAGGTCTTGTAGTCCGTTGCGCCCTGGAAGCTGTCGCCGAGTTCGTCGACGAACTCCTTGATCTGCTCCTCGTGCCGTGAGTATCCGACGGCGGTGTGCCCGTCTCTGACGATGCGGCGCACGATATTGGCGCCCATCCGGCCGAGGCCGATCATTCCCAGCTGCATGCCATCATCTCCCTCTGTGTTCGATTTGCGGCGTTCCCGAGGCTCTACATGGGCCCGCTGCGCTACCGCCTCCGGGCCTTGACGCGCACGCCGCGGCAGTCCGAAGAGTCGCATTCGATTGTCTCGCGTCTGCTCGGATCGATGTCGGCGGGCATGTGTAACGCCGCGAACGCCGCACCGATAAACGGATTGCTCCGCGTAGTTGCCAGACCCCCGACCCGGCAACTGCGCGGAGTTCTCTATATCTACCGTGCGTTATCCAGCGGGATACCTTGCGCACGATTTGCTGTAGCCCGATGGCTGCCCGACGCGAGCCCGGGCCGCCAACTATTGTGGGCGGCGGTCGCGCGCGGTGCGCGGCCCGAAGCAACCGAAGCGGGGAGGCCGGTTCGTGACCAGCGAGTCGACTGCCGGGCGGCGCCGCCCGCGCCGCGCACAGGGTGAGGTCGGGTTGCGGCGGCTCCTCGAATCGAATCGGGTCACCGAGACCGACGATTCGGATCCGGTGACCGAACGCCTGCCCATCATCGACTCGCAGCTCGATATCGATTCGATGCCGACCGTTCCGCTGCCGGTTCAGCGGGTCACGACCGAATTGCCTGCGGCCGAGAAGCGCGGCCGGTTCGGCGGCCGCGATCGGACCGAATCGCAGACGCTCGATGCCGAACCCGCCGACCGGACCACACCCGCCACGGACCGCTGGACAGCGGCCCGCGGCCCGAGACCCGAAAGCCCGTCGAGATCCGCGACGGTCAGGGCCAAGCTCACCTCACCCATGGCCAAACGATTCGGCGTCGCGGTCGGTGCGCTCGTGGTGGTCGGCGGCCTGGCCTACGTCGCGGATCTCCTGCTCACCTCGGGTTCGGTGCCGCGCGGCACGGTGGTGGCCGGGGTCGATATCGGCGGCATGAGCCCCGGCTCGGCCGACGCCAGGCTGCGCGCCGCATTGGAATCACGGTCCGCGCAGGAGGTGCCGATCACCATCGGCGATCTGCGCAGCACCCTGGTGCCGAAGGCGGCCGGACTCGAGATCGATTGGCCCGCAACGTGGTCCGGGATCGGCGGGCAGCCGCTGAACCCGATCACCCGACTGGTCTCGCTGTTCCATTCGCACACGGTTCCGGTGGTGAGCGCCGTCGACGCCGCCGCGTTCGACCGCCAGCTCGGTGCGCTGCGCGTGCACGACCGCCCGACGGTCGAGGGAACGGTCCGCTTCGAGAACACCAAACCCGTTGCGGTGCCACCTGTTCCAGGGCGGGTGCTGGATGTGGACGCGGCCCGGCGACTGATCGTCGACGAATGGATGCTCGCCCGGCCGCTCGATCTACCGCAGACGGCGGCACCGATGCGGGTGCGGCCCGAATCGGTGGACCGGGCGCTGCACGAGATCGCCGAACCGGCGGTCAGCGCGCCGATCACCTTCGCAGGCAAGGGCGGTGCGGCTAGTCTGGATCCCGCGCAGATCGCTTCGATACTCGCATTCACCCCGGACGGTAACGGTGGGCTCGCACCGACCTTCCAACAAGACGCCGCCATTGGTTTGCTGGCACCGCAGCTCGCGGGGTCCGAGGTCGAGCCCAAGGATGCGAAATTCGCCTTCGCGGGCGGGGCGGCGACGGTGGTGCCCGCGGTGGTCGGCGACAAGATCAATTGGCCGAAGTCGTTGGAGCAGTTGCCCGCACTGATCGCCGCGCCGCAGCAGCGCACCGCACAGGCCGTCTACGAGAAGGTCGATCCCAAGCTCACCACCGAGGCGGCGCAGGCGCTCAACATCACCGAGGTAATGGGCCAGTTCACCACCGGCGGTTTCAGCGGACCATCCGGAGTGAATATCCGCACGGTGGCCAAGAAGGTCGACGGCGCCATCGTCAAACCGGGAGATACCTTCTCGCTCAACGATTTCACCGGCCCGCGCGGCACGGCCGAGGGCTACGTGGAGTCGGGCATCATCGATCACGGCCGCCCGAGCACCGCAGTCGGCGGCGGCATAAGCCAATTCGCCACCACCCTCTACAACGCGGCCTATTTCGCCGGTCTCGAGGATGCCGGGCACACCGAGCACAGCTACTACATCTCCCGGTATCCGGCCGCCCGTGAGGCCACCGTCTTCGACGGCGCGATCGATCTGAAATTCCGCAACAACACCGAAAACGGCATCTACATAGAGACGGTGGGCACCGACTCGGAGATCACCGTGCGAATCTGGGGCGTGAAGACGGTCAACGTCGAGTCCATCACCGGTGACCGCACCAAACCCACCGAGCCGCAGACGATCAAGCTGCCGAAGGGCCACGACTGCATCGCCACCGAAGGCCAGCCCGGCTTCACCACTTCCGACACCCGAGTGATCACCGACCGACGCAGCGGACGCGAAATCTCCCGTCGCACAAGGACGGTCAAGTACGACCCGATCCCGGTGGTCAAGTGCGAGTAGAAAGTTGTCCATAATCAATTCCGCTACCCGCCGAAGTCGTCTGGAAGCCAGTTCTGGGCAATGCGTTTCGCACTCGACAAGATGAAAGATTCGTTATTCCTGGGCAATCCGCGCCGCAGAGCGTGCCGACCATTGATGTCCGTTTTGGTAAACCCCTGTGATAGAACCTGATTCGTCGGTTCCGGAGCCGCACCGTATGAGACACCTATGAGGGAGAGTTGTATGAGCAAGGTGCGCATGGTCGGGGTTGCCGTTGCGGCGGCCGGGATTCTGCTGGGCGGGTCCGGCTTGGCGTCGGCGGCGGTGATTCCGTTGGAGCCGAGTGTTGACCAGGTCGCTGGTGGTGACGCCGGTACCGATGCGGGTTCCAGCAAGGCTGTCACGGACATTGTGAAGGCGCTGAGCTCGGGTTCGTCGGGCAAGAAGACCGGCAACTGACCCTCGAACAGCCGAAGCGGCCCAGGCACTGCCTGGGCCGCTTTTTCGTATTGGGTGGCTGCACAATGTGATTGGTGCGCGCGTATGCTTGATACTGATAACCATTACGGAACCCGCGACCGCATCTCGGATCGAGTCCGGCCCAATCGCTGTTACCGTCGGTTCGTTACTTCCATTTGCTGGGAGATTTGTCACAAATTAGCCTCTGGTTTGCTCAGCTGACCGGTCGGCTGGGCTAGCTCCCTCTGTGTGAGAGTTGCTGGGCCCCAGCGGTTTCCGGGCTCGATCGTCGATTCGGCGGCCTTCGACGTGCGCCGATGTGGAGGGTTCGGTAATCGATCTTTTTGGAAAGCCCAAATAATCAGGGGCGCAGATTCCATTGGCATGCAAGGTTGTTCGCCACGGTATCCGGCGAAGCGCACGCAACATGCAAATCGGAAATATCCCCGCTTTTGGGAAGAAACCTCGTAAAACCCTGTGATAGAAAGTCTTCCGTCGATGATCGAACCGTTATCGACCAAAGAGCTTCAGGGAGAACCTAAATGAACAAAGTGCGTATGTTCGGTGTGGCCGTCGCGGCGGCGGGAATTCTGCTGGCAGGTTCCGGCCTGGCATCGGCGTCGACGATCCCGCTGGAGCCGGCGATCCCAAGCGCCGAGCCGATCATCGCCGTGGGTGAGCACGACCCGACCGCGAGCACCGGCTCCAGCCAGGGATTCGCCGAAGCCATCAAGGCGCTCGCGAAGGCGCTGAGCTCCGGCTCGGGCAAGCCCTCCGCCGAGTAGGCGCAAGGGAAAGCGGCCCGGCAACTTTTGCCGGGCCGCTCCATGTATCAATCAGCATCACAACGCCGTTCGCATCAAAATGACGTTGTACTGCTTGTGCTGGGTGACCATGAAATACAGGTCGCCACCGGTCTGATAGGGAAAGATCATCGGCGCGTATGCCGACGGCAGTGCCGGCGCGTCGATCAATACCCGTGGCTCGCTCCAGGGCCCCTCCGGTCGGGGAGCTGTCCGCAGCACAACGGAATTCGCGGCGTCGGTGGTGAGCATGACGAACTGACCGAGGTGGTCGTTCCACATCACCGACAGCTCGCCGACGCCGCCGACTATCGGTGCGGCGGTTCTGGGATCGCCGGGCCGCCAATCCTTTCCGTCCCAGTACTCATACGCGTCGATATTGGCGATATCGGATTCCTTTGCGCGCGAGACGAATCCGGGATTTCCCCGGCCCGCGGGCGTGCCGTATCGGTAGACGTAGCCGCCATCCTTCAAAAACGCGTTCTGCTGGAAGTTTTCGAATCCATCGGCATTGCCGCGCCGGGTTGTGGTGAGCGGTGCCCAGGTCTGTCCGTCGTCGCCGGACGCGGCGAGGGTGGAGAAATTGGTTTCCCACTTGCCCGGCTGACCCCAGGCGCGCACCGACATCAGGCTCATGTACTGCACGCCGCCGACGGAGATGCCCGCGGTGGGGATGAGGCTGATCTCGATGCCGGGAATCTTCGGGCTCGGCAACGGATTCGGCACCACGCTGTCGAAGTAGATGCCGTTCGACGGATCGTGGTTGCTGCTGCGGAACAGCACATTGGACGACCAGGCCCAGATGCTGCCCGCCAACAGGTTCGGGATGCCGAGGCCCGCGTTGTCGCCGAAAGCGGTGAGCATCCGGCCGTTTCCGTCGTCCCACATGATGCCGAGGTCGGTACCGAGGACGTTGAAGTTCTGTGTTCGATTCGGGCTGTCCATGCCGGTCACCTGGAACACCGCCTGGGTGGGGCCGACGAGTTGCGGTAGTCCGCGAATTCCGTTCAGTGCGGGAATCGGGATGATGTCGTTGGGATCGGCGTTCGCGGCCCCCGCTGCCCCGAGGGACAGGACCGCGGCGATGGCGCCGATTCTGGTGAGTGCGGACAGTGATCGGTTCATCCGGATAATCCCTTCTAGCAGCGCGCGATCACGGGCCATTGTGCATCCGCGACTGTGAATTCGTCTGCTGTCTGGGACTATGCGAGCAGCGATGCGTGAATTCTCGAGGCGTGTCACGCGACGACGCGCCGAAAAACGCCGGAATCGCACTGCGGGAACGGGTTTACCGTGCACCGATATCGAATGCACGCTCACAATCGCGACAAATAGACATTTCCGGTCCAATCGCCCGGAAAGGAAAAAAATCTTCCGCTCGGAATGGTTTGATCTTGGCGGTGCGCGGCCCGCCCCCTAGACTTACGCGATGAACTGGTGAGATTCCTACGACGCAGTCTCGCGCTGGGCGTTGCCGAAGGGTTTGGCGGATCCTTTCCGAGACGCTAGGTGGTTCCAGATGGGCGATGCTCGCACGTCAGTGCGGCAGTGGTGGCGCGATCCGGCCGATTACTCCTGGCAGGTGCAGGTGCTCGCCTCCCATTCGGCGCTCGGCTGGGTGCGGCTGAATATCGCGGCGGGCGGTGCCGTGATGGCGATCATCACGCTCCTCACGCTGTTCTCCCCGTACGGCCCACAGGGCCGGGTCGGGCATGTGGTGGCCGGTATCTGCCTGGCGTTCGCCGTTTTCTGGTCCGTGTGGTGGGCGGCGCGACCGTGGCCGCAGGAGACGGAGTCGCTGATCCTGTTCGGGCTCGCCGATCTGGCCGTCGCCGCCAATGTGCTGCAGGACGCCAACCGCATCTACGGTGCGCTACTCGCCATTCTGCTGGTCGCCGCCGGCGGCTATTTGACCTTCTTCCACAGCGCCAAAGTGGTTGCGGCACATTCCGCGTGGTCATTGTCGACAGTGCTCGTGCTGGCCGTGCGAATGGTGTTCGAGGGCATCGACCTGCGGATCGCCTGCGCCATTGTGCTGACCATGGTGTGCGGCGTCGTTGTCGTACTGCCCACTTTGCAGTACGTCAATTGGCTGTTGCGGACCGAATCACTGCTCGACCCGCTCACCACCCTGCTGAACCGCCGCGGCCTGGAGCATCGGCTCACCAGAATGCTCGGTGAATACGACAACCTCCGCAGGTCCGACGCGCACCGGCGGCCCGCCACCGAAATCTGTGTGATCAGCGTGGATCTCGACCGGTTCAAGGCCGTCAACGACACCTTCGGCCACCGTATCGGTGATCAGGTGCTGGTCGATACGGCGCGCAGGCTGCGCGAGGCGGCCGATCCGCGCGCCGTGGTCGCCCGGGTCGGCGGCGAGGAATTCGTGATCGTCGGGCGGATGACGCCGGCCACGGCGGCAGCGCAGGCCGAGCGATTGCGCTCGGCGGTGGCGCAGTCACCCGCCGAGGTCGCGGTCACCGCGAGCATCGGTGTCGCGGTATCCGACGGTGCGCCGCACCAGTGTCCGCGCGCCACCGCCGATCAGCTGCTGCATGCCGCCGACGCCGCCATGTATCAGGCCAAGCGCTGCGGCGGAAACCTTGTCGTACTCGATGATTCGAGCATCGACGAAACGGGCCGCGATCCCCATCCGAAGGAATCGCGGCCCGTTTCGTAGTCGATGCGGCGCCTTAGAAGGCGGCTTCGTCCAGCTCCATGATGTCGTTGTCGAGGTTCGCCAGCACGGCGCGGGTGGCGGTCAGCTCCGGCAGGACGTTGCGGGCGAAGAACTGCGCGACCGCGACCTTGCCGTGGTAGAACGCCTCGGTGGCGCCGTTGTCGAGGGCCTTGATGGCGACCTCGGCGCCGCGCAGCAGCTGCCAGCCGATGAGCAGATCACCGACGGCCAGCAGGAACCGCACCGAACCCAGGCCGACCTTGTACAGCTCCTTGGAGTCCTGCTGGGCGCCCATCAGGTGCCCGGTCAGGCTGGCCGCCATGGCCTGCACATCCTCCAGCGCGGTGGCGAGCAGCTTGCGCTCACCCTTGAGCCGGCCGTTGCCCGCCTCGGATTCGATGAACTTCTGCACCTGCCCGGCCACGTGGGCCAGGGCGACGCCGCGGTCGCGGGCGATCTTGCGGAAGAAGAAGTCCTGCGCCTGGATGGCGGTGGTGCCCTCGTAGAGCGAGTCGATCTTCGCGTCGCGGATGTACTGCTCGATCGGGTAGTCCTGCAGGAAGCCCGAACCACCCAGGGTTTGCAGGGATTCGGTCAGGTACTGATACGCCCGCTCGGAGCCGACACCCTTCACGATCGGCAGCAGCAGATCGTTGACCCGCGCCGCCAGATCGGCGTCGGCGCCCGAAACCAGCTGTGCCACATCGGCGTTCTGGTGCGCGGCGGTGTAGAGGTACACCGCGCGCAGGCCCTCGGCGTATGCCTTCTGCATGGTCAGCGAGCGACGCACATCCGGGTGGTGGGTGATGGTGACGCGGGGGGCGGCCTTATCGGTCATCTGGGTCAGGTCCGCGCCCTGCACCCGCTGCTTGGCGTAGTCGAGCGCGTTCAGGTAACCGGTCGACAGGGTGGCAATCGCCTTGGTGCCCACCATCATTCGCGCGTGCTCGATGACCTCGAACATCTGCGCGATGCCGTTGTGCACCTCGCCGACCAGCCAGCCCTTGGCCGGGATACCGTGCCCGCCGAAGGTGACCTCGCAGGTGGCCGAGACCTTCAAACCCATCTTGTGCTCGACGTTGGTGACGAAAACGCCGTTGCGCTCACCCAATTCACCGGTCTGGTGATCGAAGTGGAACTTCGGCACGAAGAACAACGACAGACCCTTGGTGCCCGGGCCCGCGCCCTCGGGGCGGGCCAGCACCAGATGCATGATGTTCGGGAACAGGTCATCGGAATCGGCCGAGGTGATGAACCGCTTCACACCCTCGATGTGCCAGGAGCCGTCCTCCTGCTTGATCGCCTTGGTGCGGCCCGCGCCCACATCGGAACCGGCGTCGGGCTCGGTGAGCACCATGGTGGCGCCCCAACCCTGCTCGGCGGCGATCTTCGCCCAACCCTGCTGCTCTTCGGTGCCGTTGTTGTAGAAGATGTTCGCGAAGCCCGCGCCCGCGGCGTACATGAACGCGGCGGGCTGCGCGCCCAGGATCAGCTCGGCGATCGCCCAGTAGGCGGCACGCGGGATGTTCAGGCCGCCCAGTTCCTCGGCGATGCCCAGCTTGTCCCAGCCGCCGTCCTGCAGCGTGCGGTAGCTCTTCTTGAACGATTCGGGGAGGGCGACCGAGTGGGTGCTCGGGTCGAAGACCGGCGGGTTGCGGTCGGCGTCGGCGAACGATTCACCGAGCGGACCCTCGGCCAGGCGACGCACCTCGTTGAGCATCTCCTTGACGGTGTCCGTGTCCAGGTCGCCGTAGGCGCCGCTGTCGAGGATCGAACCAAGGCCCAGCACCTCGAAGAGGTTGAACTCCAGGTCGCGCACGTTGGACTTGTAGTGCCCCATGTCAGTACTCACTCTCCGTTGAGTTGGTGCGGTCGGTTGTCTGCCGTTCCCGCCCGTTGTTGCCATCGGATAGCCGTGCCGGAGTTGCGCATGCTACTCGCGGGTAACTTATCTTCATATTACCGGCGGGTAATAGCGCTGGCCAAGGTTGGAACGGGCAAATGTGATGCGACGAACACCGCCGTTCGGTCGTGTCGCGGGACGTCACGCGCGTTGGTGACCGACTAGCAAATCGCTGGTCGCCACTACCTGGGGAGATAGCTGCTCGTCGATAGCTCGTAATCGGGCGGGTTAGGCCCGTGATTCGCAGGATTGCGACGGGTGGCCAGGGAATCACCAGGGCGCCCGGGGGCTACGGTGAGGTGTGCGAATCGAGACGAGCGCGGGACCCGCGGAGATCGAGCTCGACAAACCGCGGAAACCCGCCTTCCTACTGGTGCTCACCCACGGCTCCGGCGGTGGCGTCGATGCGAAAGACCTACTCGCGGTGCGGGATTCGGCGCTGGAACTCGGCGGCGCCGTCGCGCGGGTCGTGCAGCCCTACCGCGTGGCCGGGCGGCGCGCGCCCGGATCGGCCGTCAAACAGGACGAGGCATGGCTGGAGATCATCGCCGACCTGCGCAATCGAGTGAAGCGGGCGCCGCTGATCCAGGGCGGGCGCAGCAATGGCGCCCGGGTCGCCTGCCGGACCGCGGTGGACGTGGCGGCGCGCGGGGTCATCGCGCTGTCGTTTCCGCTGCACCCACCCGGTAAGCCGGAGAAGACGCGGCGTGAAGAACTGCTCGCGCCGGGGAAGATCGAGGTGGTGGTGATCAACGGCGCCAACGATCCGTTCGGCGTACCCGATGCCGACGATGCGGCCGAAGTGAAAGTCATTCCGGGACAACCACATTCGTTTCGCTCCGGTTTCGAGGAGATCGGCGCGACGGTTACGCCGTGGTTGCGGCGCTGGTTGGAGTGACCCGGGTATCGGACCCGGGTATGACGCGATGATTCGTTGTCTCACACCAGGGTTCGATGCTCGAATGCATCGGCCGCTCCTACGGTCTGCGCATGCGTGTACTCCACTCCCGCGCGGCGGAACTCAGCGGCGTCGCTCGACGGCTGCTGCTGGTGATCGGCTGTGCGATGGTCGTCCTTATCGGTCCGTTGGGCGCTGGTTCGGCGAATGCCCAACCGGTGCAGCAGGATACGCGAACGGAGGAGGTTGAATTCCAGAGTCACGGCACCACTCTGCACGGCACGGTCTACCTGCCGTCCGGTGCGGTGGGCAGGTTGCCCGGCGTCGTCCTGGTGCACGGAGCGGGTAAGGGGCCGCGCGCCCAATATGTTCCTGAGGCAGAGACTTTCGCGCGAGCCGGGATAGTGACCCTGGCGTTCGACAAGCGGACGGATGGATATTCGGTCACCCATCGTGACTACGCGCAGCTCGCCGATGACGCGCTCGCCGGAGTCGAACTACTGCGGACCCGCCCCGATGTCGACGCGTCGAAGGTCGGGCTCTGGGGATTGAGCGAGGGCGCTTGGGTATCGCCGATCGCGGCGGCGAAATCGCCGGATGTCGCCTTCGTCGTGACGATCGGCGGATCGGGGCAGCCGCCGCTGCGCCAGTCGACCTGGGCCGCCGACAATCTGCTACGCCACCACGGTGTTTCGGGGTCGCTACTGGACGCGGTCGCCGGGCCGGGCGGGCAATTCCTCGACAGTCTCGGCGTATTCCCCGAGGCCGACCACGATCCGGCGGCCGTATTGCGGCAGGTCCACCAGCCGGTGCTCGCGCTGTGGGGCGAGCGCGACACCCAGTCGCCACCCGCGGAGAGCGCGCGGATCTTTCAGCAGGCGCTCTCCGAAAACCCGCATGCCACATTACGTTTCGTACCCTTGGCGGCACACAACGGTCATCGCACCTCGGATGGTTTCGATCGGGTCGGCGGCGCGGTCGTCGGCGGCCGGACGCTCGGCGACCTCATGCCCGGCTACGCCGAGGTGATCACCGCATGGATCCACGAGGTCGCTGCGGGCAATCCGCCGTCATCGAGCCTGATCGGTCCGATGCCGCGGCAGGAGGCACTGAGCCGTCCGGTGAGCGACGGGTCCTGGTACGAAAGCGCGTTCGTGCGCATCGGCATGCTCGTCCCGGTGCTGATCGGGTTCCTCGGCTATCCGCTTACCGCTTGGATTGGATCGAAAAGCGATGCGACACAGTCGAAGTCGATTCGCCGATGGTCAGGATCGCTCGCCCTGCTCGGGATAGTCACGGTGGTGGGCACCGTCGGATATATGCTCTGGCTCTTCTCTTTCGGCGGCCCAACCGAGTCGGCCTTCTTCGCGGGCCAACCGCTGGTCTGGCTGCTTCTGCATATCCTCGCACCGCTGGTCCTGCTCGCGGCGATCGCAACCGGTTTCGTATGGTGGCGCACGCGCGCGGTGGTCGCCGGTGCGTTCCGTATTCGGATTGCCGTACTTCTTTGCACCGCGGCCATTTTCATTCCATGGGCACTGAGTTGGCGGGTGCTCCTGCCGTATTGAGTCAGGCAAACGGCCGGTTCGAAACCCTTACCGCTCCGGTCGGACAACCTCCGACGGCGTCATCGAGGTCCGGGTAAAACCGCTCGGGTATCGCGATGACGCCGCGGTTCCGGTCGCCGCCATAAATCACCTCGGCGTCATGGCCGAAGATTTCGGGTGCGGTCATCCGTCGGTTGCGCTTTCCGGATCCGGGAGGCGGGTGGCGACCACCAGTGCGTCGATGGCGTCGCGGCCCTCGGTGGCACGGTAGACGCGGTCGGCGACGCGGACCCGGATGCGCTCGGACAGCGGGGCGAGGTCGGCCTGGATATCGGCCGGGGTGAAGAGGACGGACGGGTCCTGCGGGCCGCCGAAACCCTCGGTGAGATTTATGGAATCGTGGCCGAGGACCAGCAGCGTGCCCTCGGGGGAGAGGACGTTCGCCGCGGCGCGGACGACGCCGCGGCGCTGGTCGGGCGGCAGGTGGAGGAAGACCATCAGCACCAGCTCATATGGTCCGGTGATGCCGGCCGCGGCGAAATCGGTGACATCCGCGCACTGCCACTGCACCCGGCTGCGCACCGAACGCGACAGCCGGGTCGCGATGGTGCGGCCCTTGTCGACGCCGACCTGCGAGTAGTCGACGGCGTGCACCTGCCAGCCGTGCGTTGCCAGCCAGAGGCTGTTGCGGCCCTCGCCGCACGCGAGATCCAGCGCACGCGGCAGCTCCGGCGGTTCGCCGCCCGGCGTATCCGGCTGCAGCGGGATACGCCGGTCCAGCCCGTACACCTGCTCCACCACCGTGCTGTTCGGCGGTGCGCCCCAGACCAATTCGGTCTGGGTGTATCGCGCATCCCAATCGGCCGCATCCATGCGTTCGAGTGTATTGACCGTGCTTCAGGCCACGTAAGGTCGCTCGGCCTTCGCGTCGCGCAGCGCGAGCGCCCACCAATCGAGCTGGTCCAGCAGCTTTTCGGCGGCGGCCTCGGCCGCGGCGGGGTCGCGGAGCCCGCCGCGCTCGTCGAATTGTTGCCAGGCGCCGTGGAAGCTCACCGTGTCGCGAATCGTGACGGCGTGCAGCTCGGCGAAGACCAGCCGCAGATGTTCCACCGCGCGCAGCCCGCCGGAGAGTCCGCCATAGGAGACGAAGGCGACCGGCTTGGCGTGGAATTGCGGTCCGTGCCAGTCGATGGCGTTCTTCAACGCGGCGGGGTAGCTGTGGTTGTACTCCGGTGTCACCACCACGAACGCATCCGCGGCGGCGAGGCGCGGGGTCAACTCGCCCAGCGCCGACGCCACTTCGGCGGGCGGCGACGCCGACGGCCCGGCGGAGCCGAGTGTCACCTCGGCGAGATCGATGATGTCGAGCTCCGAATCTCCGTGTCGTTTCGCCTGATTCGCGAACCAGGCCGCGACGGTCGGGCCGAAACGTCCTTCGCGGACGCTGCCGATGACGATGGCCAGTCGCATATCACCGCTCCGTTTCGGAACGGTCCAGCGGGGACACTCCGACGGGAGTGTTCTGCGCCGCGGTCAACCACCAGCGACCACCGCGCTCGGCGAGCACGTACAGCGCCATTTCCGAAAAGCCCGCGGATTCCATTGCCTGCCTGCGGATCTGGGTGACCACCACACCGGGCGATGGGGAGAATGCCGCGACGACTTCGAACCGCGATGGTGGTGCCACCTTCGCCTCGGTCAGCCGGTGGTGGATGGCGTTGAGTTCGTCCCAGCCGCGGACGCTGGCCCCGAATGGGCTGCCCCACAACACATCCGCCGCGAATTCGGCATCGTAATCATCGGCGCCGCCCGCGCCCTGCAGCGCGGCGGCGAAGCCGTTCGCCACCTCGTTCGCCAGCTCGCGGCGTGTTGGATCGTCGAAGACCGGTCGATTGGTCATTGGCTAACTCCTTTTCGGGTACAACGTACTCAAATAGACGATAGCAATTCAGGTACGATGTACGCAAACGAAGGGAGATTCATGCTCGGCCAGTCGCAGGAGACGATCTGGATGCGCCCCGAACAGCCCGAACGCTCGGGCCCGGGGCGCAGACCCGGCTACAGCCGGGCCCGGATCACCGCGGCGGCCATCGCCGTCGCCGATCAGGATGGCCTCGATGCCGTGACGATGCGCCGCGTCGCCGCCGAACTCGGTGCGGGCGCGATGTCGCTGTACCGGTACGTCACCGGTCGCGATGACCTGTTCGACCTGATGATCGACGCGGTGCTCGGCGAGATCGACCTGCCGCCCGCGCCCAGCGGTGACTGGCGGGCCGACCTGACCCTTGTCGCCGAACGCTCGCGGGCCGTCGGATTGCGGCATCCGTGGCAGCTCGCGCTGGCCAACCGGCGACCGACGCTCGGCCCGAATTCGCTTCGCGTACAGGAATTCCTGTGGTCCGCGCTCGACGGCTTCGGGCTCGATATCGATGAGATCGCCAGCCTCGCCGGGATGCTCGGCGACTATGTGCACAGCGCGGTCCACCGGGAGATCGGTTGGCTGGACGAGGCGCGCCGGACCGGTATGGATATCGCACAGTGGATGAGCGGTTACGTCGGACCGTATGTCGCCAAGATCCTCGCCGAGGGCCGGTATCCGATGTTCAACCGTTCCATCATGGAGGCCCAGGTCCCGCATCTGCCCCCGGAAGATCGCTTCCATTACGGCCTCGCCCACGTACTCAACGGCATTGCCGCCAGCCTCCCCAGGCAATACGACGACGGTTCGAAGTAGCGCATTTCCTTACGCCGTGGCTTGCGGCAGCCAGTGCACTGGCGTCACCGCGCGAATGTGCAGCAGAATGTCGAACGCACCGGTCAGGGAGTCGACCCGCATCCGTGCCGCGGCGTCCTCGGCCGGGTCGTATACCCCGCTGATCACCCGCAGCTGGGCGGGCCCGTCGAGTAGATGACGCACGGATTGCGCTGCGGCAGTGTGCAAGTCGACATAGTGGGCGGGCAGGTCGACCTCGCCGAGCAGTGCGTCCACCAGATCGGCCGACGGTGTCGGCGCGACGGCCAGTCCGAGATCGCCGTGGTGGAAGCCGATGGCGACCGATGCGTACCGGTCCCCGAAATGTTCCCGCAGATAGCTGCCGATGGATCCCTGTGCGAGCGCGGAGGTATGCGCAATGCCATCCCAATAACCGATTTTCGCACCGGTGCGCTGCTGCCACTCGATAACCCTTGCGGCGGAAGGCTGTTCATCCCTGGCGAAGCTGCCGGTGCCCGCCACGCTCTGCTCGTGGAAGGCGACAATGAACCGCATGTGATGCAGCGCGACATCGTGTTCCGGTGTCATCGGCAATCCGTCCAGTAGGGCGAGTGCGTCACGGGCGTCCTCGGCGAATGGCCGCCCCGGATGAATTCCTCGGTGCCGCTGGACATGTTCGGGTATGCGATGGGCGGTTCTGATCGGGTTGAGGTGAATCGCCATGTCTCCCAGCAGCTCTGGCGCCGCGTGCCGGATGTAGTCGAACACCGCGTCATAGTCCGAGCTATTGGCATGTGCTGGCTCGACGCCGAAGACGTGCACCGGATCGTCCGGATGTCCCTGGTTGAAGTCCCGGATCCAGGAGAGTGTCGCGATCATTTCCGCGGTGCGGTTCGGCTGCCAGGCGTCGGCGAGCGCGGATTCGGGATCGCCGACGCCATCCCGCACGTACCGGTCGAGACGGGCGCCGGACCGCGCGTCGTCCTGGATGGCCAGCGCCCGATATCCATGCTCCCGCACCAGGTCTCGGAAGATGCGGTCACGCACCCCGAAGGTCTGTTCGGCGAATCTGGTGGATTCGCCGAGACCTGCCACCGTCGCGGCGCCGAGCCGGTCGGTTAGGCGACGCAGGTCCGGCCCGGAGTGGCCGGGCGCCGTCGATACGACGGGGTAGGTGTTGGTGCGTAGCCACGTGCGCAATTGCGCTGCGGCGCTGGTTGTTTCGTTGGGGGCGGGCACAGGGCTCGGGGTCATGGTTCCTCCGCGGTCGATCGCTCGACCCCAAGCCTGCGGGCTGAACCAATGTTGAGGTCAAGCCTCTACAGCGGCGTGCGCATCAGCACCACGTTGTACTGGCTGTGCACCGTCGTGAGGAAGTACAGGTCGCGTCCGGTTTGGTAGGGGAAGATCGAGGGTGCGTACGCGGTGGGGAGTTCCCTGGTGTCGATCAGCACCTCGGGGTCGGTCCACGGGCCGGTCGGGCTGGGGGCGCGCCGCATGACCACCGAATTCCACGGGTCGGTGGTGAGCGAAATGTATTGGCCCAGATACGAGTTGTACATCACCGACAGCTCGCCGACGCCGAACATGATGGGCGCCGCCGCATTCACATCACCCTTGCGCGACCACTTGTCGCCGGTCCAGTATTCGTATTCGCCGATGTTCTGGATATCGTTCTCCGGCACCCGCGCGACATATGCGGCATTGTTGCGCCCGGATCTGGTGCCGTATTCGTAGACGAACCCGCCGTCCTTCAGGAAGGCGTTCATCTGGAAGTTGGCATTGCCCCCGTCGTTCGGCCGCCGGGTGAAGGCGAGATCGGCCCAGGTTTCCCCGTTGTCGGCCGATGCGGCGAGCCCCGAGTAATTCGTGGTCCACTGGCCGACTTCATCCCAACTCCGCACCGACATAAGGCTCATGTACTGCACGCCATTGACCGAAATGCCCGCTGTCGGAATGCGACTGATCTCCAGAAACGGAATTTTCGGACTCGGAATCAGATCGCGGGCCTGCCCGAATACGTCACGTACCACGCTGTCGAAGTAGATGCCGTTGGCCGGATCGTGGGTGTGGCTGCGCACGAGAATATTGCTGCGCCAGGCCCAGGTGCTGCCCGCGAGCAGATTCGGCAAACCAAGGCCCGCGCTGTCGCCGAATGCGGTGAGCATTTCGCCGCCGCCGTTATCCCACATGATGCCCAGATCGGTGCCGAGCACGTTGTACGACTGGGTGTTGTTGGGGCTGGCCATGCCGGTCACCTGGAACACCGCCCGGGTCCGGCCGACCAGATTCGGCAGCCCGGTGGTGCCGTTGAGCACCGGAATCGGGTTGATGGCGTTCGGGTTCGCGGTGGCTGGGGCGGTGACGGCCAGGAGCACGGCCGAGGCGCCCGCGATCGCGGACAGCAGGATGGATGCGGTCTTGGTCAAAGTCTTTCGGCCCTCCCGTTTCTCGACGAAGGGGCGCTACACAGACCATCCGCAGTGTGTCCCGCACGACCTTCGAACTGGCTGGCAAATCGACGGAAATGCTAACAGCAGGGCCGGGGGATTTCTGGCCTTGTGTTCCGAAAGTTCACAAATACGTTGCTATTGGGCGGATTTGCCGCCCGCGATCGCCCGGCGCACGATCAACGGCAATTGGGTCGCGCGCTCGATCGCGAAAGTGCGGCGCGGCGAGGCATGCCAGGACCGGTCGAAAAGCCGTTTCGCGCCGGCGACCGCCCCCGGTGCGCGGGTCGCGATCCGTTCGGCGAGTTTCTCCGCGGCGGCCACCGGATCGGCCGTCACCTCGGTGATGAGCCCGATTTCGGCGGCGTATGCGGCGTCGAAGGTATCGGCGGTCATGGTGAGCAACAGCGCCCTGTCGAATCCGATGAGCCGGGACAATGACGCCGCGCCGGTCATATCCGGCACCAGGCCGTGTTTTGCCTCCATGACCGAAAATTCCGAATCCGGAGTGGCGTATCGAATATCGGCGGCCAGCGCGATCTGAAGTCCGCCGCCGTAGCAGCGGCCGTGCACCGCGGCGATCACCGGAACGTCGAGCCTGCGCCAGGCCCAGCAGGCCTCCTGGAAAACATTGGTGCCGCGCCACGGCAGCGGAATGAAGCCGCGCACGATGGACAGCGGGTCGCCGCTGGCCTTGGCGATATCGAGTCCGCTGCTGAAGCTCGGGCCGTTGCCGCTGATGATCACCGCCCTGATGTCCTTGCGGGCGCCGATGCCGCGCGCGGTCTCGGCGAGTCCGCGCAGCATCTCGATGGTCAGACCGTTGTGTTTATCGGGTCGGTCGAGGGTGACGTATGCGCGGTTGCCGTCGACGCGCAGTGCGATGTTGGAGCCCATCTCCGGATATTACCCGTGAGTCAGTTCTCGGTTCCATGGCTATTGCCCGGTTCGCCGGGGTCTGCTCTAATCGGTGACAAGTTACCGTCAATTCTGACGGTAAAGGGATTGGAGAAGCCCATGCTGCCAGCGGGAATGGATCCCCGGACGCCGGTGCTGGTCGGGGTCGGCCAGGTGGTGCATCGCTCGGGTGAGCCGGGACTGCCCGGCCCCGTCGAACTCGCCGCCGAATCGCTGCGCCGGGCGGGTGCGGACAGCGCGACCGGCGACCGCCTGCTGCGCGCGGCCGACGTTGTCGCCGGGATAGCCCCGGTGAGCTGGCCGTACACCGATCTCGCCGCCCTGGTCGCCGCCGAACTCGGCGCATCGCCCAAGCGGACGCTGCAGTCGGTGCGCTTCGGCGGCGACGCGCCGCAGCGGATGGTGAACACCATCGCGCAGGCCATCGCCGACGGCCGCTGTGAGATCGCGCTGCTCGCGGGTGCCGAGGCGGTCGCGTCCTGGAATACCGCGACCCGCGCAGGCACGCCGACGGGTTGGCCCGAGCAGCCGGAGAGCGCCGTACCGGACGAGGTCGTCGGCACGGATCGGGCGCCGAATTCGGAGATGGAGACCGCGGCCGGGCTGTGGGGGCCGGTGTACTTCTACGCGCTCATGGAATCGGCGCTGCGCGGCAAGCTCGCCATGAGCATCACGGCGCATCGGGAAAGGATAGGCGGGCTGTGGTCCCGGCTCTCGGCCGTCGCGGCCCGGAACCCGTACGCCTGGCAACCCGTCGAACGTTCGGTCGCCGATCTGGTGACGCCGAGCGCGGCCAATCGGATGGTGTCGACGCCGTATCCGAAACTGCTGGTCGCGAACCTATCGGTGGATCTGGGCGCGGGGCTGATCCTGTGCAGCGCGGCCGCGGCCGATGCGGCGGGCGTGCCGCGCGAGCGGTGGGTCTTTCCGCACGGCGGCGCGACGGCCACCGACGAGTGGTTCGTCTCGGAGCGCGCGGATATGGCCGCGTCACCCGCCATCGCGGCGGCCGGGCGGGCCGCGCTCGGGGCGGCGGGTATCGGCATCGATGACGTCGCGCATCTCGACCTCTATTCGTGTTTTCCGGTCGCCGTTCAGGTGGCGGCCGAGGCGCTCGGGCTGCCGATCGACGATCCGGCGCGGCCGCTCTCGGTCACCGGCGGGCTCACCTTCGCGGGCGGGCCCGGCAACAACTACACCACCCACTCGATCGCGACGCTGGCCGGATTGCTGCGCGAGGAACCCGAATCCTACGGTTTGGCAACGGCACTCGGCTGGTACATCACCAAACACGGTGTCGGCGTGTACTCGTCGCGGCCGCCGACCCGGATATTCCATGCGATTGAAGCGGACGTGCCTGCCGCGCACCGTGATTCGGCATTCGGATATACCGGTCCGGTGACCGTCGAGGCGTACACCGTCGCCTATCGCAAGGGGCCCGCGCCGGAACACGCCGACGAGCCCGAGGCCGTCGTCGTCAGTGGGCTCACCCCGGCGGGCGCCCGCATACTGGTTCGAGCGTCCGACGCCGAGACGGTCTCGGCCTTCGTCGACGGCGACCCGATCGGCGCCGCCGCCGAGGTGACCGCGGCCGACAGGTTGACCTTGTGATCCGCCGCCGCACGCTGTCGGCGAAGGCGGAGGTGCGCTTACCGTCATCCCGGCGCTCGCCGGAATGACAAGGGATAGTCGAGAGGATTTCCGATGTCCGAAGATCTGGTGCTGGTGCAGCGCCGCGACGCGATCACCGTGCTGACCGTCAACCGCCCCGAGGTGCGCAATGCGGTGAACCTGGCCACCGCGCAGGCCATCGAACGCGCCGTCGACGAATTCGAGGCCGATGCCGCCGCCCGCGTGCTCGTGTTCACCGGCGCGGGTGGAACCTTCAGCGCCGGATTGGATCTCGTCGCCGCATCGAAAGGTGAGATGGCGCTGACGGAAAGGCGCGGACCGCTCGGCATCACCGCGAAACCGCCCGCCAAACCGATGATTTCGGCGGTGGAGGGGTTCGCCCTCGCGGGCGGTTTCGAAATGGCGCTCGCCGGCGACCTGATCGTCGCGGCGAATAACGCGCAGTTCGGCATCCCCGAGGTCAAGCGCGGGCTGGTCGCCGTCGGCGGTGGCGTGCTCCGGCTGACCCAGCGGTTGCCGCGCAGTACGGCGGCCGAACTGGCATTGACCGGTGGACGGATCGGGGCCGAACGGCTCTACCAGCTCGGGTTGGTCAACCGGCTCACCGAACCCGGTGCAGCGCTGGCGGGTGCGCTGGAATTGGCGACGCAGATCGCCGCCGCCGCACCGCTCGCGGTGGCCGCGAGCAAGCGGATCATCGACGAATCCCCGGATTGGTCGGTGGCCGAGGCTTTCGCCAAACAGGGCGAAATCGCGCTGCCCGCACTATTTTCCAAGGACGCCGCGGAGGGTGCGCTCGCGTTCGCGCAGAAGCGTGAGCCCAAATGGCAGGGTGAATAGCCGATGACCGAACGCGTCCGGGAGACGCAACGGCAGCGCAGCGACCGCATGCGCGCGCGGCTCCTGGACGCGGCGGTCACCAGCCTGGTCGAGGTCGGCTACGCGGGGACAACGACTTTGGCGGTGCAGCAGCGCGCCGGTGTGCCGCGCGGCACCATGCAGCATCACTTCCCGACGAAGGCGGATCTGCTCACCGGAACCGTCGAATATCTGGCCGCGCGCCGATCCGCCCAGCTGACAGCGGAATTCGCCGCCGCAGGGCCGGATGCCGACGGCATAGACCGCGCGGTGGAATTGACCTCCCGGCTGTTCACCGGGCCGACATTCCTTGCCGCGCTGGAGATCTGGGTCGGCGCACGGAGCGATCCGGAGCTGCTGCGGGCCTTCCTCCCGCTCGAACAGCGGCTGTTCGTGCTGATGCACGAGAGCATCCGCGATATCTTCCGCGCGGAATTCCCGGACGACCCGCGCATTCCGACCATCACCGAATTCACCATCGAGATCATGACCGGACTGGCGATGCGCGGCCTGCTCACCGGCAACCTCGACCGCACTCGAATCCTGCGGCGGCGCTGGGCGAATGCGGTGCGGATCCTCTTGGGCACGGCACCGGCGGCAACGCTCACCGATCCGGGCGCTCAGCCGAGCTGATCCAGAATCACCTTCGCGCAGGCGTCGGGATCGTCATAGAACGGCGTGTGACCGCTGCCGTGCAGGGTGATGTGTCCGGCCCCGGGCAGCAGCACCTTCGCGCGGCGGCTCTGGGTGGCGTAGGTGAGCAGGATGTCCCGGTTCCCCCACGCGATGGTGACGGGAATGCCTGTGGGGCCGCCGTTTTCGAGTTCCGCGTCCGCGAACGAGGCGAGCGCCTCCGCGAAGCCGGGTGCGTCGGCCGCGCCGTACGCGGTGTCCAGGGCGATCTGCGGTGTCACGGCCCACGGTTTCCCGAAAACCAAGCCCAGGAAAGCCGTTCGTCCCGCGGGGTTGCCGAGGATGGCGGGCAGCGCCGGACGCAACCGCCGCGCCAGCAGCACCGACTTACCCAGCGACTGCTGGCACCAGACCCGACCGGCCTTGTCCCAGCAGCCGATCGGGGAGAACGCGGTCACCGAACGGGCCAGGCCGCGCGCCCCGAGGTTCAGCGCGATCAACCCGCCCATCGAATTACCAGCCAGGTGCGGGCGCTCGATGCCCTGTGCCACAAGGAAATCCGCGACCGCATCGGTCAGCGTCCGCACGGTGGTGCGCGCGAGCGGTGTGGAACCGCCGAAGCCGGGCAGGTCGATCGCGATCAGGTCGAAGGATTCGGCCAGCGTCTCGAAGAGCGGTTCCCAGACCTGCCACCGGCTGCCGATTCCGTGCACCAGCACGAGCGGTTCGCCCGCGCCCGCGCGGTAGTGGTTCAACATGGTCATTGCGATCCCAACCTCTGTTGCCGAATGGCTCCGACCTTAACAGCAGTCAGCTGACATCAGATGTTGTATACCCGCGATGACGTCGTATTTCCCACACTGGCGAAGCCGCGCCGAACCGGTACGATAAATGGTATGGCAACGCGTAAGGTCACCCTTTCGCTGGACGCGGCCGCGTGGTCATTCGCCGAACAGGCCGCGGCCCGCGCGGGTATGTCGCCGTCGGCGTGGATATCGAAGGCGGCGCGCCGCGAGGCGGTGCGCACCGGGGTCGGGCCGGTGCCCGAGGTGGCCGCGCTGGCCGCGGCGGATGAGGCGGAATTGACCACCGCCGAAGAGGAGCTGCGTGCGCAGGGGTGAAATCTGGACCTATCACCCGCACGGTTCGGCTCGCCGGCGCACCATCGTGCTCATCAGCAGCGACGGCATCAACGTATCACCCCGCCCGTGGCTGATCGCGGCCGAGGTGGTCGATGCGGATCCGCAGGACATTCTCGCGGTCTCCGTCGACCGGTACGGCTGGCTGCACGCGGGCAATATCGGCCGTATCTATCGCGGTTGGCTGGCCGAGCGGATCGATGCGGTCGACCCGGAAACGCTGGACCGGCTCGATACCGCGCTGCGTGCCGCGATGGATCTCTGACCGTCTGGTGCCTGATCCGCGGCATGCGGCATGATCGTGTGCGCCACCGCGTTCGACAGCGGTGACCCGTCGATCAGAAAAAGGGGAGTCAGGTGCGGATCGTCCTGTTCACCGCGGCGCTCGTCGCCCTGCCCGTGCTCACCGCATGTGGCAGCGACAAAGCCGCCGCCACCCCACCCAAGGTGACCGCGGCCGATCTGTCCAAGGCACTGCGCGACAAGGGCGTGCGGGATCAGGGATTCACCGATTGCGCCGCGAAAATTTATGTGGACGAGGGTATTTCGCAGGACGGGCTGCGCGCGATGATCGGCAACGAATACGACAAGAAGGCCGCGGATCCGAATACGCTCGGCATGAGCAAAGAGGATGCGGACAAGGCGCGTGCCGCGAACGACAAGATATTCAAGCAGTGCAGCCAGGCCGGATGAGCGAGCTCGCTCAAATGGCAACGGCCAGTTCGATCTTCGCCTCCGAACCGGCGATCAGATCCTCGGCGGTGCGCACCGATTTCTTCACCGGCAGGATATAGGTCGCCCGGCCCTTGTCCGGGAAAAGTGAAGTAGACCAACGGCTTTCGCCGATCGTGACATCGACGCGCACCGAACCCCAGCCGCCGGCCAGATGTGCGTAGCGCTCCTCGATCTCATCGGCGATCTCCTCGGGTAGCGATACGAAATGCCACGACCCGCTCGGGTGTTCCCACACCCGCGCGGTGAACGAATACTGTGATCCAGCCACGGGACGACTCTAACGGTCACCACCGACATCATTGCCGATCGCTATTTACGATCGGGCTGCGCGCAACCCGTGAGCGGCCCGCCGACCTGCGTCATCGTGGGGCGATGACATCCATCGAGGCGAAATCCAGCACCGATCCCGCCGCGCGAGCGACGGGCCGGGAGGCGATAGCGGGGCGCGGCAAATCGGATACCGAGCTCGATGCGATCTTCGGCCCGATCTTCGATCGCATCGCCGAGGGCGCGGTCGAGCGCGAAATCGATCGAACCCTGCCGTACGAACAGGTCGGCTGGCTGCGCGAGGCGAAATTCGGGGCGTTGCGGGTGCCGGTCGAATACGGCGGATACGGTGCGACCGTCCGTCAGCTGTTCCGGCAGTTGATCGAGCTGGCCGCGGCCGAATCCAATCTGCCGCAGGCGCTGCGGGTGCACTTCTCCTTCGTGGAGGATCAGCTGCTGGCCGAGCCGGGACCGCCGCGGGAACACTGGTTGCGTGCGGTCGCGGCGGGCACGCTGGTCGGAAACGCGATCACCGAACCCGGCGTCGGCGCGGTCGACCGGTATCACACCCGATTGACCAGGGACGGCGATCATTGGCTGCTGAACGGCGTGAAGTACTACAGCACCGGCTCGCTGTACGCCGATTACATCCTGGCCGCGGCCGACCGTGACGGCGAGCGGGTGGGCGTGCTGGTGGACGCGCGGGCCGACGGCGTCCGGCAGCACGACGATTGGGATGGTTTCGGTCAGCGGCTGACGGCAAGCGGCACAACGGAATTCACCGATGTCGCGGTGCCGGACGAGCGGATTCTCGGGCCGGGTTACGGCGTGGCCGGACCCACCTACGCCACCTCCTACCTGCAGTTGGTGCAGTTGGCGGTGCTGGCCGGCATCGCGCAGCGGGCCGAACGCGATGCGCGGGAGTGGGTTGCGGCGCGCACCCGCAGCTATACCCACGCCGCGGCCGACCTGCCGCGCCAGGACCCGTTGGTGCAGCAGGTGATCGGCCGCCTCTCGGCCGCCGCATTCGCCGCCCGCGCGGCCGTGCTGGCCGTCGCCGACGTGCTCGACGGGGTGCTCGCCGATGGCGCGCGCGACGAAAAGGCTTTGGTCGCCGCCGAACTCGCCGCAGCGCAGGCCCAACTCGCGGTGATCGATCAGGTGTTGCCCGCCACCACGCTGCTGTTCGAAGTCGGTGGCGCATCGGTGGTTTCGGAGCGCCTGCGGCTGGATCGGCACTGGCGCAACGCCCGCACCATCTCGGTGCACAATCCCGCCATTCAGAAGGCGCGGGCGATCGGCGATCATCTGCTCAACGGCGCGGAGCTGCCGTTCGCCTGGAGTGCGGGCGAACGCCGGGCGGAGGCCACGCGATGACCCGCCGAATTCGCTTCAACGCCTTCGATATGAACTGCGTCGCGCACCAATCGCCGGGGCTGTGGCGCCATCCCGACGACCAATCGCATCGGTACAAGGAGCTGAGCTACTGGACCGAGCTGGCGAAGCTGCTGGAACGCGGGCGATTCGACGGCATCTTCATCGCCGACGTGCTCGGTACCTACGACGTGTACGGCGGCAACGATATCGCGGCCCTGCGGCAGGGCGCGCAGATTCCGGTGGCCGATCCGCTGCTGCTGGTTTCGGCGATGGCCGCGGCGACCGAACATCTCGGCTTCGGCATCACCACCGGCACCGGATTCGAACATCCCTATCCGTTCGCCCGCAGGCTGTCCACCCTCGACCACCTCACCGGCGGTCGGATCGGCTGGAATGTCGTCACCGGCTATCTGCCCTCGGCGGCACGGAATTTCGGCGCGGACGATCAACTCGACCACGATGAGCGGTACAACCAGGCCGACGAATATCTCGAGGTGCTGTACAAGCTGTGGGAGGGCTCGTGGGCCGACGACGCGGTGATTCGCGATGCGGCACAGGGCATTTACGTCGATCCGGCGAAGGTGCACCACATCGGGCATCGCGGCGCGCACTACACGGTGCCCGGCATTCACCTGTCCGAACCGTCGCCGCAGCGGACACCGGTGATCTATCAGGCGGGCGCGTCGCCGCGCGGGGTCCGGTTCGCCGCCGAGAACGCCGAGGCGATATTCGTCGCGGGACCTTCGAAACGAATACTGGCGCAGACTGTTTCGCGGATCAGAGCGGCACTGGTGGCGGCGGGCCGAGACCGCGACGCCGCGCGTATCTACGCGCTCGCCACCATCATCACCGATACCACCGACGAGGCGGCGCGGCGCAAACACGAGGAGTACCTGTCCTACGCCAGCGTGGAGGGCGGGCTGGTGTTCATGTCCGGCTGGATGGGCATCGACCTGTCCCGCTACGACCTCGACGATCCGATCGGACAGGTGCAGAGCAACGCGATCCAGTCGGCCGTCGCGGCCTTCCAGGAATTCGACGACGACGGCCGGGAGTGGACGGTCCGGGATATCGGCCGCTGGGCCGGAATCGGCGGTATGGGACCGGTTTTCGTCGGATCCGGCGCGACGGTGGCGGACCTGCTGCAGGAGTGGGTCGCCGAAACCGATCTCGACGGGTTCAACCTGGCCTATGCGATCACACCCGGGACGTTCGAGGACGTGGTCCGGCACGTGGTGCCCGTACTCACCGAAAGAGGTGTGTACCCAACGGAATACGTGCCGGGGACGCTGCGCAACGCGCTGTTCGGCGCGGGCGACCGGCTACCGGGCGAGCATCGCGGCGCGCGGTATCGCCTGGGCGGTCCGCTGTCGACGGTGCTGCCGGATTCGGTTTCCCGGCCGGGCGCCGCCGCTGCCGAGATTTCCTGAGCGCGGGGCTCCGGTGGGAGCCCCGCATTCTCGATCAGAGCGAGTCGACGAATATTCCGGCGATTGTTTCGATGCCGTCGCGATCGGTGGCGTCGAAGCGATCCGGTTTCGGGCTGTCGATATCGAATACGCCGATCAATTCCCCATCGTGTATCAGCGGAACAACGATTTCCGACCGCGAATCCGCATCGCAGGCGATATGTCCGGGAAAGGCGTACACATCGGGCACCAGCTGAGTTTCCCGCGACTGTGCCGCCGTGCCGCATACACCCTTGCCGAGCGGAATGCGGACGCAGGCCGGTTTGCCCTGGAACGGTCCGACGACGAGTTCGCGGCCGTCATAGAAATAGAATCCGACCCAATTCAGTTCGGGCAGCGCGTGATAGACGAGCGCGGCGAGGTTGGCGGCGTTGGCGATGCGGTCGGCCTCGCCCGCCACCAGCGCCCGCGCCTGGTCGGCGAGCTGCTGATACTGCTCTGCCCGTGATCCGCTCAGATCGGCGACGGTGAACGACATGGGCCGAATGGTACGCCACCGGAAATCCCTGTCTGCCCATCGATTCTCCGTGATCGCAACACTGCGGAACGCGTGGCGCCGTCCGGAGAATTCATTCATGACATCGCAGAATTCCTCCCATTCCACTCGTAGGGCAGCGGTAATCGGCGCCGGACAAACCGGTGTCACCGCGGCGCTCGGTTTACTCGGCGCGGGTTTCGACGTCACGTTGTACAGCGATCGCGATCAGCGCGCATTGCGCGACGACGTGCCCGCGACCGGTACCGCGCTCGAATTCGGCGAGGCCCAACAGGCCGAGGCCGCGCTCGGATTGGACAGCTATACCGCACGGGCGCCCCGCCATACCGGTCTGAGCGTGCGCATCGCCGGACCCGATGGCGCCGAATTGATCCAATTCGACGGGAATTTCGACGGTTATGTCGGCGTCGCCGTCGACACCCGATTGAAGGCCGATGAACGGCTCACCGCATTCCTGGAGCGGGGCGGGCGCTTCGTGGTCGCGGCGGTGACTCCGGAAGCGCTCGATCCGATCGCGGCCGAGAATGATCTCACCCTGGTGGCGACCGGTCGCGGCGGACTGTCCGAACTTTTCCCCATCGATCCGGCGCGCACGCCGTATGTCGCGCCGCAGCGCTCGCTGCTGACCCTAACGGTCACCGGAATCGGCCATGACGCAAGTGTTTTCGCGCATCGCAGTCCGGCGGGCGGTGCGCACAGCGGCTTTTCTATCCTGGCCGAGCAGGGCGAGGGCTGGTGGGGGCCGTACCTGCACAAGGATGCCGGGCCGAGCTGGGCCTTCCTCGGCTGGGCGAAACCGGGCAGTGAATGGGAAAGCCGGTTCGCGGCAGCGGATTCGGCGGATTCGGCGCATCGGATCGTGCGAGACCTGTACCGCGACTTCATCGAATGGGATCTGCCCGAGGTGCTGGCGACCCGGGTGATCGCGGACGATCCGCATTCCTGGCTGAAGGGTGCGGTGCGTCCGGTCGTGCGCGCAGGCGTCGGCCGCACCGCGGGTGGGCACGCTGTCGCCGCGCTGGGGGACACCGCCATCGCATACGACCCGATCGCGGGCCAGGGCGCGCAGAGCGGCCTGATCCAGGCGCAGCGCCTGGTCGCCGCGGCCGCGGTGCACGATGGGCCGTTCGACGAGGACTGGTTGACCAAGCAGTACACGGCGTTCCTCGCCGCCCGCGGCGATGCCGCGAACAAGGTGACTCGGCTGTTCCTGGGTGATCCGGAACTCGCCGATATCGGTAACGATCTCTTCGCCGCTGCCGCCGTCGACCCGGACTTCGCCGCAGCGCTCGTCGGCCTGCTGCACCGCCCGCAGCCGTTCCTCGGCGTCGAATCCGTCAGGGACGCACACGATTTCATCACCCGGGTCACCGGAACCGATGCGGCGCAACTGCTCGCGCGGTTCACGCCCGCCGGCGCCTTCGCGCGATCGACCTTCTCGAACCAACTCGCCAACGCCTGAAACCCGTGGCCGACCGATCCGATCGCACAGATTCAAACCCTCGTGCCGATCGAACCGGGGTGCTGGAGTGGAACCAGCGTCGGCCCCCGACCCTACGGAGCAACATTCATGAGTACGGAGCAGATCGCCGAGCAGATCCGGTTCGCCTACTGGGTGCCCAATGTCAGCGGGGGGCTGGTCACCAGTGATATCGAACAGCGCACCGGCTGGGATTTCGAATACAACCGGAAACTCGCACGCACCGCGGAGAACAACGGGTTCGACTACGCGCTGTCCCAGGTCCGCTACACCGCCTCCTACGGTGCCGAATACCAGCACGAGTCGACCTCGTTCAGCCTGGCGCTGCTCGGTGCGACCGAGCGGTTGAAGGTGATCGCGGCCGTGCATCCCGGGCTGTGGCATCCTGCGGTGCTCGCCAAATTCGGCGCCACCGCCGACCATCTGTCCAATGGCCGTTTCGCCATCAACGTCGTATCCGGTTGGTTCGCGGGCGAATTCCGGGCGCTGGGCGAACCGTGGCTGGAACACGACGAAAGATACCGCCGCAGCGCCGAATTCCTCGAGGTGATCCGCAAGATCTGGACCGAGGACGCCGTCGATTACGGCGGCGATTTCTACCGCATCCGGGATTTCACACTGAAGCCCAAGCCGCTCAACACCCCGGAACGTCCGAATCCCGAACTGTTCCAAGGGGGTAACTCCACCGCGGCGCGACGTAACGGTGGCCGCTTCGCCGACTGGTACTTCTCCAACGGCAAGGATTTCGACGGCGTCACCGAACAATTGGACGAGCTGCGCGCTATCGCGCGGGCACACGATCGCGCGGTGAAGTTCGGGCTCAACGGGTTCATCATCGCCCGCGATACCGAGAAGGAAGCGCACGATACGCTCCGGGAGATCATCGAGAAGGCGAATAAGCCCGCGGTGGAGGGCTTCCGGGACGCGGTCCAGCAGGCGGGCGCGTCCACCGCGGACCGGAAAGGTATGTGGGCCGATTCCACCTTCGAGGATCTGGTGCAGTACAACGACGGCTTCCGCACCAAGCTGATCGGCACGCCGGAGCAGGTGGCCGAACGCATCGTCGCCTACCGGCGGCTCGGCGTCGATCTCATCCTGGCCGGATTCCTGCACTTCCAGGAGGAGATCGAGTACTTCGGCGCGAAAGTTCTTCCGCTGGTTCGAGAATTGGAGGCCGCGGAGCAACCGGTCGCGGCGGTGGGCTGATGACCGCGGTCGCCGCCGGGATAAGGTCTGCGGCGCAGGCCATTTCGGTGGCCGGGGAACTCGCGGCCGACTTCGCGTCGGGGGCGGCCGTGCGGGACCGGGATCGCGCACTGCCGTACGCGGAGGTGGACCGGCTCGCGGCGAGCGGACTGCTCGCCGCGACCGTGCCCGCCGCGTACGGCGGTGCCGATCTGCCACCGAGCGTGGTGGCAGAGGTGGTGCGGATCCTCGCCGCCGCCGATCCGAATATCGCCCAAATACCGCACAGTCACTTCGTTTATCTGAATCTGCTGCGGCTGGCCGGATCCGACGAGCAGCGCAGGCTCTATTTCGGCCAGGTGCTGCGGGGCGGCCGGATAGCCAACGCACAATCGGAGCGTGGCGGTGCGACGGTCGCCGATATCTCGACGACCCTGCGACCTGCCGGCGCGCGTTTCCGGATCGACGGCACCAAATTCTATTGCACCGGTTCGCTTTTCGCCGATGTACTGGCGGTGCTGACCCGACTCGACGATCCCGGGGACACCAGCGGGCTCGCGGCGGGCGAGTACATCGCATACCTGCCCGCCGACACGCCCGGTGTGCGAATCATCGACGACTGGAACGGAATCGGCCAGCGCACGACCGGCAGCGGCACGGTCCACCTCGACGGCGTATTGGTCGACCGCGACCAATTGATCGCCCGTGCGGGCGCGGTCGGCGCACCGACCGGATACGGTTCTTTCGCGCAACTGTTGCACGCCGCCATAGACGCGGGCATCGCCCGCGGGGCGCTCACCACCGCAACGGAGTTCGTTCGCACCACGACTCGCCCGTGGTTCGAGTCGGGTGTCGCTCGCGCGATCGATGACCCACTGCTGATCCAGCGCTTCGGTGAACTGTCGGTCGCCGTCACGGCGGCCGAGGCGACACTGGTCGCGGCGGGCTCCGCGGTCGACGCCGCAACCGTCGGTGTGTCGACCCGGCCCGGCGGCGAACTGTTCGGCGCCGCGGGACCTTCGGCCGCAACGTTCGACGGTGTATCGGCGAGCCCGGATGGCGGCGACCTGGTCGCGCGAGCGTCCCTGGCGGTGGCCGCGGCCAAAGTCCTCGCCGATCGCGCGGCCAACGAGGTGTCCGCCGCCCTGTTCGAAGTAGGTGGAACACGCAGTGCCGCAGCCGATTTGAACCTGCATCACTTCTGGCGTAACGCCAGGACACACACCCTGCACGACCCGGTGCGCTGGAAATACCAGCACCTGGGCCGGGCGCTGCTGCACGATGCCGCGCCGCCCTGGCACGGGGTCATCTGAGCGAGTGAAGAGGATACGAAAGTGGCAGTGACCGTAGTCGTCGGCAATCCGAAACCGGCCTCCCGCACGCTGACCGCGGCGACGTTGGTGGCCAAGGGATTGCGGCCGGATATCGAACCCACCGTGTTCGACCTGGTCTCGTTCGGGCCCGCGTTGCTCGGCTGGGGCGATCCGGCCGTCGCCGAAGCAGTGCGCACGGTACGCGATTCGCGGCTGGTGGTGTTCGCGAGCCCGACCTTCAAGGCCACCTACACCGGGCTGCTGAAGCTGTTTCTCGAACAGTTCGACGGCGGAACCGGATTGGCGGATGTGGTGGCCGTCCCGGTGATGCTCGGCGCCGGTCCCGCACATGCGCTCGCGCCCGATCTGCTGCTCAAACCGGTGCTCACCGAACTCGGCGCGACCAGTGCACTGCCCGGGCTCTACCTGTCGGACAGCACATTCCAGGAAGACGGTGCGATCGAACGCTATACCGACCGGTGGCGGCCGGTGGTATCGGCGCTTGTCGCGGGTGTCGAGGTGACGAATCATGCATGAGTCCTTCGAATTTCCGGCCGACGGTGCCGGGCTGCGCAGGGCCTTCGCCAACTTCCCGAGCGGCGTCGTCGCGGTCTGTGCCGAAATCGACGGCACGCCACACGGTTTGGCGGTGAGCACCTTCGTCCCGGTTTCGCTCGACCCGCCGCTGGTCTCGTTCTGCGTGCAGAACAACTCCTCGACCTGGCCGAAGCTCACCGGCGCGACGCATCTGGGGCTGAGCCTGCTCGGCACCGATCAACAGGACGCGGCCCGCGCCCTCGGCACCCGCACCGGCGACCGCTTCGCCGGGGTGCAACTCCATCACGGCACCGGCGACGCGATCTTCATCGAGGGTGCGTCGGCCTGGATCGAGGGTGTGCCGGAGGCGCAGGTGCCCGCGGGCGACCACACCGTGGTGATCCTGCGGATCCATCGGCTCGCGACCAGGGGCGATGTGGATCCGCTGGTATTCCACGGCAGTCGATTTCGCCGACTGCACGCCGTGGAGACCCGTAGCGTCGCCAGCTGAGGGTCCGGCGCGACCGCGACATCCGGCCCGGTCGCCGGGATTTCGCAGCGCGGGTCTATTCGGTCGCGGCTGCCGAGGTTGAACCTGCCGCGGATTGGCATGCGGGCGTTCGTCAATCCGTCGGCCGGGGTATTTCTGATCCAGTGACCATGAGCCAACCCTGATGCGGAAATGAGCAGACAGGCTGATTTCCGCCGACGAACAATAGCTAGACTGTTTTCGCAGGCTATTCGGGAGAGGTGAGGTCGTGGGTTACGGCATGGTTTTGGGCGATGACGGTGCACGCGCTTCGACGCGGAATCCGTCCCCGCGCTGACTTCGACCCGATAGTCGCCGATTCCGCTTCGAAGTGCTCTTCGTGCCCTGTGCGTTTGCCTACGAGGAGTACTCCCGATGTCCACGATTCGATGGACCGAAGAACATACCGATCGATCAGCCCGTCGACATTCCGAAAGTGGTGCGCCGCAACCAATTCGGATTGTCGTGGTGGATGACCGCATCAAGGCGGACACCGCATACGAACTGGCCGCCGATGGCGCGACCCTGCTGTGGCGCGGCGATTTCCACAACGGCAGGCAACTGCTGAGCGCGCTGCGCCGCCGCGTCGACCGCAGATCGAAACAGCGGGCCGGCGGCGCCTTCCAACAGCATCGCCGGCTACGCGGCGACCGCGCGCGAATCCTCGGACGCCTGGTCGTACTCCTCGACGAGGATTACGCGCTGGAACTGCGCCGGGCCCCCGATGTGCGGCAGGCATGCCGGGAGGCGTACGGCCCGCCATCGGGACGCCGAACCGTCTCGCTCACCGAGCTTTTGGGCGTGCTCGGGGCGCATCAGTGGCGGATGAGAGGTGTCGAGGTGCCGGCGCTCGGTGCGCGCATCCATCCGCACTACGGCGTATTCTCGCCGGTCCGTGGCGAATACGTCGAACTGGTCGCGCGGGCGCCGCTGCCGGAAGCGTCGGATGGATTGCCGCGCACCGCATTCGATCTCGGTACCGGAACAGGTGTGCTGGCGGCGGTGCTGGCGCGGCGGGGTTTCGATCGAATCATCGCTACCGACAACAGCTCTCGCGCCTTGGCCTGCGCCCGCGACAATATCGACCGGCTCGGCTTGGCTGACCGCGTCGAAATCACCGGTCCCACACTGTATCCCGAAGGACGTGCGCATCTCGTGGTGTGCAATCCGCCCTGGCTGCCCGAGCGGCCGACCTCGATACTCGAGCGGGGCGTCTACGACGAGAACGGGGAAATGCTCGACGGTTTCCTCGCCGGTTTGACCGATCATCTCGCGGCGGGCGGGGAAGGCTGGCTCATCCTCTCCGACCTCGCCGAGCACCTCGGCCTGCGCGCGCCCGGCGAACTGCCGGACCGAATCGCCGCCGCCGGTCTGCGGGTGGTCGACCGGCTGGAAATCCGCCCGCGGCATCGGCGGCCGCGCAACGCGGCCGACCCGCTGCACCGGGCCAGGATCGCCGAGATCACCTCGCTGTGGCGGCTGAGGCCCGGGTGACTACGGTTTACGGCAGATGCCGCCCAATATCACCAGACCGGTTCTGGGCGGACCGTCGTCCAGCCATTTCTGGATGGGTACCAAACCGGGGCCGAGGAATTCGAAGCCGTCGAAGAAGCCGTGCACCTCGTCCCTGGAGCGGTACACGCTCTGGGCGGTGCTGCCCGCAGTATCCGACAGCGACTGCAGCATGAAACTCCGGTCGGATTCGTCGGAGCCGTGGGTGAAGGCGAGGTAGCTGCCGGGTGCGAGTTCGGTGCGCAGCCGGGCGATGATCGCGGGCGGCTGCGCCTTGTCGACGACGAAGTGCAGCACGCCGACCAGCAGAATCGCCACCGGCCGGTCGAAATCGATCAGCGCCTCGGTCCGGAGTCGGTCGATGAGTTCGTCGGTGCGCCGGATATCGGCCAGCATCGGGATAACGCCGGGCACGCCCGAAAGCAGCGCGGTGCTGTGCATGTACACGACCGGGTCGTGGTCGACGGATGCCACCCGAGCCGATTCGTCGATCTTCTGGGCGATCTCGTGCACATTGGGCGAGACCGGGATGCCCGCGCCGAGGTCGACGAATTGCCGTATGCCCGCCTCGGCGGCAATGCGCACGGCTTGGACCAGGAAACGGCGACTCAACCGCGCGACTGTGCCGGTATCGGGGGCGACGTCCAACATCCGCTGGGCGACCAATTGGTCTACCTCGTAGTTGTCTTTTCCACCCAGGAGGTAGTTGTACACCCGTGCCGAATTGGGCTTTCGTGTCTCGACGCCCGTGGGCGCACCTCGACTATTCGACACCGTACCTCCTCGATATGACTTCGATCCTACAAGCCACCGGTCCGGCGCGATACGCGTCGCGCAATGCGGGAACGAAACCTTTTCAATGCCATCGGTATGACGTAAATATAAGTGGCGCAGCACTATTGGGTGATATCCGGAATATTGCTCGATGTCGCCCGGCGCATTTGCGTCCGCAGGTTCGGAAATAATTCGGTGCGATGCCTGACCAGTTGGTTATTCACAACATGTACGGTTTTGTCCGGTTCGCTCGGCGGAAACCGGTGCCGGACAACATATGTCACCGTGCCACGCGTCGCGGCCGGATTTCACCGCGAGCCCGGCGATGACGAGCGCGGCGACCGGATCGGCCCACGTCCAACCGAAAAGACCGTTCAAGGCCAGCCCGGCCAGCAGCACCGCCGAGAGATACGTGCACAACAGTGTCTGTTTCGAATCGGCGACGGCGGAGGCCGAACCGAGTTCGCGACCGGTCCGCCGCTGCCCGCACGACAGCGCGGGCATCACGACGAGGCTGACCGCGGCCAACCCGATTCCCACCGGCGCGTGTCGCGCGGCGTCGGCGCCGGACAGTGCGCGAATCGAATCCACGGTGACGTACGCCGCGAGCGCGAAGAACGAGCAGGCGATGATCAGGAGCGCGACCCGCTCCCGCGCCTGTGGATCGCGTCCGGCGAACTGCCAGGCGATGGCCGCGGCCGAGGACACCTCGATCACCGAATCCAAGCCGAACCCGATCAGCGCGGTCGACCCCGCCTGCGCACCCGCGGCCAGCGCGACGATCGCCTCCAGCGCGTTGTAGGAGATCGTGGCGGCGACGAACAGGCGAATCCGACGCTCCAGCACCGCTCGCCTGCGCATCTCGAGCATCAGCAGCACCCGTCGGCGTCGGCAGCCGGACAGCATGCCGGGTCGACCGCGAGCACCAGGCCGAGCAGATCGTGCAGTGCCCGTCCGATGCGGGCGTCCGCGAGCTCGTATCGACTGCGCCGCCCCTCGGGAACGGCCACCACCAATCCGCAACCGCGCAGGCACGCAAGATGATTCGACAGAATCTGGCGCGATACGCCGATCCGCTCGGCCAACTCCGACGGATAGCCCGGCCCCGATCGCAGGCTCAACAGGATCTGCGTGCGGGTCGGATCCGACAGCGCATGCCCGAATCGGGCCAGCGCATCCGAATGCCGCAGTGTCTCCATTCGGCAGATAGTACAGATTTATCTGTATTCAGAAAAGGATGAACTTCCTTCAGCATCGAATGGTGGTGACGCGCATCACGATTCAAGGCTGTCAGCCTCGGCCGTCGCGATGGCATCGTGCCGCGGGTGACGCCCACGGACGAGCCGACGTCCGTCGTGATCACCGGTCGCCTCGGTGCCCGCGTGAAGGAATTGATCTGCGCCGCAACGGCTTGGAGCATCATGCATCCGACGCTGATGGTGCCCAGCCGCCGTCGTCATCTGGTGCCGGAGCGGCGAGCAAACATGGCAATTATTCAGTGACGCAACGTGTTTCGATGCTGGAGAGCCGTGGCCGCGACGCCGGTCACGGCCCTCATCTGCCGGACGCTCCGAACATTTCCCGTCGACCATCCGCCACCGGTGGCAACTCGGCGCAGTATCGCCGCGAAATTCTTACCTGGCTTTGCCGTTCGCTTGCTCGGCCTTTGACTCGCGGTGCGCAGGATCGCCTTCAGCAAATCCGATGGTTGACGAGCGGAGGAATCTGAAATGCGCACTGTGGTGAGCGCGGCGCTGGCCGCGGTGGTCGTCGGCGGGTCGATCGCCGGATGCGGCGATCCTCGCGGTAAACCGGATGCGCTGACCTGGTGTCCGGCAGTGCCCGGCTACACCGTCGAGTGTGGGCAGGTACAGCGCCCCTTGGTCGCGGATCAGCCCGATCTCGGCACGGTCGACATCGGGTATGCGCTGGTGCGGCACGGCAAGGATGTGCCGAGCGCGGGCACGGTCGTCCCGAACCCGGGCGGTCCCGGGGTGCCGATGATCGCGCACGCGGCCGAGGCGGTCGCCGTATCGGAGCACCTGCTCGCCGATCACGACCTGCTGCTGATCGATCCGCGCGGGACCGGGGTTTCGAGTCCGCTCGATTGCGGCATCGATGCGCGGCGGTTTCAGCTCGGCACCAGGGAGCAGCAGCTGACGGCCGTGGAACACTGTGGTGCGCAACTGGGTTCGCGTGCCGCGGGCTACACCTCGGCGGCCGCGGCCGACGATTTCGATGCCGTGCGGGAACGGCTGGGCATCCCGAAATTAGTGCTGTACGGCATCTCCTACGGCACCTACCTGATGCCGGTCTACGCCCAACGTCATCCCGACCACGTTCAGTCCATCGTGCTGACGGGTGCGTACTCGCCGGATATGAATCAGCTGGGGACCGCGAATGCCGAAGCGGTATCGCTTGCGCTGCAACGGATCTGCGAACGCAGTAGGGCTTGCGACGGCAATGCCGCGGTGGCCGATCTCGCGGCGGTGGCACAGCGGGTGCGTACCCGGCCGATCACGGTGGCCACCGACCACGGACCGGTCCTGCTCGACGAGGGCAAGCTCGGCAATCTGGTCTTCGAGGCCGGGACCAGCAATGTCGGCGCGCATCCGGAACAGCTTGTGCCGCTTGGCATGTTGCCCGCCGCGCTGCACGGCGCGGTGCGCGGCGACGACCGGGGTCTCGCGGAATTCGTCCGGGCGACAACGGATGAGCCCGCATACGAGAACATCGGTTCCTATGTGGCGGTGACCTGTAACGACTATCCGACGCTGTGGTCGCCGGACGCGAACCTGCCGCAGCGGGAACAGCAGTACCGGCAGGCGCTGGCGAACGCGCCCGCGGGGTCGGGTGCGTTCAGCGCCGAAGGCTTCGGCGCCGCGCTGCGTGACGGCGGCGATTCCTGCATTCGCTGGCCGGGCCTGAAGAACCATCAGCGCCCCGACCAGATGCGCGAACCACTGCCGAACGTGCCGGTACTGGTGTTGTCCGGCGATCTCGACGCCGTCACGCCCGACGCCAACGGCAAGCGCGCGGCGGCCCGATTCGCGAACGCGACCTTCGTTTCGGTGCCCAACACCGGACATGTCCCGGATCTCGAGCCGAGCGGCTGCGTCACCGGAATCGTCGCGGAATTCGTCCGGACCGGCGCCTCAGGCTCGACCGCCTGCCTGAGCGCGATCCCACCCATCGCGGTGACCCCGGTCGCCGACTGACCACGGAAACGGAACGATGCTGGGTCGTGTTCGGTCACCGATGAGTTCGACGAGCGGATGGCGTCTATATCCACAGATCCCTGTGAACGTGATCAATGAGAGGAACTCATGAGCACCAAGGCACTTCCACCTGTTGTCGACGCCGATACGTGGCAGCGTGAACTCGACGCGCTGCGGGTCCGGGAGAAGGCCGCGACCCGGGAACTCGATGCGATAGCCGCCCAGCGGCGCCGCCTGCCGATGGTCGAAATGCCCGACTACATCCTGGAGGGCGAGGAGGGGCCGGTCCGGCTGGCCGATGTCTTCGACGGTAAGCCGCAGCTGATCACCTACCACCACATGTGGTTTCCGGGTGAGAAGTGGCAGTGCGGCGGCTGTACCGGGTTCACCTCGCAGTTCACCCGGCTCGAATTCCTGGACAACTACGATGCCCGATTCGTGATCGTCACCCAGGGGCCGATCGATGAGGCGCTCGCGTACAAGCGGCGGGTCGGGAACAAGATGGCCTGGTACTCCACGGCGAACAGCCCGTTCGGCGCCGACGTCGGTGCGCCGCCCGGCGGCGGATTCGCCGTCAACGTATTCCTGCGCGACGGCGACACCGTTTACCGCACCTGGCACACCAACGGTCGCGGCACCGAACAACTCAGCCACTCCTTCGCGCTGATCGACCTGCTGCCGTACGGACGGCAGGAGGAATGGCAGGACTCGCCCGAAGGTTGGCCGCAGTCGCCCACCTATAGCCGGTGGAGTTCATCCGAAGATGTCGCGGCACACTACGGCGATAAGGACGCATAACCAGTTCTATTGCTTTGCAGGACAATTCGTGTTCGACGGGCGGGCTCCGGAGATCAGGTAGTCGTCGGTGGCCGAGGTGGTGCACGGGGTGCGGTCGTAGACACCGTGCCCCCAGCCCTCATACATCAGCAGCGTGGCGCCGGGGGTCTGCGCGGTGACCTGAGTGGCCCATTCGCGTGGCGTGGCCGGATCGTGACGCGAGCTCAGAATCAGCACCGGCGGGCCGTCCACGACGTGCGGGCGGTGCGGCGGATTCGGTGCGGCGGTCGGCCAGCCGGAGCACATACTGCCCGCGTTCCAGGCGAAGTGGGCGCGCAATGTCGGCGCGTTGGTGGTCTGTTCGGCCCACAGGCGCTGCCAGGCCGCCTGCTCGGGAATATCGAATTGCCAATCCGCACAGGCGATCACACCGGGCATCGGCGCCGGTTGCCCCGACGGCGTCGGCATGGCGGCGAACGCGATCGGCTGCGCGGGTGGCTGATCGGTGAGCGCGCGCAGGTCATCGGCGAGCGCCGACCAATCGGGGTGGTAGAGGCGTTTGATCGTCGCTGTGCTCAAATCCATTGGCGTCAAAGGCTTATCGGGTGAGTGCGGATCTCGGAGGGTGCCGCCGGACGCTCTGGCGTACAGGTCGTCGAAGGTGCGGTGCACATCGGTGCCGTACAGAACGCAGGCGGCGTCCCTGGCGCACCAGGCCGCGAATTCGTCGAATGTGTCCTGCCCGGCGCGTGCCTCGGTATCGAGGAAATCGCGCCCGCCGAGGCTGTGGTCGTCGACGCTGTCCAGCACCATGGCGCGGACCCGGCGCGGGAACAGTTCGAGATATGCCTGCGCCAACATGGTTCCGTAGGAGCGGCTGTAGATGGTGAGCCGGTCGTCGCCGAGCGCGCCGCGCAGCGCGTCGACATCGCGCGCGACGCTCGCCGCGTCGACGTGATCGATCAGCGGCCCGGTGAATGCTCGGCAGCTCTGCGCGAGAGCCGCCGCGTAGGAATGGATTTCGCCGATCTGTCCGCCGAGGTCCGGCATCAGGTTCGGCAGGTATCCGGCCAGTGCGGCATCGCACTGAACCGGATGGCTGCGCCGCACACCGCGCGGATCGAGGCTGATGATGTCGAATCGGTCCGCGAGCGTCGCGGAAAACTTGCCGCCCTGCAGGATTTCGTCGACGCCCGACCCACCGGGCCCACCCGGCAGTGAAACCAGCGTGCCGACCCGGTGTGCCGGATCCTTGGCCCGCTGCCGCACGATCGCGAAATCGGTCTTCGGGCCAGCGGGTTTCGTCCAATCAATGGGCACCTGCACTGTCGCGCAATCGAATTCGGACTTTTCGGGACACGGCGCCCAGGACAGTTGCGGCGCGGGCCGAGCCGTCGGCGCGCAGGCCGCCGTGCAGACGCACAGCGCGGCGAGCAAGCCTTGGAACATAGTGCGACGGAGGTGCATACGCCGATCCTCGGTGGGTCGGCAACCCGCCCGCATCACTCTGTCGTGCCATCCGGTTCTCAACCCCCGGTGCTACGCGGATCGCCACTAGTCTGGGTTGATGCCCCTAGTCGAGGTGACCTACGCGCCCCACGTCCCCGATGCCACGCTGCGCAGGCTGGCCGACGTACTGCCGCATATCGTTTCGACCGCGGTGGAGTGTCCGGAGGAGCCGTACGACGGCGATCTGCAGCCCGGCGATGTCGAGCTGCGTTTCCGCGCGCTCGGCCCGTACGACCGCAGCGAGCTGGACGCGGTTATCGAGGTGCGCTCGAAGTATTTCGAGAGCCGCGCCGTCAACCGGCAGGAACGCACCGACCTGCTGCACGACCGCATCGCCGAGGTCGTCGATCTCGATAATTTCGGTGTCTACCTGGTGCTGCCGGTTGCCGCCTGGACCCAAACCGATTGACGCGGAAAGTAATTCCGCGCTATCGCGACGACCAAAGGCAGGCGCACGGCAGCGGTGGCAGCCCGTCGTGCACCTGGTCGTCGATGGTCACCTCCGCTCCGAGCAGCGCGCCGACATCCCGCGCGAACAGGTAGGCCGCCCGCGGTTCCGCGCGGTAGTCGAACGTCAAACCGTCCTCGACGCTGAGGTGGACATGGCATTGATGCGGCTCCATGTCATCACCGGGTCCCTTCTGCTCCCCGCCGCGCCACCGAGTCGATGGCAACCGATACGGCGAGGACCGTGCCGGTGACCATGAACCGTATTGATGAATCAACGTTGAGCAGCAGCATGCCATTCGTAATCGATTGGATGACGAGGATGCCCAGCAGCGCGGCATAGGCGCGCCCGCGTCCGCCGAAAAGGCTGGTGCCGCCGATCACCGCGGCCGCGATGGCGTTGAGCAGGATATCGCTGCCGCCCGAACTCTGGTTCACCGCAACGAGTCTCGACGCCGCGAGCAGACCGCCGACCGTGGCCAGCACGGAACATCCGATGAATGCCGCGATCCGCACCCGGTCGACGTTCATCCCGGCCCGGCGCGCCGCCTCGGCATTGCCGCCGACGGCGTAGGCGCGCCGCCCGAATACGGTGCGCCGCAACACAAGATCGACGGCCACCACCAAACCGCCGAAGACGACCAGCGTCAAGGGCACACCGCGATCGGAATCGAGCACCAGGACGGTGGCCACCAGCAGCACCGCCAGCCCGCCCGAACGCACCGCGATCCAGCCTGCCGCAGGCACATTCAGTTCGGCGCGCAGCCGCTGCCGTCTGGTGACCAGTCCCGCCGTCAAATGCCCACCCGCGAGCAGGAGCACCAGCAGCCACGCCTGCCACGGTGCCAGCCAGGTATCGCTGATCTTCGCGATACCGTGGTCGAAGGGCAGGTTGACGGTGCCTTCCTTGCCGAGCAGGTACAGCATGAGCCCCTGCCACGCGATCAATCCGGCCAGCGTCACCACGAACGACGGCATGCTCAGCGCCGTTCGCATCAGGCCGTGCAATGATCCGATCGCGGCGCCGACGGCGAGCGCGGCCAACACCGCGAGCAGCGGATGCCAGCCGTGATGCACATATAGCTGCGTCATCACCACGGCCGTCAAACCGCTGACCGAGCCCGCGGACAGGTCGATTTCGCCGAGCAGCAGCACCAGCACGATGCCGAGCGCGATGGTGCCGGTGGCGGCCATCTGCAGGGCCAAGTTGGTCAGGTTCTCGGGGGAGAGGAAATGCGCGTTGAGCCGGTGGAAGACAATCGCGATGATCACCAGCCCCACCGCGACCGGCAGCGAGCCCACCTCGCCGCGGCGCAGCCGGTCCACGGCCGAATCGGTCAGTCCGCGCATCGGATTGCCTTGCCACACTGGTCTTTTCATAGCAACTTCGGTCATGACGAGGCTCCGGTGATGGCGGCGACGATCTGCTCCTGGGTGGCTTGCGCGGTCTCGAATTCGCCCGCGTTGCGGCCGAGCCGCAGCACGACGACCCGATCGCTGACCGAGCGGACGTCGACCAGATTGTGCGAGATCAGCAGCACCGCGAGACCGCGTTCGCGCAGCCGCCGGATCAGCGCGAGCACCTGTGCGGTCTGTTCGACACCGAGGGCGGCGGTCGGCTCGTCGAGGATCACCATCTTTGGATTGCCGAGCAGCGCACGGGCGATGGCCACCGACTGCCGCTGGCCGCCCGAGAGCGCCGAGACGGGGGTGCGCACATCCTTGATCTTCACCTCCAGTGAGGCCAGCAGATCGCGGGCGGCGCGCTCCATCGCGATCTCGTTCAACACACTGAAATGCCTTGTCTCCGTGCCGAGATGGAGATTCGCGACCACATCCAGGTTGTCGCACAGCGCCAGGTCCTGGAAAACCGTTGTGATGCCGAGCGCTTGGGCGTCCTGCGGCTTGGTGATGCGCACCTCGGCGCCCGCGAACACGAGCACGCCGTCATCGGCCGCGATGGCGCCCGAAATCGCCTTCACCAGAGTGGATTTACCCGCGCCGTTATCGCCGACCAAGGCGACCACCTCGCCGGCCCGCACATCGAGGTCCGCGCCCGCGAGCGCCTGCACCGCGCCATATCGCTTGGTGATGCCGCGCGCGGACAGAATCGTTGTGGCGGTACTCATTCGAGCCCCGCCGCGTGGCATGCGGCGGCGACGTCCGGCGTGCAGATGTCGGCGACGGTGTAGAGGCCGTCCTTCACGATGGTGTCCTTGACGTTGGCCTTGTTCACCGCGATCGCCTCCAACAGGAACGAGGGGATGTCCGCCGCGCCGTTATTCGTTTTCGCGGGCGCCGCGGGATGCTCGCCCTTGGCGAGCGCCACGGCGAGCTCCGCCGATTTCTCGGCCTGGGCGCGGTAGTTGAGGTAGATGGTCATGGTCTGCTCGCCGGTCAAAATCCTTTGTACGGCGGCCAATTCACCGTCCTGGCCGGTGAGCGGGGGCAGCGTGGCGAATCCGGCCCGCTTCAGCGCGGCGACCGCCCCGCCCGCCATGCCGTCGTTGGCCGAGTACACGCCGACGATCTGATCCTTGCCGAGCGCGGTGATCGCCTGTTCGGTCTCCTGCTGTGCTTTGTCGGGAGACCAGTCCGGCGTATCGAATTCGCGCCCGATCTTCACCTTGCCGTCCAGCGCCTGATGCGCGCCGGTTTTGTAATCGCCCGCACTCGGATCGGTCGGCGCGCCGTTCAGCACGATGATCTGGCCCTTGTCGGTGGTACCGCGTTTGGCGAGTTCGGCGAGCAGCGCCTCGCCCTGCACCCTGCCGACCTTCACATTGTCGAACGAAACGTAGTAGTCGTAGCCGGTTTTGGCGATCAACCGGTCGTAGGCGAGTACCGGGATCTTTTTCTGTTTGGCCTTGTTCACCTGCGGCGCAACCGAATCGGCGTCCACCGCGTCCAGCACGATGACGTTCGCGCCCTGGGTGAGCGCGGATTCGAACTGGCCCTGCTGTTTTGCCGCGTCCTGGTCGGCGTTGAAGTAGAGCACCCTGCACTTGTCGCAGAGCTGCTTGACCTTCGCCTCGAACAGCGGCCGGTCGAAGGCCTCGTAGCGGGTGGTCTTCGATTCCGGGAGCAGTAGCGCGATGGTCGGGTTGTCCCCGTTCGATTTGCCGTCGCCGGTACCGCAACCCGCGGCCAGGACGAGAGCGGCAATTGCCACGAGGCTGAGCGTAATTCGACGCATGAGATCACCGTGCCGAGAGAGATTTACCATGCTCGGTTGAGCGTTGGTAAGAAAGGTAGTTTACTAACTTCGAGGTGTCCAGGGGTTGAGGAGGCGAAAATCGATGAGCCAGGCCGGTAAGCCGCAACTGCTGCGCACGATGAACGAGCGGCTGCTGCTCGACCACCTGCGCGTCAACGGGCCCGCTTCCCGCGGCGAGCTGGCCAAGGCCTGTGGTCTGTCGAAACCGACCGTCTCCGCGGCGCTTTCGGGTCTGGAGGAGGCGGGGCTGGTGTGCTTGGTCGGTTCGCTCAGCGGGCGGCCGGGGCCGACGACGGCCATCTACGACGTGAATGTGCGCGCGGGTGTCGTCGCCGGAGTCGATATCGGCCGGAACTGGATTCGGCTCGCCATCGCGGATCTGCGCGGCGAATTCATCGGTCGCCGCGATGTCCGCAACACCGCGCGCTCGTCCGCCGATCTGGTGCGGCGGGTACGCACCCTTGCGCACCGGGTGGCCGATGAGTGTGAAATAGATTGGGCGACGGTCGATTACGCGGTGATCGGCAGTCCGGGCGTATTGAATCCGAGCACCGGCAGGCTGGATTACGCGCCGAACTTACCCGGCTGGGGTCGCGCCGGGCTGGTCGAGCAGTTGCGGGGTGCGCTGGAGGTGGAATCGGCCATCGAGAACGACATCAACCTCGCCGCGCTCGGCGAGCTGACTTTCGGTGCGGGAGTCGGCATCCGCAACTTCGTGCTCATCTCCATCGGCACCGGCGTCGGCATGGGCATCGTGATCAACGGTGAACTGTATGTCGGCAGCACCGGTGCGGCGGGCGAGGTCTCCTTCCTCCCCGCGGCCGATGTCGACGCGTCCCCGCTGGACGCCCGCGAGCGCGGTATGACCGAAACCGCCGCCGCCGCAAGCGGAGTCGCGCATACTGCGGTGCTGGCGGGGTTGCCCGCCGGTTCCGCGGAGGACGTCTTCGCCGCCGCGGCGGCGGGTGATCCGCGCGCCCGCGCCGTCGTCGAATCCGAGGGTCGCCGCATCGGTGCGTTGATCACCGCCGTCGCCGCCATCCTGGATCCCGAATTGGTCGTGCTCGGCGGCGGTATCGGCCACAATCTGGATTCGCTGCGCGAGGCCATCGCCGCGCGGATATCCGAACTCGGCCCGCTGCGGCCACGGGTGGTCGCGAGCGCACTCGGTTCCGACGGGGTGCTGTCGGGCGCGGTCTCCCGCGCATTGGATGTGGCCCGCGACCGTCTCTTCGAACGCCGGTCGTGATGCTCAGCGCAGCCCGAGCTCGCTGACCACGTCGTTCAGTGCTTCGAAATATCCGTGCCGATAGCCTGCGGCATTCGGGTGGAATCCCGCGTATTGGATATCCTGAGCCGAATATCCTTCACCGGACAGATATCCCCAGATCCACGGATCGGCCGAACAGATCCGGTGATTCTCGAAGCGCTGATCGACCGGAACGAACGTGGCGTGCCCCTGCGCGGCTTCCGCGACCAACTGATTGAGGAGTTCGGCGGCATCGTTCAACATCTGCCGTTTCTTCGGGCTCAGTAGCGCATCGCTGTCGCAATCCGAAGTCGGATCGAACAGTTTCGGATAGCCGAATACGATCTCGGTGGCCCGCGGCGACTTCTCCTTGATCTTGTCGTACAGTTTGCGCAGCTTCGCGTTACCCGAATTGGAGAGTTCTTTGCGCGCGTAATCTTTGGCCCGGTCCAGCCGATCCGCGCAGCCCTGATCATCGGAGGTGGTGCAGCTGATCAGGACGTCGGCGAAACCCGCGTCGTTTCCGCCGATCGTGATGGTGACGTACGACGTATCCGGCTGCAACGCCGCGAGCTGCGTCGGATCGACCGCCAGCGTGGCATCGGCGTTCGTGATGGTGGCGCCACCGCAGGCCGGGAAGTCGAAGGAGCCGAGCTGTCCCTGTTCGCGTAACTGATTCGCGATCAGCTGCGGATAAGCCTTGTCGGTGCGCCCACACGGCCCCGCCCAGGTAAAGATGCCGTCGCCACCGACCCCGGCCGAATAAGAATCGCCGAGTGCGACATAGTGCACCTGCGCATCCGGCTGCGCGTGCGCCGTCGCCCCGGTCCCCATCGCGGTGGTAAATGCGGCAGCCACCGCTACCGCGCCGCACATCAGACTTCGCGGCCTGATTTCACGACGCTGGGTCTCGCATTGCTCCGCCATTATTCCAGCCCTGCTTTCCATGAATTCACTTATCGGACTCCGAGCCGGAATTGCGCGTCATCGAAAGGGTCGGGTACTCGACAATTCTCGGCAGCAGTGTTTTCAGTGTGCCGACCCATCGCGCCCGATGTGTCGCCCGAATACTGGGGACTACTGGGGATCTCCGCGTCGGACGACACCGCGCGGCCGACCCGCGATCGAGCGCAAAACCGTTGGGGCGATGGGCCTTATCGAGCACCGTCCTGCCCGCTCGCGGTCCGCGAGTGGGCCGAAACACACCCTCGGCGCATTGCGCTTCAGCGCGCCACGGCCTTCGATGTAAGTAAGTAGTTACTTGCAGGAGGATGTGTGGTTCCGACGTCACGCGAGCGGATCATCACGGCCGCGCTGCGCCTGTTCGGCGAAAAGGGTTATGCGGGAACGACTATCGCGCAGATCGAACAGGCCGCGGGGCTCTCGGCCGGGTCGGGCGCACTGTATCGCCACTTCCGCTCCAAGGATGAGCTGCTGGTCGAAGCGGTGAGCGCGCGGTTGGTGGACCGCGGCGAGTGGGCGCGGTTCCTCGATCCGGACTTCTCGATCGTCGATCATCTCGGCGGGCAGTCCGCACTCGACAAGCTGACGGCGCTGTGCGAAATCGGGCTGCAGCGACTGGAGCACGATCGCGACGTCACCCGAATCCTGACACGCGACAACACAATCGGGCCCGGAGTGCTCGAGGTCTTCCGGCGTCAGGAATACGACGTCATCAACGGGGTGACGATGCGGGTGCTCGTCGAACTCGCGGGACCGGACCGGCGCGACGAGGACTGGGCCGCCGCCGCGGCGGTGATCGTCGGCGCGGTCGCCCACTTCTGGATCATCCGTGACATTTTCGGCGGCGAACATCCCACATCCATTGACGCGCAACGTTATTTGCGGTCCGTGGCCGAACTGGCCGCGGCCCGGCTCGATCGAGTGACAACTCAATGTGGAGAGGACACGAAATGAGCAACCACATCACCGTCATCGGCGGCGGCCTCGCCGGGCTCACCGCCGCGATCGCCAGTGCGGAGGCGGGTGCATCGGTGACCGTGCACGAGGCGCATCACGTGCTCGGCGGGCGCGGTCGCGCCATCGCGGGGACGTATGTCGCGCACGAAGGCGCGCATGTCTTCTACGCGGACGGTCCGCACTACACGTGGCTGAAGCGGCGCGGTTTCGTCGCCGGATTGGGCTGGCCGTCGCCCGCCGCCGCGACTCGGATGGGGTTCCGCGTCGGCGGTCGCCTCCGCAAAGCCCCGCCGGTCGGGATGTTGCGTGCGTCGGTGCGCCGCGGGCTCACCGCACCGGTCGACATCGATTTCCGGACCTGGGCCGGGGCCCGGTGGGGCGAGATCGCGGCCGAGCAAATGGCCAACGGGATCAGCGTGACAACGTATTCCGCCGACACCGGCTCTTTATCCGCGGCATTCGTGTGGGAACTGTTCCAGCGGGTGTTCGGGGCCCACGTGCCCGCCGTCAGATTCGTCCGCGGCGGCTGGCAGACCGTGGTGAACCGGATGGTGGCCCGCGCGACCGAACTCGGCGTCGTCATCGAAACCGGTTCTCGGGTAAGCGAATTGCCCACCGAGGGCCCGGTGATCGTCGCCACCGATCTCCCGGCGGCCCGCGCGCTGCTCCGCGACGATTCGCTCACCTGGACGTCCGGTTTCGCCGCGCTGCTCGATATCGCCGTCACATCCAGCCGCGGGGACCGCAACCTGGTCTTCGACCTGGACAGCGGCGGATTCCACGAGTGCTACACCATGCAGGACGATTCCATCGCCCCGCCCGGTGAGTCGCTGTTCCAACTCCAGATGCCGATCCGCGCCGGCGAATCCCGCCGCGACGCGCACGCCCGCCTGACCGCCTTCGCCGACACCGTCCTCCCCGGCTGGCAGCAGCGCGCCACCTTCCAGCGCACCGCCAGCGCCAAGGGCCGCACCGGCGCCCTGGACCTGCCGGGACAAACCTGGCGCGACCGCCCCGCCATCGACCGCGGCAACAACATCTACCTGGCCGGCGATATGGTCGCCGCCCCCGGCATGCGCGGCGAAATCGCGATCAACAGCGCCGTGCGCGCCGCCGAACTAGCCACCGCCGCCCTACATTCCCGAAGCGTTGGAGTCTCGGCGCGATAGGACCCAGCTGCTCGGAACCACGGACGAACCGACCGGGGATTCATGACGAAAGGCTTGACGCACAATAAAATTCAACCAGTTGAGCCGATGACGGGAATCGAACCCGCGCTGTCTGCTTGGGAAGCAGAAGTTCTACCATTGAACTACATCGGCCTGCACCAAGGTGCGTCCGCCACCTTATCAGACCAGGTCCTATGCGGTGCAAGTCTTGGGTGTCGTGGCTGGTACCAGGCCCCTTCTGCGGCCTGGTACTGCTTCTGCTCCATGTTCAGGGTCAGACGTAGCCGAGCTCGGCGAACGAGGCCACGTAGTCCTCGACGTCGGTAATGAAGTCCACCTTCGCGTCGTGCTCGTCCAACGCGAACGAATATCGGCCGTCTCTTGTGGCCGTTATGGGAGCCCTGGTCATCACACCGCCAGAGGTCAGCGCGCCGGGGTTTCGCGCTGACCTCGATATTCCGCCGACGCATGTGGGTACTCCTGCGGCACCACCCATCGGTGAAAGTCAGGAGACGGCAATGGGTATCAGGCGAAAGATGGTGGTCACGTTATGTGCTGGAACGGTTTTGGCGGTATGGGCGGCGCCCTTCGCAGCGGCCGATACGGACCCGGTCACGGTGGGGTTGACCGTCACCCCGGCCACGGCCGCGGTCGGTGATCGGGTCACGGTCGTGGCGACGGTCACCAACAACACGTCCGCGCCGACCTCGGCGGCGCTGGGCATCGAGAATCCGCAGTACCCCGCGCAGCGGATCATCTCGGTCGGCGGAAAAGGCTGCACCCCACGCAATCTCACGAAGCTCATCTATTGCGGCAATCCGGCGTTGGGCGCCGGAGCCACCGCCAGCATCACCGTGACCCTGACGCCCACCGCCACCGGCACCGACCACTTCACCGCGTACGGGCGCATCACCGGCACCAACGACGTCTACGCGCACGCAACACTCACAGTCTCATGATGGTTTGCTCGGCACACCGCGCCTGGAGTGTGCGGCGTCGAGCGAAAGCCGGTGCTGCGAACGGAGACTCGTAAAGTCGATGCTGTGATCGCTCGAGTGGCTGGTCGTCTCACCAACCGGGTGGGATATGAGGGCGACTCGACCAAGAATCAGCGGCCGGTGTTCGAGCGGTGTCGCCGCCCTCGGGCTGCTTGCGGTCCGGCTCCGTATCCGAGGCGGCGGAGCGGGCCTCGGATTGGGGAACGCTGTCGGTCGCTGGATTCTGCGGTGTGCTGTCCGGGGGTGGCGGCAATTCACAGGCATGGGGTGCGGGAACACCGGACAATCGCTCGCCCAGCCAATGTGTGGCTCCGAAGAAGCCGTTGAAGTAGCCGAGGATGTGTTCGCCGCCGACGATGTTCTTCGTGGCGGGGACTCCGAGAGCGCACTGTTCGGCGTAAAGTGCCTTGGCCTTCTCGACGGGCATCCAGGGGTCGTGCACGCCGTTGTAGATGTATATCGGGATGCCTGCCTTCTTGTCTTTCAGGCTCAATCGCCGGAACAGCATGTTCGCGAATTCGGTGTGCAGCGGGTCTTGGACATTTGCCAAGGCCTCGTACGGTACGAACACGCCGATATCGGCCATGGTGGAGCTGCATACCTCTTTGAGTGGCGAAATCGCCGCCCACTGCGCCAGATGATTCATACGATCGAGAATTTCGGGATGTTCCCGGGCCAGCGCGAGGGTGACGACGAGCATGAGTCCGGATGCGTACGTGCCGTCGAAGGTCTTGGCGAAGGATTCATAGTCGGTGGGCAGGCCGCCCATTGCGGCTCCGGCCAGGTAAGGGGTCAATTCCGGGGCGTATTCGCCGGACAGCATCGCGGCGCCGTAGCTGGCGATGGCACCGCCGGAATAGCCGGTCATGGCGAAACGGCTCTCGCCGAACTGATCCGGCATCAGATGGCGAACCGCGCGCACGGTGTCGAGCATTATGTGGCCGGCCACGGTCGGCTCGGCGTAGGACATCAAAGGCCCCTCATGATCCGGGATCACAACCGCGTAGTTCTGGCTCACAGCCCACATGGTCGGCGATGGGACGAAATCGTTGCCGGTGCCGGAGGTGAGGTCGTAGCCATGGGAGAGGATGTAGCCGGGAGTGCAGCGGTGATTGAGTGCGTTGATCGGCGGTGCGTTCAGCAGCACCGGGCGATTTCCCGGTCCCGTCCATTGAGTGAACGGCAACAGTAGCGTCGCGGTCCCGAAGGAAGGCTCACCGGAGGAATTCGTGCTGCGGAATTTCATCTGGATCGCCCGCTGAAAGGGTGCCAGCACTGTTCCCAGGGCCATCAGGACCGCCGGCCACGTGACGTCTCGTGATTCGATGAGATCGCCGGGTGCGTACTGCGCGAGATTCGTCGGCACGACGTCGAAAAAGGGATCACCGACCGGTGCGGACTGGATCTCGTTCCACAGCGAAGCCGAATTCGGCTGCCCCCCGGGTTGGGTAGCGGCGGAACCCGTCTGGGGCAGGACCGACGATGGCGCGGGAATATGGTCATCGATCCATCGCTGGAAAGGAGTCGGCCCCGGGTCGGCAGCAATGGGTGGAGCGGCCGGTGCGGAGGTAGGCGGCTCGGGGTTTCCGGACGCAGGGCTGTCCGCGACGGCAGGGACCTGTCCCAGCGTCAATGAATAACCCAGCACAATCGAGATCGTGATTTTTCGTAGCTGTTTCAACGGCCCGCCTGCTCTGTAGGAGTTGTACCCGAACAGATGATCGTGCAGCGCTGGTAATCCGGTAATCGAGCAAATACGCCGGTGCCGCACCGGTTCCGAAATATACCTTCGGAACCGGAGAATTCAGTGGAAGAGCGCGGCGGCGTATCAGACCTCAGCGTTCGTGTGTTTCCTCCAGCACGGTGCGGCCGAGTAGGGCGTAGCGAGACGGGTCGCGCAGTTTCAGATATTGCGCGTAGGCGAAGCCGGTGATCGCCACCGCGGCGACGAGCCAGGGGCTGGCCTTCAGGATCAGGGAGCCGGCCTCGTCGCCCGCGGCGGTGTCCATGTTGAAGATCAGCAGGCAGACCACGCCGAGCATGGCGATACCGCCGAAGAGCGGCGCCACCAGGGTGCGGAACCAGTGCCGGCTCTCTGGGTGGTTGCTGCGGAAGTACGCCAGTACCGCGAAGGAGCAGACCGCCTGCACCACCAGGATCGCCATGGTGCCGAGGATCGCCAGCAGCGTGTAGATGCCGGTGTAGGGATCCTTGCCCGCGAGGCCGAAGGCCAGCACAAGTGCTGCGGCGCAGACGGTTTGGACCACGCCCGCGATATGCGGCGAGCCGTGCCTGGGATGGGTGCGCCCGATGGTGCGCCGCAGTGACGGCAGCACGCCCTCGCGGCCGAGCGCGTACAGGTAGCGCGCCGCGCAATTGTGAAATGCCATGCCGCAGGCCAACGATCCGGTGATCATCAACCACTGCATGATCATCACGGCCCAGTGGCCGACATAGCGCTCGGTGGGGTTGAAGAAGAGGTTCATCGGGTTGGCGGAGGCGGCCAGCGACAGCGAATCACCCTGTCCGTTACCGGAAATCGCCATCCACGAGACGAAGACGTAGAACACCCCGACGCCGAGGACCGCGATCATGGTGGCGCGCGGGATGATTCGCTTCGGATCGCGGGATTCCTCGCCGTACATGGCCGTTGATTCGAAGCCGACCCAGGACCAGAACGCGAAGAACAGCCCGAGCCCGGCGGACGCGCCGTGGAAGGCGTTGACCGGATTGACCGGGGCCAGCGAGAACCCGTCGGGCCCACCGCCATGCAGCGCCACCGAGACGGCCATGATCGCCAGCACCGTCACCTCGGTACCGAGCAGGACGACCAGCAGCTTCTCCGCCACGTCGATGCCGAACCAGGTGCCGAGCGCGTTGATCGCCAACATGATTACCGCGAATACCCACCACGGCACGTGCACACCGAGCTGATCGGTCACCGTATTGGTGGCGAAGCTGGAGAAGATGCCCACCAGCGATGGTTCGAACACCATGTAGGCGAAGGCCGCGAGCAGTCCGGCCGCCAAACCGGCGCTGCGCCCGAGTCCGAAGGAGATGAAACCGTAGAACGCGCCTGTCGCGGTGATGTGCTTGGACATCGTGGTGAACCCGACCGCGAAGACGGCCAGCACCACCATCGCGATGAGAAATGCTGCGGGCGTGCCGATTCCGCTACCGGCATCGACCATGAACGGCACGTTGCCGGTCATCGCGGTGATCGGCGCCGCGGTGGCCACGGCCATGAACACCACGCCGAGCAGGCCGACCGCATTCGGCTTCAACCGCGAAACACCATGTGCCCCAGAGTCTCCGGACGCTTCCGTCGGCCGCGTCATCTGATCCATCCGCCACTCCTCATCCTCGGCCGTATCGACCTTGTGAGGGATTGTGCGTTCCGGAATGTTGCCGGGAGATGAAACCGCGTTACCACCGGCCGCGAATTATATGACGGTCGCCACAACGTTCCGATCCTTCGGGTTACCCCACCGGTCGGGCCGTACCATGACCCCGCGTGGCGCGGCGAGCACTCGAATCGCCGTCTCGTCGGCAAAGAGAATCTACGAACCAAGCCATGGAAAATAGCAAATTCTTGCCCGCTGGTAACTGTCGATAATGCGTCTAGAATCATGCTGCTCGATTTTTTCCGATAACTCGGCTAGGGGACGAGAAGCGTGATAACCGTTCGTAAATATCGCAAATACGGAATTGCCTCCGTGGTGGTTGCGGCGGCACTTTTGCCGACCGCTACAGCCCATGCCGACGCCACCTGGACTGTCAGCCCCGGTGGTTCCATCACCGCCAACTCCTCCGGACCGATCTGGCTTTCCGACGACACGAAGGGCCGCGAGGTCGACTGCGATGGGCTCACCGGTAGCGGTACCGCCAAATCCGGATCCGGCCAATCCGGCGATAAGATCGCCGCTTTCACCGGCTTTACTCTTATCAATTGTGTCGCCTATAACAACACCTCTTACAACATCACGTTATCGGCATCGCCGACCGCCCCCGCTTTCTGGAACGCACTGACCTACGACGGCACCGACCTGACGACACTTACGCTCACCAATATCACCGGACATCTGGAGGCCGGCGACGGGTGTACCGCCGACTTCGTCGGCCGTGGGGGCGGCGCCGCGACACTGCGTGGTCAGTTCTCCAATTCCAGTGGCGCTTTCACCTTCGGGCCGAGTGGCAGCGGTGACCTGACCGCCGCCAATGTCGGTCCGAACTGTCCGTCGAATTTATTGAGCAACGGCGACGCGCTCTCATTGAACGGCGTATTCATGATCGCCCCGGCGTCGAAGATCACTTCACCCTGACCCGGGCTGCGGCCCGCATGGCCCCGCAACCGCGCACAGTCTCGGTGTCGTCATGGCAGGGAGATATCGAAGGCCTGGGCGACGGCGAGGCTGTCTTCGTAGACGTGGTGGCGGGTGATCAAGCCGTTTTCGACGGTGAGGTGGAGGGCGAAGCGCGAGCGGTAGGGGTGGCCGGTGGTGCGGGCGGTTTGGCGGATCTCGCCGAGCACCACCGCATCCGGGCCGTCGACCAGGATGCGTTCGATTACCGTGCCGACTTCCTCGGGCACGTGGTGCTGCATGATCTCGCGATAGTGCTCGGCCGCGTCGTCGCGGGTGGACCGATGCCGAATCCACGGGGTCGCGGGCCGGTTGTGCTCTTTCTCCGGCCAATTCAGCTTCCAGTCGCTGATCGGGGCGTACATCGCCGCGATGGAGTCCGGATCGCCCGCGCCGATCCGTCGTAACAATTCCTCGACGACGCCGCGAGTTGTGGTTGTCCCGAGATCGCTCATACCGGCAGCTTGCCAGACCGTTGCGCCGTGTCGATTACCTCCGGGGTATTGCCGTTGCGGCGGAAGGCAAGTGGCTGCCGCGCCGGTCGATCATCGGGCGTGCGGCACGAAATCGACTGTCCGATCAGCTGATCTGGACGTTCGAGCCGAGGCTGAAGGTGTGGCCCTTGGCCGTGCAGCTGAGTCCGGCGCCCTTCGGCAGCCCGCCGATGCAGGTGACGCCGGCGTAGCTGAGTCGGGTGCGATTACGACGCCTCGGCCCCGATCGCCGCGGCGAAGTTCTGGTGGGCGCGGATCGTTACGGTCGTTTTGTCGACGATCGGCCGGATGCGGACATACCTGGTGGCTCGGCCGTATGCCGCGGCGGCCACGATGAGGCCGAGGGGAAACCAGCCGGGAGCGAGCGCGAGAATTACGGGTAGCGGTACTTGCCGCATCGTTCCGGCCTGGGCCATCAGCCACAGGATGATCAGGGCGACGATGCCCGCGAGGGCCAGGACGTAACCGACCTGGCGGAGCAGTTGGGATTGGCGGATGCAGCGTCGGCAGAGGGGCCACTCGCCGTAGAGTTCGGTGTCGGTATCGGGCAAACCGCGGAAATGCCCAAGCCCCCAAAGGAATTTCGAGCTCAGCGTGCTCTGTACGCGGCCGTGCGCTCCCTCGTGGAAGCGCACGACGCCGGTGCGTCGCTCGGTCGCGGGTCTGCCGTGCCGAGCGCATACGTCCGGCAGCGGACGGCTGATTTCCAGTGCCAGATAGCCCGGTGTCGCCGATCGTCCTGTGCGCGAACCGAATTCGAGTCCGCTCATGGGGCGGGTGCTGGTGCGGACCGGCACCGGCACGTCTACTTTCACACCAGCCATCCGCGTTCTCGGCGTTCTTGGTAGTAGCGGTCATCGTCGTCCGGATCGTCGGGGGTGACGATGCGCTCCCGGTTGGGTTTGCGGGTGCCCGCGATCACGTGTCCCGCTGCGGCGTCGGGGCCCGCGGGTGGCGTCGGCCGCGGCGGATCGGGTTCCGTCGGCTGTTCGCGGTAGCGCTCGAGATCGGCCCGCCCCTGTGCGGCAAGACGATCCCGTTCTTCGTCCGGCATCGCCGCGAGCCGTTGCAGCGCGGCGGGCATCACTCGGTCGAGAGTCCGGTTGAACGTTTCGGTGCGGGCGAACTCGCGCATCGAGAGCTTTCCGGCGAGCACCGCACGGATCTGCTCCTTCATCGCCGGATCCGCGGTGTTGGCGGCGAGCGTGCGCAGCGCGGCGGACAGGCGTCGCGATACGGCGATATCGCCGTGTGCGACATCGAAAACCGGTTCGGGAGCACTCATTCCGTTACTCCGGGGTGGTGGTAGCCGACGCCGGGCAACTGCGGTATATCCTTCGATCGCACCGTGGCCACGCCGTCCAGGATCGCCGCGACGGCGGTTTCACCGGCGGTGGCGAAGGTCGCGTATTTGGTGAGGACCTGATTCCAGAGGCCGACCATCTTGACCATGTCGTAGGCGACCGCCGCCTCCAAACCGACCGACGCGATCGCTCCGACGCCGGTACTCGCGGCGGCGGCAGCGGCGGCCTCTTCGGCGACCGCGATGATCGCGGTGTCGATGATCGACTGGATCAGAAACGAAATGCCTTGCGCCGCATAGTATGAGGACAGCGCGAAGGTATCGATGTCCTGCGCGATGTTCTTCAGCGGCCCCACCTGATTGCTGATCGCGTCGCGGAGTCCGCCGAAATAATCTCGGGCCGAATCGGCGGCATTTCCGCGCCACGACGAATCGACATCCTTGACCGCGGCGTAAATCGAGCTTTCATAGCTGCCGCTGTATTTGGAGAGGTTCCTGATCGCCGCACCAGCTTTTTGCATCCGCGCCCAGTCGCCGGCGAATTCTGTTGTCGCCCAGCCGAGCGGGTCCTTGCCGATGACCTGAACGATGAACTGATCGACCCAATAGGTTGGCGAATACACATTGTTGTTGAGGAACAGTTCGACCAGATCCGGTACCGGGTCCTGGCTCTGCGGTTCGGCCAGCTGATCTATCGGTCTATCGCTCATCGCTTACCTCCGGGGTAGCTGCGGTCCAGCGCGACGGCGGTGTCGTGGTCCGTGGTGCGGTACATCTGCGCGGCCTTCGCGACCTCGTCGCCGGACTGGGTGGTGACCCGTCCGAGCGTCTGGTAATTCGACTCCAGTTGTTCCCGTAACTGCTGGATGGTGTCGGCGACTCGGCCGAAGATCAGGCCCGCCTGACCGCGCGACAGTTCGACATGCTTTTTCAGATACGTCTCCGCCTGGGCGTTGTCGGTACCGAGCTGCTTCAGCTTTGTCGACAAATCGTCGAGCGCGGCCGGGTCTACCGTGAGATCTTCTGCCATCGGAGTCCTATCGTCGACAATCTTCCAATAACTATGACGCATCGGGTCTACCTCGGGTTCCCCTCGCCCGCGAAAACGCATTCGTGGTCGACCTGCGTCGATCTATTCTGTTGGGCCGCAACTGTTCTGGAATTACGCGCGTTCTGAATAGCTGCACCCGAGACGACATCCGGATGACGGGCGCAGGCCCATTACCTCGTGCGGCTCGGTACCGGTTATGTGGCGGCGCTGCCGCGCTTGATGCGACCGGGCGGGGGTAAGGGGCGACGGGCGGGGTCGCCGATGGCGCGCAGGGCCGATGTCGCGGCCCGCAGGGTCGTGGGGGAGACCTCGGCGAAGATCGCTTCGTGGGCGGCGGTGCTGGCGCGGACGGCGCGTTCGGCGAGGGTGCGGCCCGCGGCGGTGAGGACGACGAGGGTGCTGCGGCCGTCGGTCGGGTGGTTTTCCCGCCGGACGAGGCCCGCCGATTCGAGGCGGTTCACCACATTGGAGGTGCCGCCGGTGGACAGGAACAGCGCACTGGCGAGCTCGTTGGCCTTGAGCTGGTAGGGCGCGCCGCTGCGGCGGAGCGCCACGATGACGTCGTATTCGGCCTCGGTGAGCCCGAATTCGGCGAGGGCGGATCGGGTGGCGGCATTCAGCGCGCCCGCGAGCAGCAGGATGCGTTTGGTCAGCTCGCTGCTCGGGCCGAGGATGTCCGGCAGTTCGGCCCGCCACGCGGCGATGAGGTGGTCGACGCGGTCGGCTTCCCTGGTCACCCTTGACATCTTAGTTGCTATCGAAATAGCTTTAAGAAAAGCTTTCTGAATAGTGGATTGGATGCCAATGCACCGCCTGCTCATCCGCAATGCCCGCCACATCATCGACACCGACCCCGAACCGCGAGTGATATCCGCGACCGATGTGCTCATCGAGAACGGCGTGATCACCGCCGTCGGCCGCGACCTGTCGGCCGAGGCCGAAATCGTCGACGCGACCGGCCGCATCCTGCTCCCAGGTTTCGTGGACACCCACCGCCACACCTGGCAGACGGCGCTGCGCGCCAGCACCACCGATGTCGACCTGCATGGCTACCTGGACCGGGTGCACACCCTCGGGCGGCGATATACCCCGGAGGACATCCATGCGGGCACCCTGGCCGGCGCGCTGGACGCGCTGGATTCCGGGATCACCACCCTGCAGGACTACGCGCACGCTCTCTACACGCCCGACCATGCCGACGCGGCGGTCGACGCGCTGCGGCGGTCCGGCCTGCGCGCCGTATTCGGTTACGGCACACCGTTCCACGCCGAGTCGCGCAATCCGGACGATATCCGTCGGGTCCGCGCCGAATACTTCACGACGGACGACCAACTGGTCACCATGGCGTACGCGCCACTCGGCCCGTCCTATTCGGATATCGAGACGGTCCGTCAGGATTGGCTGCTCGCAAAGGAATTGGCACTGCTGATCACCATCCATGTCGGCGCGGGCCCCGTCGCGCACCGCCCTATCACCGCCCTTCGCGACGCGGGCCTGCTCACCCGCGGCACCCTCTACGTGCACGGCAATTCCCTGCCCGACGATGAACTGGAGCTCATCGCCGAATCCGGTGGCGCTGTATCGATCGCACCGGCCGTCGAGGCCCAGATGGGCCACGGCGCACCGATGCTCGGCCGCCTGCGTCCGGCGGGCGTCACCACCGGCCTCGGCGTCGATGTGGTGACGGCCGTCGCGGGCGATATGTTCTCGCTCATGCGTGCCGCGCTGCTGAGCGGCCACCTCGGTGCCGGGCCGCGCCCGACCGTCGCCGACATGCTCTACACCGCAACCCTCGGTGGCGCGAAGGCCCTTGGCCTGCAAGATCGTATCGGCTCGCTGACCGTCGGCAAACAGGCAGATCTGCTACTGATCGACGCGGATGCGGTGAATTTGGCTCCGGTGCACAACGATCCGATCGCCGCCGTGGTAACCGCCGCCCATCCCGGCAATATCGAGACCGTCCTGGTGGCGGGACAGTTCGTGAAAAGGCATGGTCGTCTGGTGAATTCCGCTCCAGTGGCTGAGCTCGCGGCCACCCTCGAGCGGTTGTCGGTGGCCGCTCGTTGAGCCTTTCGGAAAGACCCGGCGGTGATCCGAGGTCCCACTGGGCGTGCAGCGCGACTCGCCCGGCAGGTGCACGTGAAACCCCATGATCGGGCGGACGCTACGCTCGTCGGCGTGCTGCTTTCCGATCGTGACATCCGTGCGGAGATCGCCGCTGGGCGTCTCGGGGTCGAGCCGTTGCTGGAGAACCTCGTTCAGCCGTCGAGTATCGACGTGCGCCTGGACGGCCTGTTCCGGGTCTTCGACAACTCCCGCTACACCCATATCGATCCGGCTCAGCGCCAAGACGAGTTGACCAGCCTGGTCGAGCCGGCGCCCGGGGAGCCGTTCGTGCTGCATCCCGGCGAATTCGTGCTCGGCTCCACGTTGGAGGTGTGCACCCTGCCGGACGATCTGGCAGGGCGGCTCGAGGGCAAGTCGAGTCTGGGGCGGCTCGGCCTGCTCACCCACTCGACCGCCGGTTTCATCGACCCCGGCTTCAGCGGCCACATCACGCTGGAGCTGTCCAATGTCGCGAACCTGCCGATCACGCTCTGGCCGGGTATGAAGATCGGCCAGCTGTGCCTGCTCCGGCTGACCAGCCCGGCCGAGAATCCATACGGCAGCGCCGCGGTGGGTTCGAAGTATCAGGGCCAGCGCGGTCCGACACCGTCGCGGTCCTATCTGAACTTCCCGATCTCGCCGGCGGCGGTAGCCGCGGCCACCACCCGCTGACCCGAACGCCGGGCCCGCCGACCGGCACCGGAACCCCGCGCACACGCTTCCTCCCGTGCGGTCCGGATCCCGTTGTGCGGTAACGCATTCGCCGCTGCGCCGGATCGGATGCCACCACACATCCCGACCCGACACAGCGGCGAATACCGCAACGTGCCGACGGCCGTCGCGTCGCGCTCGCGGATCTTTCGAAAGGGGCGGATGCCACCACACATCCGCGCACCGCGCTCGCGACGCGAACGTCCGCCGCACACCGGATCGGCGGGTGCCACAATCCCACCTAATCCGTTACACACCTGCGCGACATCGTGACCAGTGCCAGGGCCCGGTCGCCGCACCCCACCGAGTCCGCCCCGTCGACTGCCAGGAAAAAGGGGCGGGTTCGGCTCGGCCCGGCGCCGGGCGGCTGCGGGGAACCGATCGCGGCGCGTGCGATTCAGTCCCCGCCGCCCGCTCCCACCGCGAGCGCCGTCGTGATGATGGCGGATAGCGGTGGAAGCGTGTCGCCGCGGCTCGGCGGGCTGACCCAGAAGCACCCTTCCCGGGTCCAGCGACCGAGTCCGGTCGGCAACATCACGGCACTGCCGATGGCAGGTATGCCGATATCAAGACGGTTCAGCACCTCCAATACCTGAGTTCCCGGCCTGCTGTCCGGCTCGGCGAGGAAGCTCCACCTGATCTGCCTCGCCAGCATGGGGCCCCTCGTCCCCTGCTGTTCCAAAGCGGCCCTGACCTTTTCGGCCCGGGCGGTGGGCAAGTGGACAACGCAGATGCGGCCGGTGATGGGTAGCATCACGAACCCGCCACGTTCGGTCACCGGTAGCCCGAATTCGTGTCGGTAATATGCCACCCAATCGTCGACCGTTCTGAGTTTCTCCACGTTCACGGCGAACTCCTTGCCTCCCTATCAAGGTTCGCGCCGAGGTGGGCTTTGCGGAATTGCCCCGATGCCCTCCTTCCGCTGCCTTTCCGCTGCCCGATGGGCAAGCCGGACAGCGGCGGGCGTGACCGGAACGAATCCGCCAGGTACGGCCCAGCGGCGCATCCGGACGAGGGCGCGCCCTCGGTGAATTCGCCGATGCTCGGGCCCGCCCGGTTACCGCCGCTCACGCACGCGGAAGCGAATTCGCAAGGGGGTGAGCGGGACTCGGGCGAAGGTAGGCGGACCCGAACGCCTTCCCTCGTCAGCTTGTGCGCAGCCGCCGTGCCGGTGTACGTGCTCCTGAGAGACGCGGCGACCGAAACCCGAGCATCACCCCACATAGTCGGACGCAAACCCTTTGATACCGGGAAGATCTCGGCTGTGGCCGCTCTCACAAAGCGCTCGTACCCTGGAGAAAGAGTTCGTTCGGAAGGGATGACATCGTGGTCCGGGAGTGGTCAGGACGTGAAGCCCGCGCCCTTCGCGATGCCAAGCGGATGAGTATCAGAGAGTTCGCTGCGCATCTCGGTGTGCACGAGCGTCTGGTATCGAAGTGGGAGGCCGGTGGCGCGCGGGTCCACCCACGTCCGATCAATCAAGCCGCCTTGGATACATCCCTGGCCAGGTCCGACGATGTGGTGCGGGCACGGTTTGCCGCGATGATCGATCAGCCCATAGTCGATCGTCCGGCCGGGCCCGGATTAGACGCGCGCGCAACCAGTTCGGGGCGCGCTCTTTATTCGAGCGACGCGGACCTATTGGCTCTCATAGATGCCGGTGCGATGAGAGGTGATGCGTTAGCAGCGATTTCGGAGAGGGATCTGATCATGGCGGCTGCCCATGAGGCCAGCGAGCACGCCGGCCAGGCCGAGAGCTCAAATGTGGGTGCGACCACATTGGAACAGCTCGATGCCGATGTCACACGCATTGCGAACGATTATGTGCACATTCCACCGGTACCGATGATGGTGGAGATGCTGCGCGTGCGCCGCCGGGTGTACCGGTTGCTGGAGGGCCATCAGCGACCATCCGATACCAGTCACCTGTATCTTCTGGCGGGCAGCCTGTCCGGGCTGTTGGCCAATGCCAGTACCGATTTGGGCTATTTCGACGCCGCGGGTGAGCAGGTCCGTGCGGCCTGGGCGTACGCGGAGTTGTGCGGGCACAACGGGTTACGCGCCTGGACCAGAGGTATGCATGCGCTGATCGAGTACAAGTCCGAGCGCCCGCGCCGCGGTGTGGTGCTGGCGCAGAGCGGGCAGGAATACGCCGAATCGGCAACGGCCAAGGTGCGTTTACTCAATATCGAAGCGAGAATCTGGGCGCGCCTCGGCAATTCGGCCGATACCCACCGCTGCATCGTGGCGGCCGACGAGGCGCGGGAGATCGCCGAGACCGACACCCTGCACGACGAGATCGGCGGCGTCTTCGGATTCAATGAGGCGAAGAGCCAATATTACGCTGGCGCAACGTATATCAATCTCGGCCAGGCGGAACCGGCGTTGGCCGCGACCCGGCGGGCCATCGAGCTGTACTCCAGCGGGCCGACGGAGCAACGCTCGTACGGCGCGGAATCGCTTGCCCGGGTGGACAATGCGGCCGCCCACCTGATCAATGGCAGTTTGGACGGCGCGGCCGAGGTGCTGCAGCCCGTGCTGGGCCTCGCCGAGGACAAGCGCATCGCCCAGCTGGAGGAGCGGCTCACCGGGGTGCGCCGCAAGATCGCCGGCCCGGCCTTCCGTGACGCGGTGGAGGCGCGCAGGCTCGACGAGCGCATCGAGGAGTTCTGCGGATCGTCGGCGGCCAAGAACATACCGCCCGGCGGCTCCGGCGCGTAGTCGCGACCGGATCGGGCGGGTAGCCGCGCGCTAGCCGCCCGATGGGTTGTGACGTGGATTAACCTCTTGCGGCGGATGGCACCATTGGACGGGTGAGCCCAAGTCATCTACCGCATCGCCCGCCGCGCGTACTGGAGCAGTCCACGAAGCTCCAGGACGTGCTCTACGAGATTCGTGGACCGGTGCACGCGCAGGCGGCACGGCTGGAGGCCGAGGGCCACCGCATCCTCAAGCTCAATATCGGCAATCCAGCCCCGTTCGGATTCGAGGCGCCCGACGTGATCATGCGGGATATGATCGCCGCGCTGCCCTACGCTCAGGGCTACTCCGAATCGAAGGGCATTCTCTCCGCGCGCCGGGCCATCGTCACCCGCTACGAGCTGGTGCCCGGTTTCCCGGAGCTCGATGTCGACAATGTCTACCTCGGCAACGGCGTCTCCGAGCTGATCACCATCACCATGCAGGCGCTGCTGAACAACGGTGACGAGGTGCTGATCCCCGCGCCGGACTACCCGCTGTGGACCGCGATGACGAGTCTGGCGGGCGGCACCCCGGTGCATTACCTGTGCGATGAGTCGAACGGTTGGCAGCCGGATATCGCCGATATCGAATCCAAGATCACCGATAAGACCAAAGCGCTATTGGTGATCAATCCGAACAACCCGACGGGCGCGGTGTATTCGTCGGAGATTCTGCAGCAGCTGGTCGATATAGCGCGCAAGCATCAATTGTTGCTGCTCGCCGATGAAATCTACGACAAGATCCTCTACGACGACGCCAAACATATTTCGCTGGCCACGCTGGCGCCGGATCTGCTGTGCCTGACCTTCAACGGTCTGTCCAAGGCCTACCGGGTGGCGGGCTACCGTGCCGGCTGGCTCGCGATCACCGGTCCGAAGGAGCACGCCGGGGGGTTCCTGGAGGGTATCGATCTGCTCGCCTCCACCAGGCTGTGCCCGAATGTGCCTGCGCAGCATGCGATTCAGGTCGCGCTCGGCGGGCATCAGAGCATCGAGGATCTGATCCTGCCCGGCGGCAGGCTGCTGGAGCAGCGTGATGTCGCGTGGGAGCGACTCAACATGATTCCCGGTGTGTCCTGCGTGAAACCACGTGGCGCACTGTATGCCTTCCCCCGCCTGGACCCGAACGTCCATGAGATCCACGATGATTCGAAGCTGATCCTGGATCTGCTGCTGTCGGAGAAGATCCTGATGGTGCAGGGCACCGGCTTCAACTGGCCGAATCACGATCATCTGCGGATCGTGACGCTGCCGTGGGCCCGGGATCTCGCGGTGGCGATCGAACGTTTCGGCAACTTCCTTTCCAGCTATCGGCAATAGCCCGCAGCGCGCCACGAGCAACTGAATCGCCCCGGTTCCGGACATGAAACATACTTGAGGTTCGGAAATTAGGACGTTTGAAGACTGATCTAGCGCAAAAGACGGTCTTTTGTGTACAGTAGCTCTTGGCACTACGAGTGCCCGGTCGGGTTGCTTACCCCCCTGAGCAACCGGACCTCGAGTTCGAGCGCCTACCCCCCTGGGCGCCGGCTCGCGGGCGGCGGAGACATCCCCCTGCTCTCCGCCGCCCCCTCCGGAATTCTCTCCGCTGTTCTCGAATGCCTACGGGCTATCGGTCGTGTTGTCCGCGTGCATGAGGTGATCTTGAAAATCAGATCCTTTAAGCTCGCACGCGGGCAGGATTCGACGGACAGGTAGGAGCCCGGTGGATCACCATCATCACCATCACCACGAAGGACCGATCGAGATCGGTGCCAACGCGGCCCGCGTCGTGATCGGATTACTCACCGCCATCGGCATTCTCGTCGTCATCGGTGCCATTTGGCTGTGGCCCAGCCGCCAACACGTCGACATTCCGCTGCCCATGCAGAACGCCGGCGGCGGCGCGGTGCAGACCGAATCCGGCACCGTCGTATCACAGGACATCGGCCCGTGCGGCAGCAATTCGAACGGCAAGGTGTTCATCGAGAAACCCGACGCGCCGCGCAGCAACGGCTACAACTGCCAGCGCAGCATCATCTCCATCGACTCCGGCCCGCATCAGGGCAATCGCACGCTCTTCGAAATCGCCCCCGGCCCAGGACAACCCGATCTGCACGCGGGCGACAAGATCCGGATCATCCGCCAGACCGATCCGAGCGGGGCGCCGCTGTACTCGTTCGACGACTACTCCCGCGGGATGCCGATCACCCTGATCGTGCTCGCCTTCGTCGTGGTCATCGCCATCGTGGCGCGCTGGCGCGGTCTGCGGGCGGTGCTCGGGCTCGGCTTCGCCTTCCTCGTGCTGGTCGTCTTCCTGCTGCCCGCCCTCCTCGACGGTAAGCCGGCGATACCGGTCGCGCTGGTGGCGGGCGCTGTCATCCTGTACGCCGTGCTGTACCTGGCGCACGGGGTGAGCCTGCGCACCAGCTCCGCACTGCTCGGCACGCTGACGTCGATGATCGTGGCGGCCGTGCTGTCCTGGGTGACGTTGAAGGCCACCCATCTCACCGGCCTGTCCGAGGAGCAGAACACCAACGTCGCAACGTATCTGCAGCACGTCAGCATCACCGGGCTACTGCTCGCCGGATTCATCATCGGCTCGCTCGGCGTGCTCAACGACGTCACCATCACGCAGGCCTCGGCCGCCTTCGAACTCGCCGCACTCGACGAAGCCGCTTCCCGCCGTGAGGTTTTCGCCGCGGCGATGCGCGTCGGGCGCGACCACATCGCGAGCACCGTCTACACGCTGGTCCTCGCGTACGCGGGCGGTGCGCTGCCGCTGCTGCTGCTGTTCAGTGTCGCGGGCCGGTCCATCACCAACATCCTCACCGGTGACGCGGTCGGCATCGAAATCGCCCGCTCCGCGGTCGGCGGTATCGCCCTTGCCCTTTCGGTGCCGCTGACCACCGCCATCGCGGTATTGCTCGCCCGGCCCATCGGATCCCACCGCCCACCGGCCCCGCCCCGCCGCGCCCGGCATGCCAGGGTCGACCGGTAGTACGGAACATGTTGCGCGAGAACAGAACTCGCGCTATCCGTTCACTGCCCCGGACCCGGGAAACCCGGAATGATGACCGGTGGAATGGTCGGTACCACGATCGGCGGAAGTCCCGGCACCACAATGGTATTCGGGCCGGGTTCGGGCGGTGGAGGTGTTGTGGTCGCGGCCCGGCGCGGCGGTGGTGCGGCGGGCACTTCGCTCTCGGTGGTCGGCGCGGGCGACACCACTATCTGCGGTTCGAGGGTGGTGGTGCGCGGCGCGGTGGTGGTCGGGGACGGCGTGGATTTGTCGGTGCTCTGCGAGTCCCTCGTCAAAACCTGTGGGCCGTAACCGAGTCCGAGTCCGATCGCCGCGACCACCGCGAGCGCGCTCACGGTCAGCACCGCGGCGCTGACCCCCCGCTTGCCGTGCTTCTTCGGCGGCGCCGACAGCCAGGCGGGCGATAGTTCATCCGGGCCGGGCGGGCCGGATGGGCCGGGCGCCGGACCGGGTACGGGCGCCGCGGCGACCTGACGGGACGGCCGCAGCTGCCTGGCCAGCAGCGCCGCGCCGCGCGCCATCACCGTTTCCGGACTTTCCGGCACGATCACCGGAACACCCATCCAGCGTTCCAAAACCCGCGGTATCAACGGGATTCGCGCACATCCGCCGATGGCCAGCACACCGTGCACCGGGCGGTCGGAGCGCACGATCACATCGCGCGCCATCCGTGCCGACGATTCGATCGCCAGCATGATCAGCGCCTCGAAGTTCTCCTGCGCCAGCAGGACAAGACCGTGTTCGCTCGGCAGCGCGACCGCGGTATTGATGGACAGCTGCTCCTTGGCCTCACAGCACAGGGCGTCCAGCGCGGCCAAACCGGCCGGATCCTGCGGATGGGCGATCCGTCCCGACGCAATCTGCTGTTCCCGGATAAGCGAATCCAGATAGTCGCCGCTGATATCGCTGGTGCGTTCGCTGTAGCGGACCTCCCGGGTCTGCGTATCGACCACGCTCACCGAAAGTCCGGAACTGCCTAGGTCGTACACCACCAGCGACGAGATGCCGCGGATATCGCCCGTGGTCTCGGCGAATTCGAGTGCGGCGACGACCTCGGGGACCAACTCGTAATTGGTCAGCTGCTGGCGGGCCATCGCGGCCCGGATGCCGTGTGCGTGTTCCTCACTGCGATAGGCGATGGCCGTCGCGGTAGGTTCCGGCGAACTCGCCACGGTGACGCCGATGGCCTGGGCTGTCAACTCCGCCATCGGATGTCCGTTGACCGCGATGTGCTGCAGGTCGAAGGCGTGTGCACCGATGGGCCCGCCGGAGTTCCCGAGGTGTGGTCGCGCCATACGGACAGCGCCGGCCCCCACCGAAACTCCCAGTACCGAACTCATCAGCTGCCCATCTCGTTTCACACTTACGACATGCGAGCCTGCGCCGCTCACCGGTGGATCGGGCCCGCCTCACGGACCCTACCGTCGATGACCGGCGACACGTAAGGCAGGACTGGTCGTCCGGCAGTAAAACCCCCGCTCGCGGCGTGAGCGTCAGGCCCGGAGGAGGCGGCCTGCGTAACCACGTAGGGACCCGCGAACGCCGCAATCCCACACTGCCGAGCCACTCTACGGGGTGCCGAGTCCCGCGTACACCCATCCCGCATCTCGCCAGGTGGCACGGTTGAGACAGTTCCGGCCGTCGATTATCGACCGCCGGCGCACCACTCGATCGAGGTCCTGCGGTCGCAGCGCGGTGAACTCCGGCCACTCGGTGAGCACCAGAACTACGTCGGCGCGATCGCACGCCTCCACCACCGAGGTGGCGTAGTTCAGCGTCGGGAACACCCGGCGCGAATTCTCCAGTGCCTTGGGGTCGTACACGGTGACCACCGCGCCGTGCAGCTGGATCATTCCGGCCACGTTCAGCGCGGGCGAGTCGCGCACATCGTCGGATTCGGGTTTGAACGCGGCGCCGAGCACCGCGACATTGGCGCCGAGCAGCGAGCCGCCGACCGCGCGCGTCGCCATATCGACCATCTTGGTGCGGCGGCGCATATTGATGTTGTCCACCTCGCGCAGGAAGGCGACGGCGTGATTCGCGCCGAGCTCACCGGAGCGGGCCATGAACGCGCGAATGTCCTTGGGTAGGCAGCCGCCGCCGAAGCCGAGCCCGGCGTTGAGGAAGCGGCGGCCGATGCGCGCGTCGTAGCCGAGCGCGTCGGCGAGCACCGTCACGTCGGCGCCGGTCGCCTCGCAGACCTCGGAGACCGCGTTGATGAACGAAATCTTGGTCGCCAGAAAGGCGTTCGCCGAGACCTTGACCAGCTCCGCGGTGGCCAGGTCGGTCAGCAGGAAGGGCACGTCGACGGCGACGAGGTCGGCGTAGATCTCGCGGACCAGTTCCGCCACCCAATCGGAGTTGTCCCTGGACCGGTCGACGCCGAGCACCAGCCGGTCCGGACGGAGGGTGTCCTGTACCGCGAAACCCTCGCGCAGGAATTCCGGATTCCACGCCACCTCGATATCGGTGGTGGCCAGCGCCCGAGCCCGCGCGCCGAGCGCGACCGCCGTGCCGACCGGCACGGTGGACTTGCCGATGATCACCGACGGTCGCTCCAACAGCGGCGCGAGCGTATCCACAACGGCGTGCACATATTTCAGGTCGGCGGCGTATTCGCCCTTCTTCTGCGGGGTGCCGACGCCGAGGAAATGCACGTCGGCGTGTGCGGCGGCCTCCGGATACGAGGTGGTGAACCGCAGCCGCCCTGCCTCCAGGTTGCGCCGCAGCACCTCCTCCAAACCCGGTTCGTAGAAGGGCACGACGCCGTCGGACAGCTTCGCCACCTTGCCCGGGTCGACATCGACGCCGACCACATCGTGTCCGAGTTCTGCCATGCACGCGGCGTGCGTGGCCCCCAGGTACCCGGTTCCGAAGACTGTGCATCGCATGATCGATTGGTAAGCGTCGCCGATGGCCGCACCACGTCAGCGAGGCAAGGGTCACGGCAACATCGGGTGTACAGATGGCGACGTGGGTCACATCGTGTTCGCCCAACATTCGGTTTGGTCCCGCGCAGGCCCGCTGCCAGGGCAAATGGCGATCCGACGGCTAGCGCGGCGAGCTACCATCGGCCCGGTGCGACGACACCGGATCACCTGGGTTCTGCTGGGCCTGATCGCCGTGCTGTCGGTGGCCGTCGGGGCGCTGTGGCCGGTGTACGTCGATCCGCGGGTCGACCGGCCCGCTCGGGCCGACGCGATCCTGGTGCTCGGCGGCGCGCACGACGGTCGTGAACAACTCGGTCTGCGATTGGCGCACGACGGCTACGCGCCGCGGGTCCTGTTCTCCGATCCGTATGAGCACAGCGCGGTGATGAACCGGATCTGCCACTCCCGCTACAGCTTCCAGGTCAGTTGTTTCGATCCGTCGCCGCGCACGACCCGCGGCGAGGGTCGGGAGCTGGCCGCGCTGGCCCGCGCGAACAACTGGCATCGGGTGCTGGTGGTGACGTTCACCCCGCATATCTCCCGTGCCCGCTACATTCTCGAAAAGTGTTGGGGCGGTGAGCTGCTCTTCCTGGATCCGGCTCCGCACCTGTCGGTGGCCCGCTGGGCGTGGGATTACGCCTACCAGTCCGCCGGTTTCGTGAAGGCCTTCTTCGAGGACTGCTGAGCGGATACGAAAAATGGCCCCCGGCAAGCGATGCCGAGGGCCACTTCAGAGAGCCGAGATCAGTTCTGGCCCGCCGGCTTGTCCGCCCACTGGGTGGTGCCGTCCGGCGCCTGCAGGGTGTTCAGCAGCTCGATGCCCGCGGCGATCAGGGTCGGGCCGCCCGCGGCGATGGTGCCGAGGATGCCGCCGACGCCGGCGCCGGTGAGCAGCCCCGGGATGCAGCCGACCGGGAGGGTCACGACGCAGCCGATGATCGCGCCGACCGCGGTGCCGACGAATCCGCCGACCGCGGTGGCGATGCCGAACTTGCTGGCGAACTCGTTCTGCGCACGCTGGTTTTCAACCGGCGACGCGATCTCCTTGATCTGCAGCGGCTGGTTGGCCACCTGCAGGTCGGCCGGCTTCTCCGGAGTGACCTCCAGGACCGCGCCGTCGTTCTTGGTGACCGCCTTCACCGGCACATTGGTTCCGGTGACCTTGTAGTCGAGCGGGAAGGAGATCAGCGTGGCGCCGGTCGCGGCGTCCTTGACATTCGCGATCTGGGTCTTCGGGCTCTCGGGAGTCGGACCGTCCTGTTCCGTCAGCGCGAAGGTGCCCCCCTTGAGCGACGCGACGACGGTCTTGTCCACCAGCTTGACCGAGTAGTTGACACCGGGATCAGCGGGAGCAGCGGGTTCAGCGTACGCGGACCCCAGGCCGATGGTCATCGCGCCGATGGCCAGCACGGCAGCCGCGGTGGTGCTGCGGAGTTTCATTCAGTTTCCAATCCATCATCAGGTTGTCCGCGGGAGCCGCACCGCCACGCGAGAACTCATGCAACCCAGGGCGATTCGGCCCCGGACCTCCCCGAGCAGTGGTGGATACGACACAGCAAACAGAAAACGAGGTGAGCGTAATCGAATGGAGACCCCGATGCGAGATCTGTAACAGATTCAATGCAATTCGGCTGACTAAGGCGATCCTTAGCGAGGGTATCGGGGCGTGCGGCGTTTACGGTGGTGAACAGCCGTGGCGCGCATGGATTGGCGCGATTTGCGTGATATTGATCACAACGTCCAAAAGGGTCAAGCCCCAGGAAGAGGGGGCTGCGACGAACTGCCGATCGTACGATGGAGTGGGGTAGTTACTGGCGGGTAACTTACCGCCAGTTAGGATACGAGCCAATCGGGCGGCGTCCAGGTCGCCCCGCAACGACTCGTGTTGCCTCTAAAGAAAGGTCGCGACATGAATGCCCTGACAGTGACGCTGGGCACGATTGGGGCGCTGCTGAGCCTGGTGGCTTGGGCCGCGTTCATCAGCGGCGTGTGGAGAATCGTCAGCGCCATCAGAGTCGGACAGCCCGCGCCGGATCGCTGGCGGCCGTTCTTTCCGCGCTTCAAACAGATGCTGATCGAGTTCATCGCGCATACCCGCATGAACAAGTTCCGCACCGTCGGCTGGGCGCACTGGCTGGTGATGATCGGCTTCCTGGCCGGCATGCAGTTCTGGTTCGAGGCGTACGGGCAGACCTTCAAGCCGACCTTCGCGTGGCCGTTCATCGGCGATACCTGGTGGTTCCACCTCGGTGACGAAATCCTCGGCATCGCAACGGTCGTCGGCATCGTGGTGCTCATCGCCATCCGGCAGCTGAACCATCCCCGGGTGCCCGAGCGGCTGTCCCGCTTCACCGGATCCAAGTTCGCGCCGGCCTACGTCATCGAGACCATCGTGCTGCTCGAGGGCATCGGCATGATCGGGGTGAAGGCCGGTGTGCTCGCGCTGAAGGGCGAATACCACTGGACCGACTTCGTCAGCGGGCCGATCTCCGAGCTGCTGCCCGCGAACGAGTCGATGGTGTCGGTGTTCGCCTTCATCAAGCTGGTCTCCGGCATGGCCTTCCTCTACTTCGTCGGCCGCAACGTCACCTGGGGTGTGGCATGGCACCGGCTTTCGGCCTTCTTCAACATCTACTTCAAGCGGGAGGACGACGGCGGCGTCGCGCTCGGCGCCGCGAAGCCGATGATGTCCAACGGCAAGCCGGTCGATATGGAGACCGCCGACCCGGATAGCGACACCTTCGGCGCCGGTCGCATCGAGGACTTCTCCTGGAAGGGCTGGCTGGACTTCACCACCTGCACCGAATGCGGTCGCTGCCAGTCACAGTGCCCGGCCTGGAACACCGGGAAGCCGTTGTCGCCCAAGCTGTTGATCATGTCGCTGCGCGACCACGGCTATGCGAAGGCGCCGTATCTGCTGGCCGGTGGCCGCAAGGATATGGGCGGCGACGAAATCGGTTTGGTCGACGCCGACGGCAAGCCGAACGAGGCCGCGCTGGCCAAGATTTCCGACGCCGCGAAGGCGGAAGCGGAACGGCCGCTGGTCGGCGGCGTGGAGGCCAACGGCATCATCGATCCCGAGGTGCTGTGGAGCTGCACCACCTGTGGTGCGTGCGTCGAGCAGTGCCCGGTGGATATCGAGCACGTCGACCACATCATCGATATGCGCCGGTACCAGGTGCTGATCGAATCGGAGTTCCCGTCCGAGCTCGCGGGTCTGTTCAAGAACCTGGAGAACAAGGGCAACCCGTGGGGCCAGAACGCCAAGGACCGGCTCAACTGGATCAACGAACTCGACTTCCAGATCCCGGTTTTCGGGCAGGATGCGGACAGCTTCGACGGATACGAATACCTGTTCTGGGTCGGATGTGCGGGCGCGTACGAGGACCGGGCGAAGAAGACCACCAAGGCCGTCGCCGAGCTGTTGGCAACCGCCGGTGTGAAATTCATGGTGCTCGGTGCGGAGGAGACCTGCACCGGCGACTCGGCGCGGCGCGCGGGCAACGAATTCCTGTTCCAGCAGCTGGCGCAGCAGAACATCGAGCTGTTGAATTCGGTGTTCGAGGGTGTGGAGCAGAACCGCAAGAAGATCGTGGTCACCTGTGCGCACTGCTTCAACGCGCTGAACAACGAATATCCACAGGTGGGCGGAACGTATGAGGTTGTGCACCACACCCAGCTGCTGAATCGCCTTGTGCGCCAGAAGCAGTTGGTTCCGGTGGCCTCGGTGTCCCAGAACGTCACCTACCACGACCCGTGCTACCTCGGGCGGCACAACAAGGTCTACAACGCGCCGCGCGAACTGATGGCCGCGTCCGGTTCCACGCTGGTGGAGATGCCCCGGCACGGTGAGCGATCCATGTGCTGTGGCGCCGGTGGTGCGCGCATGTGGATGGAGGAGCAGCTCGGCAAGCGCATCAATATCGACCGGGTGGATGAGGCGCTGTCCACATCGCCCGCCAAGATCGCGACCGGCTGCCCGTTCTGCCGCGTCATGCTCACCGACGGTGTCACCGCGCGGCAGGAGAAGGGTCAGGGCGAAGGCGTCGAGGTCGTCGACGTCGCCCAGCTCATGCTCGATGCCATCGAGCGGGTGGAACCGGCCAAGCTCACCGAAAACCTCACCGTGGTGCAGGAGCCCAAAAAGGCCGCGCCCGAACCGGTTTCGGCGCCCGAGCCGGAACCCGTCGCGGAGACGCCCGCGGCGCCCAAGGCCGCGCCGACCGGTGGCGGTCTGGGCATGAAGGGCGCCGCGAAGGCACCGGGCGGTGGCCTGGGGATGAAGGGCGCGGCCAAAGCGCCCGGCGGTGGTCTCGGAATGAAGGGCGCCGCGAAAGCTCCGGGTGCGAAGCCCGCCGAGGCTCCGGCCGAGGAGGCTCCGGTCAAGGGTTTGGCAATGAAGGGTCCGGCGAAGGCTCCCGGTGGGCTCGGGCTCAAGGGTGGGGCCAAGGCTCCGGGCGCGAAGGAGCCCGCCGCAGAATCAACCCCTTCCGAGACTCCCGCGGTGAAGGGGCTTGGGATGAAGGGCGGTGCGAAGGCGCCCGGCGGTGGGCTGGCCATGAAGGGTGCCGCGAAGGCTCCGGGTGCGAAGGCCGCTCCGGCCGCTGAGCCGACCTCCGCGACATCGGCGGCCGAACCCGCCGCCACGGAATCCGCTGCCGCCGAACCGGCTTCGACCGAAAGTAAGCCGACGGTGGCACCGAAGGGTTTGGCCATGAAGTCCGGCTTCAGGCGCCCCGGGCCGAAGGCTCCCGGTGCGTCGGCCACCCCGGCCGCTCCGGAAACGCCCGCCGCTTCGGAAACCCCTGCCGCTCCGGAAACCCCTACGGCTCAGTCGGATTCATCCGCAGAACCCGACCAGCCCGGTAACGGCAACGGCACCGACATCACCCCGCCGCTCGCCAAGCCAGGCGGCCTCGGCTTCAAGTCCGGCGCCAAGGCTCCCGGCCGCAAGAACTGAACCGAATCGAAAATCGAGCCCGGGTCCGTCCAACGGACCCGGGCTCGCTTGTTTGCGGGGCTGACGAAACAGTGGGGACGGCCACATGGGGCGGAACTTCCGCTGGCCGCCGACCACGATTCGTCAGTGCTACTCGGTCTCCTTGGGGTGCCCTGGAAGGCAGCGCTCCAGGAGTACGCGACCGGCAGTCTTACCACCCTTCTGTGCGTGTTCGACGAAGTACCAGAGCCGACCGCCGTCAGTGAACTTGTACTGGTAACGCTCGTAGGTCTGACCTTGGTACGTGCCGTATCTGAGTTCCCCTCTCAGGGGATAGAGACGCGCCGATGTGGTCACCGGAGCTCGTGTCAGAGCCTCCCATGCCTCGACCATCGTATTGCGTGCCGCCGCGAGACAGTCGGTCCAGCCCTTCTGCGCTTCGTTCGTAATGAAGACGATCTCGTACTCGGTCCGTTTGAGCGGGCGTGCTACCTCTCGGCGCTTGGTCACTCATCGCCCTTCGGATCCGGTACCGGCACCGCATTTTCCAGGTAGTGCAGATCGGAACCATCGACCCGAATCCTGCTGTCGGCGTACGCGGTCGCGGTATCGCGCCACGCGGCCAGGGTTGCTGTCAGCACGTCGAGGCGACCGATGGCGAAACCGGCTCTGGCGTTATGCAGGAAATCCGCGACGAACTCGGGGCGCTGTGTTTCCGGGAGCAGTTCGATCCAGGGAAAGGCGAAGGTCAGCTTGCTGACCAACTTGGTGAGCATGTCATCGTCGAGTGCCAGTGATAGCAGGAGGGTGAGCGCGCCCAGCGTCTCCTCTGTGGCCAGGGCGGCATCCGCATCGGATAAGCGCACAGGCGGCGCCGACCGGCGAACCAGGGTGACCGAACCGTCCGCCTCCATCGTTTCGATCACCCGGTTCGGGTCCCGCAGGAATTCCGACCACGTAGCTGTAGCGCCCATGCGGCCAGTATGTCAGAACTAGTTCTGAACTCGCCAGCGTTATCTGGTCAGGGCCGCGTAGCGGGTCAGGTGGTGGGGGGTGGGGCCGAATTCGCGTTCTATGGCGGTCAGGCGTTTGAAGTAGTGGCCGACGGCGAGTTCTTCGGTCATGCCCATGGCGCCGTGCAGTTGGACGGCGTTCTGGCCGATGAAGCGGGCGGCGCGGCCGACGGTGACCTTGGCGGCGGCGATGGCGCGGGCGCGGTCGGGTTGGGCGGTGCGCAGCGAGTTCGCGGCCAAATAGGCGGCGGCGACGGATTGTTCGAGTTCCAGGTACATGTCGACCATGCGGTGCTGCAGCACCTGGAAGCCGGCGATGGGCTGCCCGAACTGATGCCGCTGCTTGGTGTATTCGACGGTGTCGGCCAACACTTTTCGCATGCAGCCGACGGCCTCGGCGGTGATCGCGGCGATGGCGTCGTCGATGGTCGGCTCGATGACCCGCCAGGCATCGCCCTCGGCGCCGAGCAGCGCGTCGGCGGGCAGGCGCAGGTCGGTGAAAACCACGTCGGCCGCGACGCGGTCATCGATGGTGCGATAGGTGTGCACCTCGACGCCCGCCGGTGGATTTGCCGCGTCGAATCCGATGTGGAACAACGAGATTCCGGCCGGATCGCGACGCGCACCGGAGGTGCGTGCGGCGATGACCAGATGGGTGGCGATCGGCGCCCCGGTCACCACGATCTTCGTGCCGTCGAGCACCCACTCGGCGCCGTCGCGCCGCGCGATGGTCGACACGTCGTGGAAAATATCGCCGGAGCCGGGCTCCAGTGCCGCGAACGCAACCCGGGCCGAGCCCGAAACAATCTGCCGCAGTACGTCGTCCGCGCCACCGGACCGGTCGAGCAGCCCAGCGCCGAGTACAACGGTGTCGACGAACGGCTCGACGACCAGCGCGCGTCCGAGTTCCTCGGCGATAACCAGCAATTCGATCGGCCCGCCGCCCATGCCGCCGACCCGCTCGGGCAGCGTGGCGCCGAGTATGCCGATCTCGTCGGCGAATCCACGCCAGATCGCCGGATCCCAACCCGCCGCGGATTTCACCGCCGCCCGGCTCTTCGTCAATTCGTAACGGGCGCCGAGGAATCCGGCGACCGCGTCGCGGAGCATCCGTTGTTCGTCGGTAAGGGTGAAGTTCATCAGAGCCCCAATGCTGCCTTGGCGAGGATATTGCGCTGGATTTCGTTGCTGCCCGCATAGATCGAGCCCGCCCGGTCGTTGAAGTAGCGCAGCGGCGCGACCGCCTGCCACGGCGCGCCGCTGACGTAATCGTCGGCGGGCGGGGTGTATTCGGCGATCGGCCCGCCGGGCGCGGTGGCGTGCGGCTGGTAGACCCGTCCACGCGGACCGGCGGCATCGAGTGCGAGTTCGGTGAGCCGCTGGCTCAACTCGGTGGCGAGTATTTTGAGCATGGACGAGGCGGGGCCGGGATTCTCACCCCTGGCCATCGCGGAAATCGTTCGGTACTCCAGAACTTCGAGCACCTCGGTGCGAATCCTGGTGTCCGCCAGTCGCGCGGCGAATGACGGGTCGTCGATCAGCGGGTTTCCGTCGGGCCCGGTCTGTTCCGCCGCCGCGGCGGCCGCATCGGCGGCCATCACCTGCAACCAGGGTGCGGCGGCCCCGCCGCGCTCATGCACCAGCAGGTATTTCGCCACGGTCCAGCCGTCGTCGATCCGGCCGAGCACATTGCTTTTCGGCACCCGGACGTTGTCGAAGAAGACCTGGTTCTGCACCTGTTCGCCGGAGGTCATGACGAGCGGGCGGATTTCGATTCCGGGCGTGGTCATATCGATGAGCAGGAAGGTGATGCCCTGCTGCTTCTTGCCGTCGCGTCCGGTGCGCACCAGGCAGAAGATCCAATTCGCTTCCGTCGCATGGGTTGTCCAGATCTTGCTGCCGGTGCAGATCAGGTCGTCGCCGTCCTGGATCGCCGCCATGCTCAGCGCCGCGAGATCGGATCCGGCCTCCGGCTCCGAATAGCCTTGGCAGAAAAAGACTTCCCCGGTGAGGATGCGCGGCAGGAAGTGCGCCTTCTGCTCGGGTGTGCCGAAGGCGATGATGGCCGGAGCCACCATCCTGATACCCATCGGCGAGAGCGCGGGCGCACCGGCCAGCGCCAGTTCCCTGCCGAAGATGTAGTGCTGGGTCAGACTCCATGCGCAGCCGCCGTATTCGACCGGCCATGCCGGTGCCGCCCAGCCGCGCGCGTGCAGAATCCGCTGCCATTCCATGCTGGCCGCGTGATCCGGGTAGACGCTCGTCGCCAACCGCCCGGCCCGCCGCAGTTCGGGTGTCAGCTCGGCGTCGAGGAAGGCGCGCACCTCATCCCGGAAGGCCAGATCGGCCGCTGACCAGTCGTATTCCATCTGCCCTCCCGGAGGGTCCGCATCCGTGCATCGCCCGGTCGTCGGCCGGTGCGAGACGGCGCGCTTCCGCACCGTCCGGCCGAGCGTAGCAAACTGATGTCACCTGCCCGCAATTGTTGGACAACATTCGCGTACGTTCAGCGCAGCGGTGCGGGTTTCGCTATCGAGGAACCGGCCACCCGTCGCCGCGACCGCTATCAGTTCGGCAGGTCGAGCCGCCCGGAAAAGGATTCCGCACCGATCTCGCGCCCGAACCGCTCGAAGGATCGCTCGGCTATCAGATACGAACCGTCGTTGCGCACCAGCAGAACGGTGCTCGCGCGCGTGCCGTGCAGGTCGTGCGCGACGAAGCGGGCCGAGAGCGCGCGTTCGCGCGGCAGCGGAATGCCGGTGTGCGGCAATAGATCATCGGGTGCTTCGGTGCGGTCGGCGAGCACCTCGAAATAGCGTTCGATATTGCCGGGGTCGGACTCGATCACCGACCGCAGCCCGGCGACACCCGCCTGCACCTTCGGCCAGATGGGCTGCGGCGCAGTGGATTCCGGGTCGGACGGGGAGCCGACGAAGGCGCCGTTGGACAATCCGTGGTAGCCGGGTAGCAGCTCGCGGGGCGGCGTCATCGCCCGGTTCGAATACCACCACAGCGTCTCGAGATCCGAGACCACCAAGTTGTAACCGTTGTATTCGTCGGCGGCCCTGGCGATGTCGAGCACGTACTTTTCCGGGCCGGGGAATTCGCCCGCCGGTCTGCCGCGTAGGAAGTCCATCAGCAGTGCGCCGCGTGAACGGGCATCGGGGCGTTCATCATTCGGGTTGCGCACATTGGTGACGGTGGCGAATCTGTTGACCTCGCCGCGCAGGCCGAGCCAGGTGCCCGGCGGCTCACCCGCGGCCCGGCCGACAGCGCCGAGATCGCGCCCGGCGAGCAATCCGGAAACCTCCGGCCACCAGCGCATGGATTCGGTGGGCCGGGTGTAGAACTCATCCCGGTTGGCCGCCACGATCAAGCGATAGTCCGGATGCGCGCGCCAGCCGATCAACACCAAACACATGCAATCCAGGATGCCGCACCCGTCAGCCGGCTGACAGGAAAGTGACAGCAAAAAGGCCGATCGCACAAGGGCGACCGGCCTTTTCGATGGCTGGCGGATCAGCTCCCGTTGACCTTCAGACCAGGGTTGTCCGAGAGGACGACGTTCAGCGGCTGCGCGAACAGCTGCGGCACGTTGCCGGTGAGCGCACCGATGAGGTTGGGGATCTCGCAGATCGGGTAGTCGGCCACCGACGACGCGCTGGAGATGCCGAGGGCGAGGTTACCGGTCACCACCGGGCCGCCGCTGTCGCCGGGCAGGGCGCAGATATTGGCCGAGAAGCTTTGCGTCTGCTGCCGATCGCCGATCTGGACGGTCTGGTCGACGGCGTTGATGACACCGCAGCTGAAGCCGGTGCGCGCGCCCGACTTGCAGACCGGAGCGCCGACCACCGGGACGGCGACGCCGCCGAGCGCGATGGGTGCGGCGTTCGGGACGCGAACCAGGTTGTTGGAGAAGCTGTCCCGGAACTCGTCGTTGATCTTGATGATCGAGTAGTCCTGCTGGCCGAGCACCGACTTCTGGAACTGGCCGACCCGCGGGCCGCTGTTATCGGTCACCAGCGCGACGACCGCGGCCGCATTATCGCTGCCCGCCGACGGAATATCGGGATTGCAGTGCCCCGCACTGATATTCACCGTGCTGCCGTTGAGGGTGCCGTTGAAGCCGAGCGAGCAGCGCAGCTGCATGCGGCCCATCAGCGAGGCGTACGAGTCGCCCGCGGCCTTGGGGCCGAGGTTCGATGCGCTGGCGATGGCCGCCGCGATCGGCTCGCCCGCCTGCGGCGGTGCCGGCATCACTATGACCCGGGCCGGGTCGATGAAGCTCGGCATCGGCAGCCCGGACTTGTCGACGCGCACGGCGACGGTGTTGTTCACGGTGTCGATGACCGCGCCACGCACCTGCGAGGCGACCTCGGCGGGCTGTCCGCTCAGCCACTGCTCGAACGCGCTCTTCTCACCGCGCAGCGTCATCTCGCTCTTGGCGACGTTGCGCACCTCGAATCCGGCCGACTGCGCGGCCTTTCGGGCCTCGTCGCTGCCCGGGCCCTGCGCCAGCGCGACGACCGCCTTGCCCGCGTCGTCGAGCCAGGAGCCGGCGAACACCTGCGGGTACTGCCGCTGCGCCGTGGTGCCGAACGCCGCGACCTGCTGGGCGACATCCGCGCGATGCAGGTATTCCTGCGGCGAGATCTTCAGGTCGCGGGTGATGGCGGTGATGAGTTCCGGCGGAAGTTGGGGGGCCGGATCCGGCTGCGCGTTCGCTACTGCCGCGGTGGGTCCGAACAGCAGGATCGCCGCCGAAGCGGCGATCACTGATTTTCGGATCCTGGTCTGTCGCGCAGCGGATCGGAACTGACCTATACGTGGCAGGAGCATGACCAGACTATATGGGCTTCCGCCCGGTATGCCTACTCATCTCAGGGCGCGGTTTCACCGAGTGCGCGGATTATCGGACGCCGCGTCCAAGTGAATTGTCCGTATTGCCCGTCACGGCCCGATTCAGCCGACGTCGCGCCGGGTGCGCACCTCGATACCGCTGCCGAGCCCGCCGCCGGAGCCGGCGTCGATATCGGCGAGGATCGCGCGGATCGGGATGCCGAGCGTCGCGGTGCCGCCGTACTGCGCCAGCGCCATATTGGCCTCGTTGCAATCCGGCGCCTCGGCCGCGTTGGAGCCACTGGTGATGCCGAGGGCCAGCGTGCCGGACACGATCGCGCCGCCGCTGTCGCCGCCGAGGGTGCAGGCCGAGCTGGCGAAGCCGCGCACGATCTTGCTCACGCCCTCCGCGGTGTACAGCTGCGTCTCCACCCGATCGGCGACGACGAAACCGCAAGTGAAGGTGGAGGATTGGCCCGACTTGCAGACCGGGGCGCCGGTCACCGGGTCGGCGATGCCGGTGATGGACAGCGTGGTGCCGTTCGCGCCGCGCACCGACGGCTGATCCATACCCGCCCGCACCGCGCGGTCGTTCAGCTTGATCACCGAATAGTCCAGTGCGCCTTGGCCGCCCAGCTTGGCGCGGACGAAGGTGCCGAGTTCCGGGCTGGCCGCGACGTCCTTGACGTTCGGCAGGTAGACCGAGGCCTGGTCGTTGGCCTTGTCGATATTCGGATTGCAGTGTCCCGCACTGATATTCAGCGCATTACCGGCGGCGTCGACGCTGTTGAAACCGAATGAGCACACGTCGACGGTCTTCAGCTCGGCATCCTGCAGCGAGGTCGGTGCGCTGATGTAGGTGTCGCCGCCCATCGGCCGGTGCTCGACCGGACCGCCGCCGTTCGGCGAAAGGATGACCTTGATGTTGGCGATCAGCGTCGGCAGGTTGAGCACATGCCCGGCCGGGGTGTTGGCGAGGCTCAACACCAATTGGCTGTTGAGGAAATCGATCGCGACATTGTTGATGGCTTGGGACAGTTCGCGCGGCAGTGTGGACACCCACTGATTCAGTTGTGTCAGCGAGCTTTCCAGGTTGTCCGCGGAGATCGGGGCCATCTTGGTCTGGTAGCCGTCGGCGCTGGCGATGCGGGCGGCGTCCGCCGTGGTGACGGCGACCACCGGTTTACCGTCCGGGGTGAGCCAGGCGCCCGCGAAGGAATCCGGCCGCTCCGAACGGAATCCACGTGCGTAGTCGCTGAGCTGCTGTGCCTTGGCGGCGCGGTCGAGATACTCCGCCGGGGTCATCTTCAAATCGCGGGCGATGGCCTGCACGAGTTCAGGGGGCAGATTCGATTCGTTCAGCTGAGTGGGTGCGACGGGATCCGCCTGGGCGGGTCCGATACCGAACAAGGGGGCCAGGAAAACGGTCGAGGCGAGTGTGGCTGCTTTGACCGCGGCGCGACGCGCCACCAACTTGCGCATGAAGTCCCTTCGTCGGCACGGTGTGCCCGCTCATCCGTACGCCACGGCCCCCGCCCGAAACCGTTGCACACAGCCAATGATCCAGCTGACGACCGGATGTTCGTTAACGCCAATAACAACACCGGTCAGCGCACCACTTTAGGGCACAAACCCGGGTCCGGCGCTACCAAATCAGCCCAGGCCCGGGATCTCCAGCTGCGGGGGGCCGTCGGGGAACGGATCGAACGGTGTCGGCGTCGGTCGCGGGGTCCGGGTCGGCCACGGCGGACGGGTCGGCCACGGGTAGGTGGTGGTCGGCGGCGCGGTAGTGGTCGGCGGCGGAGTAGTGGTCGGCGGAGGTGGTGGTGTCGTCGTGGTCGGATCCGGTACCACCTCGCGAGTCACCGGCGGACGCGTTGTGGTCGGCGGGGTCGTCGTCGGTGGTGGCGGAATGAACGGCGGCGGTGCGGGCACCGTCACCGTCACCTCGGAGCGCGCGTCCTTGATCGGCGGCACCGGGGTATCGCCGCTGTTGCGCAGCAGCATGGCGACACCGACGCCGCCGAGCGCCAAACCGATCACCACGGCGGCGCCGATGAGCAGCGGCAGCTGTTTGCGGTTCTTGGCCGGTGTGACCGGCTCGGCGATGGTCGGAGCCGGGACGGCCTCGGTCACCACCGGCTCGGCCACCGGGATGGCCGCCGAATAGGCCTGCGGCCGATCGGTATTCGAGATGGCCGGAAAGACGATCGTGTCCAGGGTGGAATTCTCGGCGGTGGTGGGATCCGGCGGGGTCGCGCCCGCCGGGGTCGCGAGCACCGCGGTCAGCGCGGCGCGCGCGGCGTCGTAGGCGAAGGACTGTCCGATATCGGCGGCGCCGCCGGCACCGAGCGCGGCGAGTGGATCGGTGCTACTGGGTAGGTCGCCCTCGTTGACCAGCACCACCGAGCGCAGGCCCAGATAATCCATGGCCTCCCGCAGCGCCTGCACATATTCCGGCGGCCAGGATGCGGGGTGGGTGGCATAGAACTCGGCGGATCCGGTCAAATATTCCGCGGTCAGGTTGATGAGACAGAACAGTGCCGTCGCCATCAGATCTTCGGCGCGGTACGCCTCGCCGTCGTCGACGCTGATTCCGGTCGGATCGCCGACCGCGGCGACGAATCCGCCGATCGGATGCGAATGCCCCGATGGCGGTGGACCACCGAGGACCGCGTCGCCGTCGTCGGACATGTACAGCACCGCGTCGCGGACGATGTACTGCGGTTCGTCGCCGTCGGACACGATCGACGCCGTGCACCCGTCCTCAGCGATGCGCAGGCCCACCCCTGTGGCCATCCTCTATACCTCGCTTCGGATCCTGCTGGCACCACATGGTCACACCAGCAGCGAGCCGTGTCCCATGGCGCGGAGCATCGACAATAACTCCGATCGGGAACGAGCACCGATCCGACGCCGAATGCGGGCCACATGATGCTCGACCGTCTTCGCTGAAATGTACAGGCGTGCGCCGATCTCCCGGTAGGTCAGGCCGAGCAGCACCAGTTCGGCGACCTCGCGCTCGCGCTCGCTGAGCATGGTCGACCCGTCCAACGGGGCGGGATCGGGTGTGCTCGCCTGAGCTCCCGGCGATGTGGCGGCGGGCGCCGGGCGAGCCGGACGCTCAGGTGGTCGTGCCTCGGCGCGCACCGTCCTGGCCAGCTTCAGCAGCGCGGTCGCGGTCGCGGAATCGGCGGCGGCCAGCGCGGCCTCGCTGGCCAGCCGGGCCGCATCCCAGGTCAGGCCGATTTCGCCGAGTTGTGCGACGGCCGTTTCGACGGGACCCGCCGCCACCTCACCGCGCAGCACCAGCACCCAGGTGCGGCCGGCGGCGGCCAGCACCGCGGCATGCCGATCGCCGGATTCCGCCGCGGCCTTCAGTGCGCGCGCATGCGGCAGCAACTCGTCCGGGCTCTCGTGCGCGATCGCGGCCTGCACGCCGTACCAGTGAAAAGCGTTGGCCCAGGCCGGTGGATTGCCCAGGCGGCGAAGCAGCCCGAGCGCGGCATCGACCAGCGGTGCGATGCGGCGCTCGTCACGCAGGCGAATGCCGGCCAGCCACAGCTCGCCGATCGGCAGCAGGGCGAGCAGATCGGCGTCGACGTCGTCGAACAGCGGACGGGCCGCCTGCCAGGCCTTGGCCAGCGCGGCATGATCGCCACTGCGCCGGGCCAGCCCGACGGTGACCGCATGGGCCAGCAGCCGGTCGCGGATGTCGAGCGTTTCATGGTCGATGGTCGCGGCCGCGGCCGCTGCGGCCTGCTCGTCGCCGCCGAGCATGGCGGTCCAGGCGGTCAGCACCTGCAGCTGATGGCAGCGCAGGCCGCCGCTGTCGGCGCGGCGCAGCGCGTCGACGCCGCGGCGGGGCTCGCCGGTGCTCAGGCACAGCAGCGCCGCGATGGACGCCGCGGTGCACGGCAGGAAGCGGTCGACGCTCGCATCCGCGTACGACGCCTGCACCAGCGCGGAAACGGCTGCGGCGGTGCCGATTTCGCCCGGATTGCGGACGATGGTCTGCTCCAGCGAGGTCGCGATCAGCCGGGCGTGCGCGTTGGCCTCGGTCGGCGGCCACTGCGCCGCCGATGCGGACATGGCCGCCGCGCCGGAAACCTCGCCCGCGAGATAGAGCACCGTCGCACCGATCGCCCAATCGGCGCCGACCCGCCGCGGACCCAGCCAGGTATAGAGCTGGGCGGCCCGGCTCACCAACCCGCGCCTGGTCAGCACGGCGGCGCAGATCCGTACCGCCGCAGCGAGATCCGGGCCGGCGACGCCCTGCCTGGCCAGCATCGGTTCGGCCAGCCGCATCGCGGTGTCGCCGTCGCCGACGCGTGCGGCCGCCTCGGCCCAGCGCAGCGCGATGTCATCGGGATCGGCGCCCGTCGCCGCCGCGGCGGCGTAGTAGCGGACGGCCTCGTGGCCCGCCTTTTCCGCTGTCGCGGTGAGGAATTCGGCGAGCCGCCGATCCCGCACCCCGGACTCGGCGAGCAGCAGCGCGGTGTTGTCGCGCAGCAGGCCCGCGTCCAGGCGGGCGGTCAGCAGCCTGCGCTGCACTCCGACGAAGCGTCGATCGCCGAGCAGGGTGCGCAGCGGCGCGACCGCCGGGGTGAGCAGCAGATCGGCGTCGGTTACCAGGGCGCTCGCCCTCGCCCTGTCGATAAGGTCCTGTGCCGCAGCGGGTTCCACATCCAGCACCTCGGTGAGTTCGCTGGCGTCCAGGCCGGCGCCGGTGGTGGCGACCACCAAGGTTTCCAGCAGATCCGGCTCGATATCGTCGAGCAGGGCGCGAGTCCATGCGGTCACCGCATCGTCCACCGCGCGGATCCCCGCGTCCAGCCGGGCCGAGCAGGCGGCGGCCAGCGCCGCGACGACACCGCCGCGGATGCCGCCGGTCTGCCGATGGATGTGCTGTGCCACCGGGCGCGGCACCGTCAGCCCCAATTCCCTTGCGAACGGCGCGATATCGGCGACGCCGAGCGGGCGCAGATCCACGACGCGGCCGCGCCGAGACACCAGGTCGGTGAGGGCGCGCAGATTCGGGTCGTGCGGGCGTGGCTGGGCGGCGATCACCACCGAGTGATCGCCGGATTCGATTGTGGCGCAGATCTGTTCGAGCTGATGCCGGTTCAGCGTCTGCGCGTTGTCGACCACCAGCGCGGCCGGGCTCGGGTGACCGTTGGGTTCGGCCTCGATCCGCGGCGGCGGGCCGCCGAATGCGGCCGGGATGATCCGGTGCGCCCCCTCGACGACGAGAGTCGTTGCGGCGTAATCGGGTTCGTGGGTCTCGGGAAAGAGGGCCGCCGGATCCTCGTGGGTCGAGACGCCCCTAGCCCGCAACCTCGTCCGGACCGCGGCGAGCAGGGTGGATTTGCCAGTGCAGGAACGACCCCGGATCAGATAGACCACCGGCTCGCGGTCGGCGGAATCGAGTTCGCGGAAGATCTCCCGGGCCGAGGGCAGGGTGTCGAATGCCGTATCAGCCACCGTGGCCTCCCTGGATCACCGGCGGTACGGGCAATGCCGTCGGTACCGCGTTGCCGACCTTGTCCACGGTGTCACCGAGGTTCGGCAGCGTCGGCGGTGACGGTAGCGCCGGGAGTTGCGGTGGTGGCTGCTGCGGTGCCGTCGGCGGCTGGGGGTTCGGTTGTGGATTCGGCTGCGGATTCGGTTGTGGATTCGGTTGTGGCGCAGGGGCTGCCGGGGCTGCCGGATCCGGTTGGCCGGTGGCGGGCGGGTTGTTCACCGCGACGATCGCCGGGTCGCTCGATGGAGTTTGTTGGGTGCCGGTGGGTTTCGCTTTGCCGCCGCTGGTGTCGGCGGCGGGGGAGACGGGACGTCCGGTGGTGGGGTCGAGGGCGCCGGATGGGGCCGCGACCTGAACCGGTGCGGGAGTAGTTGTCGTATCCTGCACCGCGGGAGCGTGATTCGGACCGGACTGGATGCCGGTGCCGATCGCGACGGTGCCGGTTGTCAGCACGCCGATGGCGAATATGGTGCCCGCGATGATCGCGGCTCGCTGCTTGCTGGTGAGGCCGCTGCGCTTCGGCGGCTCGGGCAATTTCGGGGCGCTCGAAAGTGCCGGAAACTCCCTGGTTTTCGGTGTCGGCTCGATATCCGGTCGCGCGGCCACCGGGGTCGGTGCGGGGCTCTGGATTTCGGCAAGCAGATCCGTCGCCAGCAGTGCGGCGCCGCGGGCGCTGGTCTGCGCCGGATCGGGCGCGGCGACCACCGGCAGGCCGAACTCGCTCGAAATCAGCTCGGCCACCAGCGGAATAGCGCCACCGCCGCCGGTCAACAACACCCGGCCGATATCGCCCACTTCGAGACCCGCGCGGTGCACGGCGTCCCGGATGAGGTCGGTCGAGGCCAAGAGCGGACCTCTCAGCAACTCCTCGAGTTCGTCACGCACCAGTCGGATCTGTTGATCGCGTTGATCACCCGGACGCGGTCGCACCGCGACCACTGTCGCGGTATTAATGGAAAGCTCTTCCTTCGCATTTCGGCAGCGTATGCGCAATGCCGCCAATTCCCGTTCGACAACTGGGTCGAATGGATCGAAATCATTTCCGCCCAGCGCATTGGCCAGCACATGGCGCATGGTCAACAGATCGAATTCGGCACCCGCGATATCGGTACTGCGCAGTGGCGTACCGAGTAGGCCCGACTGCTCACCGGTGCGCAAAACCGATACGGTCAGACCGCACGCGCCGAGGTCGTATACCGCCACCGCGCCGTCGCCGAGCGGGCCGTGCGTCGCGGTGAGCCAGCGCAGCGCCGCCAGTGGTTCCGGGACGAGCGTCACGTCGGTGAGGCCGGCGCGGTCCAGTGCGTCGCGCTGGATATCGACGGTGTGCTGGGACCACCACGCCGGGTGGCAGGCGATCGTGGCCGATGCCGATTGGCCTGCGCGCGTGGACATTTCGTCAATCAAACAGGTGAGCGCGGTGGCCACCAGATCGGCGGCGGGATGGGTGGCGCCATCCTCGGTGAGCATGTCGACGGGATCGCCCACCCGGTTCAGGAAGCCCTCGACGACCACGTCGTTGGAATGTCTGCCGCGCACCCTGGCCCTCGTGCCGAAGGCGGGCGGCGCATCAGGGGTGAGCCGCAACACGCTCGGATGAATGCTGACCGAACCCCCGTCTGTTGGACCATTGTCCGAATCGCTACCGTCCCCCACAGCCGCCACGGCGACCGAATTCGACGCTCCGACATTGATGCCGAGCGCCAGACGCTCTGTCATTACGAGATCCCCGATCGAAAACTATGTTGGCCGATATCGCTATGAGTAGTACGGAATGACTGGGCGGATCGGTTGACCCGTACACATCTGTCGTTTGCTGGGCGGCCACCGTTACCGCATAGGGAAAGTTCGGGGTGATTCCCCTAATGGATGCCGCGCCCCTAACGCATCCCGCACGTGCGATGTAGGGGCGCACCCCGTTTCGCGGTAACCCGGTGGCTACCTAGCGTGGAATTCATTCGAACGGCAGCGGATCGGGTTGGTCCGCCCATCTGGAGGAGACGATTCTCGATGACACCCAACGCGATTCTGGAGTTCATCCTCAACCTGCTGCGTCACCCTGACGCCGCGGTCGGGTATTGCGCCAATCCGGCGGAAGCCCTGGCCGCCGCCGGTCTCGGCGCGGTGACACCGGAGGACATCGCCGCGGTCGCGCCGATGGTCGCCGAGTCGGCGCTGATCACCGGCGGCTCTCAGCTCTCGGCCATCATCGCGGCGGGCGGTCAGTCGGTCGCCGCGGCGGAGACGAATGCCGCGGCGAACCTGGGGGCCGCGGTGCAAACGGGTGCGACCGCCGATGTCGGCACCGGCCTCGATGTGAATGGTGGTTTCGGCACCGGCCTGCAGACGGGAGCCGATGTCGGCGCACTCGCCAACGCGGGAGCCGACGTGGCGGCGGGACTCAACGGCGCGCTCGGCGCGGGCGCGCAGGCGCTGACCGGTCTGGAAACCGGCCTGTCCACCGGTCTCGGTCTGTCCACAAGCCTGCTCGGCGCCGCCGACACCGGTGCACAGGTGAGCTCCGACATCGCCGCCGGACTCCAAGGCGCGGCCAACGCGGGAGCCGATCTCGCCACCGGACTGCAGGCCGCCGCCGGTCTCGGCGCGGGCCTCACCGGTGCCATCGACAGTGCCGCATCGGCGGCGACCGGTCTGAATGCTTTGGTATCCAACGGATTCGGCGGCGATGTGGCCGCAGCCCTGCATGGTGTCACCGATGCGGGCGCCGACCTCACCGGCATAACCGCAAACCTCGGCACAGCCCTGAACGCGGCCACCCAACTGACCGCCGGCCTCGACGCCGCGACAACCGCCGCCACCGACCTCTCCACCGGCCTGCAAGCCGCCGCCAACACCGGAGCCGCCCTGACCGGCGCCGTCGGCACCCAGGCGGCCACCAATGTGGAGACCGGCCTCTCCACCGGCCTCGACGCCGCAACCCAAATCGGTTCCGGCCTTTCCACCGACCTGCAGGGCGCGGTGAATTCCAGTGCGGCCGTAGGCAACAGCCTCTCCAGCGAGCTGACGGCCGCGGCGGATTCCGTCACACAGGTCGGCGCTGGCCTGTCCACTGGTCTGGGTGCGGCGGTGAATGCCGGATCCGATCTGGCTGCCGGTGTGCAGGGTGTTGCGAATTCTGGTGCGGCTGTGGGTAGTAGCTTGTCCACCGGTTTGACCGGCGCGGTCGATTCCGCAGCGCAGGCGGGGGCTGGTCTGGAGACTGGGCTGTCGACCGGGCTGGGCACTGCTACCGATGTTGGTGCGCAGGTTGGCTCGGATCTGTCTGCCGGTGTGCAGGGTGGGGTGAATTCCGGTGTGGCCGTGGGCGATAGCGTGTCCAGTGGGCTGACGGGTGCGGCGGATTCCGTCACGCAGGTCGGGGCCGGGCTGTCCACTGGTCTGGGTGGGGCGGTGAATGCCGGATCGGATCTGGCTGCCGGTGTGCAGGGTGTTGCGAATTCTGGTGCGGCTGTGGGTAGTAGCTTGTCCACCGGTTTGACGGGTGCGGTCGGTACCGCGGCGCAGGTGGGTGCTGGTCTGTCCACAGGCATCGATGCGGGAGTTGGTGCACAGGTGGGGTCCGCACTTACGGGTGGTCTGCACGGCGCTGCTGATTCGGTTGGGAATGTTGGCTCGGCGGTTTCGAGCGGACTGACGGCGGCTGCCGGTACCGGGGCGCAGGTGGGGACCGGGCTTTCGACTGGGCTCGGGGTTGGAACGGGGTTGGCGACCGGGCTTTCCGGTGGGGTTGGTGCGGATGTCGGTTCTGGGGCGCAGGTTGGAAGTGGTTTGGGGGCAGGTGTTTCCAGCGGGTTGACCGGTGCTGTGCATGGTGCGGTGGACGCCGCGAGTGGGCTCGGAGGTGTGCTCGATGTTGCGGGAACCGGGCTCGAAACCGGTTTGGGCAGTGGGGTTCATGCCGCGTCGGGCCTTACCAGCGCGGTTGATACCGGTGCACAGGTGGGTACGGGCTTGGGGACCGGACTGACTGGCGCTGTGGACGCCGGTGCACAGATCGGAAGTGGTCTGGGGACGGGGCTGTCCGGCGGGGCGCACGCCGCGTCGGATTTGACTGCTGGACTTACCGGTGCGGCTGACAGTGGTGCACACGTCGGGGCCGGGCTGGTCAGTGGCGTGGGTGGCGCTGTGGATACCGATGCACATGTCGGGACCGGGCTGGAGACGGGTATTTCGAGTGGGTTGGACGGTGCGGTGAAGGCCGGTGCCGGTGTTGGCGGGGCTGTGGATACCGGTGCACATGTTGGAAGTGGGTTGGGGACAGGCATTTCCACAGGGGTGGGTGGTGCTGTGGATGGTGGCGCGCATGCTGTCTCCGATCTGGGTGGCGGGTTGGGGAGTGCCGCGCTCGGAAGTGGTCTGAGCACAGGGGTTTCCACAGGGATCGACAGTGGTTTGCACAGCGGGGCGGCGGTGAGCGGGACCGCCGGCGCGGATACGCATGGTGCGATTGATACCGGTGCGGGGCTGAGCGGTGGCATGGGAACGCATTCGGGCGTGGCTTCCACCATCGACTCGACCGCGAATACCTGGTCGGGCCTTGATGTTTCGAGCGCATTCGGTTCGGGACTCGACGCGGGTCTGCACGGCGGCACCGGTGTACATGCCGATACGCATGCCGACCTCGGCGCGGCCACCGATACGCACGGCGGTCTCGGCCTGCACTGAGACTTCGAATCGCCCTGAGGTTTCGCACCGCACTGGATTCGAACCGGACTGAGAGAGGTCACTCCCCCGATGGGTACCCCTGTACCTGATGCTCGACCACCGGCAGCGCCCCTGCTGCCGGTGCTCGGCGAGACGATCGCCGCCGCCCGCGCCGCCGGGCGCAACGACCTGGTCGGCCGTCTGGAGGCGGCGGCGGAACGGGTCCGCGATCCGCGCCATCGCATCGTCATCGCCGGACAACTCGACCAGGGCAAGAGCCGCTTCATCAACGCGCTGTTGAATATCGCGATCTGTCCGGTCGGCGACGACGTGACCACCACGGTCACCGCGCTGCTTGTACACGGCCAGGAACCACGCGCCGATCTGGTGCTCGCCGCCGACACCGCGACCAAGGGTGAGATCCGGGTCGCGGTGCCGATCGATGAGATCGCGAGCATTTCGCCGCGATCGCCGCTGGCGCAGGGCAGGCGGATCCTGCGCCTGGAGATCCAACTGCCGAATGCGTTGCTGGCCGACGGCATCGTGCTGATCGACACTCCGGGTGTCGGTGGGCACGGAAGTTCCGGTGCGGCAACGGTACTCGGACTCGCCGCGGCGGCCGACGCGGTGTTCGTCGTCTCCGACGCGTCTACCGAGCTGACCGAGCCGGAGCTGGCCTTTCTGCGGCAGGTGCGTGAGCTGTGCCCGTCGACCGCGCTCCTGCTCGGCAAGACCGACCTCTATCCGCACTGGCGTCAGGTGCATGCCGCGGATCTGCGACATCTGGCGCGGGCGCGGCTCGACGTCCCGGTGCTGCCGGTCTCGGCGCTGCTGCGCGAGCACGCGATGCGCCTGCAGGATCCACAGCTCGGCCGCGAATCCGGGTTCGGCGAGCTCTACCAGTTCCTGCGGGATCGTGTGGTCGCGCGGGATCAGCTGCTGACGCGGAATGCGGTGGCGCGCGATATCCATTCCGCCGCGGAACATTTGGCGCTCGCGCTGGGAAGTGAACTGGTGGCGCTGCGTGATCCACGTCAGGGCGCGGCCGCGGTGCGTGAATTGCAGTCGGCGAAAACCGCCGCCGAGCAACTGCACCGGCGTACCGCAGCCTGGCAGCAGACGCTCGGCGACGGTGTCACGGATCTGGCGGGCGATGTCGACCACGATCTGCGCGAGCGGCTGCGCGGCATCGCCGCTACCGCGGACGAATGGATCGACGAGAACGATCCCGGTAAACAGTGGGATCGGATATCCGAATGGCTCAGCGGCACAGTCGATCTGGCCATAGGTGACAATCTGCTGATCGCACACACCAGGGCCGTGGAATTGGCCGAACGGGTCGCGGAGCACTTCACCGAGGTCGGAGCGGTGGATCTGCCCGATGTCGGACCCGATGTGTCTTCCACCGAAAGCCGTTCCGGCTCAGGCACTTTGGCCGATCTGGAACCCGATATCGGCATCGTGAGCAAACTGCTCGTCGGTATGCGCGGATCGTATGGCGGTGTGCTGATGGTGGGGTTGGCCAGTACGTTCGCCGGGCTGGCGATGCTCAACCCGATCTCGATCGGCGCCGGAGTCCTGGTGGGCGGCAAGGCTTATCGCGATGAGCAGCAGGCCAGGCTGGCGCGCCGCCGGAACGAGGCGAAACAGGCCATCCGCCGTTTCCTCGACGATGTGGCCTTCCATGCGGGTAAGGAGTCCAAGGATCGCCTGCACCGCATCCATCGGGCGCTGCGTGATCACTTCACCGGTGTCGCCGACCGCAGCCTGCGCTCCATCGACGAATCCCTGCGTGCCGCGCAGGAGGCCGCCACGATGGAAACGGCGCGCCGCACCGAGCGCGCCGCCGTGCTCGAGCGGCAGCTTCGCGTGGTCGCCGAACTCCGCAGATACGCCGATGCGATGCAGGCGCAGCCGTTGGCGGCCGCACCACCCGCTGCCGTCGGGCCGGCTCCGCACGCTGTGGAACACGCGGGAGCCCGCACTCGCCTGCCCGTGCCGCCTCGGCGGATATCCACACAACCTGTGGATTCAACAGGTGAGTCGGGTTTGCGTGCCGACTCCGCCGCGGATCCCACGCCCGGATCCGCGTCCACGGGTACGGTGTCGCGGTGAAGCCGGGCATGGTCCTGCCCCGGCGAGTACCGAATAGAACTGGTGGGATCCGCATGAAAGCCGATGCGCGCAGGGCGCCCGGGATCGTGGCCGAGGCGCATCGGCTGGTCGACTCGGCACGACAGGCGTACACCGGGCATCAGCAGCCGCGCGCGCTGCTCGCCGACTGCGCCCGCAGGCTGGAGCAGCCGCTGCGGGTCGCGCTGGCGGGCTCGCTCAAGGCGGGTAAGTCGACGCTGTTGAATTCGCTTGTCGGACAGGACATCGCCCCCACCGATGCGACCGAATGCACCAGGGTGGTCACCTGGTATCGCTACGGTTCCACGCCGAGCGTCACCGCGCATGCGCCGGACGGGCAGCGGGCGCATGTCGTCGTCCGCCGCGGCGCAGGCGCACATGGGCTGACATTCGATCTCGGGCAGTTGAATTGGGGTGTTCCGGGGCCGCGGGAGATCGACCGTCTGGAGGTCGAATGGCCGGCCGCCGCGCTCGCGCACACCACGATCATCGATACCCCCGGCACCTCGTCGCTGTCGCGTGAGGTGTCGCAGCGCACCGCGCGGCTGCTCACGCCCGGCGCCGATCCCGGCGGCATGGCCGTCCCCGGCGCCGATGCGGTGGTGTATCTGCTGCGGAGGCTGGACGCCGCCGATATCCGGTTCCTGGAGCGGATCGGCGCGGGAACCGCTGCGGGGCCGGGACTTTCCAGCCTGCCGGGCCCGCTGGGTGTGGTCGGCGTGGTGTCCAGGGCCGACGAGATCGGCGCCGGCCGGATCGACGCGTTGAATTCGGCCCGCGATGTCGCCGTGCGTTTCGCGGGTGAACTGGAGCGAACCGGCTTGTGCCAGGCCGTGATTCCGGTGGCCGGACTGCTCGCCTTCGCCGCGGCGACGCTGCGGCAACAGGAGTTCGCCGCCTTCGAGGCGCTGGCCGGTGTGCACGTCGACGATCTGGGTGCGGCGCTGTTGTCGGCAGATCGTTTCGCCCGCCCCGACCTGCCGCTGCCGGTCGGACCCGAAATGCGGGCCCAGCTCGCCGAGCGGTTCGGGCTGTTCGGGATTCGGATGGCGATCACGCTGATCCGGCTCGGTGTCCGCGATTCGGCAACGCTGGCTGCGGAATTGACCAAGCGCAGCGGTGTCGATGAGCTGCGTTCCGTGCTCGATATCCAATTCGCCCAGCGCGCGGACCAATTGAAGGCACATTCGGCGCTGACCGCCCTGGCCCGGGTGCTGAGCGCCTATCCGGGCACCGCGGCGGATCAGCTGCTGCCCCAGGTGCGCACCTTGCTCGCGGATGTGCACGGCTTCGCCGAACTGCGGCTGCTCGGCCGCCTGCGAACCGACGAATTATCCCTTCCCCCAGAAGATCTCGCCGAATTGCACCGCTTGATCGGCGGTTCCGGCATCGCCCCGCACCTGCGCCTGGGTCTGCCCATCGACGCACACCCGGACCGTCAGCGCACCGAAGCCGTTGCCGCCGTCCGCAAATGGCGTGCCCGCGCCCGCCATCCCCTGGCCGACCAGTTCACCACCACCGCCTGCCTCACCGCCGCCCGCAGCGCCGAAGGAACACTGAGCCTCATTCCGCAATAAACGACACAGGTCCCCAGCTCGACCGGCTGGTTGGTGTGGGTTTCCGATTGGTGGGTACGTCTCCGATATCCGCAGAGGAGGCCACCATGGGGCAGCAGGATGTCGTCAAGGAACTGATGCAGCGGATCGGTACCGGCTATGCCGCCGAAGCGGGTATCGCGCTGGCCGACAAACCCGCGCCGCTTTTCCAACTGCTGATGCTCTCCCAGCTGCTGAGCACCCGGATCGCGGCCAGGATCGCAGTGGCGGCGACGAAGGAGCTGGTCGACACCGGATACAACACCCCGCGCCGGGTGGCCGACGCCGACTGGCAGGAGCTGGTCGACGCCCTCGGCCGCGCACACTACCGCCGCTACGACGAGAGCACCGCCTCCCGCTTGGGCGCGAATGCGGCACGCGTTCTCGACCACTACCATGGTGACCTGCGCGAACTCGCCCGAGAGTCGAGGCGCGACCCCAAACATGCCGCACAATTGCTGCAGCAGTTCCAGGGCATCGGCCCGGTGGGCAGCGATATCTTCCTGCGCGAGGTACAGGACATCTGGCCCTGGGTGCGCCCGCATTTCGACGAGCGAGCGCTCAAGGGCGCCAGCCGGATTCGGCTGCCCGCCGATCCGGACCGCCTCGCCGACCTGGCGCCGAAGGACCGCACCGCCGCGCTGGCCGCGGCTCTGGTCCGGATCAGCCTCGACGAGGATATCGCCGACGAGATCCTGGCGACGACCCGCTAAGGGACGGTCACGTCGCTCCTGGGATCGACCAGAATTTTGGCGTGTTCATCGGGTGAGGCGAGCGCGGTGAAGGCCGCGTCGACACCGCCGAGGCCGACGGTGCCGGTGATCAGCGGCGCCGGATCCACCTTGCCATCGGCGAGCATATGCAGCGTGTCCCGGAATTCGCCTGGGTCGTAACCGAGTACGAAGCGCAGCTCGATCTCCTTGTTGATGGCGACGGCGGGCTGGATGCGATCGGTCTGCATGCATACCCCGACGACAACGACGCGCGACCTCGGCGGTGCCGCGGCCAGGATCTGATCGATAATGCCTGGGACGCCGACGCATTCGAAGATCACGGGACCGGATGGACCGGCGTTGAAGGTGTGCGCGAGCCGGAAGACGTACCACCACGGGATATTCGGGATCAGCCGCAGCCGCTCCATCGCGTCGAAGCCGAGGTTCAGCACATCGGCGGCACCGGTGATGCCGCGTTTCGGCCCTGCGGCCCAAGGGGATTCGGTTCCTGGATCGACAACGGTGTCGGTGCCGCACGCCGTGGCCAGCGCGCGCCGCCGCGGCGAGTAGTCGCTGGCGACGACGGTGCGCACGCCCGCGGCCTTCAGCATGCTGATGACGGCGAGCCCGATCGGGCCGCAGCCGATGACGAAGGCGGTCTGCCCCTTGCGAATTCGGCTCTTGCGCACCGCGTGCCAGGCCACCGCCATCGGTTCGGTGAGCGCGGCGTGCTCGGCCGAGAGTCCGTTCGGGATGGGCAGTGTCATCGATTCCTGCGCGACGACCTGCTCCGCGTACGCGCCGGGCGCGGCGGCGGACAGGCCCACCAGGTGCGGTTCACGTCCCTGTCGCACGATCGGCAGCGCGACCACCGGGGTCCCGGTGGGCCAGCGCTTGCGGCAGCCCGGCCCGTATTCCGCTATCGTCCCGCTGAATTCGTGCCCGAATACGATGCTCTGCTCGGCGCGCATGAAGTGCGCGTAGCCGGTGGCCGCGGCCAGATCGGCCATTTCGTCGGCGTGTGTGCGGGCGTGCAGATCGGATCCGCAGATACCGCAGCGGGTCACGTCTAGCAGCACCTGGCCGCGACCGGGCGTCTGCGCGGGTAGCTCCCTGACCTCGAATTCGGCTTTGCTGACCACGGCTGCCCGCATGGCGACTCCTCGAACAGTTGACGTTTCCCTACGCTGACCTCGACATTCAATGTGCCACGGGCACCGCGAGTTTCGCAGGCAACCGCTGATACCCGTGCAGGGTGACCAGGTCGCGCCGTACCGGAGCCCCGTCCAGCCGCAGGTCCGGATACCGCTCGAACAGCGCCCGCAGCGCCGTCGCGCCCTCCGTCCTGGCCAGGGCCGCGCCGAGGCAGGCGTGGATACCGCTGCCGAATGCGAGGTGGTCGCGCGCGTTGGCCCTGGTGATATCGAAGCGGTTCGGGTCGTCGAAGGCCGCCGGGTCGCGGTTGGCCCCGCCGAGCAGCAGGACGAGGGTGGTGCCCGCCGGAAGGTGTTGTCCCGCAAGCTCTAGATCGCTGTTGACCCGGCGCACGGTCATCTGCACCGGGCTCTCGTAGCGCAGGATCTCCTCGACGGCGTTCGGCCAGCGGTCCGGTTCGTCGCGCAGCAGCGCCAGTTGTTCCGGGTGTGCGAGCAGGTGCACGATGCCGTTGCCGATGAGGTTGACCGTGGTCTCGAAGCCGGCGCCGAGCAGCAGCGAGGAGTTGGCGGACAGCTCCCGCCTGCCGAGCTCGCGCTTCTCGGCGAGGTGGCTGAGGATGCTGCTGTCCGGATCGGCGCTGAGCCGGTCGATGTGCCGGTCGAAGTAGTTGTCGCCGTCGACCAGTATCGCGATCGCTTCGCGGTAGGTCCGCCAGCTGAGTCCGAGGTCTAGCAGCGGTGCGCCGCTGTGCCCCCAGGACAGCAGCATATCGTGATCTTCGTCTGGCACACCGAGGATTTCGGCGATGATGGCGACCGGTAGCCGGCAGGCGAAATCGGCGATCAGATCCGGCCGGGGCAGCTCGGCCAGCTGGTCGAGCAGCTGATCGGTGACCTCGACGATGCGATCATTCAGTTTCGCGATGGCGCGCGGGGTGAACGCGCTCGCGATCGGACGCCGGTATTCGGTGTGCTCGGGCGGATCGACCGCGACCATGGCTGGCGGCTCCACCGGATTCGGCAGCCCCGGATCGGTTTTCGTCAGAATCCAGCGGATCGGCCGCCCCATATCCATATTTTCCGGGGTGAGCACGCCGAATCTGTTGTCCCGCAATATGGTCCGACACAGCTCGTGGTCCGCCGTCACGGTGAAGTATCGGGTCCGGACCAGCCTGCCGTCGGCCCGGACCCGTTCGATCATCGGATACAGCTCGGCGCAGCGATTGCGGCCCACCATGATTCGGGCGAGTGGGTCGCCCTGCCGCGCTCGCATCGTGAGAAATGCGCGCGGGGCGGCGTGGTAGGCCACCCAGCGCAGCCAGATGCGCGTCCGTGTCGAAACCCCGGTGCTCATGGAAACCCCCACTGTCATAGGCGACTTTGCGCCGATGGTAGGTCCGGAACAGACCGGGGAGCATCGGACCGTGGTCGGAGATTTCAGACGGTTTTGACGACTCCGCCGTCGATCAGGTGATCGGATCCGGCGATGCTGGCCGCGACGTCCGACAGTAGGAAGGTGATGAGCGCGGCCACCTCGTCGGGTTCGGCGATGCGCCCGGTGATCATCCGCATGATCGCCGGAACCTGTTCGAGGAACTGCTCGTGCTCGATTGCCGCGGCTGCGGCGAGATGGCCGCCGTAGCCGTCGGCCGACTCCCAGATATCGGTGCGGATCGGTCCGGGCGACACGGTGGTGACCCGAATGCCTTGCGGGCCGAGCTCTTCGGCGATGCCCCGGCTGAACGCGGTGAGCGCGGCCTTGGCGACGTTGTACGCCAACGGCGGCCCCGCGGGCAGCCAGGCGCCGATGGAAGATACGTTCACCACCGCCGAGCCGCCCGATTTTCCGGTGCGTTCCAGCAGGCTCGGCAGCGCGGCCCGGGTGGTGCGGACCGCGGCGTACAGGTTGAGGTCGAAGGTGCGCTGCCAGTGCGCGTCGTCCAGTTCGGCGAAGCCGCCCATGCCCATGCCCGCGTCCGCACTGTCGCCGCCGCCCGCATTGTTGACCAGCAGATCGATGCCGCCGAGTGCGGCGACGGCCTGCTCGACCATCGCGGCCGGACCGTCCTGTGTGCTCAGATCCACCGAAATCGACACCGCGCCGGTATCTTTCAGTGCTGGGGTGATGGTGCGCGCGGCACCTGCCACGCGCACGCCCTCGGCGGTCAGCCTGCGCACGGTGGCCAGCCCGACGCCCTTGCTCGCGCCGGTGACCAACGCGGTCTTGCCGTTCAGCCTGAGGTCCATGAAATTCCTTCTTTCCTCGAACAAATTGCGACGCTGCGGTAACCGGCGTCGGGGGTTCAGATCGTGGCGAGCACCCCGTCGACAACCCGGTTCAATCGCTCGGGCCCCTGTGCGGTTTTCGACAGAACCTGGAGTCCCACAACGGTATTGAGCAGCAAACTGGCCAGATCCGCGGCGTCGCGCGTGCGATCGATCTCGCCCGCCCGCTGCCCCTCCGCGATGACCGACCGGAAGGCCGCCTCCGTGCGATCGAACATCCGGCGTACCTGCTCGGCCGCGGCATCGTCCGTATTGCCCAGCGCCGCAGCGGTGTTGACCGCGAGGCAGCCTCGCCGATCCGGATCGGCGAGAGTGTCCTCGGCGATGAATCGCAGTGCGGTGCGCAGCTTTTCCCTGGCGGGTCCCGGTTGTTCCAGCAGGTCGGTGAGTGTGGTCGCCTGCGCCTCGCGGTACCGCCGCAGCGCCCGCTCGAACAGTGCGTGTTTGCTGCCGAACGCGTGATAGAGGCTGCCCTTGCCGATGCCGAGCGCATCGACCAGATCCTGCGGTGTCGTCGCGGCGTAGCCCTTGCGCCAGAAGACCTCCATGGCCCGCTCGACGGCGGCGTCGGGGTCGAATTGTTTGGGCCTGCCCATGCCCCGACTCTAACAGCGTTTTGTACCTGTAGGTCAAATTTAGAAAAAGTCGCCGGTCCGGGAATTATTCGCGGATACCGGCCGTTGAGCCTTTCGCCAAGGTTGAGTGAGGCTGACTCAAGTTCCAGTTGACTCCCGAGCCTCGGGAGGGGCAGGATTGAGCCGACCACGCTCAGCGTTGCTGAGGCCGTGCTCCATGAGGGTGCCGAGGCGGTCCCGGGATATCGGGGCCTGGGGTATCGGGGCTGGGTCTCGCGACTGCGAAGTCGCTGGCGGGCCTTTCGCGGCGGACACCGCGGATCGTCCGGCACCACCACAGATTGTTTTACGTCAACTAGGAGGAACCATGGCTCGTGCGGTCGGAATCGACCTCGGGACCACGAACTCGGTCGTCGCCGTTCTCGAAGGCGGCGAGCCGGTCGTAGTCGCCAACTCGGAGGGATCGCGCACCACCCCGTCGATCGTCGCCTTCGCGAAGAACGGTGAGGTTCTGGTCGGACAGCCGGCCAAGAACCAGGCGGTCACGAATGTCGACCGCACCATCCGCTCGGTCAAGCGGCACATCGGCACGGACTGGAACGTCGACATCGACGGCAAGAAGTACACGCCGCAGGAGATTTCCGCGCGCGTGCTGATGAAGCTGAAGCGCGACGCGGAGGCCTACCTCGGTGAGGAGATCACCGACGCGGTCATCACCGTGCCCGCGTACTTCGAGGACGCTCAGCGGCAGGCCACCAAGGAAGCGGGCCAGATCGCCGGCCTGAACGTGCTGCGCATCGTCAACGAGCCCACCGCGGCGGCGCTCGCCTACGGCCTGGACAAGGGCGACAAGGAGCAGACCATCCTGGTCTTCGACCTCGGTGGCGGCACCTTCGACGTCTCGCTGCTGGAAATCGGCGAGGGCGTCGTCGAGGTCCGCGCCACCTCCGGTGACAACCACCTCGGTGGTGACGACTGGGACGAGCGGGTCGTGCAGTGGCTGGTCGACAAGTTCAAGGGCACCAGCGGCATCGACCTGACCAAGGACAAGATGGCGATGCAGCGGCTGCGCGAGGCCGCCGAGAAGGCCAAGATCGAGCTGAGCTCCAGCCAGAGCACCTCGATCAACCTGCCCTACATCACCGTCGACGCGGACAAGAACCCGCTGTTCCTCGACGAGCAGCTCACCCGCGCGGAGTTCCAGAAGATCACCTCCGATCTGCTGGATCGCACCCGTGCGCCGTTCCAGTCGGTGATCAAGGACGCGGGCATCAAGGTGTCCGATATCGATCACGTTGTGCTGGTTGGTGGTTCGACCCGGATGCCCGCCGTCACCGATCTGGTGCGCGAGCTGACCGGCGGCAAGGAGCCCAACAAGGGCGTCAACCCGGACGAGGTCGTCGCCGTCGGCGCCGCGCTGCAGGCCGGTGTGCTCAAGGGTGAGGTCAAGGACGTCCTGCTGCTCGATGTGACCCCGCTGTCGCTGGGCATCGAGACCAAGGGCGGCGTGATGACCAAGCTCATCGAGCGCAACACCACCATTCCGACCAAGCGTTCGGAGACCTTCACCACGGCCGATGACAACCAGCCGTCGGTGCAGATCCAGGTGTTCCAGGGTGAGCGCGAAATCGCCTCGCACAACAAGCTGCTCGGCTCCTTCGAGCTGACCGGCATCCCGCCGGCCCCGCGCGGCGTGCCGCAGATCGAGGTCACCTTCGATATCGACGCCAACGGCATCGTGCACGTGACCGCGAAGGACAAGGGCACCGGCAAGGAGAACACGATCAAGATCCAGGACGGCTCCGGCCTGTCCAAGGAGGAGATCGACCGGATGGTCAAGGACGCGGAGCAGCACGCGGCCGAGGACAAGGCGCGGCGCGAGGAGGCGGAGACCCGCAACCAGGCCGAGTCGCTGGTGCACCAGACCGAGAAGTTCATCAAGGAGAACGAGGACAAGGTGCCCGCGGACGTCAAGTCCAAGGTCGAGGCGGCCATCGCCGAGGCCAACGAGGCGCTGAAGGGCACCGATATCGCCAAGGTGAAGTCCGCGGTGGAGAAGTTGGCGACCGAGTCGCAGGCACTGGGCCAGGCCATCTACGAGGCCTCGGCGCAGGAATCGGCCGCGTCGAGTAACGGCGCGTCGAGCGCGGCGGCCGATGATCAGGTCGTCGATGCGGAGGTTGTTGACGAGCCGGTCGACACGGAGAAGAAGTGACACAGGACAACTCCGAACAGGAGCCGATCACCATCGTCGACAATCGAAAGATTGACCCGGACACCGGTGACGTTCGGGAACCGTTGGCAGACAATGGGTCTGCCGACGGGCCCGAGGGCGATGTCCTCGCCGACACCATCAGCGGCGAACTCGCCGAGCGCACAGCGGATCTGCAGCGCCTGACCGCCGAGTACGCCAACTACCGGCGGCGCGTCGAGCGCGACCGCAAGGCCGCGATCGATTCGGCCAAGGCCGCCGTCGTGGGCGAATTGCTCGGTGTGCTCGACGATCTCGACCGGGCGCGCGCACACGGCGACCTGGAGTCCGGCCCGCTGAAGGGTGTGGCCGACAAGCTGGCCGCCGCTCTGCAGAAGCAGGGTCTGGAGGAATTCGGTTCCGAGGGTGAGCCTTTCGATCCGACGCTGCACGAGGCCGTGCAGCACGAGGGTTCCGGGCACGATCCGGTGATCGGTGTCGTCATGCGCAAGGGCTATCGGTTCGGCGATCGGGTGCTTCGCCACGCGCTCGTCGGGGTAACCGATGGCGTGGCCGATCTCGCTTCGGCCACCACAGAGACAGAGGCATCCGACGATGCCGACGTACAAAACCAATAAGTCTGCGGGAGGAGGAGATACTCGGTGAGTCAGCGGGAGTGGATCGAAAAGGACTTCTACAAGGAGCTGGGTGTCTCCTCCAGCGCCTCCCAGGACGAGATCAAAAAGGCCTACCGCAAACTGGCCCGCGATCTGCACCCGGACGCGAATCCGGGTGACACCAAGGCCGAGGAGCGCTTCAAGACCGTCAGCGAGGCGCATGCCGTGCTGTCGGATCCGGCCAAGCGCAAGGAATACGACGAGACCCGCAGGCTTTTCGCCGGCGGGTATCCGCGCGGCGGCGGTTTCACGCCGGGCGCGGGCGGCGGATTCTCCAGCGATTTCAATATCGGTGACATCTTCGGCAACGCGGGCGCGGGCGACGGCGGCCTCGGCGATCTACTAGGCGGACTCTTCAACCGCGGCGGCACCCGGACGTCGAGCAGGCCGCGGCGCGGGGCCGATGTGGAGACCGAGACGACGCTCGGTTTCCGCGAGGCCGCACAGGGCGTCACCGTTCCGCTGCGGATGACGAGTCCGTCGCCGTGCACCACCTGTCACGGCAGCGGGGCCAAACCGGGGACCAGTCCCCGAGTGTGCCCCATCTGCAATGGAACCGGCGTGATCAGCCGCAACCAGGGCGCGTTCGGATTCAGTGAGCCGTGCGACGAATGCCGGGGCACCGGCTCGATCATCGACGACCCGTGCGTCGACTGCCACGGCAGCGGTATCCAGAACCGCACCCGCACCATCACCGTCCGGATTCCGCCGGGTGTCGGTGACGGGCAACGGATTCGGCTGGCCGGGCAGGGTGAGGCCGGGCTGCGGGGCGCGCCGTCGGGCGACCTGTATGTCACCGTGCACGTCAGCCAGGACAAGGTTTTCGGCCGCAACGGCGACGACCTGACCCTGGTGCTGCCGGTGAGCTACAGCGAATTGGTGCTCGGCACAACGGTTTCCGTACCTACCCTGGAGGGTAGGGTCGGGGTCAAGGTGCCGCCGGGCACCGCCGACGGCCGGATCCTTCGGGTGCGCGGCCGCGGTGTGCCCAAGCGCGGCGGCGGCGCGGGTGACCTGTTGGTCACCGTGAAGGTTGCGGTGCCGCAGAAGCTGGACAACGATGCGAGCGAGGCGCTGAAGCGCTATGCGGAGGCGGAGAAGGCCAGCGGTTTCGATCCACGTGCGGGATGGGCAGGTGCGTGATGTCCACTGATCCGAAGCAGGCGAGCGGCGGTTCGCGGACCGAGTTCTTCATGATCTCGGTCGCGGCCCAACTGGCGGGCATGCACGCGCAGACACTGCGCACCTATGACCGCCTCGGTCTGGTTACGCCACAACGTACTTCGGGCGGCGGGCGGCGTTATTCGGCCAGGGACGTCGAGTTGCTGCGCGAGGTGCAGCGGCTGTCCCAGGACGAGGGCGTCAACCTGGCGGGCATCAAGCGCATCATCGAGCTCACCAATCAGGTGGAGGCGCTGCAGCAGCAGCTCGTCGAGACGCGGGCGGAGTTGGAACGGCTGCGGGCGGGCTACCGTCCGGATCTCGTTCCGCAGCAGCGCAGTACCGCGCTGGTGGTGTGGCAGCCACGTAATCGGCGTTCGTAACGACCGAACGAGCGGGCCGCGGAGCCGGTTTCACCACTCGGTGACCGGATTTCCGCGGCCCGCTTGTCGTTTCCCCATCTGACACATGATCGTTCGGCAATGCGCCGCAATCGCTTCCGGAACCGATCAGCAAACATCGGTGGCAAGCTGGCAAATCGATGTCCGTTGTTGCCCTATTGCCCGATTAAATCGTTTCGGAAGCGAATTAGCTGACAGTAAGCTGTAATTCGATCACGCGTCCATCGCCGATTGTGTGACTCGTTTGCTATTCGGATTCTGCCGCGGTTGGGGCGGCGCGCGGCGTGGTATCCGATATGGCCATGAAAGTCATTGCGCCGCTGAAGTTGCCACCCGATCGCTCCGTGATCACGAATCGGGATGAATCTTGCAAATCGGGGCAGGCAAATTCGGTGTGCACTCGACCGATTTCCTTGTGGCATAGCGGTCTTGCAGTTTGTTTCAAGCCGGATTTGCGCGCGGGAACCTTGGTTGAACGGAATTACACCGGTGTTGTTTAAACGAAGGATTCCGTTGCTGGCTAACCTCACCTACACTTCTCGGCAACGGCTGCTGTCGAGTGTCCCGCAGCACCCTCACTCGCCGGCACGGGTGCGTTCGAGTGCGAAATGGGGTTGTGACACAAATGGATTCGCGGACTGTCGCTTTGATTCGAACCACGTTCAAGGCGGTTGCTGCGGAGGAAGGGGGGCCGGAGAAGTTGGCGAGATCGTTTTACGCGATCTTGTTCACCGACTACCCCCATGTTCGTGAATTCTTCCCCGCATCAATGGATGCCCAGCGCGACCGCCTGGTCAAGGCGATCATGTACGCGCTCGACCGCCTCGAGGAACCCGACAAGCTGTTGCCGTTCCTTGCCCAGCTCGGGCGCGACCACCGCAAATACGGTGTGCAGCCGGAACATTACGTCGCCGTCGGCGCCTCGCTGAAGGCCGCGCTGCGCGGGTTTGCCGACAGTGAGATGTGGACCGACGAGGTGGACAACGGCTGGGACGAGGGTCTGAAGCTCATTGCCGACACCATGATCGGCGCGGCGGAAAAAGAGACCACACCGCCGGTCTGGTCCGGCACCGTCGTCGAACGTCGCGACGTGCTACGCAATCTCACCATCGTGCGCCTGCAGCTCGATCAGCCGATGCAATACGCCGCCGGGCAGTACATGAGCGTGCAGGTTCCGGCCCGTCCGCGAATGTGGCGCTACCTTTCCCCCGCCGTCCCCGCAAATGCCAACGGAGAGATCGAATTCCATATTCGCAGCGTGCTGGGCGGTTGGGTCAGTCCGGCCATCGTCGGCCACACCGCCGTCGGCGATCAGTGGCTGCTCGGCTCGCCGCTCGGCGGACTCGGCGTGCCGCGCAACACCAAACGCAAGATGCTGATGGTCGGCTGCGGCACCGGCATCGCCCCGCTGCGGGCCCAGCTGATGGCAATGGCCCAGCGCCGCACCAACCCTCGCGTCCATCTATTCGTCGGCGGGCATCATCCGTGCGACCTCTACGACTTACCGGTGCTGAGCCAGCTCGCCGTCGCCAACAAGTGGCTCACCGTCACCCCGGTCGCCGAGAGCGACGAAAACCCTTGGTGGTACCTGGATTCCGGTGAGCCGGAGCCCGAACTGCCCGGTCTGGAACCGCGCGTCACCGGTCAGATCGGCAAGGTGGTCGCCGCACACGGGCCGTGGACCGATCGGGATGTGCAGATCGTCGGCGCGCCATCCATGGTGCAGACCACCAAGTTCCGGCTGATGGCCGCTGGCACGCAGACCAAGAACATCCGGCACGATCCGCTGTTTTGAGCGGAGCCGCAGTCAAATCCCTTCGAACTGAATGAGTTCGGGAGGCGTTCCGGCAGCGACCAAGCGGTCCACGGTGGCTCGTGTCATCGCGGGCGAACCGCAGACGAACACCTGGTGATCGTCGAATGCCCCATGGGAGGCAACGACATCGGCGAGCGTGCCGACCAGTAGGTCGTCTTCCTGGAATCCGATGTCCACCCGCGCCTGTTCGTACCATTCATCGGCCCAGCCGGGATCCTCCGGGCTGTCCACCACCGGAATCACGGTGAGCCAAGGTAATTCGTCGGCCAGCAGCACCAGCATGTCCTCGGCGTACAGATCGCGCGGTGAGCGGCCGCCGACGAAGAGATAGGTGCGCGGCGGCTCCGGCTTACGGGCCAATTCCAGGATCTGCGAACGCATCGGCGCCAGGCCGGTGCCGCCCGCGACCATCACCACGTCCGGACCCGCCGGATCGATCATGAAAGTGCCCAGGGGAGCGGAGATTCGCCACTCATCGCCCGGTTTGGTGTCGGCGACGATGGAACCGCTGCACCAGCCGCCCGGCACTGTGCGCACGTGGAACTCCAGCTTGCCGTCCAGCGACGGTGGCAGCGCGGGGGAGAAACGCCGCCGCATGCCCGGCAGCTGCGGCACCTGCACCTCGACCGACTGCCCCGCGGTGAACGGAACGAATTCACCGATCAGCCGGATCACCGCGAGATCGTGGCGCAGCCGGTGATGACCGACCACGGTGGCGGTCCATTCGGGCTCCCGATGCAGCCCGTTGCCGAGCGCGCCCGGGTTGATATCCATATTTGCCGTATCCAATCTTGTCGCGCCAATGGCGCGAGAACTCTTCGTACTCGCGTGAATCGTCGGATGCGGCTACCTCACACCGGATCGCAGCTGATGTTCTGCTCCGGGGTGCCGACCGCGATGAGTGCGCGGCGGGTGTCGGCGATCATCCTGGCCGAACCGGCGATCTGGATCTGCCGGTCCGCCCATGCGCCGAAGCTCGCAACCACGGCGCCGAGATTACCGATCAGCCGTCGATGCATGCCGTACGGTGCGTCGGCGGGCGGATGCGGATACCACCACGGGTTGGTCTTCTGTTCGCAGACCGGAACGACGGTGAGCCACGGATTGCTTTGCGAGAGCTGCCACATGTTCTCCACGTCGTACAGATCGCACGGGTAGCGGCCGCCGATGAAGAAGTGCACCCGCGGATTGATGCCGCGCTGGCCCATCTCGATCAGCTGCGCGCGTAGTGGCGCTATCCCGGTGCCCGCACCGATCAGCAGCACGTCGCGGCCGCTGTCCCGGTCGACGTGCAGGCCACCGAGCGGGCCGGCGATCTGCCACCGGTCACCGACCCTGGTCTCGTTGACGATGGCCGGGCTGACCCAGCCGCCGCGCACCTTGCGGACGTGGAATTCGATCTCCCCGTACGGATTCGAGGGAATCGCGGGCGAGAAGTAGCGCCACATCTTCGGCCGCTGCGGTATCGCGACCGGAACATACTGCCCGGCCTGATACGGCACCGGGCTGTCGGATTGCAGCCGCACGATGGCCAAATCCTCCAGCACCCGCCGATGGCCGACAACCGTGGCCTCCCAGTACGGTTGCGATTTGTCCGAATTGGCGCCGATGGCCATGGACGCCGATATGAGGATGGTGATGTCGCGCCAACCCTCCTCCAGCGCGCGGTTCCACGCGCTGCCGTTGTACGCGCGGAACGCCGCGAGCAGGGCGCGGCCCGCCAGATCGTAATGAGCCGCCTCGACACCGTATTTGCGATGGTCGCGGGCCAACTGCTCCAGAAATTTCTGGGCCCGTTGCCAGTCCTCGAGATGGTCGATGACGTACTGGATGGCCGTGACCAGCCGTTTGGGCTGCATATCCATGGCGGGCGGGAACAGTTCGCGAAGGCTGGGATTCTCGGCGAACAGATGACCGTAGAACGCACTGATCAACCGCTCGGGTCCGTTCGGTGATTCGGTCACCGAACGGAAGTTGGCGCGGACCAGCGCTGCTGAACGCGCATCCACGACGTGGAGCTTCCTTTCCCTCTGATGAGCTGCCCGGCGACCTTCCCGTAACCGGCGGTCCTCCGTGGTCAAGTATCCCTGAAAATGCCGTGGCCGGGTGCTTATCGGTGGGAGCACCGAACCGGCGGGTAACCGCTGGGCAAACTACATGCTCCGGCATGGTTACGTGACCGAATCGGCCGGACTTTTTCGACGCTGGAACCGAACCAACGCGGAGGGTGGCGCATTGGTTCCCCGCTCATTGGTCAGATGGCCAGGACGGTTTTACCGCGCGCGCCGGTGGCGCCGATCGCCGAGGCCGCCTCCGCCATGGGCACCGTCCGGTCGACCGGCACCACCACGTCGCCGTCCGCGACCCGGACCAGCAGCCGGGCCAATTCCGCCGCGCCGCCCTTGGATTCGATATTGCCGCCGCGAATACCCCGGCCGCGCAACGCATCCTCGTCGGCGGACCAGATGGTGGAGTAGACGACGCCGCCGTCGTGCACCAGGGTGGTCAGCTCGGCCAGCGCCTCCGGCGGGCTCACCAGATCGAGCAGCACGTCGACGCCGTCCGGGTGCAGCGCGCGGATCTGCTCGGTGACCGGGCCGGTCGTGTAGTCGACGGTTTCGGCCGCGCCGAGCCGCGTCACCTGATCCGCCGCCGGGCCGCGCGCGGTCGCGATCACATGTGCGCCTGCGATATTGGCCAGCTGCACCAGGAATGAGCCGACGCCGCCGGTCGCGCCGATGATCAGCACCAGCTGCCCCGGCTGGATCTTCGCCGCGTCGACGATGTCCTGCGCGGTCATACCCGCGGTCGGCAGGGCAGCGGCGGCGACGGTGGAGACCCCGTCGGGGATGGGCACCAGGGTGCCGTGCTCCGGGGCGACCGCGTATTCGGCGAAGCTGCCGTGGCCGACCGGCGGATAGAGGAATTTGCCGACAACGCGGTCGCCGACGCCGAATTCGGTGACGCCGGGCCCGACCGATGCGATGGTGCCCGCGCCGTCGACCCCGAGGATCATCGGAAAGTCGTGCGGCAGTTTGCCGTCCAGGTAGCCGGTGGCCATGCGCTGGTCGAACGGGTTGACACCGGCCGCCTCGACCTGCACCCGGACCTGACCGGGCCCGGGTTCGGGCAGCGGCATATCGGCCAGTTCCGGTGTCGCTCCGAACTTCCGTACCACGATCGCGCGCATCCATTAGCTCCTCAGAGTCCGGCTGACGAGTGATGCATCAACCAACGGCCAGGGCCATCGTATGCGTGGGTATGGGTAAGACGTGATGATTCGTCCCATTCGGTGGTGTCGCGGCGTAGCGTTTCCCGATAGGTCTGTAACTTTCCAAACTTGAGCGGAACAGACTCAACCTTTCCGACGTTGGACGGTATGAACGGCAGGGCTGTCGGTTGGTCATTCCGTCGACCAACTGCCCTAGGGGGCCGTGGGAAACAACTAGTAGGAAGGTGATTTGTGGACTCGTTCAATCCCACCACCAAGACCCAGGCGGCGCTGACGGCCGCCCTGCAGGCGGCATCGGCCGCGGGGAATCCGGAGATCCGTCCGGCGCACTTGCTGGTGGCGTTGCTGGATCAAACCGATGGCATCGCCGCCCCACTGCTGAAAGCCGTCGGCGTCGACCCAGCGACGGTGCGACGCGAGGCACAGGACATCGTGGACCGGCTGCCGCGGGCCACCGGTGCCACCACCACCCCGCAGCTCGGCCGCGAGGCGCTCGGCGCGATCACCGCCGCCCAGCGGCTCGCCACCGAAATGGGTGACGAATACGTCTCCACCGAGCACGTCATGGTCGGCCTCGCCGAGGGTGACTCGGATATCACCATGCTGCTGAAAAAGTATGGCGCCACCGCGGATTCGCTGCGTGAGGCGTTCACGACCGTGCGCGGCAACCACCGCGTCACCACACCCGACCCGGAGGGCAGCTACCAGGCGCTGGAGAAGTACTCCACCGATCTCACCGAGGCCGCGCGCGCGGGCAAACTCGACCCGGTCATCGGGCGCGACACCGAAATCCGGCGCGTGGTCCAGGTTCTGAGCCGGCGCACCAAGAACAACCCGGTGCTCATCGGCGAACCGGGCGTCGGCAAGACCGCCATCGTCGAGGGACTGGCCCAGCGCATCGTCGCCGGCGACGTTCCGGAATCGTTGCGCGGCAAGTCCGTCGTATCGCTCGACCTCGGCGCGATGGTGGCCGGTGCGAAATACCGCGGTGAATTCGAGGAACGGCTCAAGGCCGTGCTCGAGGACATCAAAAACAGTGCCGGACAGATCATTACGTTCATCGACGAGCTGCACACCATTGTCGGCGCGGGCGCCACCGGCGAATCGGCGATGGACGCGGGCAATATGATCAAGCCCATGCTGGCCCGCGGCGAGCTGCGCCTGGTCGGCGCGACGACGCTGGAGGAGTATCGCCAGCACATCGAAAAGGATGCCGCACTGGAGCGCCGCTTCCAGCAGGTGCTGGTCGGCGAGCCGTCGGTGGCCGACACCGTCGGCATCCTGCGCGGCATCAAGGAGCGCTACGAGGTGCACCACGGTGTGCGCATCACCGACTCCGCGCTGGTCGCGGCCGCGACGCTCAGCGACAGGTACATCACATCGCGCTTCCTGCCGGACAAGGCGATCGACCTGGTGGACGAGTCGGCCTCCCGGCTGCGCATGGAAATCGACTCGCGCCCGGTGGAAATCGACGAGGTCGAGCGCGCGGTGCGCAGGCTGGAGATCGAAGAGGTCGCGCTGAGCAAGGAGACCGACGAGGCGTCCAAGGCGCGCCTGGAAAAGCTGCGCCAGGAGCTCGCCGACGACCGGGAAAAGCTCAACCAGCTGATGACCCGCTGGCAGAACGAGAAGAAGGCCATCGACCAGGTCCGGATTCTCAAGGAGCAGTTGGAATCCCTGCGCGGCGAATCCGAAAGGGCCGAGCGCGATGGCGATCTCGGCAAGGCCGCCGAGCTGCGCTACGGCAAGATCCCGGCGCTGGAGAAGGAGCTCGCCGCCGCCGAAAAGGCAAGTGCCGCAGCCGGAGACGGCGAGGTGATGCTGAAAGAGGAGGTCGGGCCGGACGATATCGCCGAGGTGGTCTCGGCGTGGACCGGCATTCCGGTCGGCCGCCTGATGGAGGGCGAGACGCAGAAGCTGCTCCGGATGGAGGAGGAGCTCGGCAAACGCGTTGTCGGACAACAGGAAGCCGTGCAGGCGGTGTCGGACGCGGTGCGCAGGGCGCGCGCCGGGGTCGCCGACCCGAACCGGCCCACCGGCTCGTTCATGTTCGTCGGCCCGACCGGCGTCGGTAAGACGGAGCTGGCAAAGGCGTTGGCGGACTTCCTGTTCGACGACGAACGCGCGATGGTCCGGATCGATATGAGCGAGTACAGCGAGAAGCATTCGGTGGCTCGCCTCGTCGGCGCGCCGCCCGGCTACGTCGGCTACGACCAGGGCGGTCAGCTGACCGAGGCGGTGCGGCGGCGGCCGTACACGGTGGTGCTGTTCGACGAGATCGAGAAGGCGCATCCGGATGTATTCGACATCCTGCTCGCCGTGCTCGACGAGGGACGGCTCACCGACGGCCAGGGCCGCACGGTGGACTTCCGCAACACCATCCTCATCCTCACCTCGAACCTGGGTGCGGGCGGTGATAAGGACTTCGTCATGAACGCGGTGCGTTCGGCCTTCAAACCGGAGTTCCTGAACCGCCTCGACGATGTGGTCATGTTCCACGCGCTCGACGAGGAACAGCTCGAGCAGATCGTCGACATCCAGCTCGAGCAGCTGCAGAAGCGGCTGTCGCAGCGCAGGCTGGAACTGGACGTCAGCGATTCGGCCCGGTTCTGGCTCGCGGTGCGCGGCTACGACCCGGTGTACGGCGCGCGTCCGCTGCGCAGGCTCATCCAGCAGTCGATCGGCGACACGCTGGCCAAGGAGCTGCTCGCGGGCGAGGTGCAGGACGGCGACACCGTGAAGGTGACCGTCAGCCCGGATGGTGACGGGCTCGTCGTGGGCAGGTAACCAGCCGTCGGCGGGTCATTCGAGAATCAGAAGTGCGTGCCTTCCTCCAGGGGCACGCACTTTCTCTACTCTGGAACCCATGACGAACCCGAACGATCCCTGGGGGCAGCGGCCGGAGGAAGCGCCGACCGAATACCTGGGCAAGTCCGGGTACGAGCCGTCACTGCACACCACCGAGTACAACGAGGCGTACGGCCAGTCCGCGCCGTCGACGTATCCGGCGGCCGAGCAGTTCGATTCGTGGTCGCCGCCGCCCCCGAACGCCACCCGCGAGATGCCGACGCTGGAGAGTCAGTGGTCCGGCACGCAGCAGTGGGGGCCGAACGGTCCGGTTCCGCCGGGCGGCCCGCCGCCCCAGCCGGAGCCGCCGCGCCGCAATACCGGGCTGTGGGTGCTGCTGGGCATCGGGGTGATCCTGCTCGTCGGTGCGGCGGGCGTGGTCGCGGGCGTGCTACTCGGCGACAAGGGTTCGTCGAATACCTCGGCCCAATCCACCACGACGGCCCAACTGCCCACACCGACCCGTTCCGGCCAGCCGGGCACCAGCGGCATCCCGAGCATCCCCGGCCTCGGCAATGTCGACACCCTCGGCGCCACCCTCGGCACCATCACCGCCAACAGCGGCGGCACCCTGACCATCAACTCGCTGCTCGGCTCGACCGTCACCGTGCACACCGACGACAAAACCCAGGTGATCTCGGTTTCGGCGGCCAAGGCCGCCGATCTGCCGGTCGGCGATGTGGTTGTGGTGCAAGGGGATAAGGCCGCCGACGGATCGATTCAGGCGAAGGTCATCATCAGCACTTCACTGCCCGGCGGGCCCAAATGAGCCGGACGGCGGACAATCCAGGTGTACGCCCGCATTCGCCCCGGCCGTGCGCGGGGCAATGGCGGACTTCGTCCGGCAGCAACCATTAGGGTAGACGGCGATGACGGCAATGTGGTTCGGGCTGGCGACGATCGCACTGGTTGGTGCGATCGTGCTGCTCTATTTCGATCGGAAACAGCGGCAGCGGACCGGGCATGCGCGACAGGTGTGGGCGAAAGCTCAGGGCTACACCTATGTTTCGCTCGAACCCGCGCTGCCGTCCACCTGGCGGCGCGGCGCGCTGGCCAAGCTCGGCTACCTGTCGGCGGTCGACGTGGTCTCCGGAATCCGCAAGGGCGAGAAGTTCGTGCTGTTCGATCTGGAGGATTCCGCGACGCTGGTCGCGGTGCGCCGCCAGATCGGCTCGGATATCGATATCGATATGCGGCTCAAGACCGCATCGCCGCCCAAGGACGCCGATCTCGAACTGCTCGGCGCGATCGGTGACCGTGTCGTCTTCGCCACCAATCCGGAAATCGCCAGGCATGCCGTCGATCAGCGGATGGTCGCCTTCATCGAATCGCTGCCCGACTCCGTGCAGATGCTGTGGAGCGAGGGCAACTGGACCCTGGGCATGCTCTCGGTCGGCACCATCGCGCGCGAGTGGGAGACCGCGATCGATGCGGTGCTGCGGCTCTCGGGTCTGCTGCACGTGCTGCCGCCGGTGAGTGAACCGCGCGGAATGGACGGCGCTGGTCACGATCCCGGGCGCCCGCATCCGCGTCAGCGCGGGCGCGAAGCCGAACCGGACGAGTTCGACGACGAGCGGGACGACTACCCGAGATCCGGCCGCCCGCAACGGGAACCATTCGAGGAGCCGGACGAGCGCGAGGCGCCGCCGCGGCGGCCGTCGCTCGCGGTGGTGCCGGACGCGCGCGCCAAGGCCCGCGCCGAATGGCAGAACGACGACTGGCCCGACGACGAGGAGTGGGCGGAGGAACCGAACCGCCCCGAGCCGCACCAGGAGTCCGCCGAGACACCGGAACAGGCCGGCGGGCCGTTCCATCCGGGCTTCCGCCCGTATCAGGGACCCGTACCGCAGTGACCGGGCCGCGCCGGTCCGGCCCGCCCCGATTCTGCGCGCATGCTTGCTCAGCCCTACCGTTCCTCTCGCGATTCGAGCAGCCATGACCTTCGAGAATCCCGCACCGGCTCGCCTGCCCGGTGCTGTTCGCCCTGTCGCCTTGATCACCGGACCCACCTCCGGCATCGGACACGGCTTCGCGCTGCGACTAGCCTCCCTCGGCTACGACGAGGTCCTCGTCGCGCGCGACGAGGACCGTCTCGCCGCGCTGGCCGACGAACTGGAACGCCGCTTCGGCACCCGCTCCGAGGTGCTCGCGGCGGACCTGGCGGACGAGGCCGATCGGGACCGGGTCATCGCGCGCGCCGAAAAGGGTGTCGAATTCCTGGTCAACAACGCGGCCTTCGGACAAGCCGGCGCGTTCTGGACGCTGCCCCCGGCGGACCTGCAACGGCAGCTCGACGTCAACGTCACCGCCGTCGTGCGGTTGACCAGGGCCGCGCTACCCGCAATGATCGCGGCGGCCAAGGGTTCGGTGGTGAATGTCGCCAGCGTATCCGGGTTGATTCCAGGACGGGGCTCGACCTATTCGGCTTCCAAGGCCTACGTCGTATCCTTCACCGAAGGGTTGGCGGGCGGACTCGCAGGCACCGGGGTCCGGGTGCAGGCGCTGTGCCCGGGCTTCGTGCACACCGAATTCCATGAGCGAGCGGGTATCGACACGTCGTCGCTGCCCAAACAACTGTGGCTCACCGTGGACCGGGTCGTGGCCGGTTCGCTGAGCGATCTGGAAAAAGACCGGGTGATCAGCGTGCCCGGTGTGCAGTACAAAGCGATCACCACGGTCGCGGGAATGATCCCGCGCACCCTGGCGGCCCGAATGAATCGCGGACTGTTCAACGCACGCGGAAGGACGCAGAAATGATCGATCAGGCAACAGACCAGGCGACCGGCGCGGACGCGGCCGCCGAATCCGACCGGGACAGATTGGCCGCGCTGGTGCGCGAGCTGGCCGTCGTGCACGGCCGGGTGACGCTGTCCTCCGGCAAGGAGGCCGACTACTACGTCGACCTGCGCCGCGCCACGCTGCACCACCGGGCAGCGCCGCTCATCGGCAAGCTACTGCGCGAGCTCGTCGCGGACTGGGATTTCGACGCCGTCGGCGGGCTCACCATGGGCGCCGATCCGGTGGCGCTGGCCGTGATGCACGCCCCGGGCCGGCCGATCGACGCGTTCGTGGTGCGCAAGGCCGCCAAGACACACGGTATGCAGCGCCAGATCGAGGGTCCGGACGTGGTCGGCAAGCGGGTGCTCGTGGTCGAGGACACGACCACCACCGGTAATTCGCCGCTCACCGCCGTGCGCGCGCTGCGCGACGCGGGCGCGACCGTCGTCGGGGTCGCCACTGTTGTCGACCGGGAGACCGGCGCCGACCAGGTCATCGCGGCCGAGGGATTGGAGTATCGCTCGATCCTCGGACTGAAGGACCTGGCACTCGGCTGACCTGCGAAAGCTACCGGTGGGTTAGCCTGGACTCCGGTCAGTTCGTTCATTCTGTGAAGGGTCGAGTGTCACATCGTGGTGAGCCTTGCGTTAAACAAGAATCGGCAGCACGTTTCGATGCTCGGCATCGGCGCCTACCGCCCGCGCCGGGTGGTCAGCAATGCCGAGGTGTGCGAGGTGCTCGACTCGACCCCGGAATGGATTTTCGAACGCACCGGAATCCGCAATCGCCGCTGGATCAGCGGTGACGAGACGCTGCGCAGTATCGGGGCGGCCGCGGGTGAGCGGGCGCTGGTCAACAGCGGGATTGACCGGTCGAAGATCGGCGCGCTGATCTTCGCGACCTCCAGCTGGCTCACCCTGACCCCGCACGGCGCACCCCAGGTCGCCTACGACCTGGGGCTGAACGGTATTCCGGCATTCGACCTGACCTCCGGCTGCGGCGGTTTCGGCTACGGTCTCGGCGTCGCCGCGGATCTGATCCGTGCGGGTTCGGCGGAATACGTGCTGTTGATCGGGGCGGAGACGATGACGGTCGGCCTCGACCCGACCGACCGCGGCACCGCGATGATCTTCGGCGACGGCGCGGGCGCCGTCGTGGTCGGGCCGAGCGAGGAGAACGGCATCTCCCCGACGGTCTGGGGCAGCGACGGCGAGAACGCGTCCGCCATCGCGCAGGACGTCGACTTCCTGGAGTACATGCAGAAGGCGCAGGCTATGCAGGGCACCGATCCGGCGGTCGAACCGCTCGGCCGGATGTCGCTGCGGATGGAGGGGCCGCGGGTATTCCGTTGGGCCGCAGTCACTTTGCCGCGTGCGCTGTCCACGGCGCTGGAGGTGTCGGGGGTGGCCAAGGAGGATATCGAGGTCTTCGTGCCGCACCAGGCCAATGCCAGGATCAACGAGCTGATGAAGAAGAACCTCGGCCTGGCCGACGAGATCCCGATGGCCAACGATATCGAGAACACCGGCAACACCTCGGCCGCATCGATCCCGCTGGCCATGGAGGAAATGCTGGTCACCGGCAAGGCGAAGGGCGGCCAGCTGGCGCTGTTGCTCGGCTTCGGCGCCGGGCTCAGCTATGCGGGACAGGTGGTCACGCTGCCCCCGAAGCCGGTCGAGCCGAGTTTCTGATCTGCGATGCGTCCTTTTCGCGCCGGGTATCTGGCCGCTGCGGCGGTGACCGTCTACGGTGCTTTGTGCGGCCGAAATCGGTTGCAGTGGTTGGCTAAACCGCTGCTGATGCCGTTGCTCGCCGCCGACGTGGCCACCCACGGTTCCGGCATGGACCGAGCCGACCGCACCGTCCTGCTCGGCTCCCTCGCCGCCGCCACGATCGGCGACACCCTGCTCATCGAACCCGACGACGAACGCCGATTGATCTGCGGCGCTTCGGCTTTCGCGGTGATGCAGGCCGGATACGCGACGCTGTGGTTGCGTCACGGCGCCCGCCCACGTCCCGATATCGCACTGCCGAGGCTGGGCGCCTGGCTCGGCGCCGCCGCTCTGATGCGCGCCAAAGCGCCGAATGTCGCTGTGCCGCTTACTGTTTACGGTGCGACACTGGGTGCGGCCGCCGTCCTCGCCTCCGACCCAGAATTGGCCCCCGAAACGAAAACAATTGCGGGCCTGAATATCCCGGGCCCCGACCCACGCAGCCGGCTCGGCCTGGGCGCCCTGCTGTTCACCGCCTCCGACGGCCTGATCGTGTTGCGCAAGCTGTTCGCACGCAGCGAGCGTGCCCGACGGCTGACCGAGGGCGTCATCCTCGCCACCTACACCGCCGCGCAGTACTTACTCGCCGATCCCCGAGCGCATGTGAAACCGTTGTAGAGGGGCTGAAGCCTACGCGTGAATTCGTGCACGCGATCATTGGGGCCACGGTGTGGGACATTGGGCTACACTTGGTTCATGTCCACGCCTCATGAGATCAATCAGCGCGACCTGAAGCTGCGCGCGAGTGAGATCATGGACGCCGTCGAGCGGGGGGAGACCTTCACGGTCACTCGCAACGGACGCCGGATCGCCACAGTTACACCAATCGGCCCGCGTCCGACGTTCGTCCCGAAAGAGCGAATTGCCGCTGCGTTTTCCGGTGCGCCGGTGCTGGACAATCGCAGGTTTCGTGACGATGTCCGTGCCTTGTTCGAGGAATCGGAGTACGACCCGTTCGATCGTGCGCGGGAAGCGGGCCGCGACGCATGACACTGCCGCGACAGGGTTTGCTCGACACGAATGTGCTCATCCTGATGGATGGGCTGGATCAGGATGAGCTTCCCGCCGAGCAAGCAATCAGCGCACTCACGCTGGCCGAGTTGTCTGTTGGTCCGCTGGCCACTGATGACCCCGAGGAGGTTGCCGCGCGAATGGCGGTGCTGGGCCGAACGGAAGCGGAGTTCGAGCCGATCCCGTTCACGGCTGCGGCTGCCCGAGCATTCGGCCGGGTGTATGCGGCTACCGTTGCTGTCGGTCGCAAACCACGCAGGTATTACGTCGACTTATTGATCGCATCCACTGCGATCGCGAACAAACTTCCGCTGTTCACGGTTAATCCGGACGATTTTCTCGGCCTTGAGCGGTTGCTCGTGGTCCACCCGGTTACCCATCCCGACAACCGATCCTGATCTCGGTCACCGCTGCGGCCGCCTGATACCTGGTCGGCGATCCGCGGGCGAATGAAGCCCGCCCGTCGTCATGACGGACGGGCTTCGGGGACAGGTTAGGCGCGGGCTACTGTCCGCACGTCCGTCGATTGCAGGAACAGTTCGATAGCGGCGAGTAGTGCCTGTGGTGCGTCCTCCTGCGGGAAGTGCCCTGCCTCGGGCAATTCGACGATCGGTGCGTCGGGGAACGCGGCGCGGAACGCGGGGATGATGTGACGTGGTAGCAGGGCGTTGTCGCGCATACCTTCCAGCAGTAGTGCCGGTTTGGCCCGCAGTATGGTCGCGATCTCCGGATCCGGTGGTAGCACAGGCGGTTTCGCGCCTGGCGTGACCAACTGCTGTGGGAATCGGATTACCCCGCGGCAGGCCGCGCGATCGGTGAAATGGCTTGCGTACGCGCGTATCCAGGTCGGTGTGACGATCTCCGGGTGGGTGATGGTCTGTAGGGCCAGCATCAGATGGGTCACGGTGTGGCCGGCGTTGCCGAGAATCTGCTCCAGCGAGCCGTCGGCCTGGGCCGCGCCCGCCCAGCGGAACCAGGCGCTGTCATCGTGGTTGGCGTTCATCAGCTCCTGATAGCCGGGCTGGCCCAGGGGTAGCACCGTATTGATCGCGACGATGCGCGCGATCCGGTCCGGGTGGCGCGCCGCGAATCCGGCGCCGATCGGGCCGCCCCAATCGTGCAGCACCAAGGTGATTCGCTGCAGGTCCAGCACCTCGACCAGCAGGGTTTCCAGGTTGTCGATATGTTCGATGGCGAGGTATTCGCGGTCCGGTGGGGTTGCGCTCTTACCGAAACCCATGTGGTCGGGCACGATCATCCGGCGGTCGGCGGCGAGCGGGCCGATCAGGTGCCGCCACAGATAGCCCCACGTCGGCTCGCCGTGCAGTAGGACAAGGGTTTCGGGCGCATCCCGGGGACCCTCGTCGACATAGTGTTGGCGAAACCCGGCGGCCTCGGTGTAGTTCGGGCGGAACGGCCAAGTGCCGTCGAAGGTTTCGTCGCTGTGGATCATCCGCTGCCTCTCCTCTGAACGGGTCCGGGCAGGCTATCGGCGAACCACTGACATCCTCGGTCAGTGGGAACCTCGCGGATCGTCACTCGATGGTGGCGTGCATCAAGTAGACGTTGTAATCGCTCCACGTCGAAATGTTGAAGTACAGGTCCGATCCGGACGACCAGGGGTGAATGAAGCCTCCGTACAGTTCCGGATAGTCCGACACATGGACCGTCGGTGTGGGATCGGACCACTCACCCTGCGGTGAATCCGCTTCGCGCACAACGATTGCCGTGCGCTGCGTGTCGAGATAGCTCATCTGCCAAACGTTTCGGGAGGCGTCGAATCGCACCGAGAGTTCGCCGACGGTGCCATCGACGATCGGTGTCGCCGAGGCGGATCCGCCGACCGGGGTCCAGTCTCCGTCCCGCCAATACTGGTAGGCGGTAGTGTTGAGGAGCTGATCCTTCGGTACCCGTGCCAGCCCGACCTGCCCGAGCCTGGTATTCGGCGTGCCGAACATGTAGACGTAGTCGCCGTGCGGAACCATCGCGCTCACTTGGAAATTCGCGAGCCCGAAGATGTCGTCCCAGCGCGCGTACGGATCCTTGGTCCAGGTCTGGCCGTGGTCGTCGGAGTAGGAGATACCGCCGTAATTCGTGTAGAAGGTGCCGGGAATGCTGTTCCAGGTGCGAATCGACATGTAGCTCAGGTACTGTCGCGCGCCGATCGCGAAACCCGAAGTGGGAATGGTGGTTATCTCGACATTGTCGAGTTTGCGACTGGACAGCACCTCCGCGGCGTGGCACCGGTCGTCGGTGACCATGCGATCGATGATCATGCCCGCGGCGAGGTTGTGGTCGGTGCTGAAGCCGAGAACGTTGCTGCGCCAATCGGATCCCATACCGCCGGGCGGATGGAATTCCCGGCCGACGGTGTCGCCGAATGCGACGGCGATCTCACCGGGTGCGCTCTCCCACATGATGCCGAGGTCGGTGCCCTGCACCTGCCAGCGCTTATCGGTGCGGTTCACCGAATCGGCTCCGGTGAGCTTGGCGACCTCGCGGACTTCGCCGATCCGTGGCGCGGGCCGCGCGGGCGTCTGCGCCGCGGGTTCGGTGGGCGGCTGTACCGGCGCGGGTGGCGGCGGCGCCGGTCCCGGTTCCGGGCTCGGTCCCGGTATGGCGAAATAGAAAGGCTTGGGGCGCAACAGGATTTCCGGGATACCGAGCTGCTGGGCCAGGCCGGGCGGCGGTGCGGGCCGGTCGGTGAGGTCCGGGCACGGGTTGGTGCACGGATCCGGCGGCAACTCCATTTCGGTGCGGGTCGGCGCCGGTTCGGCGGGCCGCTGCGGCACCACGGTGATCGCCGGATACGGGATGGGCACCTCGAGCGTTTTGGGGACCAGCGGCTCGTGGGTGGGTGCGGGATCGTTCGAGCACGGACCGACGCCGGCAGGCGCGGCATCGGCGGGCCCGACGAGCGCGCCTGCCGCGAACACCACCGCACCGACCGCGGCAACGAACCGCCCGGCCATAGGCATCCCCTCGAAATCCGATGGCTGTACCCGCACCAGTGAGTGACCCTACCCGCCGGACATCCGACAAATGGTGCGACTTTCCGAACCGCACAACAGATTTCCCCGGCAACTCACAGCAGACTTTCAGCCGGTCGCCGCGCACGATACCGTCCAGTAGGGCGCAGGATGAAGGGGTGAAGGTTCTCTATGCTCTGCCCGCGCTGTGCGGCGCCGGACTGGTGGTCGTCGGCATCGCATGCGCGCCGCAGGCCGCAGCGGCACCCCCCATCCCATCGGCGAAGACGATTTCCGTCAACGATCCGGATCGCTCCAGGGAAATGATCGAGGAGCAGGAGAAGGCGGACAAGAAGGACAAACAAGAACCGACCATCTACTTCGATTGCAGCACGGTGCGGGCCATGCATCCGGGCCCACTCACCGTCGGCGAACCCGGTTACAACCCGGCCCTGGATTCGAACCACGACGGAGTCGACTGCGAGTACTAGGCGAGTGCCTCGCAGCCGAGGTCGGGCTTCGTCCGCAGCGCCCGTTAGGCGCGTCCGCTACGAAATCGCCTGAAAGGTAAGCACGGTCGCGCCGATCCGGATGGCATCCCCGTCGGCGAGCAGCGCACCGCTGTCGATCGGTGCGTCGTTGACGAAAACGCCGTTGGCCGAATGCAAATCCTTGATCAGCAGCCCGGCCCGGCTCGGCATGATGTGCGCGTGGTAGCGGCTGGCCTTCGGATCGTCGAGGACCAGATCGTTATCGGTCATCCGGCCGATTCGCATGCCGCCCTGGGCGATTCGCACCGCCCGGCCGTCCGGCATGCGCAGTTGGCCGCTGCGCACGGCGCGCGGCAGTTCGGTGACCGTCTCGGTCATCGCCGCGGCCATTCGCTCGGCGCGCTTCATCTCCATGGTGCTGAGCGGTTCCTGGCGCAGCACCCGCTGCTCCAGGTCCATCAGCGCCGGGCTCGGGTCGATGCCGAGTTCTTCGGCGAGGACGGTGCGCACTCGGCGGCAGGCATCCAGCGCATCGGCCTGACGCCCCGACAGATACAGCGCGGTGATCAGCTGCACCCACAGCGGTTCGCGCAGCGGATGGTCGGTGGTCAGCGCGACCAGCTCGCCGATCACCGATGACGCACGCCCGCAAGCGATTTCGGCATCGATCCGGGCGGAGGTGACGAGCAGCAGCTCCTCGTCCATCGCGGTGGCGAATCCGTCGGCGAACTGCAGACCGGCCAGATCGGCCAGCGCGCGACCGCTCCACTCCTTCAGCGCCGCACCGAAAAGCTGGCCGGCTCCGGGATGGTCGCCGACCTCGGCGGCCCTGGCACCCGCATCCCGCGCCGCCTCGAAACGCCCGAGATCGCATTCGTTCTCGCTGATCTCCAGCCGGTAACCGGACGATTCGGTGCGCAGCACCATCGCCGGATCGACACCCGAATTACGCAGGGCCTTACGGATATTCGAAACGAATACCTGCAGACTCGCCGCATAGGAATCGGGTGGATCCTCGTTCCACACCATATCGGCCAAGGCGGCCGAACTCACCGCGCGTCGCCGGTTCACCGTCAGCGCGGCGAGCAAGGCCCGCGGCTTGGGCCCGCCGACCGCCACCGGCTCACCGCCGACGAGCAATCGAACGGGCCCGAGCACGCGCACATCCAGACTCATGTGCTCCAAGCCCCCCGTGGGGTCGTTAGGTCAGGCGCTGATCGAGCGTCCCGCGGACTTCAGATCATTGCACGCCTCGACGACCCGCGCCGCCATCGAAGTCTCTGCCTTTTTCAGGTAGCTGCGCGGATCGTAGGTCTTCTTGTTGCCGACCTCGCCGTCGATCTTCAGCACGCCGTCGTAGTTGGCGAACATGTGGCCCGCCACCGGACGGGTGAACGCGTACTGGGTGTCGGTGTCGACGTTCATCTTCACGACGCCGTACCGCAGCGAGTCCTCGATCTCCGACTTCAGCGAGCCCGAACCGCCGTGGAACACGAAATCGAACGGCTTGGAGCCCTCGGGCAGGCCGAGCTTCGCGGCCGCGACGCGCTGACCCTCGGCCAGCACCTCCGGCTTGAGCACCACATTGCCCGGCTTGTACACGCCGTGCACATTGCCGAAGGTGGCGGCCAGGATGTACTTGCCGTTCTCGCCGGAGCCGAGCGCATCGATGGTCCGCTCGAAATCGTGCGGCGAGGTGTAGAGCTTCTCGTTGATCTCGGCCTCGACGCCGTCCTCTTCACCGCCGACGACACCGATCTCGACCTCGAGGATGATGTTGGCGGCGGAGGTGGCCTTCAACAGCTCCTTGGCGATCTCCAGGTTCTCGGCGATCGGGATCGCCGAGCCGTCCCACATATGCGATTGGAACAGCGGGTTCTGCCCCGCGTTCACCCGCTCCTGGGAGATCGCGATCAGCGGGCGCACGAAGGAATCCAGCTTGTCCTTCGGGCAGTGGTCGGTGTGCAGCGCGATGGTGACGTCGTACTTGGCGGCGATCACATGCGCGAATTCGGCCAGGGCGACCGCACCGACGACCATATCCTTCACGCCGAGGCCGGAACCGAATTCCGCACCGCCGGTGGAGAACTGGATGATGCCGTCGCTGCCCGCATCCGCGAAGCCCTTGATGGCCGCGTTGATCGTCTCCGACGACGTGCAGTTGATCGCCGGGAAGGCAAAGGAGTTCGCTTTGGCCCGACCGAGCATCTCGGCGTAGACCTCCGGAGTCGCGATGGGCACTGTGAAGACCTCCGTGTGTGCGTCAAGAGACAATTTTGTCAGTTCACAGACTAGGCCAGCGTGGTTTCGCCGTCTTTGACGGGAGACACAATGCACACGCGCGCGGCGCCGAAGGTACGCGGCAGCCATTCCATACAGCATTTTCAGCGACACCCGGTACTGTGGGCCGGGTGATTGCGCTGGCTGCTACCGATGCGGTGACGAGCAACCTTGCCTTGCTGCCCCGTTTCATGGACCCGATGTATCTGCTCACCGAGTCCTCGCTGAAGCACGCGGTGCTGCCCGCCATTCTGCTGATCGTTTTCATCGAGACCGGTCTGCTTTTTCCGCTCCTGCCCGGCGATTCGCTGCTGTTCACCGGCGGCCTGCTGAGCGCGCAACCGCATCCGCCGGTCGAGCTGTGGGTATTGCTGCCCGCGGTGGCGATCGTCGCCTTCCTCGGTGACCAGTCCGGCTATTGGATCGGCCGGGGCATCGGCCCGGCGATCTTCCGCAAGGAGGACACCCGCTTCTTCAAGAAGCACTACGTCACCGAGACGCACGCATTCTTCGAAAAGCACGGGCCGAAGACGATCATCCTGGCCCGTTTCGTGCCGATCGTGCGCACCTTCATGCCGGTGCTCGCGGGCGTTTCGAAGATGGATTACCGCAAGTTCGTCGCCTTCGACATCGTCGGCGCGGTGTTGTGGGGCGGCGGTGTCACGGTCCTCGGCTACTTCCTGGGCAATGTGGAATTCATCCGCAAGAACGTCGAGGCGATCTTCCTGTTGATCGTGCTGATCTCGATCCTGCCCGGCATCATCGCCTTCGCGAAGCGGCTGCTCAACCGGGACGTGTCCGGTTCGGCGAACGGAGAGCTGGCCGCTCCGACGAACGAGCCCATCCACTGAGCAGGTGTCCGCGGTGCAGTTGCCCCTAGCCGTGGGCAGTTTCGACCCACTGCTCTCGGCCGGGCCCGCGCTCGTCTGGACGGTGGTGCTGACCTTCGTCTTCCTGGAATGCGCGATCGTGCTCGGCCTGTTCCTGCCCGGCGATTCGATGCTCATCACCGCCGGAATCGTGATGGCGTCCAACGCATCCGATGAGCGGCACGTCTGGGCGCTCTCGCTCGGCACGATGGTCGCCGCGATCGCGGGCAATCAGGTCGGCTACGTCATCGGGCAGCGCACCGGTCATCACATCGTCGCGCGCAAGAACGGCCGCTACATCAACACCAGGAATCTGCAGCGGGTCTCGGAGTTGCTGCACAAGCACGGCTTCCTGGCGGTGCTGGTCGCGCGCTGGATTCCGTGGGTGCGCACGCTGTGCCCGACGGTGGCGGGCGCCGCGGGGATGGACCATCGCAAGTTCACCATCGCCAGCACCGTCGGCGCGGTCATCTGGGCGCCGGTGCTACTACTCATCGGCTACTACGCGGGCGGTTTCCTGGAGCGGGTGCCGTGGCTGATGCCCGCGGTGATCGGCACGCTGGTGGTCGGCCTGGTCATCGGCACCGTGCTCGGCATTCGGCACTACCGGCAGGAGATGCGCAAGCCCGCCGAGGACTTCGACCTCGGGCCGACGCCGACCATCGAACGCGGCGGGTCGGCCCGCACCTGCGAGGCCGAGGGATAGGCCCGGGTCATAGCCCGGCCGCGCTCACCAAATAGGCCGCCTCCATCAGCATCCAACCCGAAAGCTGTACCGAGAGATCACGTTCCGGGATCCGCGACGAGGTGACCGAGCCGCCCGCGGTGAACCGCGCCGCGCCCGCGGTGCCGCCGGGTAGCGTGGCCGGTTTGTTCCATTCGTGCCCGAACAGCGGTTCGCCCTCGACCTGGAGGCGGTTCGCCCAGGCGGCCCGCGCCGAGTCGCGCACGATCGCGGCGGCCCTGCGCCGGTCGTCGACCTGTTCGGGCTCCGCGCCGGGCAGCATCAGCGCGACCAGCGCGAGATAGCGGGCCAGGATGCCGTTGAACAGGCCGCCGTCACCACCGCCGCCCCCGTGGATGACGCCCTTGGTGGTCATGTGCTCCTCGACGGCGGCGAGCAGCCGATGCACCCGCTCGACGTGGCGCGATTCGCCGGTGTGCACCGCGACCTCGGTCTCCAGACCGAGCACCACGCCCTGGCAGTAGGTGAACACCGGACGCTCGATCTCACCGGATGGCAGGTGGATACCGTCCAGGATCAGGCCGGATTCCGGGTCGCGCAGGGTCGCGTCCAGCCAGTCGGCCATCTCCTGCGCCCTGGCGTGATGACCCAGCCGGGCCAGCGCGATCCCCGCGGGACCGTTGGCCGGGGCGTTGTAGAAATCCGAGCCGAGCCGCCACGGCAGCCCACCGCCCTTCTCCGGCGCCCAGCCCTCGTACAGCGGCTTCTCCAGCGCGACAAGCGCGCCGCGCGCCTCGGTGACGCCCTGGGTGCGGGCCGCGCGCTCCAATGCGATGGCCAGCCAGGCCATATCGTCGTAGTACTTGTTCGTCCAGCCGGTGATATTCCGCAGCCGATGCGAACGGGTAAGTGCCGCAAGGCGTTTGCGCCGTGCCGGCGTCGGGGTCCGGTTGGCGGCGTCGACGGCGCAGTCGATCAGATGGGCCTGCCACCAATAGTTCCAGTACGCGAAGCCGCGCTCCCGCCTGGTGGCCGGCCAGCCGACGACACCCAAATGCGTTCCGGGAAAGGCCCATACGGCACGCAGATGGCGGGAGACGATCGCCGACTCGGCCATATCGGCGCGCTCGGACCAGACGGCCGGGGTGGCGTCCGCCGCGTCGACATCGCGTCCGGTTCGGCGCGGCTGTCCTTTCGGTAGTGATTGCGCGGTACCGGCTTGCGCGGTGCGAGCCGCTTCGGCTCCGGACGCGGTGGCGTCCGGGGTTGCGGAGCCGACCGGAGGTGGTTCGGCACCGGTTTCGGTCGGCGTTGCGGTGGGCTCCGTCGCTGCACTGGTATTGCTCTGCGCGGCGCCGGGGCTGGTCTGTGGGTGCTGGCCGCTCCGCGAGGTCATGCGTCAATGGTGCCAGTTTGCGGCGACGTTTCGTGCCCGATTTGTTACATAACGGAGATACTGAACTCCTACCTGGGAATTCGGGCGTGTCGCGTCGTTTTTCGTCGAATTACCAAGCGGTCGTGAGGTCGGCATGTTGACGGATCCAGGTATGCATGGCGATACCCGCGGCGACACCGGCATTGATACTCCGAGTGGAGCCGAACTGCGCGATCGAAACAGTCATGGCCGCACCGTCTTTCGCGTGTGCGGTGACGCCGGGACCCTCCTGCCCGAACAGCAGCAGGCACTCGCGCGGCAGCGTCGCGGTCTCCAGCGGCACCGAACCGGGCACATTGTCGACCGCGACGACGGTGAGCCCGGCCCGTTCGGAAAACGCCAGCAATTCGCTGATATCGGCATGATGTTCGATGCGCTGATATCGATCGGTGACCATCGCGCCGCGCCGATTCCACCGCCGCCTGCCGACGATATGGACCGCGGCCGCGGCAAAGGCATTCGCGGTGCGCACCACGGTGCCGATATTCGCGTCGTGCCCGAAATTCTCGATCGCCACATGGAACGGATGCCTGCGCCGATCGATATCGGCGACAATCGCCTCCCGTCGCCAATACCGATAGGCGTCGACGACATTGCGCCGGTCACCGCCCGCCAGCAATTCCGGATCGAAACGCGGATCGTCCGGTGCGGGCGTGCCGTATTCGAGCACCCATGGGCCGACGCCGCGCGGATGTTCGCCCCACTCGGTGGGGCCGGCGAGTTCCGTTTCGTCGGGGGCCGGATGGACACCTGCGCGTGCCGCGGTGGCGTCGGGCGATGGGTAATTCACTCCGTCGATGCTAATTCGGGCGGTCGCGGCGATAACCGGCGGCTATGCGCCGGTGCTCGTGCCGAACAGCCCGAAGAAGATGAACGGCAGCGCGAACGCGGCCACCATCAAGACGGCGAACAGGATCAGCAGAATGGTGCCGATAATGCCGCAGATATAACCGATCTGCACATTGCTCCGTCCGCCGATCGCGCCGCCGGACGCATCGATCTCGGCGAGCGCGCGCCTGCCCATCACCCAGGCGATCGGGGAGAGCGCCTGACACATGACGACGCCGAGAATGCCGAGGATCATGATCGTTGTGGTCTGTGGGTGATCCGGTGGCCGCTGGTAGTAGGCGGGATACCCGTACGGCTGCTGCCCGTATGGCCCATAGGGCTGCTGCGGCGGATAGGTCACACCCCGGATGGTAGTGGCATGGTGTAGCTGGCCACACCTCCAATTCGGTGGGCAGCGCGATCGAATACCCGTCCGATACCGACAACCATGGAGATATGACCGAGACGCCTGTCGAAACCCTCGTCGCGGACGCGCCGTCCGGGGATCCCGGCGCGCGGGCCCGCGCGGTGGCCCGCGCCGTACTACGCGCGCCGATCCAGCTGCGAACCTGGAAAGAAATCGCCTATCTGCTGACGGCCTTCCTGCTCGGCGGATTGGCCGCGACGTGGGGATATCTGGCGGTGGGCGGCGGCATTCTCTTCTCGTTCACCATCGTCGGTGTTCCGGTGCTCGCGCTGGTGCTGCTCGGCGGGCGGGTATGGGGCCGGATTTATTTGGCGCTGGCCAAGGATCTGCTCGATTCGCCGCTGCCGGCGCCGCCGAAGTTCGCGCCGGTACCGGGCCTGTTCGGCTTCCTGAAGAGCGCGTTCACCGATCGAACCAGTTGGCGCGCACTGCTTTTCCTGTTCCTGCAGGTGATTCTCGGGTTGGTTGTCGGCTATTTCGTGCTCGCCGCGATCGCCATGGCGGTTTTCCTGGTGCTCTCGCCGGTCGTGTGGGCGGTATTCCACCCGACCAATATCGATAGCAACGGCGTCGAACGTCATTCGATGCTGCAATTCGGCAACTTCTACTTCGACACCTGGCCGCGAATGCTGCTGCTCTCGCTGGTCGGCGTGGTCGCGCTGTTCGTGCTGCCGTGGCTGATTCGCGCGATCTGCGTCGTGCACCGGCTGCTCATCGCCGCGCTGCTGAGCTCGACGGCCCGCGATCGCAGGATGCACGAGCTCACCGTGAGCAGGCAGATCGCCGTGGAGGATTCCGCGACGACGCTGCGCCGGGTGGAACGGGATCTGCACGACGGCGCGCAGGCCAGGCTGGTGACCATCGCCATGACGCTCGGGCGCGCCGAGGAGCGGATCGCCGCGGGCGGCGATGCCACCGAGCTGATCGCCGACGCGCGCGCGTCGTCCAAGGAGGCGCTCACCGAGCTGCGCGAGCTGGTGCGCGGAATCCATCCGCCCGCACTGGAATTGGGGCTGGCTCCGGCGCTGGAGACGCTGAGTTCGCGCTGCGCGATCCCGGTGGAGCTGCGGGTGCTGCTGCCGGAGCGGCCGAGTCCGGCGGTGGAGGCAATCGCCTATTTCTCGGTGGCCGAACTGCTCACCAACGTCGTCAAACACGCGAACGCCGACCGCGCCTGGGTCTCGGTGGTGCCGACGGATGCCAGGACCATTGCGATTACCGTGCGGGACAACGGCATCGGCGGAGTATTACCGCCCGAGTCCGGGGTGATCGGGGTGGGCAGCGGGCTGTCCGGCCTGGCCGCGCGCGCCAGGTCGGTGGACGGCACGCTCACCGTGCAGAGTCCGCCCGGCGGGCCGACGGCGGTGACGCTACTACTGCCGAAGGAGGTATCCCGTTGACCGCCAACGAATCCGGCCTACGGGTGGTGATCGCCGAGGACAGCGCTATCCTGCGGGACGGGCTGGCCGGGCTGCTCGCCGAGCGCGGACATGACGTGGTCGCCATGGTCGGCGATGCCAGCACACTCAATGATGTTGTCGGGCAGCATAATCCGGATGTGGCAGTGGTGGACGTGCGAATGCCGCCCACCTTCACCGACGAGGGGCTGCTCGCCGCGCTCGAACTGCGCCGCAAATACCCGATGACCGGCGTGCTGGTGTTCTCCCAATGGATCGAAACCCGTTACGCCACCGAACTTCTCGCCGGTGGCGCGGCCGGTGTCGGCTATCTGCTGAAGGATCGGGTCGCCGATGTGCGCGAATTCGTCGACGCGCTGCAGCGGGTCGCCACCGGCGGCACCGCACTCGACCCGGAGGTGGTGAGTCAATTGATGGGCGCATCCCGCCAGCAGGATTCGCTGGCCCGCCTCACCCCGCGCGAGCGCGAGGTGCTGGAACTGATGGCGCAGGGGTTGTCGAACAATGCCATCGCGGGCGCGCTCAGCGTCACCGAGCGGGCGGTGGAGAAGCATATCGGCAATATCTTCACCAAACTCGACCTGCCGCCGTCGGATACCCATCACCGCCGGGTCCTCGCGGTCCTGCGGTTGAAGGGATGAATAGGGGTTGAAGGGGTGAATCAGGCGGCGAATGCGGCCGCGGTCTCCGATGAGCCGCCCGCGACGTTGACGATGATGCCCGCGACGATGCCGATCACGAGCAGTACGGTGGCGATGATCCCGCAGATGTAGCCGACCTTGACGTTGCCGCGCCCGCCGATGCCGCCGCCGGAGGCGTCGATCTCCTTCAGCGCGTTCTTGCCCATTATCCAGGCGACCGGCCCGAGGAGCTGGCACAGCACCAGGCTCAGAATGCCGAGCACCAGCACCGTCGTGGTCCTGGGATGATTTGTTCCATAAGAATTGCTCACGCGAAAACCATAGGGCGACAACGGGAATAGTCCGTCACCGTTCGGGTAATCCGTATATCAGCGAATGGTAATCGGGATAACCGGCCGGTCATGAACTCGAAATTGCGTCGAGACCATTTTTTCGGCCCGGCCGTTTATTCTGGGTATCTGGTTGTCGGGGTGGAGGTCACCATGGACCACGCACGGATGCTCCGCACGGTGCTCGGGGTCACCGCCGGATACCTCGTCGTGCTAGGCCTCTGGTTGGGCTGGCTGGTCCATTTCACCCCTACCGAAACGGTGCCGTTCCAAATTGTGGCGTTGGTCGGGGTGTTCGGCACCGCACTCGGCCTCGGAATGCTGCTGGCCGCGCGGCCGTCCAAGGCCGACCGGCTGCTGTGGCGCAATGGGCTGGAGGGCTGGGCCACCATCGAGGGCGCGCATCCGCTGGAGCGCACCGACCACCACAGCACGCTCACCGAATTCGATCTCGAACTCACCGTGCCCGGCTCCGAAAGTTACCGTGGCACCATTGTTTTCGATGTGATGCCAGCGGATAGGGCTCGGCTCGCCGTCGGCGGGACGATTTCCATCCGCGTCGATCCGGATAACCGCGACCGAATCATTCTTGTGCTTTGACGAGCCGATTCCGGTGGCAACGCGAAATACGCGCTGCCACCGGATAATTCGGTTACGAAAGGCGAACCTCGGCGATGGCGCGGCCGAAGATCTTGCGGCCCTCCGAGGTCGCGTTCAGCAACAGCGTCGCGGTCTTGCGTTCCGGATCCAGGGACTTGACCTTGCCGCTGAACTCGATGGTGCTCGCCTTGTCCGCGGGCACCGCGACCAGGCTGGACAGCCGCACGCCGAACTTTTCGATCGCGGTCGGATCGCCGAGCCACGAGGTCAGGTAGCCGCCGGCCAGGCCCATCGACAGCATGCCGTGCGCCACCACGGTCGGCAGTCCGGCGAGCTGTGCGGCCTGCTCGCTGAAGTGAATCGGGTTGGTATCGCCCGAAACACCGGCGTAGTTGGCGAGGTCGCCCCGGGTCACCTGCGCGGTGGAAGCCGGAAGCACTTGCCCCGCAGCGAGATCGGCGAATTTTGGCACGGTGTATACGGGGGTGTCCTCGCGCTCGGCGGCCACCTCCAGCGCGCTGTCGGCGCCGAGTCTGATCAGCACATCGGTATCGTCCAGACCCAATTCCTGGCGTGACGGGGTGTGCATCATGATGCCCCCCACCAGCTTCGCCAGATTCGGATCGATCTCGGTGCCGCGGCGGCCGACGATCGTCGTATGGCCGAGCTGCGCCACCTCGCCGCGCTGATTGGTCATCACGAATTTCACGGTGATGAACTCGTTGTCACCGTATTCGCGGACCGACTCGATCACGATATCGCTGGTGATCTTGTCACCGGCGACCATCGGACGCAGCATTTCGAAACTCTGATCCGTCTGCAGAATCTGCGAGAGGTCGTAGTGGGTGAGCACCGAATCCAGTAGCGCCCTGGTGCTGGTCCAGCCGATCACCGACGCGAAGGTCGGCGGTGCGATGATGCCCTCGTTACCGAGTGCGTGCGCGTCTGCCTCGTTGTGGTGTGCGCCGTGATAGTTCTGCACCGAGCGTGCGAACTCGCGGATCTTTTCTCTGCCGACCTCGTAGTGATCCCGAACCCGGAACCGCTGACCTGTCAGCGTCGCCGTCCGCACGACGGTGTCGGCTTCCGGTTCTGCCAATGTTTGTTCCCTGCCCATGATCCGGGTCATGCTACTGACGAACCGGTCTGTTGACCAGGTAGCTGTGATCTGCACGACCGGATATCGCGCCTGTTCTGCCTTCGGTTACTGAGTACCCGCAGGCTGTTCACAAACCTTCCAGCCGCCGTTGGTCTTTTGCAAATCGAAGGTGCGCGGCGAACGTTTCCCCGGATCGGCATCGGTGTACACGACGGCCTGGGCGACCGCCTTGTCATCGGTGATCTTGATTGCGCCGACATTGTCGACGATCGGAATGTTCTTGCGGTCCATGGACAATTGGTGCAGGTTCGCGAACTGGTCCGGTGCGACGGTCTGGTAGTAATCGTGCAGCTGACCACAGGTGCTGCTGCGCAGCGCGGCCAGATCGCCCGCCTTCAACGCCTTGGTGAAGTCGGTGATCACCCCGCGGATCTGACCGTCCGCCGAATTGCCCTTCGTGGTGGTGACCAAAGTCACTACCACCGCGATCAACGCGACCACCGCTATCGCCGCACCGCCGACCGTGAACAGCAGTCGCTTCGACCGCTGCGGCCCGGCCTGATCCGCCGATTCGGGGGAGATCTTCTGCGGCGCGGCCACCGGGCGCGGCTGCGGCGGCCGGGGGCCGGGCACCTGCCCCGGAGTCGTCTGCTGGATATCCGCCGGCGACGGCGCGGTCGCCACCACCGGGCGCGGTTTCCCGGGCTTCGGCGCGGACGGCCGGGTCTCCTCGATATCGGCATCGGCCGAAGGGCCTTGCGGCCCAGGCTGTTTCGGGCCCGGACCGGGCTGCTTCGGCCCCGGCGCCGGACGTGGCGTGCTCGGCGGTTTGGTCAGCGGTGCGCCCGCTGCCACCCGATCGGTGCCCTTGCCGGATCCCTTGTCGCCCTTGCTGGTTCGCTGTTTCGGCGGCTGGCCCGGCGGTATCTGAATCGGCAGCGCCATGGTCTTCGCCTCGGCCGGATTCGGCACGATCCGCATCGCAACCGTCTTGTCCTCGGACCCCGGCACCTCGTCCTGCGGCGCCTCCTCGGACTTGTCCCGCTGCCCCGGCCGCACCGTCCGCATCACCATGGTCACCGCATCGGCGTTCCCGGCCCCGGCGTTATCATCGCTGTCCCCCGGATCCCGCTGCGCCCCACCATCTTCAGCATCCTTCTCGACGGACGCCTTGGTGTCGGAGGCTTTTTCGGCACCGGCATCCCGCGCATCCGCTGCGGCGGCACCGGTCCCCGACTGGTCACCGACAGCCGAAACTCCCGCTGCGGTCGCCTTGTCCACCGGCCCAGCTTGCCCAGATCGAGTCTGCGCACCCGACCGCCCGGTTGCTCCCGGCACAGTCGAATCGGCATCCTGCCCGGTGGGAGCCGTTATCCCGGGCTGACTTCCAGCCGCTGAACCGCTCGCAGCGGCCGCCGCCGACTCAGATCGAGTCTGCGCACCCGGCCGTCCGGTTGCTCCCGGCACAGTCGAATCGGCGTCTTGCCCAGTGGGAGCCGTTATCCCGGAACGACTTTCGGCCGCCGAACCGCTCGCAGCGGCCGCCGCCGGCCCAGCTGTCCCGGAACGGGTCTGCGCACCCGGCCGTCCGGTCGCTCCCGGCACAGTCGAATCGGCATCCGGTCCGGCGGGAGCCATTGTCCTGGAACGACTTTCGGCCGCTGAACTGCTCTCGGCGGCCGCCGCTGTCGCCTTGGTTCCCGGTCCGGCAGGACCGGCTGCGTTGGGCTGGTTTCCAGTCCCCGATGGAACGGTAGTGCCCGGTACGGTCGCGTCGGCGTCGGGCCGGGTACCCGCTCCGGCAGGCCCGGTGGCCGGGGGCTGAGTTCCGGCACCGGAACGGCCAGCGGCTGCGGCCGCCGAATCAGGTTTCCCCGCACCCACATTCGCCCCACCGCGCTCGACCGCGCCCGGTCGGCCCGCCGCGGCTCCGCCGACACCGGTCGATGGCGGCACCGATCCGCGTGCAGCTCCGCCCGTCTGTTCGGCACCGGCTGCACCCGACTGGCCGCCAGCCGCTCCGGCTTCAGACCCGCCGGACCGCCCCTGGCCCCCGCCCGATCCACGGTTGTCGCCCGTATTCGGCTGCCCACCTGAAGTACCCGCGCCAGAACCGGGCGCCACCCCGGAAGCCCCTGTCCCCGCACCGGCCCGCGCGGGACCCTGCGGCGTGCCCCCGCCCGGCCCGCGGCTGTCGGACACCTTCGACTGGCCACCGGATGAACTCGAGCCGGAACCGGTTGCGGCCCCAGACGTCCCCGCACCGGTCCGCGCGGGATTCGGCGATGTGCCTCCACCTGGCCCGCGATTTCCGGCAGTGCTCGCCGGACCACCGGCAGGCTGGACGCCCTGCTGCGCCGGATTCGGTGTGCTGGCACCGCCTGCATTCGACTGGCTTTCAGTCGCACTTGCCGCGGTACCGCCGCGCGGAGCTCCGCTCGGGGGTGTTCCAACGCTGGGCCGGGTAGCACCCGGCGATGCTGCGCTGCCTGGCGCGTTCGATCGAGGACTCCCCGCAGGCACCTGGTCGGCTGATGCTCCGAGTGGTGAAGAACCCGGTGTGCCCTCGCCGGGACGACGGGGATCGGTTGCGCCCTGCTGTTTTCCGGCGTTGCCTGATCCTGCGGCAGTGGAACCGGAGCCGGGCGTAGTTCCCGATGTTCCGCTCCCGGCGCCGGGGCGGACCGGATTCGGCGGTGTCGAGGAACCTGGTCCGCGATTTCCGGCAGTGCTCGCCGGACCACCGGCAGGCTGGACGCCCTGCTGCGCCGGATTCGGTGTGCCGACGCCGCCTGCACTCGACTGGTTTCCAGGCGCACCCGCTGCGGTGCCGCCGCGCGGAGCTCCTGTCGGTGGGGTTCCAGCGCCGGGCCGGGTAGCGCCGGGCGATGCTGCGCTGCCTGGCGCACGGGTGCCGGGAGCGCTCGATTGACGATTGCCCGCGGAACCCTGGTTGGCTGGGGTATTGGTGTTTTGCGGGGTGACGGGTGTTGGTGCTCCAGTGTTGGGGTGGGTTCCGGGGGTGCCGGGAGTTGCATTGGGCTGTACGGGATTTCGCACGGCCTCGGTGCCTGGGCGGGGCGCATCGGTTGCCTTCGGACCGGCCGCGCGGGAGGGGGTCGGTGGCATCGGGCTCGGGGCGACCGTGTGTTGAACTCGTCCCTGCTGGCCCTGCTGGCCCTGCTGGCTTGCGGGGCCGCTGGCGGAGGGGCCTTGTGGTCCACGGGTGTTGGATTGTGTGACGCCGCTGTCCGTTGGTTTGCGGCCGGATTCCGGCTGGGGTGCGGGGGTTTTCGCGTCGGCGGGGCCTGGGGTGGTCGGGCGGGTGCCGCCCTGGCCGGGGTTCGCGGGCTGGTTGACGCTGTCTCGTTTGAATACCACTGTTTCCGCGGCGGTTCCCTTGGTGGGGGATTGCGTTGCACCCGAAGGGTTTTGGCGCGCTCCCTGCTGACCCCCACCGGGGACGGGCCCGCTCGACGACGGGCCGGATGGCGGGTTCGGGGTCGACGCGCTGCCGGACGGCTTCGGAGTTCCGGATTGTGCTGTGGCAGTAGGAGTTTGGTTCGCATTGCCCGGACGTCCCGCCGGGGCCGGTCCGGTGCCCGCCGACTGCGGTGCGGTCGAACGGTTCGCGGGCACGGTCACATCGCCGGGGGTGTTCGGAGTCGCGGATCGTGACATCGGGTTCGGGCGGCCGCCGGGTGTAGGCGGCTGGACGCCTGGACGACCGCCCTGGACCGGACCGGGCGACGATCCGCCCGCCGGCGTCGCGAAGGGTGTTGTCGGCGCGGCCGAACCGGACGACGGCGTGCTTACCGAGGGTCGAGCGGTTTCGGCATTCGAGGGGGCTGCCGGACGTGTGTCGTCGGCGGGACGCGCGGATTCCCGCGCCGGGCTCTTCTCGTCTTTCGGGTCGGACACCTACTACCCCTCGCGTAAGGCGGATCGTGCGAACTCGACGGTCAGCCTAGTGGGCGCTGTCGACGAAGTCGTCCGCAAACTCGCGCACGGCCGGACCGAATGCGGAGGTACGTCCAATAACAAAGCACCGCGGCCGGGAGCCGCTGATTCCCGACTGGTGCGTCGGCGTGCAGAATGAAGCGCATGACCTCGTTCGGTGATCTTCTCGGACCGCAACCGGTACTGCTACCCGAAATCTCCGATGCGGAAGACGCACTGCTGGAGAAGGCCGACCCGGTCGGGGTCGCGGCCGCGCATCCGGCGGCGTCGGTCGCGTGGGCGGCGCTGGCGGAGGCGGCGTTGACGCGCGGCGAGGGGCAGGAGCCCGCGGTGAACCACGACGTCGTCGCGGCCTACGCATTCGCCCGCACCGGCTATCACCGCGGCCTGGATCTATTGCGGCGCAACGGCTGGAAGGGTTTCGGGCCGGTGCCGTGGAGCCATGAGCCCAATCGCGGTTTCCTGCGCAGCGTGGGTGCGCTGGCCAAGGCGGCGAAGCTGATCGGCGAGACCGACGAGTACGCGCGCTGCCTGGATTTGCTCGAGGACTGTGACCCGCGCGCCGCGGCCGAGCTCGGGCTCGACTGACCCCATTGATCGCGGTAGTACGCAGCTATTCCGCGCGGCTCGTCCGTCGGGTGGCGAGTTGATCGATCCGAATTCGCGCGTCGGCGTCGCCCGCGCGAACAGCATCGAGACGCTGCAGAGTTCGTGGTCGCGGCTGCGGCTGTCGGCGTTGCCGATCGTGCAGTGCTCGGTCGGCGCGGCGCTGTCCTGGTTCGTCGCGCATGTGGTGGTCGGACATCCGCAGCCGTTCTTCGCGCCGACGGCCGCGGTGGTGTCGATCGGTATTTCGTTCGGCGCCCGGCTGAAGCGGTCGGTGGAGCTGGTGGGCGGGGTGGCCGTCGGCATCGGCATCGGCGACGTATTCATCAGCAGGGCCGGTACCGGCGTTTGGCAGATCGCGCTGGTGGTCGCGGTCGCCATGGCGCTTGCGGTATTCCTCGACGGCGGATCGATCATCACCATGCAGGCGGCGGGTTCGGCGGTACTTGTCGCGACGCTGATGCCGCCGAGTAACGGGGGCGGCCTGTCACGCATGGTCGACGCGCTGGTCGGCGGCCTGGTGGGTGTGGTCGTTGTGGCCGCGATCCCGCTGCATCCGGTGCGCAGGGCCCGCGAGCAGGCCGCCGACATCCTGGACGTGATGGGTAAGGCACTCACCGAATGCGCGGAGGGTCTGCTCGCGCAGTCGACGGATAAGTTGCGCGACGCCCTCGCGACGGTGCGGGCCACCCAGCCGAAGATCGATTCGCTGCGTTCGGCCCTGGACGGCGGCCGCGAGATCAGCCGGATCTCCCCGCTGTATTGGAATTCGCGTGCCCGCTTGGAGCGCATCAGGGCGACGGCAGATCCGCTCGACAACGCCGTCCGCAATACCCGTGTGCTGCTGCGTCGTTCGCTGACCCTGGTGCAGGATGACGAAATCCTGGATCCGCGCCTGATCGATCTGGTGGAACGGCTCGGCGAGGCGGTGGCCGTGATCCGCCGGATGATGTTGGCGGATCCGGGTGAAAAGCCCGACCAGGCCGATGCGGCCAGGGTGCTGCGTTCGGTCGCCAAACTCGCGCGCCCGGAACTCGTTGCGGGAGCTGGGCTCTCGGCCCATGTGGTGTTCGCGCAGGTGCGTTCGGCGGTGGTCGATCTGATGCAGGTGTGCGGTGTGAAGCGCATTTCGGCGATGGCGCTGCTGCCGCCGACGGTGCCGCATCCCTTTGTGCCGCCGGAGGATTGAGCCCAACCTACTGAGTAGTACGGTTCGGCGGCCTTCGGGGCGAACCATGCCATTTGGGTAGTCAGCTACTCGTGTCCGGAGCCGGATCGCGGCCTAATTTCGTCATGTGACCGCGGTTGACGAGGGGTAATTGCGGTCAGGACTTCGCAGGACAGCGGATCGTCCCGCCGGCCATAGTGGTGTGGTGGCCGGGCGGGTGGGGGCGAGATGCCGTCCGGCGAAGCGAAGGTCGCCCGGTCCTGAGGTCGGACCGGGCGACCGGCTGTTCGGGATCAGTCGCCGACAGCGGAGATGCGCTCCGCACCCGGCCGCAGCGAGAAGCGCCGCCGGTCGAAATCCCAGAACCGGTAGATCGGCCACTGGACCGTGTGTGTCACCCAGGCGCCGGCGATGACCGCGCGATGGAACGGACGCACCTGGAATCCGTGATCGGCGATGGTCCGCAGCCCCATCAGCTGGAACTTCCACCACTTGCTCGGGCTGGTGCGCCGCCGCCGCGACGAGGTCTCGGCGCGCATATCCTTCAGCTGATCGATGCGCAGGCCGTGCTTCGAAAGGCATAGCGCCAGGTCGAGGTCCTCGGCGACATCGGCCCGCACCTGGGTGTCATCGCGCACCTGCAGCCAGGCGGCGCGTCGTAGCGCCATATTCGGCCCGTGCATATTGCCGACCTGGCCGCCCAGTTTGCCGCGACGGTCCTGCAGGTACAGGCCGAACTTCAGGAAGAATCCGACCGGTGAGTCGTGGTAGGTGCAGATTCCGGTGACCGCCGCGGTCTCCGGATGGGCGAGCAGATAGTCGCGGATGGTGCGGCCCCACTCGGCGCCGACCAGGGTGTCCGCGTCGGTGCGGGCGATGAATTCGCCGCGGGCCTTGTCGAATCCGGCGTTGCGGGCCGGGGTGATGCCACGATTCGGCTCGTGGACCAGCTCGACCTTGGGGTTGGCCGCCGCGAATTCGCGCACGATGGCGGGTGTGCCGTCGTCGCTGCCGTTGTCGACGACGATGACCTCATCGATGGCGTCCTGCGCGACGAGCAGGCGCAGGCAGCGCTCGATGACCGCGGCTTCGTTCAGGGCTGGGATGACAACCGTGAGCATCGTCGGGGGATGCGGTTCCGTCATGCGGTGATTCCGTTTCGATTTTCAGATTTGGGTGTTCCGAAATGCGTGGCGCCCAATTCGTCGACCGAGGTTCCGGGCCGCGATGCCATGGGCGTTGGATGTGACCGGCGCCGAGTGTGCCTTGGGCCGATGCGATGTGTCCACTGGACATTATGAACAACCGGATGGTTGCTACGGTCAGCGCACGGCGACGTACGAAACCGCCTGGTAGGTATTACTTTTCCGGCAGGACGGCGATTCAAACCTCGCTAGATTAATCGAACGCGGCGATGTGTGGGCGGCAGGGGTGCGTCAGGTCCAGAACCGGACGAGGTAGCCACCCCATTGCGACCATTCCCGCGGTACGCCGGAAAGTTCGAAAAGACCGTATACGAACTGAAAGAAGTAGTGATTGATCGCGGGCGTGAATATCAGGATGAACAGCAGCAGCATGCCGAATGCCTTGAACTGCTCCAGCGAGCGCCTTGTCTGATAGCTCAGCGATGGCTCCAGGATCCCGTAACCGTCGAGACCGGGGATCGGCAGGATGTTCAGCAGGGTCGCCGAGATCTGCAGCATGGCAAGGAAACTCAGCCCGAACCAGAACGCGTGATGCGCGTACTGTTCGCCGGCGAAGCGTACGACCAGCAACAGCACGATCGCGCACAGCGCGTTCACCGCGGGGCCCGCACCGCTGATCAATCGCTGCGTGCGCGGGCTGAAATTATGCGAGTGCACATAGACCGCACCGCCCGGCAGACCGAATCCGCCGAGCGCGATGAACACCATCGGCAGCACGATCGATAGCAGCGGATGGCTGTACTTGAGCGGGTTCAGCGTCAGATAACCGCGCAGTTCGACCTCGCGATCACCGGCCCGCCACGCGAAATACGCGTGCGCGAACTCGTGCAGGCAGAGCGAGACGATCCAGCCGAACACCACCATGACGAAGACGCCGATCCTGGCCTGCGTCGAATCCCATTCGGCGGCATCCCATGCCACCGCGCCGCCGACCACCGCGGCGACGATCACCAGCAGGAAGATCGGGCTCGGCCGCACGGCGCTGAGCCCCGAATTGCGGCGCTGCGCGTAATTCATCGGACCAGCAACCAGGGTTCGTTGTGCCGGTAGAAGCTGGAACGCGGCACGGTGCGGTCGGAGCGGATGCCGTCGCGGACGACGACCGCGCCCGGCGTGCCCAGCTGCGCGGCGCGACCCTCCACCCAGCGGCGTTTCCACATGCCGCGCTGAACTGTCGCCCGCACGCCGGGTAGGTCGAGCGTCGGCGAGATATGCATCGCCGTCACCCGGCCCGAAAACAGTTGAGTGTCGTCCACATACGCTTCCCCCTCCAACTTTCCCCCGTCGACACCGGTGATGGTGGCCCGGCCGACCAGTACCTTACCGGTGTCGTCCCGGATCAGCGGCGTCTCCGTCGCCCGGCCCTCCAGCGCCAATTTGGCGGCCGCGTTACCGGTGCCGGTCTGGTAGGCGCGCGAGCCGTAGGTCTTATCGATCGGCACATAGCCGATTTCGACATGCAATCGTTCGGTGCGCATCAGATGTGTGAGCACTGCGGCCAGTCCGGCATCCTCGCCGAGGACGATCAGCCGGGGCAGGCTGTCGGCCGCGAGCACCGGCAGCAGCTCATCGATATGACCGGTCTCCGGAATGGCTGAGGTCTGAGTGGTCGGCAGCGCCGCGAGCGCGATCGGAACCGGTGCGCCGTCGCAGCGGAGAACGTGGGTACTCAAACTGCCGTACACCCTCCTCGGTCCGTCCGACACCCGTCGGTCCACGCCACGTAAATGCCTTGTTCGGGTGCAACCATAGCCGCGCGGGGCAGTGGTTACACGGTTGTCGAGCGTAGCGGGCGCCCGGCGGCGGAGTCGCTTCGATGACGGTGCCGACCCGTCGGCTAGACTGTGCTTCCGGCCACCGCCTCAGTACGGCAGGTAGCTGCAACATCGGTGTTTACACCCCGCCGGCTCCGTCGGCTGCCAGCTCCCGGGATGTTGCCTGTCGACTCGTAGGAGAATCTCCATGCCGGCTATCGTGCTGATCGGCGCCCAGTGGGGCGACGAGGGCAAGGGCAAAGCAACCGATCTGCTCGGCGGCAGGTTGCAATGGGTGGTCCGATACCAGGGTGGCAACAATGCGGGCCACACGGTCGTGCTGCCGAACGGTTCCAAATTCGCCCTGCACCTCATCCCGTCCGGCATCCTGACCCCCGGCGTGACGAATGTCATCGGCAACGGCGTCGTCGTCGATCCCGGTGTGCTGCTCGACGAACTCGCCGGATTGGAAGAGCGCGACGTCGACACCTCCGGTCTGCTGCTCTCCGCCGACGCGCACCTGATCATGCCGTACCACGTCGCCATCGATAAGGTCACCGAACGCTTCCTCGGCAACAAGAAGATCGGCACCACCGGCCGCGGTATCGGTCCCTGCTACCAGGACAAGGTCGCCCGGGTCGGCGTGCGCGTCGCCGATGTGCTCGACGAGAAGATCCTCACCCAAAAGGTCGAGGCCGCACTGGAATTCAAGAATCAGGTGCTGGTCAAGATCTACAACCGGCGGGCGCTCGACCCGCAGCAGGTGGTCGACGAGGTGCTCGGCAAGGCCGAGAGCTTCAAACATCGCATCGCCGACACCAGGCTGAAGTTGAACGAGGCGCTGGAGCGCGGCGAGACCGTGCTGCTGGAGGGCTCGCAGGGCACCCTGCTCGACGTCGACCACGGCACCTACCCGTACGTCACCTCGTCCAACCCCACCTCCGGCGGCGCCGCGGTCGGTGCGGGCATCGGGCCGAACAAGATCAGCACGGTGCTCGGCATTCTCAAGTGCTACACCACCCGCGTCGGCTCCGGACCGTTCCCGACCGAACTGTTCGACGAGCACGGCACCTACCTGGCCAAGGCGGGCGGTGAGGTCGGTGTCACCACCGGACGGGCCCGGCGCTGCGGCTGGTTCGATGCGGTCATCGCCCGCTACGCGACCAGGGTCAACGGCGTCACCGATTACTTCCTCACCAAGCTGGACGTGCTGTCGAGCCTGGAGACGGTGCCGATCTGCGTCGCGTACGAGATCGACGGCAAGCGGGTCGAGCAGATGCCGACGACGCAGACCGAATTCCACCATGCCAAGCCGATTTTCGAGGAGATGCCCGGCTGGTGGGAGGACATCTCCGGGGCGCGCACCTTCGAGGATCTGCCCGCCAACGCGCAGGCGTACGTGCGGCGGTTGGAGGAGCTGTCCGGTGCGCGGATCTCCTGCATCGGCGTCGGGCCCGGTCGCGACGAGACGATCGTGCGGCACGATGTGCTCGGCTGAAATCAGCTGACCTGATCGGGTTCGAGCACGTAGAATGAGTTCGTCACGTAAGTGATGGTTGGAGAGGACAGGGCACCGCTCTTCAGTGCTACACGGTGCCCCGCCCGAATGGGTTACCTAGCCCGCTTCAGTCGGACCAGGATGTAGAGGAGTCCGGCGGCCACGACAGTGGCTGCAATCCAAACTGCCGGGTTCGCCGGCTCCTCTTTCCGGTGTTTACTCATCTCCCATTCACCTCCTTCCCTGACGGCGACGGTCGGACCGGCTGTCACCGCTCGGAAGGGAGGTAGTCACGACCATATCGGTCGGCTATGACACATGCGATCGAATTAGCGAACCCGGTGCGGCCGTTGGGTGTTCGCTTCGATCATGATCGGCGGCCAACTACAGTAGAGGTATGGCTCGGAACTGGCCGATGATCGAGCGCGTGGGCGAATTCGATGCGATTCGCGCTGCGCTCACCGGGCCGGAGCACATGGGGGTCGTGCTCACCGGTGACGCAGGAGTCGGCAAGACGACGCTGGCCAGACAGGTTGTGGCCGCGGTCGGCGGCAATGTCCGCTGGGTGGCCGGGACGGAGTCGGCGCGCAGCATTCCGCTCGGGGTGTTCGCGCATATGGTCGGCGTCTATACCGCGCACGATCCGGTGACGTTCATGTCGGCGGCGCGGGAGGCGCTACTGGCCGACGGGCACACCATCATCGGCGTCGACGACGCACATCTGCTCGATCAACTGTCCGCAACGTTGTTGCTGCAGTTGGCGATCGATAAGGCAGCGCACATCGTCGCGACGGTGCGCAGCGGGGTGCCGGTGCCCGATGCGGTGACCTCGCTGTGGAAAGACGGACATCTGCTGCGGATTGATCTGCGCCCCTTCACCCAACGGCAGAGCGTGCAGCTGGTGGAGGAGATGCTCGGCGGGCAGCTGGAGGGTTTCACCGCCAACCTGATGTGGGAGTCCTCGGGCGGGAATGCGCTGTTCCTAAGGCATTTGGTGGAGGGCGCGCTGGAGGCGGGCACGCTGCGCCAGGTGAACGGGGTGTGGCAGCTGCGCGGACGCGCGGCCGTGACCTCGGAACTGGCCGCGCTGCTGGAGGATCGGGTTGAGCAGCTGCCGGAGCCGGTGTTGCGGGTGCTGGAGCTGCTGACGTTCTGCGAGCCGATCGATCTGGACGTGCTGGCCGAACTGGCCGGCGAGGAAGCGGTGGAACAGGCCGAAAACCGCAGTGTCATAAGGGTTGTGGAGAATACGCACCAGCTGACCGTGCGATACAACCATCCGCTGTTCGGTGAGGTGATCCGGCGCAGGCTCGGTATCGCTTCGGCCCGGCGGCTGCGCGGACGGCTGTATTCGTCGCTGCGGGAGCGGCCGATCAATTCGGCGGCCGACCGCATCCGATTGGCCGAATTGGCTTTGGACAGCGATAAATCGGCGGATCTCGAGCTGTTCGTCGCGGCCGCGGCCGACGCCATCGGGTTGGCGAATCTGCCGCTGGGCGAACGGTTCGCCCGGGCCGCGGTGGAGCGGCAGGGCGGGTTGGAGGCGGCCGATCTGCTGGCGCGTGCGCTGCTGTGGCAGGGACACCGGATCGAGGCCGAGCGCATGCTGGCCAGCTTCGATCCGGACCAACTGAATCAGGTGCAGTTGGCCCGCTGGGGCAGCACCCGGGTGGCCAATCTGTTGTGGGCCATGGGCGATGCGGATCGCGCCGATCGGGTGCTCGCGCTGGTGCGCAGTAAGGCGACGCATCCGAAGATCGCGGCAACCTTCGACGGGCTCGCCTCGGCGTGCGTGGTGAACGAGAACCGGTTGGACGACGGTTTCGCGCTGGCCGAACAGGTCATTTCGATGAAAGACGCACCGGCGTGGGCGGTTTGGTGGGCGGCCTTCGGTGGTGGGCTGGCGCTGGCGCTGATGGGCAAGGGTGAGGCGGCCCGGGCGTACGCGGCGCGCGGCCATGAGGTCGAGGACGAGATCGATGCGCTGAACCTGTTCATGTCCGCGCATGCCGAGGTGCTCGCGCTCACCTTCATCGGTGATCTGGAGGCGGCGCGACGCTGTGCCACTTCATATTTCGGGTATTCCTCGCCGGGCCAGTACGTGGCGTGGGGTATGTCGAAGATTCTGCAGGGCACCGTGGATGTGGCGCAGGGGCGCTTCCCGGACGGTATCGAACATCTCGAGCAGGCGCTGGCGGCGCTGGCCGCCGAGGGTGCCGCGGCATGGATGTTCCCGGCGAGAATCCGTCTGGCCGAGGCATATTCGGCGCTCGGACGGGCCACCGAGGCCGCCGAGACCATCGCCGAGGCGACCGCGAGGGGCGGGCGGCACAGCGCGGTGTACGAGCCGCAACTCGATATCGCCAGGGCGTGGTTATCGGCCGCGGAAGGCACGGTCACGCCTGCCATCCGCTTGGCCATGAGCGCCGCCGATGCCGCCGCGCGCGCCCACCAGCATGCGATCGAGGCCTTCGCATTACATGCCGCGGCTCGCTTCGGCGACGCCTCCGTCGCGGGGCGGCTCGCCGACCTGGCGGCCAAGGTGGATGGGCGGCTGGTCCAGCTCCAGTCCAGGCATGCGATGGCGCTCGCCGCCCACGACGGTCCCGGATTGGATGCCGCCGCAGCCGAATTCGAGCGGATCGGCGCGCTGCTCTCGGCAGCCGACGCCGCCGCTCAGGCCGCCTCCGCGCATGAGCGCGCCGGAGACCGCCGCCGCTTACTCGAATCCGCCGCCACCGCAAACCGTTTGGCTGCCGCCTGCGGTGGCGCCAGCACCCCGGCCCTGCGGCAAGCCGCCCAACCGTTGCCGCTCACCGCGCGGGAACGCGAGATCGCGAACCTCGTCGCGGCCGGGCTGTCCAACCGGCAGATCGCCGACCGGCTCACCGTTTCGGTGCGCACCGTCGAGGGGCACCTGTACCGGGCGTGCATCAAAATGGATGTGACCGATCGGGAGTCGCTGGCCGCGCTGATGCGGGGCGAGTCGCCTGGGGAGTGATCCCGCCTTTCACTGAGCGCGTAGCTGCGGCCAGAGTGTGGTCCATGGCGTTTTGCGTCCGACCAAAAGCGTTGCGAGGTCGGGTGTTACGGTTTCGGAGCTGGTGAACGCGGCCGTCAGGGTCGGCGTCGGTGTGCCCAAATACAGTATGGCAGTGGCAGTTTCGGGCGGGGTGCCGAAGTAGTAATAGCCGCGGTGCGGACTGTACGCGCGGGGGAGGCCGGTCTTCCCGCGATACAGGTCGACGATGGCGGCGAACGGGTACGATTCGGCGACTATCGCGATATGCGGTTTCACCTCTGCGGGAAGCGAATCATAGGCCGCCACAACGGTATCCGAGAAATCGCCGACCACGGTATCGGACTGGACGAAGCCTCGCGCCGTCATGATCACATCGGTGTCCGGAAGTCGCTCGGCGACCGACCGCGGATACATCGGTATCGCCGCGACGAACAGTACGGTTCCCGCGGCGACGGCCGTCGCGACGACCGCACGGATCGACACGCGGCGGCACAGTCCGGTCACGATCACCGCACCTGCCGCCAAAGGCGCTGCGTACAGGCCACATACGTAATAGGACCGGCCGTGCATGACCAGATAGCCGAGAAAGACGAGGATCAGCGCCGCCGCGACGAAACGATACGGCCGCCAACGCGGGACCAGTAACAGCGCGGCCAGCCCGACCGCGACCAGTGGCAGCCCGACCGCCAATCCGGCGCCGGCGGCGCTGTCCCAGAGGAAGCGGCCGAGACCAGGAAACTCGGCGGCGACAACCTCGGACATATGCGTGTACGGCCAGTTGTTGCGTTGCTGCCAAATAAGATTCGGCACCGTGGCGGCAACGGCGACGGCGGCTCCGAGCCACAGGGCCGGACGGCCGAGCATGCGTCGTGGTCCGAAGACAAGCGCGGTGATGAACAGCGCCACCCACAGCGCCGGGACGAGGTATTTGATCTGCAGCGAGACCGCGGTGATCAATCCGGTGTACAGGAGCAGCCGATCATCCGCGCACCCTTCGGCATTCAGCCGGGTCCAGCGCACGATCAGCCAGATCAGCAGGACCCAGCACACGGGATCCATGGAATACGTCGCGAGCCAATGGGTCAGTGTGACGCAGATCGAGCAGGCGTAGGCGAAGGCCGCCAATGACTGTGCGCCTCGGCCACCGCCGAATTCGCGGGCGATCAGCGCGGTGCCGATCATGCCGCCGACCGCCGCCATCGTCGCGGGCAGCCGCAGCACGAGCAGCGAACCCGGTGCGATCCGGTCCATCAGCGCGGCCAGCGCGGGGACCAGCGGCGGTTGATCGAAGTACCCCCATGACAGGTGATCGCGGCCCGCGACGACGAAATATGCCTCGTCGAAGAAATAGCCGTAATCACGGCTGGCGACGAGTAGTGCCGTGCCCACCGCGCCTGCGACCAAAAGTATTGGTCCCCAAGCTATTTCCGGGATATCCCGATACTCTTCCGCTGTCCTGGATCGGCCGGGTTGCCGGAGTCCCGCGGTGATATCCGTCATGCCCAACGCCTCCTCGAACCCTTGTCGCATGATTCTGCGACCGGTCGGGGGTGTGCCGAATCGACCGGGAGTCGCGTGCGTCTACCTCTCGAGTGCGATCCGAGTACGGCCGAAAGTACGACCCGACTCGCGGTGATCGGTGTGTTGAGTGGACAGTCGCGACTGGATCATCTGAAGAGTGGATTCAGTCACCTTCTGGCTATTGATCTGAGGTGATGGAATCGCGAACTAGCTGTGGACAATTCGCCAGTATTTCGGACAAATGGGCAGCGCTCGCGACCAATTCCGAGCTGCGTATTCGAGATTTTCAATTTGACAGCATCCGCTCAGCAATGGTTATCGTGCGTGGCACGGTGCGCGGGGACGTGCCGATTCCTCAATCCTGATGGTGGTGTTTCGACGTGGCTCGTCATCGAAAAGTGAACAGCTCGGCGGTTCGGGGGGCGATGCGTCCGGTGGTGGGTGCGTTGCCGCTGGTGGTCGCGGTGGCGTGCGCGGGGGTGGCGGTCGCCGAGCCACAGTCGTCCAGCCAGCCCGGTGTCACCGCACCGAGCGCGCCGGGACCGGAGCGTTCGCTCAGCCAGCCCGGTGTCACCGCCCCGGGTCCGCAGCGGCCGAAGTCCGAGACGGATCCGGCGCAGAATCTGAAGAACGCGCGGCCGATGCCGCAGAATCAGCCCGCGCCGCCGATCGAGCCGCAACAATTGCACGCACCCGAGCCGGTGGCGCCGGTGGCCCCGATCGCGCCGCCGCCGCGCACCCTGCGCATCGGTGATTTCACCAGCCCGGTCCCGAACGAGGTGCCGAACGAACTGCTCGACGGCGTGAACGGCACCGCGGCCACCGCGGAGGCGGCGATCGCCACCGGCGGCCGGTCCATCGGCATCAACCCATCCCGCTCCGACAAGATCGCCGCCGCCACCGCCGCCGGCGCGGTCGGTGGTGCGCTGGCCGGCGCGGCCGTCGCAGGCATCCCCGCCGCGATGCTCGGCGGTGTCGGCGGCGCCGCGATCGGTGCCGGTGTCGGCGCCGGAATCGGCTTCGCGGTCGGTGTCGCGGGCACCGCCGCCGCAGGCGGTATCGCCGCCGCGGTCGCCGGTGTCCCCTCCGGCGGCGCCGGTGCCCTCCCCGCCGTCGGCGCGGCCTTCGTCGCCGCCTGGCCGGTCGCCGCCGCGAGCACCGGTGCGGGCGCCGCGATCGGCGCGGGCGTCGGCGCGATCGCGGGAGCCGCGACCCTCGGCATCCCGGCCGCTCTGGCCGGTGGCGTCGCGGGCGGCCTGCTCGGCGGTGCGGGCGGCGCTGCCCTCGGCGCCACCCTCTAGCTCGGTACCGCGACCGCTGGTCCTTCGAATTGGCCACGGCCGCAGCCGATTACCGGATCAGCTGTGACGCTCGCTCCGGTCTGGGTGGTATGAGTGGTCGCCGCCTTCGAGCGTAGGTGCTCGGGTAGTGGGACGACGCCCGTGCATTTGATCGGTGGTGTAAGTCGTGGAATGCGGCTGTGCTGTCGGGGTTTTGGGGCTCGGTCAAGCGAGACAAGGTGTGGGTTCGCCGAGGCGGTGGGCTATTCGGTGGGCGGTTGTCGGGTCTATGCCGGGTAGGGCGGTGAGGGAGCCCAGGAGGGTGGCGACGGGTTGGCTTCGGTCGAGGAGGATGGCGCAGGACGCCACTGCGCGGGCGAATTCCTTTATCGTGCGGGCTGTTTCGTGGGGTAGGCCGATGGCGGGCGGACAGGTCGGCTTCGGCCAGTGCGGGCGGGGGCGGGAACAGGTGGCTGAGGCCCATGGGGTGTAAACCGGGGACTCGGGTGCCATAGCGGGTGACGAGGCGGCCGGTGAGGATGTTCGCCGCGTTGGTGTCGCGTGCGATGAGTGTGTGTACGGCGGTTTCGTACCCATCCCATGTGCCGGGTGTTGACAACACCGCAGATTCGGCGAGCCGCGATGCCGCTGTCCGGCGGTGATCGGGCTCGAAGATGTGGCGTGCGCGCTGGACGTGGTGGATGAGCCCGCGCAGGTCGGGCACGTGAGCGCGTAGGAATAGGTCGCCGCCGGGGTCGGCGATGATCTCCAGCACGCCGGGGCGCCGGCCGGAGCGGATGGTGCGTCGGTAGACGTTGTCGGTGACATGTTCGACGCCCGGAATCGCGTGCGCGGTGAGGTAATCGAGCACGGCTCGTTGCTCCGGCGCGGGCAGGTATCCCAGCCGCAGCAGCACTCCACCGTCGGCGATCAGGCGGTCGGAGGTGCGCCGTCGAGCGCGCAGCTCGCTCGGCGGGGCGTGGAAGATCTCCCGGCAGGCGCGGTTGAACTGGCGGACGCTCCCGTAGCCCGCCGCGAAGGCCGCATCCACGATCGACATGTCGGTATCGTCCAGCAGTCGACGTGCGAAATGCGCCCGCGACGAACGAGCGAGCTGATCCGGATTCAGGCCCAGCGCCGCGGCGAACAGGCGCCGGAGGTGGCGCGCCGAGACCCCGAGCCGCGCGGCGAGATCGGCTTCACCGTGCTCGTCGAGTGCGCCATCGACAATCAAACGCACTGCGCGGCAAACCAATTCGGCTCCCGGCGGGCCGACTGGCGGCGCACCGCGATATGGACGGCACCGCAGACATGCCCTGAACCCGGCCGCCTCGGCCGCCGCGGCCGTGGTGAACACTCGCACGTTCTCCGGCTTCGGCCGACCGGCACAGCCGGGTCGGCAGTAGATGCCGGTAGTCACCACCCCTGTGAACTCACCCATCTCCCCATCATGGTTCGGCACGGGACGGCGACCTCGGACAGATCCGGACAAACCTGCGCCCATGTCCGAATACGACCAGACCCGACGGGTGGGTGATCAGCACTCTCGACCACATGTCCGCAACGAGCACCACGTTCCGCCGCACCGCCGCCGCATTCTGGTCGACGGCCGCGGCACTGCTGGCCCTGATCGCCGGAACCGAGATCCCGACCCCGCTGTATGTGCTTTACCGGAGCCGATTCGGCCTGTCGAACACCATGCTGACCACGATCTTCGCCACCTATGCGCTGGCCTTGATCCCGACCCTGCTGATCGGCGGCCGACTTGCCGATCGTTTCGGTCGGCGGCGTTTGGTGGTCGCGGGCCTGCTCGGTGCGGCGGCGGGTTCGATAATGCTGGCGATGGCCGCCGGGACCGCGGGGCTGCTGGCCGGTCGCGCCGTGCAGGGCATGGCGGTCGGCATCGCCACCGGCGCCGCGACCGCCGCGCTGGTCGAACTGGATACGCGAGGCGGCCGGGCCGCCTCGGTCGCGACCTCGGCCGTCGCGGGTGGCGGAGCCGTCGGTCCGCTGCTGGGCGGGCTGCTCGCCCAGTACGCGCCGGCACCGTCGGTGCTGAGCTATTCGATCGAGACCGTGGCGCTCCTCGTCATCGCCGCCGCTGTGTGCACCACCGGTGACTGGCCGCTGCCGAGCGGCCCCGGCACTCCGAAGGCGTCACCCCGGATACCACCTGAAATCCGAATCCGGTTCGCCCGCATCGGAATCGGTGTCTTCACCGCTTGGTCGGTCGGGGCGCTGTACACATCGGTCGTCCCGTCGTATGCGGTCGAGCTGCTCGGCACCCGGAATCTCGCGGTGCTCGGGGCGGTCGCCTTCCTGATGCTCGCCACCGCGGCCGCGACGCAGTCGACGCTGCGCTCGATTCCGGACCGAATCGCGGAACCGACCGGATTCGCCCTGCTCATCGCGGGTCTGATAGCGCTTGTCATCGCCTTCCCGACCCAGTCGGCGCGGTGGCTGGCGACCAGCGCGGTACTCGACGGAATCGGTCTCGGGCTCGCCTTTCTCAGCACCCAAGCCGAACTCAATCGCATTGCGCCGCCGGACCGTCGAGCCGAGCTGTCGGCGGCGTTCAACGTCTGCCTCTACTGCGGTGTCGCCTTCCCCGTCCTAGGCGTTGGCGTGGCCGCCGACGTCACCTCGCTGTTCCGCGCCGTCGCCGCGTTTGCCGCAGTTATCGGGACGCTCGCCGCCCTCACTATCGTGTGGACTCTCCGTGGCAGGCGATCGCCGGTGGGCCGGAACCATGCCGCTGAATTGTCAGAAGAGGGTCGGCTCGCCGAAACCGGATGTGCGTTCGATCGCCAGTAGGTGCATCTTGGTTTCGAGGCCGCCGGGGGCGGAGAAGCCGTGTAGGGCGTGGTCGGCGGCGAGCACGCGGTGGCAGGGGATGATCAGGGGGATCGGGTTGCGGCCGAGGGCTTGTCCGACGGCCTGGGCGGCGCCGGGGGCGCCGATGCGGTCCGCGACCTGTCCGTAGCTGAGGGTGTGGCCCGGGTCGATGGCGCGGGTCACCGTATAGACGGCGCGATTGAATTCGGGAATTCCACTGGTGTCCAAGGGAATCCAGCGCAGGTCGGTGAGTTCGCCCGCCAGGTGGGCGCGGATGGCGGCGACGGCGTCGGCGATCGGGCCGCTCGGCTTCTGCTCGGTGACGTCGATTCCGTTGCGGCGGCGCAGGATTCGTGCCCGGGTGGCCGCCGGGGTCGCCTCGGGCAGCTGGAACCGGATCACCCCGGTCGCGCTCCAGGCGATGGCGCAGCTGCCGATCTCGGTGTCGAACAGAGTAGCGGCGGGGGACTCACTCATGTGCACAGTGTGCACCGCGACCATGACATATTCCGAAATACCAGTCCAGTTCCGGAAAACTGGCCACTCGCGGCCGAATCATCCCGCGGCAAGCGGGTTCGGCCTGCAGTGACCCGCCGGTGGGGTCCGTCGCGCCGGTGCATCGCTTGTCGGCCTGCGCGGCCAGGTTGGATTCACCTTGCCCGCACCGGTTTCCACGGATGTGGCGGCCACCGGTCGCGCCGACCCGAGCAGCGTCTGGGTATCCGGGGCATCGTGACGCCCGTAGATCGCGACGAGCTCCGAGTATCTGCGCTGCTCTTCGTAATACGACAGACCCGCTGGATCCGGGCGATACCGCTCGAGCCGATACCCGGTACCGCGCACCGGACGGGTCAGGTAGATGAACAGGGCGATGAGGAGCAGTGCGGCAAGAGCTTCCATATCTCCAGCCTGCGGCGAACTGGCCTTGCTAATAAATATCCACTCGGTCAATACTGGACTTTATGGCGACACGGGTGATCGGCGCGTCCAGTTTGGCGAGGGATCTGGGCCACTGGCGCAGCGCGGAGGACGGCGAGCGGGGTGAGGTGACGCGTCGTTCGGCCCGTCCCGCCTATCTGGCGTTGGCGGAGGGGATTCGGCTGCTGATCCACGACGGTCGCGCACCGTTGGGCGTCGCGCTGCCCAGCGAGCGGGATCTGGCCGCCACGCTCGGCGTCAGCCGCACCACCATCACCTCCACCTACACGCTGCTGCGGGAGAACGGTTACCTGATCAGCCGTCAGGGTTCGCGCAGCACCGTCGCGCTGCCGCCCGCCGTGGCGCACGACGGCATGAAGCCGACCAGGGGCATCATGGCGACGATGCCGCATTCGGCCCTGCCGACGATCGATATGACCTATGCCGCGATGGCCGCGCCGCTGGAGATGCAGGACGCGTATGCCGCTGCGCTGGAAGGGATTCCGGCATATCTGTGTACGCACGGCATGGACCCGGTGGGTATCGTCGCGCTGCGTGAGGCGCTGGCCCGCCGCTACACCGAGCGCGGCCTGCCCACCGAACCCGACCAGATTCTGGTCACCCTCGGCGCGCAGCACGGTCTGCGGCTACTGCTGAACGTGCTGGCCTCGCCCGCGGCCAGGGTGCTGATCGATCACCCGACGTATCCGAATGCCATCGAGGCCATCCGTGATGTCGGTGCGCGGCCGATTCCGGTCCCGGTGCGCCCCGAACTGCCCGAATCGGGCTGGGATCTCGACGGAATCCGCAGTGCCGCAAGGCAAACGGCGGCGACGCTGGCCTATCTGGTGCCCGACTTCAACAACCCGACGGGGCTGTTGATGAACAACGAGGATCGCGCCGAGCTGGCGGCGATCGCCCGGGAGACCAGGATGACCGTCGTAATCGACGAATCCATGGTCGACCTGCGGCTCACCGCTGCCGAGCCGCCGTTGCCGGTGGCCGCGTTCGCGAAGGGCAGTGAGATCGTCACCATCGGCTCGGCCTCCAAATCGTTCTGGGGCGGTCTGCGCGTCGGCTGGATTCGCACCAATCAGGCGCTGATCACCAAGCTGCTCGGCATCCGTTCGACCGTCGACCTCGGCACCCCGGTGATGGATCAGCTCGCCGTCGGATATCTGCTCGAACATGCCGAGACCATCCTCGACCGCCGCCGCGGCCAGTTGCATTCGCAGCGCGCCGCATTGCTATCCGCACTGGCCGAGCAACTTCCGGATTGGCGGGTCACCGACACCGCGGGCGGCATGTCCGTATGGGCCCAGCTTCCGGCGCCGGTCTCGACGGCGCTCGCCGCGACCGCCCCCAATCACGGCGTATTGCTCGCCGCCGGACCGCGTTTCGGCGTTCAGGGCGCCTTCGAACGCTTCCTTCGCCTGCCCTTCACCCACCAGGAGCACGATCTGCGCCTGGCCGTGAAGGCCATCGCCGCGGCATACGAGGCGCTGACGCCGCGCGCCGCCGATCCGCTGAACCCGCTCACCTGCTACTGATCGTCGATCGGCATGAAAATCGTTGGAGGCGCGGTGGGTTCGCGCCTCCAACGAATTGTCAGTCGGCCCAGACCGATTCGAACGGGGTCGCCTCGTTCGGTGGCGGCGTTGGTGTGCCTGCCGGGGTGCGGGAGAATCGCGGCGCCGGGGCATGCTGTACCACGCCGTCAATTTCGATGAGTCCGGTGCGCGCGACGATATGCGGGTTCCGCTCCGCCTCGGTGAAGGTCAGCACTGGGGTGGTGCACGCGTCGGTGCCGTCGAAGATCGCGGTCCACTCGTCGCGGGTCTTCGTCTTGAACTTCTCGGTGAACAGTTTCTTCAGCTGTTCCTGACCGTTCGGATCGATCTGCATCGGCAGGCCTTCGGGGTCTATCTCCAAGCCGCGCAACAGTTCCGCATAGAACTGCGGTTCGATCGCGCCGACCGCCATGTACTTGCCGTCGGCGGTTTCGTAGGTGTCGTAGAAGGCCATACCGGTGTCGAGCAGGTTGGCGCCGCGCTCGTCGGACCACAGGCCCATTCCGCGCATACCCCAGATCATGTGCGAAAGGGCAAGTGCCCCATCGATCATCGCGGCATCGATGACCTGACCCTTGCCGGAGGTCTGCCGTTCGACCAGCGCGGCGAGGATGCCGAACACCAGGAACATCGAGCCGCCACCGAAGTCGCCCACCATATTCAGCGGCGGTACGGGTCGTTCGCCCTTGTGCCCGATCGCATTCAGCACGCCGGTGAGCGAAATGTAGTTGATGTCATGGCCCGCGCGGTCGGCCAGCGGACCGGACTGACCCCAGCCGGTCATCCGCCCGTACACCAGGCGCGGGTTGCGGGCCAGCGCTTCGTCGGGGCCCAGGCCCATCCGTTCGGTGACGCCGGGCCGGAAGCCTTCGATCAGCACGTCGGCCTTCGCGATGAGCCCGAGCACCCGCTCGATATCGGCCGGATCCTTCAGATTGGCCTCGACGATGGTGCGGCCCCGCCACTGCGGACGTTCCATGAAGCCCGGCAGCAGATTCGGCCGCTGCACCCGGACCACGTCGGCGCCGAGGTCGGCGAGCAGCAGCGCCGCATGCGGTCCGGGTCCGATTCCGGCTAGCTCGACTACCCTGATGCCCGCCAGCGGGCCCTGTCTGGTGGATGGAGTTGTCACGCCCTACCTCGGTTCGTCGTCGATCCAGCGCACCGCGCCCGGCGGTGTATTGACAGTATGACAATAACGCCGTCGCCGCCTCTTGGAACCTGTCTGGGTCGCGAGATCGGTCGACCGCCCCGAACCGGTGCGTGACGGTAGGCTGATGCGCGCTAGAGGGAGTTCCGGATCTGCTGTCCCACAAGGATTTTGCTCAGGTCCAGCTAGGGAGGGTTTCATGCGATCCAGGCTCGTGCCCGCCTTCGTCGCGGCGGTCGTCCTCGGCCTGTTCGCCGCGGCGTCGGCGTATATCCGGATCTGTACCAGAGCGTTCCGATCGGCCGCCGCGGCGCACGGACCCGGCAGCTGGTACGGCCGACGCTGACTGGATCAGTCGATGGCCCGGAACGGAATCGTATCGGCCGCTTCGGGTTTGGGCAGTTCGTCGCGGCGCAACGGCAGCGTCGGCTGGTAGGTGCCCGGCAGCGGTAACGTCGGCTCCGGGTCGGCGGGTGTCGGCCGATCCCGCGCGGGCAGCCGATAGAACTCGCGCGCGTTGTCCTCCAGCACCGCGTGCATATCGGTGCCCACCACATCGCAGATCAGGTCGATATCGGCATCCCGGAACGGACGGCCCGCCCGGGTGCCGGGTAGATCGGTGCCGAACATCAGCGCCCCTGGATTCACCGCATGGATCCGGCGCAGCGTATCCGCGACGTTCATCGACACCCGTCCGAAACCGGAGGCCTTCACCCGCGCGCCCTGATCGACCAGATCGAGCAGGTAGTCGAGGCAGGCATCCGACATGCCGAGATGGTCGACGCAGAACACCGGCAGCTTCGAGATCACCGGCTGCAGCGAGGCCAGCATCTGTCCGTCGATGTACACCTCGACATGCCAGCCGACCAGATCGTGCGCCCGCAGCGCCTGCAGCGTCATCTCGGTGATGTCGGCGGCGGCGCGCTTGAGGTTGCAGCGCAAGGCGCGCACGCCGATCCGGTCCAGCTCGACGATTTCGGAATCGGTGGCGTCGAGATCGAGCGCGATCACCCCGACCCAGCCTTCACCCAGCTCCGCGAGCGCGGCCTTCATGAAGGTCTGGTCGGTGCCCTGGAAGGATCCGCTGACCACGGCTCCACCCGCGATATCGAAGCGCGACATGCGCTTTCGATAGTCGGCGATGGTGTAGGGCTTCGGCAGGTAGCCCTCGTTCTCGATCAGCGGGAACCGCGGATCGATGATGTGGACATGGGCATCGAACACCTGTACAGAATGCCTCAGTACCGGATTTTCCGCTGCGAAGATCAGTGTTGAGCGCGGCCCTAAACTTTGTGGGGTTCGCTGGCCCGCAGCATATCCTCGCGCTCGACCACCTTCACCCGCTCACGGCCCTCCGGCTCGCCGAGCGCGCGCTCGTGCGCGTCGAGGCGGTACCAGCCGTCCCAGGTGGTGAACGGAATCCCCTTGCCCTCCAGGAATTCCACCACCGCCGCCGGCTCGGGCTGCGCGGCCGGGGTGAAGTTCGGGCTGTCGTCGAGCAGGCAGGCGACGGTCTCGTTGGCATCGCCCTTGGTGTGCCCGATCAGGCCGACCGGACCGCGCTTGATCCAGCCGGTGACGTAGGTGGCGGGCAGGTATCGCGCCGCGCCGTCGGCGTTCTCGTCGAGCAGCACCCGGCCCGCCTCATTGGGCACGGTGCCCGCCTGCTCGTCGAACGGCAGGTTGGTGATGTTCTGCGACAGGTAGCCGACCGCGCGGTACACGGCCTGCACGTCCCACTCCCGGAATTCGCCGGTGCCCTTGACGTTTCCGGTGCCGTCGAGCTGGGTGCGCTCGGTGCGCAGGCCGACGACCTTGCCGTCCGCGCCCAGCACCTCGGCGGGCGATTCGAAGAAGTGCAGGAAAAGCTTGTGCGGCCGGTCGCCCTGGTCGCGAATCGCCCACTGCTCCAAGGTGTTCGCCACCATGTCGACCTGCTTGGAGTGACGGCGCGCCGCCTCGGAACCCTCGTCGTAATCGATGTCCTCGGGATCGACGATGACCTCGATGGTGGGCGAGTGGTCCAGCTCGCGTAGTTCGAGCGGGGTGAACTTGGCCTGCGCCGGACCGCGGCGACCGAAGACGTGCACCTCGACGGCCTTGTTCGCCCGCAGGCCCGCGTACACGTTCGGCGGGATCTCGGTGGGCAGCAGTTCGTCACCGGTTTTGGCGAGCACCCTGGCCACGTCCAGCGCGACATTGCCGACGCCGAGCACCGCGACCTTCTCCGCGTCCAGCGGCCAGGTGCGCGGCACATCCGGGTGGCCGTCGTACCAGGAGACGAAGTCGGCCGCGCCGAAGCTGCCGTCGAGTTCGATGCCGGGGATGTCGAGTGCGCGGTCGGCGTTGGCGCCGGTGGAGAAGATCACCGCGTCGTAGTAGACGCGCAGATCGTCGAGGGTGATGTCGACGCCGTAGTCGATATTGCCGAGCAGCCGGACCTGCGGCTTGTCCAGCACCTTGTGCAGCGCGGTGATGATGCCCTTGATGCGCGGGTGATCGGGTGCGACGCCGTAGCGGATCAGGCCGAACGGGGCGGGCATGCGCTCGAACAGATCGATGGACACGTCCGCATCGGATTTCATCAGGGCGTCGGCGGCGTAGATTCCGGCCGGTCCGGCGCCAACGATCGCAATGCGGAGTGGGCGTGGCCCTACACTCTGTTCGGTCATCTTTACGCGCACCCTTATGGTCGAAACTACTGATGGCGTCGGTTCTAGCCCTCTAATAATTAGCTTAGGCTAACTTGACGCTTCCCCTGCGACTGTCCTGTCGTTCGGCTATGACCGCAGGACGCAGTCTCGCGAGTCTATCGGTGCCGGGTATACCCGATGACGGCCGGTCGATGCGCCGGACGGATGCCATCGGAGTTCGCGATCGCGGTCGGGCATGCGGACGAGGCTGGTCGCCGCTCGGCGCGGCCCGATGTCCAGCGGGTTGCCGTCGCGGCCGCCGCGCGCCGGGGTCGCCGCCGGAATTCGGTACCCCACCAGGGATGATCGGACCATGACCGACAAGCAGCCAGCGGCCGACGACGGCGAAGTGATCGAGATCGACCAGACCGACCGCCGGTCCCTGTGGCCGTTCATCGCGGCCGCCTGCTTCGCCGCCGTCGTGCTCGTCGCGATCGTGCTCGGCGGGGTGCTCTCGCCCGCTGAGAAAAATGTCACAACCGCGGACCGGATCGCGGGTGCGGTGCGCGATTTCGTCAGCGGCGTCAACAACACCGACAGCCCGGCCGCGCCCGGCAGCGTCTGCCAGGGCTTCGATCCGAAGCGTTCGCCGCTCGCGGATCGGCCGAGCGGAAAGACGGTGGAGATCACCAAGATCGAGAATCCGAGCGCGGACGGCGACCGGGCCAAGGCGAACGTCACAGTCGAAATCGACGGCAACGAGCGGACGACGACCTGGAACCTGACCCGCTCCGGGGATCGATGGCTGGTTTGCGATTGACACGGTGGCCATTCGTTGGCCATCTTTAGTTGAAGGTCATGAGAACCAGCGTCAAGCCCCGGCTCTGCTGGTCGGCAACCCTCCTCCGCGGTGGGGTGCTCCGGGTGACGACCTGGCCGTGCGCCGAACCCGGGCGCGGCAAGTGCGGATTCCGAGGAGGTCCACATGAGTTACGCCGGTGACATCACGCCGCGGCAGGCGTGGGAAATATTGCGGGAAAATCCGGAGGCCGTCCTGGTCGACGTGCGCACCGAGGCCGAGTGGAAATTCGTCGGGGTACCGGATACCAGTTCGATCGACCGGCCGACGGTGCTCGTCGAATGGGTCGACAGCCGTGGCGCCCGGAATCCGGAATTCGCCGAGGAACTCGACAAGGCGCTGGCCGGCCGCGGCGCGGACGCCCCCGTCGTATTCATCTGTCGCTCCGGGCAGCGTTCCGCGAACGCCGCCCGGGTCGCCACCTCGCTCGGCATCGAACCCTCGTACAACGTGCTGGAGGGTTTCGAGGGCGGGCTGGACGCCGACGGCCACCGCGGCAGCGAAGGTTGGCGCGCGGCCGGACTTCCGTGGCGGCAGTCGTGATCGCCCGGGGTGGCTGCCGACCGGCGGCAGTCGTGATCGCCGGCAGCGTCGAGTCCGCTGGACAATCGGAGGCCTGCTGTCCGGCCGCTGACGAAGGGCGACGGTCATGATCACCGGCGGCGCATTCGACAAACCACTGCCCGAAGGTGTCGGCCCCGCGACGCTCGGGGTGCGCGGCGGGGTGCGGCGGTCCGGCTTCGAGGAGACCGCCGAGGCGCTCTACCTGTCCTCCGGATTCGTCTACGACAGCGCGGAATCCGCGGAGGCCGCGTTCACTGGGGAGCGGGAACATTTCGTCTACTCCCGTTACGGCAACCCCACGGTGGCCATGTTCGAGGAGCGGATCCGGCTGATCGACGGCGCCGAGGCGGCTTTCGCGACGGCCAGCGGCATGTCGGCCGTATTCACCGCGCTCGGAGCGCTTTTGGGCGCCGGCGACCGACTTGTGGCCGCGCGCAGCCTCTTCGGTTCCTGCTTCGTGGTGTGCAACGAGATCCTGCCGCGCTGGGGCGTCGAGACCGTCTTCGTCGACGGTGAGGACCTGGACCAGTGGGAGCAGGCGCTTTCGGTGCCCACCAAGGCGGTGTTCTTCGAGACGCCCGCCAATCCGATGCAGACGCTGGTGGATGTGCGGCGGGTGGTCGAGCTGGCCCATGCCGCGGGCGCGAAGGTGGTGCTGGACAACGTCTTTGCCACCCCGCTGCTGCAGCGCGGCTTCGAACTCGGTGCGGACGCGGTGGTCTACTCCGGCACCAAACACATCGACGGGCAGGGCCGGGTGCTCGGCGGCGCCATCCTCGGCACGCAGGACTACATCGACGGTCCGGTGAAAACCCTTATGCGGCATACGGGTCCGTCGCTGAGCCCGTTCAACGCGTGGACGTTGCTCAAGGGTTTGGAGACCATGCCGCTGCGGGTGCGGCATTCCACCGATTCGGCGCTGCGGATCGCGCGCTACCTCGAGGGGCATCCCGCGGTGAGCTGGGTGCGCTACCCGTTCCTGGAATCGCATCCGCAATACGAATTGGCCACCAGCCAGATGAGCGGGGGCGGCACCGTCGTCACCTTCGAGCTCGCGGCCGGCGACGGCGAGGCGAAGAAGCGCGCGTTCGAGGTGCTGAACCGGCTGCGAATCGTCGATATCTCCAACAATCTCGGTGACTCGAAGACGTTGATCACCCATCCGGCCACCACCACCCATCGGGCGATGGGTCCGGAGGGGCGGGCCACCATCGGCCTCAGCGACGGCGTTGTGCGCCTCTCCGTCGGATTGGAAGATGTCGAGGATCTACTTGCCGATCTTGATCACGCGCTGAGCTAGCCGGGTAGTCCGGGGCGCGGGTTCCATTCGGAGCCCGCGCCTTTGCCGTTTCCATTTCGAAAGCTCCTGTGGCTCAGGAGTTTTCGATATCCATGAGGTGTGCGATATTTGCCCTATCGGTGGCGTCGGGGCTGGGTGTGCCGTCGAACCAGGCGTCCAGGATTTCCCGCAGCTCCGCGCTCGACGTCGAACGTAGGCTCAGCGCAAGGACATTCGCGTCGTTCCACTTGCGCGCGCCCGCCGCGGTCGCGGCATCGGCGCAGAGGGCGGCCCGGATGCCGGACACCTTGTTGGCGGCGATCGATGCGCCGGTGCCGGTCCAGCAGCAGACGATGGCCTGATCGGCGCGGCCCTCGGCGACCTCGCGGGCCGCGGCCTCGCTCGCCCAGGCCCAATCGTCGCGCTCGGTGGCGCTCAGCGCGCCGTGCAGCGTGGTCTCGTGACCTCGTTTCTCCAGTTCGGCACTCAGTTCCGTCGCGACGCCGACGCGTTCGTCGGCGGCCACCGCTATTCGCATGTGTCCAGATTACGGGTTCGGCCATTGACAGCATGCTGTCAAATATGACAGTATGCTGTCATGACGAAAACAGTGCACATGGCGGTATACGACACGCTCGCCGATTGGGAGGTCGGTGCGGCGGTCGCGCACATCAACGGCAACCATCAGTGGCATCGGGAACCCGGCGCCTTCCAGGTCAAGACCGTCGGGCCCACCCGGGAGCCGGTGACGACGATGGGCGCGGTCCGCATCGTGCCGGATCTCGCGCTCGACGAACTGCGCCCGGAAGACAGCGAGATGCTGATCCTGGCGGGTGCGCAAATATGGGAGTCGGGTGCGCTGGCGCAGTTCACCCGCAAGGCGCGCGAATTTCTCGACGCAGGCGTTCCGGTCGCCGGAATGTGCGGCGCCACTTTCGGTTTGGCGGCGGCGGGTATCCTCGACGATATCGCGCACACCAGTAATGCCGCGGAATACCTTGCCTACAGCGGATATTCGGGCGGAGCGCATTTCGTCCGGCGACCGGCGGTCACCGATCGCAATGTGATAACCGCAAGCGGCACCGCACCTTTCGAATTCGCGCGCGAGGTGCTCGGCAGACTCGATGTCTACGAGCCGCACATCCTCGATGCCTGGTATCGGGTATACGGGAAAGGAGACGCCGCCGCCTACGCGGTGCTCGCGGATTACGCGGCCAGGCAGCGCGCGCACGCCTAATGCGCCGGAATCGAATCGGAGGCGATCGAGTGACCGAACAACGGCTGTTCAGTACCGCGGCAATCACCACATTCAAGCTGAACGGCCAATTCCTCGCCATCGCAGAGGCATTGGCCCGCCCGGCCGGGCTGACGGCCGCCTGGTGGCAGGTGCTCGGCGCGGTGCTGCACACTCCACTGCCGGTCGCGGGCATCGCCAGGGAGATGGGCATCACCCGCCAGAGCGTGCAGCGCATCGCGGATCTGTTGGTGGACAAGGGGCTTGCCGAGTACCGCGACAACCCGGCGCACCGCCGCGCCAAACTGGTCGCGATCACCGACGCGGGTCGCGCCGCCATCGCCCGCATCACGCCGCGGCACGCGGTCCTGGCGGACCGTCTCGCAACCGAATTGGGCGCCGAGCAGTTCGCGCTGACCGTCGACGTGCTCACCAAACTGTCCGCCGCGCTGGACGCGATCGGCGAACCGGACTGACTTCAGTCGAACGGATTCGCCGTGCGACCGACCAGATCGGCCACCGAATCGAGAACCATCGTCGGGCGGTAAGGGAACTGCTCGACCGAACCGCGGGTGGAGATGCCGGACGTCACCAGAATGGTGCGCATACCCGCCTCCAGGCCGGCGACCACATCGGTATCCATCCGATCGCCGATCATCACGGAGGACTGCGAGTGCGCGCCGATGCGCCGCAGCGCCGAACGCATCATCAGCGGATTCGGTTTGCCGACGTAGTAGGGGTCACGGCCGGTGGCGCGGGTGATCAGCGCGGCGACCGAACCGGTCGCGGGCAGCGAACCGTCGCGGGACGGGCCGGTCGGGTCCGGATTGGTCGCGATGAACCGCGCGCCCCGCTCGACCAGCCGGATCGCGGTGGTGATCGCCTCGAATGAATAGGTGCGGGTCTCGCCGAGCACCACATAGTCCGGATCGCTGTCGGTGAGCACGTAGCCGATATCGTGCAGCGCGGTGGTCAGCCCGGATTCGCCTACCACATAAGCGGTTCCGTGTGGCCGCTGTTCGTCGAGGAAGGTCGCGGTGGCCAGCGCGGAGGTCCAGATGGCCTCCTCCGGGATGTCGAGTCCGGTGTGCCGCAGCCGGGCCTGCAGATCGCGCGGGGTGCGGATGGAGTTGTTGGTCAGCACCAGGAACGGGGTTCCGTTGTCGCGGAGTTCGGCGAGGAATTTGTCGGCGCCGGGGACCAGGTGGTCCTCGTGCACGAGGACGCCGTCCATATCGGTGAGGTAGGACAAGATCGGTTCGGCCGCTGCAGTCACGTGTCAAGTATCCGCTATCGCCGTGTGAACCGGTCGGTGTGCACCGCGCCGCGAAATCCGGGCATATTCCCGCGCAGCCGCGATCGACTGCCGCCGAATCCGGGCATATTCCCGCGCGGTCGCGCGGTTGACTACTGTCGGAACGAGCGACGGAAAAGACCTCGAGGAGCAGGCATATGGGCGAACTCAAGCTCGGTTACAAGGCATCGGCGGAACAGTTCGGCCCCCGCGAACTGGTGGAAATCGCGGTGCTGGCCGAGGAGCACGGCCTGGAAAGCGCCACCGTGAGCGACCACTTCCAGCCGTGGCGGCACAAGGGCGGGCACGCGCCGTTCTCGCTGGCCTGGATGGCCGCGGTCGGCGAGCGAACCAAGCGGATCCAGCTGGGCACCTCGGTGCTCACCCCGACATTCCGCTACAACCCGGCGGTGATCGCCCAGGCCTTCGCCACTATGGGCCTGCTGTACCCGCAGCGGGTGATGCTCGGCGTCGGCAGCGGTGAGGCGTTGAACGAGATCGCCACCGGCTACACCGGCGAATGGCCGGAATTCAAGGAGCGTTTCGCGCGACTGCGCGAGGCCGTCGACCTGATGCGCGCGCTGTGGACCGGTGAGCGCACCGATTTCGACGGGCAGTACTACAAGACCGTCGGCGCGTCGATCTACGACGTGCCCAAGGGCGGTATCCCGGTCTACATCGCGGCGGGCGGGCCGCTGGTCGCCAGGTACGCGGGTCGCGCGGGCGACGGCTTCATCTGTACCTCCGGCAAGGGTATGGACCTGTACACCGAGAAGCTGATGCCCGCCGTCGCCGAGGGTGCGGCCAAGGCGGGCCGGACGGTGGACGATATCGATCGGATGATCGAGATCAAACTCTCTTACGACACCGATCCCGAACTGGCGCTGGAGAATACGCGCTTCTGGGCGCCGCTGTCGCTGACCGCGGAGCAGAAGCATTCGATCACCGACCCGATCGAAATGGAGGCCGCCGCCGACGCCCTGCCGATCGAGCAGATCGCCAAGCGCTGGATCGTGGCCAGCGATCCGGACCAAGCGGTGGAACAGATCAAGCCCTACATCGATGCGGGCCTGAACCACCTGGTCTTCCACGCCCCCGGCCACGACCAGAAGCGCTTCCTCGAACTGTTCGAGCGCGACCTGGCCCCCCGGCTGCGCGCCCTCGGGTAGTTCGTTTCCGTCCTGGGGCGTGCTGAAGGGTGTTCCGGGAGTCGATGACCGTTGGTGTGTCGAGAAGGGCTGCGTCGCTGGCGAATTCGTCGTCGGCGCAGCTCGACCTCGATCGTGCGCGGGCCGTCCGGTCCGATTTCGAGGGGGCCGCCCCATCTGAAATGGTGTTATTTTCTTCTGTAATAACCGAATTCGAGTGTCCGATGTATGCGGCATGAGCCCTCGCGACCCTGCTAGGGGCTCGATCATTCGGAGCAGAAGTGCACAATCGAATCAGCAGTATCGGCTTCATCATCGGTGTCGGCGCGCTCGCACTATTCACCGCGGCCTGTGGGCCTGCGGCTATCCCGCAACCGCCGCAAATCTCTTCCACCACAACGACCGTCGCGACGGCGGCGTCCCCGACGACAACCCCGGAGCGGGTTCCGATCACGACGACTCCGCTCGCGGCCGTCCCGGCACCATTCGTCGCACCCGCACCGGCCCCCGCACCCGCACCGGCCCCCGCACCCGCACCGGCCCCCGCACCCGCGTCGGCATCCACCCCCGTGCGGGCACCCGTCCCGGCCCCCGACTGTGGCCGCGGCTCGTACACCAATTCCAGCGGCAACTGTGTCCACGATCCGGTACAGGCGCCCACCGCACCCTCCGGGGCTACCGCGCAGTGCCGCGATGGCACCTACTCCTTCAGTCAACACCGCAGTGGCACCTGCTCGGGCCACGGCGGGGTTGCGCAGTGGTTGTGAGGACGTGTCAGGCTCGGTGGAGGGCGAAGATGCGTAGGTCGCGGGTGGTGCGGTTGCGGTAGGCGGCGTAGGCGTCGGTGATGTCGGTGAAGAGGGCGAAGACGCGTTCTTTTTCGGCGTCGTCTTCGAGCAGGGTCGCGGTGACCGGGATGCGCTGGCCCGCGATGGCGACCGTCGCGGCCGGGTTCGCCAGCAGGTTTGCCGTCCAGGCCGGGTGGTGGGCCTGGCCGAAATTGCTGCCGATGACGTACAGCACGTCGCCGCCGTGCGCGTAGAGCAGCGGTTGGGTGCGTGCCGCACCGGATTTACGACCCGTTGTGGTCAACAGGATGACCGGCGCGCCGATGGGGCCGAGCACGGTGTATTTGGCGTCGGTGCGTTCGAGCACCGCCCGGTCGAGCGGGGTGATCTTGCGGATCAGCCACGAGCCCGGCTTGGTCGCCGCGAACTTGTTCGCAAGGCGGGAAAGGGTATTCGTGCGGGAGCCCCACTGCCGGTCGGGGAACTGGTCGGCCATGTGCGGACTATATCCGCCGGGCCGCGACGCCGCCTGCGCGTCGGGTCGTCCGGCACCTCGGGCCCGAGGCCATCGGTCGTGCGTTCGCGGGACCATCGGTGATGACGGTCTCGCTCTACGGTCCAGGTAGCCGCTCGTTCACTAAGCTCTCGGACATGTCCGAGAACGCTCCATCCACCGTGTACATCGCCTCGCCGGAGGGTGACACCGGGAAGTCGACGGTGGCGCTCGGGGTGCTGCAGATGCTGTGCGCGACTACGGCGCGGGTCGGCGTCTTCCGGCCGATCACCCGTTCCACCACCGAGCCCGACTACATCCTGGAGCTGCTGCTCGAGCACAGCACCGCCGATATCGATTACCAGCAGGCCATCGGGGTCACCTACGAGGATGTGCACGCCGATCCGGACGCCGCGATCAGCGAGATCGTCATGCGCTTCCACGATGTGGCCAAGGTGTGCGACGCGGTGGTGGTGGTCGGCAGCGATTACACCGATGTGGCCAGCCCGAGCGAGCTGCGCTTCAACGGGCGCATCGCCGCCAATCTCGGCGCCCCTACGCTGCTGGTGCTGCGCGGTTCCGGGCGCACGCCGGAGGCGGTCAAACAGCTGGCCGAGTTGTGCACGGCCGAATTGGCGCACGAGCATGCGGAGCTGGCCGCCATCGTGGTCAACCGCTGCGACCCTGAGCAATTGGACGAGGTGACGGCGGCGCTGAAACCGTTCGGCGTTCCGTCGTGGAGCCTGCCGGAGGTGCCGCTGCTGTTCGCACCGACCATGGCCGAGCTGTGCCAGGCCATCGACGGCGAAATGTACAGTGGCGACCAGGAATTGCTGCAGCGTGAGGCGCTGGAGGTGATGGTCGGCGGCATGACCGCCGAGCATATTCTGGAGCGGCTGGTGGACGGCGTCGTGGTGATCGCGCCGGGCGACCGCTCCGACGTGCTGCTCAGCGTGATGAACGCCCATGAGGCGGAAGGGTTTCCGTCGCTGTCCGGCATCATCATGAACGGCGGCATGCTGCCCCATCCCGCGGTGGCCCGGCTGATGGCGGGCCTGCGGGCGAAGCTGCCGATCCTGACCACCGCGCTGGGCACCTATGAGACCACCAGTGCGGTGCACGGCACCAGGGGCCGGATGTCGGCGGGCAGCCCGCGCAAGGTGGATACCGCGCTGGCCCTGATGGAACAGCATGTCGATGCCCCGGAATTGTTGCGGCGCATCGAGGTTCGGCTCAGCAATGTGGTCACGCCGCAGATGTTCGAATATCAGCTGATCGAGCGGGCGCGGGCGGATCGCAAGCGCATAGTGCTGCCGGAGGGCGATGACGACCGGATCCTGCGCGCCGCGGGCCGGGTGCTGCAGCGCAAGATCGCGGATCTGGTGATCCTCGGCGACGAGGCGACGGTGCGCGCCCGCGCCGCCGAACTCGGCGTCGACATCCAGGCCGCCGAGGTGCTGGATCCGCGCAACTCCGGATATCTGGAGGAGTTCGCGGCGGAATACACGAAGCTGCGCGCGCACAAGGGGATGACGCTGGAGCGCGCCCGCGAAACCGTCTCGGACATCTCGTATTTCGGCACCATGATGGTGCACCGCGGCATCGCCGACGGCATGGTCTCCGGCGCGGCGCACACCACCGCGCACACCATCCGGCCGTCGTTCGAGATCATCAAGACGGTGCCGGGGGTTTCCACCGTCTCGAGTGTTTTCCTGATGTGTCTCGCGGATCGTGTTCTGGCGTACGGGGATTGCGCGGTTGTCCCCGACCCCACCTCGGAACAGCTTGCCGATATCGCGATTTCGTCGGCGGGCACCGCCGCACGGTTCGGCATCGAGCCGCGGGTGGCGATGCTGTCGTACTCGACGGGCGAATCCGGCAGTGGCGCGGATGTGGACAAGGTCAGGGTCGCCACCAAGCTGGTGCGCGAGCGCGCGCCGGAACTGTTGGTGGAGGGCCCGATCCAGTACGACGCCGCCATCGACGCGACGGTGGCCAACACCAAGCTGCCCGATTCCCAAGTGGCAGGCCGGGCAACGGTTTTCGTATTTCCGGATCTCAACACCGGCAACAACACCTATAAGGCGGTGCAGCGCAGCGCCGGTGCGATCGCCATCGGGCCGGTGTTGCAGGGTCTGCGCAAACCGGTCAACGATCTGTCGCGCGGCGCGCTGGTGGCCGACATCGTCAATACGATCGCCATCACCGCGATCCAGGCGCAGCAGGACTGAGCGGCACGCTGTGACACGTGCGACGATGCGGGTGGTTTCGGAACAACCGCGGTGCGGTCGCGGTTGCGGAGAATATGCTCCGACCGCGCCGATGCCGCGGCCGAGCCGAGGGTAGGAGGCCTCATGGGTGCCGAAAACTTGGTGCTGGTGATCAATTCCGGCTCGTCGTCGATCAAATATCAACTGCTCGATCCCGGGTCGGGCGTCCTCGCCGCATCCGGCATCGTCGAGCGGATCGGTGAGGACAGCGGCGGTATCGAACATCATGCCGACGGCCGGACCATCGAGCACAGCGGCCGGATCGCCGACCATACGGCCGGATTGCGTTCGGTATTCGATATGTTCGCCGAGACCGGACACGATCTGCGGCGGGCCGGTGTGCACGCGGTGGGGCACCGGGTGGTGCACGGCGGTGAGGTGTTCTATCGGCCCACCCTGATCGATGATGCCGTCGTCGCGGCCATCTCCGAGCTGTCGGCCCTTGCGCCGCTGCACAATCCGGCGAATGTCGCGGGTATCGAGAGCGCGCGGCAGCTGCTGCCGGGGGTGCCGCAGGTCGCGGTGTTCGACACCGCGTTCTTCCACGGACTGCCCGCCGCCGCCAAGACCTACGCCATAGACGCGAAAGTCGCTGCGGCGCATGGCATTCGGCGATACGGCTTTCACGGAACCTCGCACGAGTACGTATCCGGCCAGGCTGCGGCGCTGCTCGGGCGCGATCCGGCCGAGCTGAACCAGATCGTCTTCCACCTGGGCAACGGTGCGTCGGCGTCGGCAGTCCGCGGCGGCAGGCCGATCGACACCACCATGGGCCTGACGCCGTTGGAGGGTCTGGTGATGGGTACCAGGTCCGGCGATCTGGACCCCGGAATCGTGCCGCATCTGATGCGCTCGGCCCACCTGAGCATCGACGAAGTGGACGCACTGCTGAACCGCGACTCGGGCATCAAGGGCCTGTCGGGTGTCAACGATTTCCGGGAATTGCAGCGGCTCATCGAGGCAGGCGATGAGCATGCCCGACTTGCCTACGACGTCTACATCCATCGGCTGCGCCGCTATCTCGGCGCGTACCTGATCGAGTTGGGCGGCGTCGACGCCATCACCTTCACCGCGGGCGTCGGCGAGAACAGCCCGCAGGTGCGCGCCGACGCACTCGCCGGACTCGGCCGCTTCGGCATCGAGGTGGATCAGACCCGAAACACGGCGAAAAACCGTGCGGCGCGATACATTTCGCCTGACGGCGCACCGGTCGCGGTGCTGGTGGTCCCGACGAACGAGGAACTGGCCATCGCCCGCGCCGCCGCCCAGGTGGTCGCCGAAATGGCGTGAGCGGCGTTCACGAAATACTCATGATCGGTGGGTAAGTATGGGTTACGGATCTGGTTCGCCCGGTGTGCCGCACTAGTCGGGGTCGGACTCCTTCCGCGCACGGAAACCCGACTGCCCTCGTCGTTTCCGCGCCGCCCGGTCTGCCCATCGGTCGGCACGCGCGGGATCGGCGACCGATCCGGGCCCGGCCGGCCACTTCCCTCCCGGCCGGGCCACTCGCGGTTTCAGATCCAGGTCTTCGCGCGGATGGCGTTGGCGAGATCGACCAGGGCGTAACGGTGTTTGCGGCCGGGTGCGCTGCGGGCCAGGGCGCGCAGGCCCGCCTCGGTGCCCGCACGGAGTTCGCGTTCGGTGAAGGGTGCGCCGAAGAAGGTGGCGTCGGGGCGTTTCGGCTCGTTACCCGCCTGCAGCCAGGCCAGCGCCGCGCCGAGCACGAGCACCCGCATCTGCACCGCGCGGCTCTCGCCATTGGGCAGGCCGAGCACCCGGGACGCCGCGATGTGCAGGGTTGATTCGTCGAGTTCGGCCACCGGCGCTGCGGTGAGCAGCAGCAGGACCGCGGTCATCCGCGCGGTGGTGTAGTGCCGCGAGGAGGCGGGCACGTCGTCGAGCGCGTTCACCGCTTCGGCGACTCGTCCCGCCGCGGCCAGCTGTCGCGCCTGCCCGAAGGCGGCGCTCACCGCGCCGCGATCGGTGCGCCACACGGTCTCATAGAACTTCTCCGCGTAGTCGCGCCACTGCTCCGGCCCGGCCGAATCCCAGTTCTGCAGAATGAGTTCCGCGGTGGCGGCGATGGCGAGCTTCGGGGCGATCTCGCCCGGCAGCACCCGCAGCACCGCATCGAAGCTGGCGAATGCCTTCTCGAAATCCATTTCCAGCAACCGGGCCTGACCGGTGTACCAGTCGACGCGCCAATCGTGGTCCTCGGGCATCCGGGACAGCAGATGCAGCACCGCGGCCGATTCGCCCATCTCCAGACGTACCCGCGCCTCGGCCAGCGTCAGCTCCAGATCCAATGTCTCCGGGGCATTTTCGGGGTCGCCATCGGCGCGCTCCCTGGCCTCGCGAATGGCGTCGAGGGCCTGCTCGGCCTCCGGATGCATGGTCGCGGCCAACAGCGGCGCCGACGGATCGGACGAGTCGAGCAGCGGAAAGGGCAGCACGGCAACGACTTCGGTCGGCATGAGCAGTTTGCTCCTGGCCACCCCGTCGGCGTACGCATCGGTCTGGCTGATCAGCTCCTCGGTGCCGAAGCTACCCCGCGGCGGGCTGAAAACCGTTGACAGCTGCGGATGTTCGGTGCCGGTATCGAGCGCGAGCACCTCGCGCAGCACCCCGGCCAACTGGGCGGACATGGCGCGCGCGGACGGAAAGCGGCGGGCCGGATCGGGATCGGTGGCGCACAGCAGCAGCCGATGGAAGAACTCGTAGCGTTCCAGCGTCGGTTGATCCTCCGGGATGCCGTCGAGGTAGCGGCCCTGCTCCATCGGCATATTCAGGGTGAGCACGGCGAGCGTGCGGCCGACGGTGTAGATGTCCGAGGCCACCGTCGGGCCGGTCTTCGCGATCTCCGGTGCCTGGAAACCCCTGGTGCCGTACAGATTTCCATACGACTCGACGGTGGCGACCGCGCCGAGATCGATCAGCTTGACCTGATCCTCGGTCACCATGATGTTATCCGGCTTCAGGTCGTTGTATGTCAGCCCGATCGAATGCAGGTAGTCCAGCGCGGGCAGGATCTCCATGATGTAGGCGATGGCCTCGGCGACCGGCATCCGCTCCGGCCGCGGATAGGCGTCGAGTATGTCGCGCAGCGACCGTCCGCCGACGTACTCCATCACGATGAAGCCGACGGGGGTGCCGTCCGGATCGGTGTGCTCGACGAAGTTGTGGATCTTCACGATGCTGGAATGCGCCACCTCGGCGAGGAATTGGCGTTCGGCGAGCGCGACCGCCTGCGCCTCCGCATCGCCCGCGTGCAGCAGGCCCTTGAGCACCACCCAGCGGTCGTTCACGTTGCGGTCCACCGCGAGATAGATCCAGCCGAGTCCGCCGTGCGCGATACAGCCCTGGATCTCGTACTGTCCGGAGACGATATCGCCCTCGTTCAGCGAGGGGCGGAAATCGTATGGGGCGTCGCAGGTTTGGCAGATGCCCGTGGTGGTCGCCGGCCGGGTGGCGGTGGCGCGGCCCACCGGATTGCCGCAGCGCCAGCAGAAACGCTTGCCCTCGGCGACCACCGGATCGTCCAGTACCGCGGTGCGCGGATCCACCGGCGGCACCGTGGTGATCGGCACCAGCCCGGCACCGAGCCTGCGCACCGACGGCCGCGAGCGCCCCGTCCGGCTGCGGCCCGAGGTGCGCACCGTCGCACCGGAATTGGCGGCACTGACCTCCCGCCGTCCGGCCTCGACGCTGAGTTCGGTCGGCATCACGGCCGATTCGACCGACATCGTGCCCATCGCGCGGGTTTCCGGTGCGGTGGGGATCTCGGGGCGGGCGAGTTGCTTCTTCGTAGCCTTGCCGTCCGCTGAATTCTGCTGCGGCGCATCAGTTTCCGATGGGCAGGCCGGTTCGGATTCGTCGGCCGCCCCGCAATGGGCTCGCGGCGGCTCCGCCTCGGGTTCGTGCTGCGTGGTCATCTGTGTCAGTCCTGATAGGTCGGTGTCGGCGGACTGGACTCGTGCAGCGCACCGACCAACCACTCGTCGTACAGTTCCTGCCAGCGGCCGCTGGTCCGGATCCGCTCCAGCGTCGCGTTCACGAAACGCACCAAATCGTCGTCGCCCTTGGGGATTCCGATTCCGTACGGCTCCGGGCTGATCGGTCCGCCCACCACGGCGGTGTACGGATCCTGGGCGGCCATGCCCGCCAATATGGCGTCGTCGGTGCTCACCGCGTCCACCTGCCGCTGCTGCAGTGCGACAAGACAATCGGCCCAGCTCGGCACGGTGAGCAGGCTGGCGGCGGGCTGACCGCGCCGGATGTTGTCCATCGAGGTGGTGCGGGGCACCACGCAGACGCGTTTACCGGCCAGATCGGCTATCCCGTTGATCCCCGAATCCTGTACCACCAGCACCCGCTGGCTGGCCTGCAGGTAGACGGTGGAGAAGGTGACGTCTTTGCGGCGCTCGCAGGTGATGCTCATCGTCTTGGCGACGATATCGACCGTATGGCTCTTCAGCGCCTTCTCACGATCGCTGGAGCCGATGGTGCGGAAGTCGATCAGGCTCGCATCGCCCAGCAGATCCTTGGCGATCTCCCTGGCGATATCCGCGTCGAAACCCATGATGGTGCCGGACTTCGGATCGCGGAAGCTGAACAGATTGCTTCCGGTGTCCAGGCCGACGATCAGCCTGCCCCGCGCGCGAATGGCGTCGACGGTCGGCCCGCCCGCGGTGGACGGCCGCAGGCTCGCAAGCGGATTACCGCACTGATCCGGATTCGACTGTGGCAGTGGGGAACTCGACACTATCGTGGTGGCCTGCGCCGGCATCGGCATCTCGGTGTAGGTCCCGGTCCTGGTCGGCGCGGCCGGACTCTCCGAATTCGCACAGCCGCCGAGGAAAACCGTTGCGGCCAGCGACATCACCGCAAGGGTACGTCTCATCGATACTCCCGCAGCCGGGGCCAGAGGCCGATCGCGACATAGCACGCGCCGAGGATGCCGAGCGCGAACGCGCCGGGCGCCAGGAAGTCGAGCACCCGCGCCGCCTGGGAAATATTGCCGCGCAACGTATCTCGGGTCATGCTCAGGCCCTTGTCGAGTGCGGCGTCCAGTGCGCCCACCTGTGCGGTGGCATCGTTGACGCCGGGGCCGGTGGCCACCGTCGCTGCGCCGAGATAGTCGCCGCGCGCGAGGGTGTCGTTCATCCGCTGATGCGCCACCCGCCAACGATCAAGTGCGACACGGGCACTCGAAATCAGGTCGGCGTCGGGCGCGTCGCTCGGATAGTCGCGCAGCAGTTCGGACAGCCGTTTGATGCTCGTCTCGTAGGTGCGGTCGTAGTCGCCGGTGGCGTCGCGCCGTACCAGCTTCAGCGTCTCGGCCGAGCGGGCCTGCTGGGTGAGGATGCGGCTCTCGGTCAGGCTCGAATACGGAGCCGCGCCGTCGTCGCGGCCGCGGATCATCGCCGTCGCCGAGATCGATCCGGCGATCACCGTCCAGGCCAGCAGGAAGACCATCATGGCCGAGGCGAGCAGCAGCCCGGGATTGAACACCCGGCGCCAGCGGCGCGCCAGCTCCCGCTGCACGAGCACCAGGGCGACCAATGCGAGCAGCAGCAGGATTATCGCGGGCCACGGCGGGCGGACGTGGTTGCGCTGCGCGGTATCCACCGCCGCCGAGCGCCGATTCGCCAGATCTTCGGCCATTGGCAGCAGCTTCGTCTGCATCTGATTCGATGCCTCGCTCAGATAGGCCGCACCGACCGGGTATCCGCTGCGATTGTTGGCGCGGGCGGTCTCCACCAGACCGGTGTAGACCGGAAGTCCGGTGGCGATGCCGGTGCGCAGCCGCGCGTCCGGATCGTTCGCCGCGTCGGTGACCGAACCCGGCGCATGCCCGGACTGCGCGACCAGGTCGGCGGCGGCCTCGCCGATCGCCTGGGTGTACCGGTCGCGCACCGCCTGCGGCTCCAGCCCGCCGGAGATGAAGGCGGTGCTGGCGGCGGCATCCGCGATCGATAGCGAGGTATATAGGTGATGGGCGGCGTGCGCGTCCGGCTCGGTGTCCTCGAGCAGTATGTCGAGCGTCTGCTGTCTGCTGCTCACCGTCGAGGCCGTCACCGCGCCCGCGGCCAGGCACAATCCGATCAGCAGCAGGCCCATCGCGATCAACCGGCCGGGTGAGGAACGGGCGAACGAGCTCAGATTGGCCGGGTCCAGTTGCCCGCGCAGCGCGGCAGCCCGGAACACCCCGGGCTGCTCCGGGGTGACAGGCTGCTGCTCGACGAGCGCCATGTCCACCTCTCCAGTCTGGGCCGGTTCCGCGGCTTTCACGAACAACCCGGCCGTCCCAGATGCGTAGTTGCGCAGTTTATTGTGGTCCTACGGATGCCGTGCGGTGTGAAACGCCCCGCTGATCGAACCGTTTCGGCGCCGCGGCTGGACGAGGTGAGTGTGATGCGTGGTGACGGCGACGGGTGGTCCGCCGGTGTGAACGGCCAGCGGCACTGGGGCCGCTTCGGCGCCGCCGGGCTGCTGTTGCGCGCGCCCGTCGCCGGTGGCGGTTCCGCTGTGCTGCTGCAACATCGGGCCCCGTGGAGTCATCAGGGCAATACCTGGGCGCTGCCGGGCGGAGCCAGGGACAGTCATGAGACGGCGGTGCATGCCGCCGTGCGCGAGGCCTGGGAGGAGGCGGGTATCCACGCCGCCGACGTCACCGTGCGCGCCGAGCGGATCACCGCGTCGGCGCCCAGCGGCTGGACCTATACCACCGTCATCGCCGATGCGGTGCTGACGCTGCCGACCAAGCGCAATCGCGAATCCGCCGCGCTGGCCTGGGTTCCCGAGGACGAGGTCGAATCCCGCGCGCTGCATCCGGGTTTCGCGGCGGCCTGGCCGCTGCTGCGCGCGACGCCCGCCCGCATCCGCCTGACCGAACCCGTGGAGCCGCATTCGCTCGCGAAGGCGTTGCCGCGCACCGTCGATCTGGCGGACGAGGGGTTCTTCTGGCTGCACGACGATCCCGATGGGCCGGGTCCGGAGCTGGAACTGACTGGCGATCAGCTGCTCGATTAACCGTTGGCGAGCAGTGCGGCCTTGAGTTCCTGTGCCGCGGCCTGCGGATCGTCGGCCTGGGTGATGGCCCGGACCACGACGATGCGGGTGGCGCCCGCGGCGAGCACCTCCGGCACGCGCGCGAGATCGATGCCGCCGATGGCGAACCACGGGAGGGTCGGGTGCGCGTCGGCGGTGGAGCGGACCAGGTCGATGCCCGCGGCTTGGCGACCGGGTTTGGTAGGGGTGCCCCAGATGGGTCCGGTGCAGAAGTAATCGATGTGTTCCTCGATGGCGGCGAGCCCGGCCTGCGCCCGATTGTGGGTCGACCGGCCGATCACCACGTCCGGGCCGACGATTTGGCGGGCATACCACGGCGGCAGATCGCCCTGTCCCAGATGCAGCACGTCCGCGCCCGCGGCGAGCGCGATATCGGCGCGATCGTTCACCGCGAGCAGCGCGCCGTGCCTGCGGGCCGCCGCCTTCAGCTCGGCGAGCGCGCCCAACTCGGCGCGCGCCTCGAGCGGGCCGAATTTCGCCTCGCCCGGCGATCCTTTGTCCCGCAGCTGGATGATGTCCACCCCACCGGCGAGCGCGGCCTCGGCGAACTTCGCCAGGTCGCCCTTTTCGCGTCTGGCGTCGGTACATAGATAGAGGCGCGCGTCCGCCAGGCGTTGCCTGGGGGATACGGATCGGTAGGGGTGGGACGGTTGCACGTCCATGACCGTAGCCGCGCTACCGTGGGGATGCGAACAGGCGGCGATCGAGATCGCCGCGCGCGGAGCGAGCTCGCCCCGCCGGTTGGGCGCACACGAGTACAGAGGTGAGGAACGAATGCGGACTGTTGCCGTCGTCGGCGGCGGCGCGATCGGGCTGGCGGTGGCCTGGCGGGCCGCGACGCGGGGCTGGTCGGTCACGCTCTTCGATCCGGCCGTCGGTTCGGGGGCCTCCTGGGTGGCGGGCGGCATGCTCGCACCGCTTTCGGAGGGCTGGCCCGGTGAGGACCGGGCGCTCGAATTCGGCGCCGCCTCGCTGGCGCGCTGGCCGGAATTCGCCGAAGAGATCCGGCGGGCAACGGGTGTCGACGTTTTCGTCGCCGATGCGACGGTGTTGGTCGCGCTGGACGCCGCCGACGCCGCCGACCTGCACACGATCGCCGACTGGGTCGGCGCCCGCGGCCACGAGCTGCGGCTGCTCGACCGGGCCGGGGTGCGTGCGCTGGAGCCGTCGCTGGCCCGCACCGTCCGCGCCGGACTGCTCGCCCCCGCCGAACCGGCCATCGACAATCGGAAGCTGGTCACCGCGCTGCGGCAGGCGGCGGAACAGGCCGGTGTCGAGTTCCGGGCCGAAACGGTCGAATCGCTCGACCACCTGCCGCACGATCAGGTCATTCTCGCCGCGGGTGCGGCCTCGGCCCGGCTGTGGCCGGGACTGCCGGTCCGCCCGGTGAAGGGGGAGATTCTGCGCCTGCGCCGCAGGCCGGGTTCGCCGCCGCCGCCCGCGCGGGTGATCCGGGCCAGGGTGCACGGCAGACCGGTCTATCTGGTGCCGCGCGCGGACGGAATCGTCGTCGGCGCGACGCAGTACGAGGCGGGCTTCGACACCGCCGTCACCGTCGCGGGCGTGCGCGACCTGATCGCCGACGCCGAGGCCATCGTGCCCGGCATCGGCGAGTACGAATTGGCCGAGGCGAGCGCGGGTTCGCGTCCGGGCAGCCAGGACAATCTGCCGCTGATCGGCCGGCTGTCCGACCGGGTCGTCGCGGCCACCGGACACGGACGCAACGGCATGCTCGCCGTCCCGCTCACCGCCGACGCGGTGCTGGCCGTACTCGCCGGATCGGCGCTGCCGGAGGCGGAAGCGGCCGATACCCAACGTCTTTCGTTATTCACAGGAGGTATTCGATGAGTGCCACGGCCATCCCGATCGGGGTCACCGTCAACGGGCGCGAGCACGAGTTCGCCGAATCGCTGACGGTGCGTGAGCTTTTGACGCGGCTCGAGCTGCCGACACAGGGTGTCGCCGTCGCGGTGGACGGCGCGGTGTTCCCGAAGTCGCGTTGGGACGAGCCGGTCGGGCGCGGTTGGGCGATCGAGGTTTTGACGGCGGTGCAGGGTGGCTGAGGACGTATTCCGCATCGCCGACCGGGAATTCGGCTCGCGGCTGATCATGGGCACCGGCGGCGCGGACAATCTCGCCGTGCTGGAGGAGGCCCTGCTGGCCTCGGGCACCGAGCTGACCACGGTCGCGATGCGCCGGGTCGATGCCGTCGGCGGCACCGGCGTGCTGGAACTGCTGAAGCGCCTCGGCATTTCGCCGCTGCCGAATACCGCCGGCTGTCGCACGGCGGCCGAGGCGGTGCTCACCGCGCGGCTGGCCGCCGAGGCGCTCGACACCAACTGGGTGAAGCTGGAGGTGATCGCCGACGAGCGAACCCTGCTGCCGGACCCGATCGAATTGCTCAGCGCCGCCGAACAATTGGTGGACGCGGGCTTCATCGTGCTGCCGTACACCACCGACGATCCGGTGCTGGCCCGCCGCCTGGAGGACGCGGGTTGCGCGGCGGTGATGCCGCTCGGCGCGCCGATCGGCACCGGCCTCGGCATCGGCAATCCGCACAATATCGAGATGATCGTCGCAGCGGCGGGCGTCCCGGTCATCCTCGACGCCGGTATCGGCACCGCGAGCGACGCCGCGCTCGCGATGGAACTCGGTTGCTCGGCGGTGCTGTTGGCGACCGCCGTGACTCGGGCCAAGGAACCGGCGCTGATGGCCGCCGCGATGGCCGACGGCGTGCGCGCGGGCCGACTCGCCCGCCGCGCCGGACGCATTCCGAAACGTTTCTGGGCTCAGGCCTCGTCGCCGTCGCTTTGACGGGTTCGCAGGTCACCGACTCAGGGGAGAGCTCGGGGGTCCGGTCATCCTCGAGGATGACCGAACTCGACACCTTCTAGTGACGCGCGCGCGGCGTTTTTGCGGAATGCTTGGCGGCATGATCGAGCTGAGAGGCCTGACCAAACACTATGGCCAGACCGTCGCGGTTCAGGATCTGTCCTTCACCGTTCACCCCGGACAGGTGACTGGCTTCCTGGGGCCGAACGGCGCTGGTAAATCGACCACCATGCGGATGATCCTCGGCCTGGACAAGCCCACCGCGGGCACCGCGCTCATCCAGGGCAAGCCGTACGCCGAGTTGGACCATCCGCTGCGCACAGTCGGCGCGCTGCTCGACGCCAAGTGGGTGCATCCGAATCGGTCGGCGCGGGCGCATCTGCAGTGGTTGGCCGCGTCCAACGACATCCCCGCCACGCGCGTGGAAGAGGTGCTGCGGCTGGTCGGCCTTTCCGAGGTGGCGAACAAGGGTGCCGGCGGTTTCTCGCTCGGCATGTCGCAGCGGCTCGGCTTGGCGGGCGCGCTACTCGGCGATCCGCAGGTGCTGCTGTTCGACGAGCCGGTCAACGGCCTGGACCCGGAGGGCATCCTGTGGATCCGCCGGTTCATGCAGCGGCTGGCGTCCGAGGGCCGCACCGTGTTGGTGTCCAGCCATCTGCTCTCCGAAATGGCCTTGACCGCCGAACATCTCGTCGTCATCGGCCGCGGGCAGCTGATCTCCGATTCCACCACACAGGAATTCGTCGAGCGCGCCTCGGAATCGACGGTGCGCGTGCGCAGTCCGCAGCTGGATCAGCTGCGCAGCCTGCTCACCTCCAACGGTATGACGGTTCGCGAGGTCGGCGACGGCCAGGACGGTCCCGCGCTGGTCGTCGCGGGGGTCACCAGCGACGCGGTCGGAAAACTGGCCGGCGCCAACGACATCACGCTCTACGAGCTCGCGCCGCAGCGTGCCTCGCTGGAGGAGGCGTTCATGCGGATGACCGGTGGTGCGGTGCAGTACCACGGTGAGGGTTTCGATCAGGTGATGGGAGGTGCCCTCTGATGGGCGTATTGGCCGCGGAACGCATCAAACTCACCTCCACCCGCTCGCCCTGGTGGTGCACGGCGCTGACCGTGGTGTTCGCGCTTGGTATTTCGGCGCTGTTCGGTCTGTTGCTGAACGTCTCGCGCAGCGCGTGGGAGAAGGATCCCTCGATCGCCACCGAACCGCCGCGTGCGGTGAACGGCCTTGCCGTGATCGGCATCACCGGCGCGGGCGGCATTCCCGGCTTCGGCTACATCCTGATCATGATCCTGGCCGCGCTCGCGATCACCAACGAATACCGTTTCGGCACAATCAAAGCCACCTTCCTGGCGATGCCGAAGCGGACCCCGGTGCTGGTGACCAAGGCGAGCATGATCGCGGTGGGCGGCGCGCTGCTCTCGGCGGTGCTGACCTTCCTGAGCTTCTTCATCCTGCAGGCGGTGACCACGGCCGAGGTCGGCCGGGAACTGAGCCTGGTGCACGGTGAGTTGGACATCTTCTACAAGGTCCCGATCTTCGTCGCGCTCACCGTCTTCCTGGCGGTGGCGGTCGGCACGCTGCTGCGGCAGTCGGCGGGCGCGCTCTCGCTGCTGATCGTGTGGCCGGTGCTGATCGAACCGATCGTCCGGGCGTTCGGCAAGTACGGCAAGAACATTCAGGTGTTCCTGCCCTTCGAGAACGCGGGCCGCTTCCTCGGCACGGTGCCGGATTCCAGCTACTGGCACTGGGGTCCGTGGGCGAGCCTGATCTATTTCGCGGCCATCGTCGCCATTGTCTTCGGCGCCGCGCTGTTCGTACTGAACAAGCGCGACGCATGAGGTGAGCTGACCCGAGTAGCCCTCCCTCGCCACTCGGGTTGTGGATACCGACCTTGTCGGGAGGTGCGGTATCCGGCCACCGCCAGCCACTGCCCGGCGGCGGTGTGAACTATCGGCCCGGTGTGATCCCCTTCGCACCGGGCCGGTGGTGTACCCGGCAGGTAAACATCAGAACAACTCCGGCCGAGTGTGATCGGGATCGCTTCCAATCGGTAATGGCCATCACTAACCTGGCTGCCAGCAACCATCGTGTTATCCATCGGCGGACCCAAGGACGTGTTCGCTCCGCCCGATGAGAGGTGCAAGGTGGCGATCATTGGTAACGAGCCGACCGTAGATCGGCTGCGATACGCTCGGGACGTGACCCGTACCCCTTCCGGCGGCGCTGATTCCGGCCCCGCGCCGGAGGACGAAAATGGTGTGCCGCCCGAGGTGGTCATCCCGCTGGTGCCCGCCGATACGCCGGAGCCGCGTCGCCGGACCGGGTTCGGCAGGCGGCCGGGACAGCTCTCCGCGTTGATGAATGCCGCCGGGCAGCGCCCCGATCTGATCGGTGTGCTCCGCAAGGGACGTGAGCTACTGCCCGGCGATCCGTCGTTCGGCGATCCGCTGTCGGTGACCGGGCCCGGCGGCGCCCGCGCGGTCGCGCGCGCCGCGGACAAATTGGTCGGTGATACCCCTAGTGCGGCGCGTGAGATCGGCTTCGGCGCACTGCAGGTCTGGCAGGCGATGCTGGAGCGGATGGGCCGAGGCAAGGGTAGCCAAGAAATAACTGTCATGTTCACCGATCTGGTGGCCTTCTCCAGCTGGTCGCTCTCCGCGGGCGACGAGGCGACACTCGATCTGCTGCGCCGGGTGGCCAAGGCTGTCGAACCGCCGATCGCCGAGCGCGGCGGTCAGGTGGTCAAGCGGATGGGCGACGGCGTGATGGCCGTCTTCCCGTCGGCCGATCGCGCGGTGCGCGCCGCGATGGCGGCGAAGAGCAATTTGTCCGGCGTCGACTACCGCGGTTATCAGCCGCAGATGCGGATCGGTTTGCACACCGGCTCGCCCCGGGAGATCGGCGGCGATTGGCTCGGCGTCGACGTCACCATCGCCGCGCGGGTGATGGAGTCGGCGGGCAACGGCAACACCATGCTCTCCGAATCGACATTGCAGGCGCTGAAGCCGGAGACGCTCGCGGAGCTGGGCCTGGTGGCCAAACCGTATCGCCGCAGCTTCTTCGCCGCGCCGCTGAGCGGAGTGCCGGAGGATCTGCGGATCTTCCGGCTCTCGGAGAACTGAACTACTTCAGCCAGAGGAAGGCGCCGACAGCGGCGAGAACCGCGCATACGCCGAGTGCGATCGACAGCGGACGCGCGGTTTTCCACGTCGTGTACGCCCCGCCGATGAGGAATCCGGCCAGGGCGAACAGGATGATTACCGCTGCGGTCACCCCTCGATTCTGCATGCCGTCTCATCTCGGTTTTTCGCGGCCCGGCGGCCTTTTGAGATAACAAGCACGCGTGCTTGCTTTTTTCTCGGACCGATGTGATGCTGGTCTCCGGAACGTGGACCACATCGGGGTGGCGGCGCTCGCCCCGGTCCAGTACAGGAGGCATACCCGCTGATGAGTACGCTGGCCGCCGACCCGGACCTGATCCGGATCGGCAACTGTTCCGGCTTCTACGGTGACCGATTCGGTGCGATGCGCGAGATGCTCGAGGGTGGGCGGCTCGATGTGCTCACCGGTGACTACCTCGCCGAGCTGACCATGCTGATCCTCGGCCGCGACCGGATGAAGGATCCGAGCCTCGGCTACGCGAAGACCTTCGTCCGCCAGATCGAGGACTGCCTCGGGCTGGCGCTGGAGCGCAAGGTGCGGATCGTCGCCAACGCGGGCGGCCTGAATCCGGCGGGGCTGGCCGAACAACTGCGCAAGGTCGCCGCCGACCTCGGGCTGGACGCCAAGATCGCATACGTCACCGGCGACGATTTGACCGGGCGCGCAAGCGAACTGGGCCTCGGCACGCCGCTCACCGCCAATGCCTACCTCGGAGCGTTCGGCATCGCGGCCTGCCTGGACGCCGGCGCCGATATCGTCGTCACCGGACGGATCACCGACGCCTCAGTGGTCGTCGGCCCGGCCGCCGCACACTTCGGTTGGAGCGCAACGGATTACGATCAGTTGGCCGGTGCGGTGGTGGCCGGGCATGTGATCGAATGCGGCACCCAGGCCACCGGCGGTAACTTCGCCTTCTTCACCGAAATCGCCGATCTCGGGCGGCCCGGCTTCCCGATCGCCGAAATCCGTAGGGACGGTAGCAGCGTCATCACCAAACATGATGGCACCGGCGGTGCGGTGACGGTGGATACCGTTGCGGCGCAACTGATGTACGAGATCCAGGGTGCGCGCTACGCCGGGCCGGACGTCACCGCGCGGCTGGACAGCATCCGGCTCGGCCAGGACGGCCCGGACCGGGTGTTGATCGACGGCGTCATCGGCGAGGCGCCGCCGCCGCGGCTGAAGGTCTCGCTGAATACGCTCGGCGGCTTCCGCAACGAGATGGAATTCGTGCTCACCGGACTCGATATCGAGGCGAAAGCCGAACTGGCACAGCGGCAATTGGAATCCTGGCTGCCGGTGCGGCCCGCCGAGCTGACCTGGACGCTGGCCCGGCTGGACCGGCCGGACGCCGAGACCGAGGAACAGGCCAGCGCGCTGCTGCGCTGCGTGGTGCGCGATCCGGATCCGAACCGGGTGGGCCGGGCGTTCTCGAACGTCGCGGTGGAACTGGCCCTGGCCAGCTACCCCGGCTGCACCTTTACCACCCTGCCCGGCAACGGATCTCCGTACGGGGTGTTCACGCCGGGCTATGTCGACGCGGCCGAGGTGCCGCATATCGCGGTGCTGCCGAACGGCGACCGGATCGATATCGCGCCCGCCGCGCAAACCCGAGAGCTGACCGAGGTTCCGCCGCCGCCGCTGCCGGAACCGTTGCCGCCGAGCGAAACCCGGCGCGCACCGCTGGGTGCCGTCGCCCTGGCCCGCAGCGGGGACAAGGGCGGCAACGCCAATATCGGCGTCTGGGTGCGCGACGACGACCAGTGGCGCTGGCTGGTGCACACACTCACCGTCGCCCGGCTGAAAGAGCTACTGCCCGAGACGGCTTCGCTCACCGTCACCCGCCACGTACTGCCCAACCTGCGCGCCGTGAACTTCATCGTCGAAGACCTGCTCGGCCAGGGCGTCGCGTATCAGGCCCGATTCGATCCACAGGCCAAGGGGCTCGGCGAATGGCTGCGGTCCCGTCACCTCGACATTCCGGTGGAGCTGCTGAAATGACGCAATTGTGGGATACGCCGGAACGGCGCGAATTACGGTCCACCGTAAGGAGTTTCGTAGACCGAGAGGTGCTGACCTACCTCGACGAATGGGAGCGGGCCGGAGAGATCCCGCGCGAGCTGCACAAGAAGGCGGGCGCGCTCGGCCTGCTCGGCGCGCAATTCCCGGAATCGGCGGGCGGTTCCGGGGGCGACGGCGTCGACGCCATGATCGTCTGCGAGGAATTCCATCAGGCCGGCGCCTCCGGCGGGCTGTTCGCCTCGCTGTTCACCTGCGGCATCTCGGTGCCGCACATCATCGCCTCCGGCAATGCCGCGCAGATCGAGCGGTGGGTGCGCCCGACGCTGGCCGGGGAGCGGATCGGATCGCTTGCCATCACCGAACCCGATGGCGGATCGGATGTTTCGCATCTGCGCACCACCGCGCGCCGCGACGGTGACCATTACATAGTCAACGGCGCGAAGACCTACATCACCTCCGGCGTGCGCGCCGATTTCGTCGTCACCGCCGTGCGCACCGGCGGGCCGAGCTCCGGTGGCATCTCGCTGCTCATCATCGATAAGGACACACCGGGTTTCACGGTCAGCCGCAAGCTGGAGAAGATGGGCTGGCTCGCCTCCGATACGGCCGAGCTGTCCTACGTCGACGTGCGGGTGCCGGTGGAAAACCTGGTCGGGCCGGAGAATTCGGGGTTCCTCCAGATCGCGGGCGCGTTCGTCAGCGAGCGGGTCGGCCTCGCGATACAGGCGTATTCGAGCGCGCAACGCTGCCTGGACCTCACGCTGGAGTGGGTGCGCAGCCGGGAAACCTTCGGGCGCAAGCTGATCACCAGACAGGCCGTGCAGAACACGGTGACCGAAATGGCCCGGCGCATCGATGTCGCCCGCGTATACACCCGGAGCGTGGTGCAGCGCGCCGCCGAGGGCGAAACCGATCTGATCGCCGAGGTGTGCTTCGCCAAGAACACCGCCGTCGAGGCCGGTGAGTGGGTGGCCAATCAGGCTGTCCAACTCTTCGGCGGGCTCGGCTATATGCGCGAGGCCGAGATCGAGCGACAGTACCGCGATATGCGAATCCTCGGAATCGGCGGTGGCACAACCGAAATCCTCACCGGCCTGGCCGCGAAACGATTGGGGTACCAGTCATGACAGCCTTGCGTAGCACGTTGGACTCGAACTCGGCGGACTACGCCGCGGCCGCGGAGGCGATGTCGGCCAAGCTGCTTGAGGTGGAGGCGGAATTCGCCAAGAATATCGCGGGCGGCGGCCCGGATAAGCTGGCTCGGCATCGCAAGCGCGGCAAGCTGACCGCGCGTGAGCGCATCGAACTGCTCATCGATGAGGATTCGCCGTTCCTGGAACTGTGCCCACTTGCCGCCTGGGGCAGCGAATTCCACGTCGGCGCGAGCGTTATCGCGGGCATCGGCATCGTCGAGGGCGTCGAATGCATGATCGTCGCACCGGATCCGACGGTGCGCGGCGGCACCTCGAACCCGTGGACGCTGCGTAAAAACCTGCGGATGAACGATATCGCCAGGGAGAACCGGCTGCCGGTGATCGGTCTCGTCGAATCCGGCGGCGCCGACTTGCCTACGCAGAAGGAGGTTTTCGTACCCGGCGGGCGGATGTTCCGCGACCTGACCCGGCTTTCGGCCGAGGGCGTCCCGACCATCGCGCTGGTGTTCGGCAATTCGACCGCGGGCGGGGCGTACATCCCGGGCATGTCCGACTACACGGTGATGATCAAGGAACGTTCCAAGGTATTCCTCGGCGGTCCGCCGCTGGTGAAGATGGCCACCGGCGAGGAGTCCGACGACGAATCGCTGGGCGGCGCGGATATGCATGCCAGAGTGTCGGGCCTGGCCGATTACCTGGCCGTCGACGAGCAGGACGCGATTCGCATCGGGCGCTCGATCATCAAGCGGCTCAACTGGAAAAAGCAGGGGCGCGCGCCGCGCGGTGCGGTGGCCGAGCCGCTTTTCGACCAGGAGGAGCTGCTCGGCATCGTGCCGTCGGATCTGCGGATCCCGTTCGATCCGCGCGAGGTGATCGCCAGAATCGTCGACGGTTCGGATTTCGACGAGTTCAAACCGCTCTACGGCGGCAGCCTGGTCACCGGATGGGCCGAGCTGCACGGCTATCCGGTGGGCATTCTGGCCAACGCGCGCGGCGTGCTGTTCTCCGAGGAGTCGCAGAAGGCCACCCAGTTCATCCAGCTGGCGAACCAGTCGAATACGCCACTGCTGTTCCTGCACAACACAACCGGCTACATGGTCGGCAAGGAGTTCGAGCAGAAGGGCATCATCAAGCACGGCGCGATGATGATCAACGCAGTATCGAATTCGAAGGTGCCGCATATTTCGGTGCTGATGGGCGCCTCGTACGGCGCGGGCCACTACGGCATGTGCGGGCGGGCCTACGATCCGCGCTTCGTCTTCGCCTGGCCCAGTGCGAAATCCGCCGTCATGGGCGGCGCTCAGCTGGCCGGTGTCATCTCGATCGTCAGCCGGGCCGCCGCCGAATCGCGGGGCCTGCCGTTCGACGAGGAGGCCGATGCGGGCATGCGCGCCATGGTGGAGGCACAGATCGAGGCCGAATCGCTGCCGATGTTCATGTCGGGGCGGCTGTACGACGACGGGGTGATCGATCCGCGCGATACCAGGACGGTGTTGGGAATGGCCTTGTCCGCCATCCACAATGCCCCGATCAAGGGCGCCGAGGGCTTCGGCGTATTCCGGATGTGAGGCGAAATGACAGCATCGCGTAGCGATTCGGTGGGGGGCGGCGGCCGGGTGACGGGTGGGCTGATAACGAGTGTTCTGGTTGCCAACCGCGGCGAGATCGCGCGACGGGTATTCGCCACCTGTCGCCGCATGGGCTTGAGCACCGTCGCGGTGTATTCCGACGCGGATGCCGCGGCCCCGCATGTCACGGAAGCCGATGCGGCCGTTCGACTTCCGGGCAATACCCCGGCCGAGACCTATCTGCGCGGCGATCTGGTGATCGAGGCCGCGCTCGCGGCGGGCGCCGACGCCATCCACCCCGGATACGGATTCCTTTCCGAGAACGCGGATTTCGCGCGGTCGGTGCAGGCGGCGGGGCTGGTGTGGATCGGGCCGCCGGTGGCGGCGATCGAGCAGATGGGTTCCAAGGTCGCCTCGAAGAAGCTGATGGACGCCGCCGGTGTTCCGGTACTGGCCGAACTGGATCCGGCCGAGGTGACGGCGGCGCAGCTGCCGGTGTTGATCAAGGCATCGGCGGGTGGCGGCGGGCGCGGTATGCGGGTGGTGCGCGATCTCGCCGAGTTGAACGACCAGATCGCCGCCGCGCGTAGGGAGGCCGAATCCGCGTTCGGCGATCCGACGGTCTTCTGCGAGCGCTATCTGGAGACCGGGCGGCATATCGAGGTCCAGGTGATGGCCGACGCGCACGGCACCATCTGGGCGGTCGGCGAGCGCGAATGCTCGATTCAGCGCAGACATCAGAAGGTGGTCGAGGAGGCGCCCTCGCCGCTGGTCGAACGTATCGAGTCGATGCGCGAGCGGTTGTTCGACGCGGCGCGGCTGGCCGCGGGCGCGATCGGCTACACCGGTGCGGGCACGGTCGAATTCCTGGCCGACGAGCAGGGCGATTTCTTCTTCCTGGAGATGAATACCCGTCTGCAGGTGGAACATCCGGTCACCGAATGCACTACGGGGCTCGATCTGGTGCGGTTGCAGCTGACGGTCGCCGACGGCGGCGCGCTACCCGCCGAACCGCCTGCCATGCGCGGTCATTCGATCGAGGTCCGGCTGTACGCCGAGGATCCCGCGCACGAGTGGCAGCCGCAGAGCGGCATCGTTCATCGCATCGATATCCCCTCGGTGACAACGGAATTCGATCTGCTTGACCGGCCGGGCGTGCGCCTGGATTCGGGTGTCGTCGACGGTTCGGCGGTCGGCGTGCACTACGACCCGATGCTGGCCAAGGTCATCTCCTACGCCGAAACCCGCACCGAGGCAGCGCGTTTGCTCGCCAACGCATTACATCGGGCGAAGCTGCACGGCCTGGTGACCAACCGGGATCTGCTGGTCCGGGTGCTGCGTCATCCGGCCTTCCTGGCGGGCGATACCGATACCGCCTTCTTCGAGACGCACGGATTGTCCACTCTCGCGGCACCATTGGTGTCCGAAGGCGATGAGGCGCTGTCCATTGTCGCGGCCGCGCTCGCCGATGCCGCAGCGAATCGCGGTGCCGCCCGCGTCGGTGTTGGTCTGCCGAGCGGCTGGCGCAACCTCCCGTCGCAGTCGCAGGTGAAGCGGTACGAGAGCCGGACAAGCGGAGTGCACGAGGTCGGTTACCGATTCGGCCGCGGCGCGGTGGCGGTGGATGGGCACGACGGGCTCGAACTCGTCGAATCTTCGCCGAACACCGTGGTTTTCGCGGTTCCAGGGGAAAGAGGCCCGGTCCGTAGACAATTCGAAGTTGCCCGCTATGGCGATCTGGTGTGCGTCGACTCGCCGCTTGGCCCGGTGAGCGTGCGCAGGCTGCCGCGCTTCAGCGATCCGGCGGATCAGGTGGCCACCGGATCGTTGCTCGCGCCGATGCCCGGCAGCGTGATCCGGCTCGGCGCGCAGGTCGGCGCGCCGGTGGCGGCCGGACAGCCGATTTTGTGGTTGGAGGCGATGAAGATGGAGCACACCATCGCCGCGCCCGCCGCGGGCGTGCTGACCGCATTGAACGTCACCGTCGGCCAGCAGGTCGACGTCGGCACCGTACTCGCGGTGGTCGAACCCGCCGAAACCGTCGAACCCGCCGCAAATTAGGAGATACCGATGAGCTTCATCGAAACCGAAGAGCAGAAGGCGCTGCGGGCCGCGGTGGCCGCGCTCGCCGCCAAATTCAATTACCGCGACTACGTGCTGCCCAAGGCGCGCAAGAACGAGCCGCTCACCGAATTATGGGACGAGGCGGGCAAACTCGGCTTTCTCGGGGTGAACCTGCCGGAGGAATACGGCGGTGGCGGCGCAGGCATGTACGAGCTGTCGCTGGTGATGGAGGAGCTCTCGGCCCACGGCGCGGGTCTGCTGCTGATGGTGGTGTCCCCGGCCATCTGCGGCACCATCATCACCAAATACGGTACCGACGAGCAGAAGCGGCGTTGGCTGCCGAAGCTCGCCGACGGTTCCGGCAAGATGGTTTTCGGCATCACCGAACCCGATGCGGGCTCCAATTCGCATCAGATCACCACCACCGCGCGCCGCGATGGCGACGACTGGATCCTCAACGGCCGCAAGATCTTCATCTCCGGCGTCGATCAGGCCGAGGCGGTGCTGATCGTCTCGCGCACCGAGGATCACAAGACCGGCAAGCTCAAGCCCGCGCTGTTCATCGTGCCGACCGATGCTCCGGGCTTCCACAAGACGCCGCAGGAAATGGACATCATCGAGCCGGACCATCAGTTCACGCTGTTCCTCGACGATGTGCGGCTGCCGTCGGATGCCTTGGTCGGCAAGGAGGATGCCGCGCTGATGCAGCTGTTCGCCGGTCTGAATCCGGAGCGCATCATGGGCGCGGCGATGGCGGTGGGCATGGGTCGCTACGCCATCGAGCGGGCCGTCGAATATGCCAGGGAGCGGCAGGTGTGGAAGACGCCGATCGGTGCGCACCAAGGCATTTCGCATCCGCTGGCCCAGGTGAAGATCGAGGTGGAGCTGGCCAAGCTGATGATGCAGAAGGCCGCGACGCTCTACGACGCCGGTGACGAGATGGGCGCCGCCGAGGCCGCGAATATGGCGAAATACGCTGCGGCCGAGGCCAGTATCAAGGCGCTCGATCAGGCCATCCAGACGCACGGCGGTTCCGGCCTCACCCGCGAATACGGCCTGGCGGCCATGCTCGCCGCGGCCAGGATCGGCCGGATCGCGCCGGTGAGCCGGGAGATGGTGCTCAACTTCGTCGCGCAGTATTCACTCGGTCTGCCCAAGTCGTACTAGGAGCCGCCATGACGCAGAACGGCACCGCGCCGTATATCCGGTATGCGGTCGAATCAGGTTTCGCCACACTGACCTTCGATTCGCCGCACAATCGCAACGCGTTGTCGTCGAAGCTCGTCGCCGAACTGATCGCCGGGCTGGACCGGGCGGCCGCGGACCCGTCCGTGCGCGGAATAGTGTTGGCGCACACCGGCAATACCTTCTGCGCGGGCGCGGATCTGAGCGAGGCGAGCAATGCCGACCCGGCCGTCGCCGCCGACGAGCGCACCAGGGTGATGATCGGGGTGCTGCGGCGGCTGGTCGAGATCCCCAAGCCGGTGCTCGCGCGGATCGATGGCAATGTGCGGGCAGGCGGCATGGGCATCGTGGCCGCCTGCGACATCGTGGTCGCGGGCCCCGGCAGCTCGTTCGCGCTCACCGAGGTGCGAATCGGCTTGGCGCCCTTCATGATTTCCCTCACGCTGCTGCCGAGGCTGGATGCCAGGGCCGCGAGCCGCTACTACCTGACCGGCGAGAAGTTCGGTCCCGAGGAGGCCGAGCGGATCGGCATGGTGACCGTCGCGGCCGACGATCCGGCGGCCGAGGTGGCCCGGCTGTGCGGTGAGCTGCGCAAGGGTTCGCCGCAGGGCTTGGCCGAGGCGAAACGGCTGGTGAACGCGGCCATACTGGCCGAATTCGATACCTCGGCCGAGGAGTTGGCCCGTCGCTCGGCCAGTTTCTTCGGCACGCCCGAAACCCGGGAAGGCATGCTCGCCTTCCTGCAGCGCCGTCCGCCGAGCTGGGCGGCCGAACCGGGCCGGGCAGAATAACCGTCATGGCGACACCCCACGAACCCAAGCAGGACCGCAGCCGGGCAACCCGGCAGCGTCTGCTGGAGGCGACCATCGACTGCCTGGCCGAAATGGGCTGGGCGGCGGCGACGGTCGCGGTGGTCGCCGAGCGGGCCGGGGTTTCGCGCGGTGCGGCGCAGCATCACTTTCCGACGAGGGAGGATCTGATCACCGCCGCGCTGGAGTACATGTTCGACACCAGGACGGCCCAGGCGAAGGAGGAGGCCGCGGCGGTCAATGCCAGCGCGGACGGCGTCGCGCGCACGGAGGCGGTGGTGGCCGGGCTGGTCGAGTCGTACACCAGCCCGCTGTTCAAGGCGGCGCTGCAGGTGTGGACGCACGCCGCCGCCGATCCGGTGCTGCGCGAGCGAATCGTGCCGCTGGAGGCCAAGTTCGGCCGCATCTCGCACCGCCGAGCGGTGGAGGCGCTCGGCGTCGACGACCGGGATCCGGTGACCCACCATCTGGTGCAGGCGACGCTCGATATGGCCCGCGGGCTGGGTCTTGCCGATGTGCTCACCGACGACTCGACCCGCCGCAAGGACATCGTCCAGCAGTGGGCCGCGACATTGCACGCCGCGCTCAACACCTCGAATCGGCGGGACGGCTGAAGCACAGCATCGCGCAGCGATTCGATGAGGGGTGGTGGCCGGGTGACGGGTGGGCCTAGTACGCGCCGACACCGGTCGGCGGGCCCACATGCGCGAACCACCGGGCGGTTTCGGCGGCATCGAGCACCTCGGTCAGCGTCAGTTCACCCAGCATGTTGGGGAAGAACCGCCCGGCGGGCCAGTGATGCGGATAGGGCGCGGGATCGAGTACGAGCACCCGCATGCCATCGGTCAGCGGGATATCGGCGGGCGTGCCCTCGTTCCAGACGCGGTTGCCGTCGGGGGAGTACATGAGGAACGACCCGATGGTCGGCACCATGCCCTCGGCATCCAGGCACGCCGCGACCGCCTCGGCGGACGGTGCGTATTCGCCGGTGACGTGTCCGCCGTTGATCAGCGCATCGGCCACCAGGGTGTGCAGCTGGAAGTTGTCGCCCATACCGGATATCCGCATGCGGTATCCGGTGCCGGTCGCGCGGTGCAGCACTATGAGCGGTTCATCGTCCAACACCTGTAGCGCGTAGGCCGTGCACTTATCCCATTCGCCGCCGGCCTCGGCCAGCGCGTTGTTCCGGTCCAGCAGCGATTCCCGGATCGATGGTCCGCAGAGTTTACGCACCGCGGCGTGCGAGAGCATGGTGTGGGCGGCCCGCCGCCACTGCGGGAGCGTCCACCAATACAGCGACGGGGCGGTCATGCCCAGCTCGGCGAGGACCGACTCGGGATCTTCGAACGGATCTCGCTTGGGATCCGGCAGTTCCACTTCGGACACTTCCTCATCGGATTCCGCGGTCCGCCACATCTCGGCGAATGTGCGTGCCCCGTCGAGTGCCTTGGCCAGGTTGCCGAGCACCCTCGGTGCGCAGGCCACCGGATCCGCGCCCTCTTCGACGCACGCACCGACCAGCACCGCGATATGTCCGCGCATGGTTTCGGGGACGGTATCCAGTACGGCGGCGAGCCGCGGCCCGCCCTCGGCCCGGGTCGCCGGGCTCGCCTCGTGATACGAGTCGATCAATTCCTCGTGTGCCCGCTGCTTTTCGGATGGGCCGAATGTCGTCATCGCCCGCCCGTATTCGGCGATGGCGTCCAGAAAGCGGTCTTGCCCCAAACTCATTCAGGGCACGCTATCGACCGGTCGGGCCGTCGTCCAGACACGTGATCATGGGGCAAATCCGCATGTCGCGCCGGGATTCAGCTATCTCGCAGCTATGCTGGCGCAACCAGTGCGGCCGAATGCTCAGGACGGGAGTTCGATGCGGATTCGTCGACGCGATCTGCTCGCGCTCGCCGCCGCTGCCGCATTGCCGATGCCGGGTATCGCCCGCGCCGTCCCGCCGACTCCGCCGGCCGCACCGCTCGGCAAGGACTTCCTGTGGGGCGTCGCCGCATCCGGATTCCAGACCGAAGGCCATGCGCCGGACAGCAACTGGACCCGCTACATCGCCTCCGGCGCTGCCGACGACTACCGCGACTCCGTCGACTTCATGACGCGGTACCGGGCCGATATCGATCTGGCGGCCCGGCTCGGCGTGCAGGTGTATCGGATCAGCGTGGAATGGGCACGCGTACAACCACATCCGGTGGACTGGGACGAGGCGGCCTTCCGGTTCTACGACGAGGTGATCGCCGCCATCGTCGCGGCCGGGATGCGGCCGATGCTCACCCTCGACCACTGGGTGTATCCGGGCTGGGCCTGGGACCGCGGCGGCTGGCGCAATCAGGGCATGGTCGAGGACTGGTTGGTGAACGCGCGAAAGGTGGTGAACCGCTACGCCGCTCGCGATCCGCTGTGGGTCACCTTCAATGAACCCGTCGCCTACATCGGCACCGAACTGCGCATCGGCGGCATTTCCGGAAATGAGGCGCCCGCGATGCTCGACCGAATCGCGCAGGCGCACAACGAAATCTACGACACCATCCACAGCAACCAGCCCGCCGCCATGGTGACGAGCAATATCGGCTACGTGGCCGGGGCCGAGACGCAGGTGAATCAGCCGCTGGTAGACCGGATTTCGGCGAAGCTCGACTTCATCGGCGTCGACTACTACTTCGCGCCGCAATCCGAATCCGATCACGCGGTACAGGGCGGTGTCGCCGGTGTGCCGATGTGGGAGCTGCCGTTGCAGCCGCAGGGGATCTACTACGCGCTGCGGCATTACGCGCACCTGTTTCCCGGCCGCCCGCTGTACGTGGTGGAGAACGGGATGCCCACCGAGAACGGAAAGCCGCGCGCCGACGGCTACACCCGCTCGGATCATCTGCGCGACACCGTGTACTGGCTACAGCGGGCGGTCGCGGAGGGGATGCACGTCATCGGCTACAACTACTGGAGCCTCACCGACAACTACGAATGGGGCAGTTACGCCCCGCGATTCGGGCTGTACACGGTGGATGTGCTGAACGACCCGGCCCTGGCCAGAAATCCCACCGACGCCGTCGCCGCCTACGCTCGCCTGATTCACGACGGCGGCGTGCCCGCCGATTACCGCCCGGTCCGCCCGTCGCTCGACTGTGCCGGGCTGGATTCCGCCGACATCTGCGCCGAGACGCTGCCGCAGCCGTGAAAGGCTATCGGAGGCAGCCCGCTTCACCGGGCGGCGACCCGAATGCCGGTCCGGCGCAGCGGTATCGAATCAGGAGGCTTGGCGGCCGGTGTGGGCGCCCGCGGCGGTCTTCCACGTCGCCACGGTCGAACTCAAACGTTCGATCCGCTTGACATCCAGACTGCCGCGCCAGGTTTCGAGAAAGTCGCCGACGAACTCCGCACGCGCCGACTCCGGCAACGACTCCATCCACGGGAAGACGAGCTTCAGGCGATCGTTCATTCTCGCGAGCATGACACCGCTCGCGTGACACGTCAAATCCCGGTCCCGCGTGTCGATTCCGTTCCGTGATATCCCGCCGTATACGGGTTGAGCTGCATATTCATGGGATGTCACACACGCGGTACTCACGTCGTCGTCTTGATGAGCGCGGCACACCGGCCGCAACGCGATAACTGCGAGGAGTGGGAATCATGGCCGATAACAACAAGATTGCGGTGGCGGGCGCGACCGGGCGGCTCGGCAGGCATGTGGTCGACGTGCTGCGCGAGCGCGGATTCGATGTGGTGCCCTTCTCCCGGAGCAACGGGGTCGACATCGAGTCCGGCGCGGGCCTGGACGAGGCTCTTACCGGGGTGCGCGTTGTGATCGATGCCTCCAGCACACCGTCCCCGGACAAGGACATCGCCACCGAATTCTTCACCGCCGCCGCGGGTAATCTGCACGCCGCGGGGCAGCGGGCGGGCGTCGAGTCGATCGTCGCCGTATCCATCATCGGAATCGACGGCACCGTCGGCGGTTACAACGCCGCCAAACTGGCGCACGAACGGGCACTGCTGGAAGGCCCGCTGCCGGTTCGGATCCTGCGCGCGGCACAATTCCACGAATTGGTCGAATTGATGCTCCGGTGGGGCACACAGGGCGATGTGGCGTACCTGCCCAAGCAGCGGACCCAATTGGTCGCGGCGCGCACCGTCGCCGAGGCGCTGGTGGATCTCGCGACGGGCCCGGCGCCGACGACGCCGGACGGCGTATTCCCCGAAATCGCCGGTCCCCAGGTGGAAACCATGGCCGGAGCGGCGGCGCTGCTCGCGGCCGAGCTCGGCGCGCCCGCCGAGGTGCGCGAAGTGAGCGACGAAAACAACCCGGACCGCGCGGTGTACGAGGACGGCGGGTTGCTGCCCGGTCCGCACGCGGTGCTCGCCGGACCGACCTTCGCGGAATGGCTTAAGGCCACCTATTCGGCCGAGTGAAAGCCCGCACCGGCGCAATTCCCGCGCCGGTGCGGACTTTCCGGATAACTATTTGGTGACGGTCAGATCGTAAAGCGTGACGCCGTCCACCGTCGCCGCGGTGAAATGCTGTTCTACCCACTGCGAGATCGCCCGACTGGTCGACGAACCGCCGAAGCCGAAATCGAATCCCTCCGGGCCGCCGCGATTGCCGCTGGCGATGTAGTAGTGGATCTTTCCCTGCGCCACATACTGTTCGAATTGCTCCAGCGTCGGCGAGGGATCGCTGCCGTTGAAGCCGCCGATCGGCATCACCGGCAGTCGAGTCGCCAGCTGGAAGCCCGCCGCGCTGTTCGAGCCGGTGGTCGCCGCGACCCAGGTGTACGCGCCGCCGTTCTGTTCCAACAGCCGCACCACCTGATCGCTCGGTTTGCCTGCCTCGAGCAGGTTGCCCATCATGGCGCCCGCATCGGGGCGCATCATCGCGCCGGGACCGCCGGGCATCGGCTGTCCGCCACGCGGATTGGGACCGTGCTGCATACCGCCGGGTCCGGCGAAAGCGCCGGGCCTGCCGAACATTTCGCCGTTCATCCACGGCATCCGGCCGAACCGCTGCACATTCGGTCCCGCGCTGGGAATGGCGCCCGCGTGCGCGGTGGCGATGGTATCGACGGCGTATGCGACCGGCCCGCCCAATCCGGCGAAGGCGACCGCGAACGCCGAGACGATCGCCACCTTGCGCGGCGCGGGCAGCAGTACGGCGAGCGTGGCGAGCACCCCGACGACCAGCACGGCCCACCGCAGCCACGGCACGAAGGCGCTGCTGCGGCTCAACAGCATCCAGGCGGTGGCCGTGGTCAGCGCCACCGCGAGCGCGATCGTCAGCCGGACCCACAGCCGCTCGCGTCCCCGCCAGAGCAGCACCGCACCGGCGCCGGTGAGCGCGGCGACCGCGGGCGCGAGTGCCACGGTGTAGTACTGGTGGAAGATGCCCGCCATGAAGCTGAACGTCAGGCCGGTCACCAAACCCCAACCGCCCCAGAGGATCAGCGCGGCACGCCGCCGATCTGTGCGGGATGCCCTGCCGCACAACACCATTCCGGCCACCAGCGCCACCAGCGCGGCCGGGATGAACCAGGCGATCTGCCCACCCTGCGCCGGTTCGAACAGCCTGCCGATGCCGGGACTGCCCCACATACCGCCGCCGCGCATCGGCATATCGCCGCCGCCCGGAACGACGCTGCCGCGCTCGTTGCCGTTCAGGCGGCCGAGCCCGTTGTAGCCGAGGGTGAGTTCCAGGATCGAATTATGTTGTGAGCCACCGATCCACGGTCGGGACGAGGTTGGCCACAGTTCGACGGCGAGCAGCCACCAACCGGCCGCGGCCACCAGCGCCGCGCCCGCGGCGAACAGCTGCGCCACGCGCTTGCCGAGCTTCGGCGGCCCCGCGATCAGGTAGGTGAGCGCCAGCCCCGGCACCACCAGCAGCACCTGCAATTGCTTTGTCAGAAAACCGAATCCGACGAAGACGCCGGTGAGCACCAGCCAGCGCCAGCGTCCGTCCTCGACCGCGCGCCCCATCGCCCATGCCGCCGCGACCATCAGGAAAACCAGCAGCGCGTCCGGGTTGTTGAACCGGAACATCAGCGCCGCAACGGGAGTCACGGCGAGGAGCAGTCCGGCCAGCAGTCCGGCCGCTGGGCCGAACGGCCGCCGCACCGTCGCCCACAGCAGCGCGACCGTCGCGACGCCGAGCAGCACCTCCGGCACCAGGATGCTCCAGCTGTTCAGCCCGAACGCCCGCACCGAGAGCTCCATCAGCCACAGCGACGCCGGCGGCTTGTCGACGGTGATCGAGTTGCCCGCATCGGAGGATCCGAAGAAGAACGCCTTCCAGGACACCGAACCGGCCTGCACCGCAGCGGAATAGAACGAGTTGGCCCAGCCGTTTGCGCTCAGGTTGACCAGGTAGGCGATGCCGGTGCCGAGCAGCAGCGCGGCCAAAGCCGGTAGTTCCCAAGTGATTCGGCGTTGCGGTGCGGGTTCCGGTCCGGAGACGGTGGGCGGCGCGGCCAGCGCGGCCGTCATCGGCCGCCCTCGCGGTTCACCTCGACGATCCGCGTACGGCGGGCGCCCGCGTTACGGAAGACCCAGCGCAGGCCGACGAATCGCAGCAGTGTGGCAAGCAGATTGGCCAGCACCAGCACGAAAAGCTCGAGATGCACCTCGGCCGCGGGCGCCCAGTGATGCAGGGCGAACAGTGAGCCGCTGGTGAGCGCGAGCCCGAAGCCGAAGATGAGCAGACCCTGGAACTGATGCGACACCACATTGGCCGAGCCACGCACCCCGAAGGTGAATGCCCGATTGGCCGCGGTATTGGCGATGGCGGTGGTGAGCAGCGCTAGGAAGTTCGCCGCCTGCGCGCCGGTAAACGGTTGCAGCACAAGGTAAAGCAGCAGATACGCGAGGGTGCTCAGCACGCCGACGATGGCGAAGCGCACGAGCTGGCCCACCATCCCGAGCGGCACGCCGGGCACCAGCGGCTCGCGCCCGACCGCCCGGCGCAGCTCGTCCAACGGCAGCGCACCGGTGTAGAGCGCGCGCAGCAGCCTGCCGATGCCGAGCAGATCCTTGCGTGCGGTGTCGACGATATCGACCCGGCTGTCCGGATCGTCGATCCAGTCCACCGGCACCTCGTGGATGCGCAACCCGGCCCGCTCGGCCAGGACCAGCAGTTCGGTGTCGAAGAACCATTCGCCGTCGCGCACCAGTGGCAGCAACTGCCTGGCCACCTCGGAGCGCATCGCCTTGAAACCACATTGCGCATCCGAGAACCGCGCCTGCAGCGAGGCCTTCAGCAGCAGGTTGTAGCAGCGGGAAATGAACTCGCGCTTCGGCCCGCGCACCACCCGGGAGGAGGAGCTGAGCCGGGTGCCGGTGGCCAGGTCGGAGTGTCCGGTGATGAGCGGAGCCACCAGCGGCAGCAGCGCGTTCAGATCCGTTGACAGATCGACGTCCATATAGGCGACCACCTGCGCGTCGGAGTGTTCCCACACCGCGCGCAGCGCTCGGCCCCGCCCCTTGGCATCCAGGTGCACCACCCGCACGTTCTCGAATTCGTCGGCCAGCAGGTTCGCCACCTGGAGGGTGGCGTCGGTGCTCGCGTTGTCGGCGATGGTGATCCTGGCCGGGAATGGGAAGCCGTCCCGCAGGTACTCATGCAGCCGACGAACGCAAACTCCCAGGTCGGCCTCTTCGTTGTAGACGGGGATCACGACGTCGAGCACGGGCGTGATCACCGGTTTGGTTGATTCCGCCCGGTGCGTGGCGGTCGCGGCTTCGGTCATGGGATCAACCCTCGCGACCGACGCTGTCGCAGGGCTGGGCGCCAGCTGTGAGATTGCTGGGGGCCGCGCGCCGGGCCTGAGCTGGGAAGTCATCGTTTTGGGGATTCGATATTTCCCGGTTCTACACGGGAATTCGCCAGCCGCCCGGATGTCCGGGCGGCTGGCTGGGAGGATGCTCAGTGCGGCGCGGGCACCGGCTCGGCCGCCTTCCTCCCGGCGCGTAGCAGCGCCGCCGCCAGCCCGGCGCCGACCACCCCGACAATCCCGCTGACCAGCAGGGTGGCCTGCACACCCGCCGCGGCGGCGGTGTGCAGTGCGGTATCGAGTGCGGGCCGGTACGCGTCGGGCGCCTGGGCGAGCAGCACGCCGGACTGTCCGCCGCCGACCGCGTGCGCGACCGAGTCGGCATTCGGAACCCCGCGCGCGGCAAGGACAGTCGATGCCCTGGTGGTGAAAGCGCTGCCGAGGATGGCGATGCCCGCCGCCATGGCGAGCTGCTGCGCGGTATTCAGCGCGCCCGCCGCCATTCCGGCCTGCCGCGCCGGAACCGCCGACACCGCGGCCGAACTCAGCGTCGTCGTCGCCAGGCCGACCCCGAGTCCGACCACCACCGATCCGGGAACCAATGCGGCCCAACCGGATTCACCGCGCACCAGCGCCGCGCCGAGCAGGCCGCCGACACCGGCGATGAGCAGACCCGCGCAGATGATCCGGCCGCTGTGCTCGCCGTGCAGATAACGGCCCGCGCCACCGGATACCAGAAATGCCACCACCGAAAGCGGCAGCCCGACCAGACCCGCGCCGATCGGGCTCATGCCCAGCGTCGACTGCAACCAGATCTGGGCGTACATGATCCCGCTGAACGAGGCCAGGAACAGCGCACCGGCCGCGAGCAGCACGCCGGTGAACGAGCGGTCCCGCAGCAGCGCGAGCTCCAGCAGCGGCGTCGCGACCCGGCGTTCGACCGCGACGAAAACCGCAAGCGCGACGGCCGCGATCGCGAGCGAACACGCGGTCACCGCATTCGACCAGCCGTACTCGTTCGCGTGGATGAGCCCGTAGGTCGCCGCCGCGGCGAAGATCGCGAAGCTCACCATGCCGGGCAGATCGATTCGGCCGCGGCCCGCATCCCGGCTCGGCTGGGTGACGCCGCCCTTCAGGCACAGCACCACCACGACCACGCTGACCGGCAGGTTGACGAAGAAGATCCATCGCCATGACGCCAGATCGGTGAGAATGCCGCCGATAATCGGTCCGACGGCGGTGGAACTGCCCGCGACCGCGCCCCACAGTCCGAATGCGGTCGCTCGGTCGGACCCGGGATAAGCGCTGTTCAGCAGGGCGAGCGTGGTGCACGCCATGGCGGCGCCGCCCATGCCCTGCGTGATGCGGGCGACGATGAGCACGGTGGGATTCGGTGCGAGCCCGCAGATCAGCGATGAGATCGCGAATAGCGCGAGCCCGGCGAGATAGGTGCGCCGATGCCCGATGAGGTCGGCGATCGAGCCCGCGCCGAGCAGTAGCGCCGCGGTGGCCAGCGCGTAACCGTCCACCACCCACTGCAGCGAGCTGAGCGTGGCGTCGAGATCGTTGCGCATATCGGGTAGCGCCACGTTCACGATGGTGACGTCGATGAGCAGCATGAAGGTGCCGAGGCAGACCGTCAGCAGCGGCAGCCATTTACGCAAAGTCGTTGTCCTCTCCGGGAATTCGGATTAGCGAGCGGCGTCGAGTATCCGAATCGGGCGCGCTCGGCGTCGCCCGCGCACCGGATCGGCGTAAATTTCCGCCATATGGGCGGCCTGGCGGTGCACGAGAATTCCTTTTTGGACGCGACGGATGTGCAGATCGTGCGTCTGCTGCAGCTGGATCCGCGGGTTCCGTTCCGCCGGATCGCTACCGAGCTGGGCATTTCCGAGCAGACCGCGGCCCGCCGCTACGGACGCATGCGGCGCGACGGCCTGGTGCGGGTGATCGGCGGGGTCGACCCGCTCGCGCTCGGCGAGAACGACTGGATCATCCGGGTGCGCTGCCGCCCCGATGCCGCCCTACAGGTGGCCGAAGCGCTGGCCCGGCGCGACGATTCGGCGTGGGTGAGCATTGCCGCGGCGGGCGCGGAGGTGAATTTCTCGCTGCATCCGCGCACCCAGCAGGCCCGGGACGACCTGCTGGTCCAGCGGTTGCGGCGCAGTGCGCCGGTGCACGATATCGGCGCGTCGATGGTGCTGCACCGATTCGTCGAGGCCGATGTGAAGGATTGGCGCGGAAGACAATTCGCATCCGGTGCGGCCCGGCCCGGCGATCCGGACTACGCGGAGCCCGAACTGCGGTTGCGCGAGGAGGACCGAATCCTGTTGGAAACGCTCGCCCGCGACGGTCGCACCGGCTATTCGACCCTCGCGCACGCCACCGGCCTCACTATCGGCCGGGTGAGCCGCCGGATCGCGGCACTGCAGGCCGCGGGCATCCTCTACTTCGACCTCGATATCGCGCCTGCCGCAATGGGTTCCGGCACCGCGGCATACCTCTGGCTGCGCGTCGCGCCCGCCCGCCTCGAGCAGGTCGGCCAGGCCGTCGCCGAACATCCGGAAAGCACCTACACCGCGGCGGTCACCGGCCCGTTCAATATCTTCGCCGCGCTGGCCGCGGATCAGGCCGCCGACTTCTACCGTTACGTCACAACGAAATTGGCCGCCCTCGACGGCGTACACGACTTCGAGCTCACGCCGGTCCTGCAGCGGCTGAAGCAGGCGGGCTCGCGCACCATCGACGGCCGCCTCAGTCCGCCGCCGCCGTCGCGTCCGCGTCGTCTCTGATTCTCGAACGTCAGGCGCGAACGGTGCCGTCGGGGCGCGGATCCGCCGGAATCACTTGTGGCGGAAGCGATTCCGGCGTAACGGAGTATTCGGGCCACAGCAACTCGTACTCCGACGGCCGGACCCGCCGGGTCCGCAGCCAGTACTGCCAGGTGAATCCGGACCACAGCGTGCGGTTGTTGCCGTGTTCGTCGAGGTACCAGCTCTTGCAGCCGCCGGTATTCCACACCGAGTGCGCGAGCCCGCGCTGCAGCCCGGCGTTGAACCGGTCCTGTGCCGCGCGCCGTGGCAGCAATGCCGCCGCGCCGCGCCTGCGCACCAGCCGAATCGCCCGCACCGCGTAGTGGATCTGCGCCTCGATCATGAAGATGATCGAATTGTGCCCGAGTCCGGTATTGGGGCCGAGCAGGAAGAACATATTCGGCATATCGGCCACCGTGATGCCGCGGTGCGCCTGCACGCCCTCGCGCCGCCAGCGCTCGGCCAGGTCGACGCCGTCGCGCCCGGTGACCGACAGGTTGGTGAATGATTCGAGCACGCGGAATCCGGTGCCGTAGATGATCACGTCGGTGGGCCGGGTCACCCCGTCGGCGGTGACGATGCCGTCCGCGGTGAGGTGATCGATCCGCGCCGTCACCAGTTCGGTTTTCGGTTGTGTCAGCGCCGGATAGTAGGTGTCGGAGCCGAGCAGCCGCTTACAGCCCGCCCGGTAGTCCGGGGTGACCTTGCGGCGCAGTTCCGGGTCGGCGATTTGGCGTGCGATATGTCGTCTACCGACCCACTCGATGCCTTTGAGCAGATCCGGCCGCCAATTCATCGCGTACGCGGCGAGTTCCGCGCCCCAGTAGATGCCGTTGCGTAAGCCGAAGCGCAGACCGGGAATTCGGCGCAGCGCGCGCCGGAATCGGTCGGAGAAGACCACATCCGCGCGCGGCAGCACCCATGGCGCGGTGCGCTGGTACACGGTGAGCCCGCCGACCTCGTCGACGATCTCCGGCACCAATTGGATTGCGCTGGCGCCGGTCCCGATCACCGCGACGCGCTTACCGGTCAGGTCGACGGAGTGATCCCACCGCGCGGAGTGGAACGCCGGGCCGCGAAACTCCGCCTGCCCTGGCAATTCCGGAATGCTCGGTACGTGCAGCGCGCCGATGGCGGAGACGAGATAGCGCGCGACGTACTCCTGCCCGTCGGCGCTGAAAACCCGCCAGCACTGCCGCTTTTCATCCCATGCGCCGTGATCCATCCGCTGCCCGAACCGGATGTGGGTGCGTAGCCGGTATTTGTCCGCGACCTCGTTCAAGTAGTTCTGAATTTCGGCCTGGTCGGAGAACAGCCGCCGCCAGTCCGTGCGCGGCTCGAAGGAATACGAATACAGGTGGGTCGGAACGTCGCACGCGCAGCCGGGATAGGTGTTGTCGCGCCAGGTGCCGCCGAGGTCGCCGGCCTGCTCGACGATCAGGTAATCGGCAATGCCTGCCCGGTCCAGCGCGATCCCCATGCCGAGTCCGGAGAAGCCGCTGCCGACGATCAGCACCGTTGTCCGGATCGCCGGTGAATTCCGTGGTGCCATAGCGCATCCTCATGGACATCGATGTCCTCGCCGGGCTAAGGCCATATGTCGAAGTCCGGCCCGCCGGAACCATTGGTATCCAATACTTCTGGTTCCACCGGCACTGACCAGTGTGTTCGCCGTCCCAGACAATGTCAACCGGCCGTCTCGGTATTTAATGCACCGCCCGCGGCGCCCGCGCTCGAGTACCATGCCATGGTTATGAAGCACAGCGGCCGGAATCTGGACGAGGGGCCGCGCAAGCGCGTGGACGCGCGGACCGAGAGATGGCGCGAGCACCGGCTCAAAGTGCGCGACGAATTCGTCGACGCCGCCTTCCGGGCGCTCGACAAGTTCGGTCCCGAGGTGAGCATGGGCGATATCGCCAAGGAGGCGGGCGCCGCGAAACCCAAGCTGTACCGGCATTTCGAGGATAAGACCGACCTGTACAACGCGATCGTCGACCGGGTGCGCGACCTGCTGTGGGAGCGCATCATCGCCAGCATCGACCTAACCAACGATTCGGCGCGCGATCTGGTGCGCCGCGGCGCGACCGAATACGCGCTCGCCGTGAGCGAGCATCCGAACGTCTTCCGCTTCATGCTGCACAGCCACTTCGCCCAGCAGGCAAGCGATTCCGAGCGCGCGCTACAGTCGGCGCGCCAATCGGCCCGCCGGGCCGCCGAACTGGTCGTCCAGGTGCTCGACGACGAATCGGTCGATGTGGACAGCGTCGAACTCGTCAACTACTCGATTTTCGGCGCGGTCGCCTCGGCCACCGACTGGTGGCTCGGCGTCAACCGGACGCAGGCGCATGTGATGCCGATCGAACGTTTCGTCGCCTATCTCGCCGAGATAATCTCCGCGCTGGTGCACGCCAACTCCCGGCTCAACGGCATCACCGTCGATGCCGATTTGCCGCTGCACCTTGCCTTTTCGATGGACTAGGCCCACCCGGAACCGCGCTGTTCCGGCCGGCCGCGCCGTTGCGGCCGATGCGTCGACCCAAGTATGACCCCACCCACCGACAGGTTTCGGGCCGCGGACGACTGACCGGACCGCTCCCGCCTCAGGATTCGCGCAGCCGCCACAGCGGCGACACCGGACCGTGTCCGGCGCCGAGATCGTAGGACGCGATCAGGCTGCGCCGCGTCCACTCCTTGGCGAATTCGACCGCGGCGGGCACCGGATAGCCGTGCGCCAGCGCGCAGGCGATGGCCGCGGCCAGGGTGTCACCGCCGCCGTGGTCGTTGCGGGTGGTGATGCGCGGCGCGCTGAATTCGAGGAACCGATCGCCGTCGAACAGCAGATCGGTGCTGACCGGCGCCGAACGCAGGTGCCCGCCCTTCACGACGGCCCATTGCGCGCCGAGCCTGTGCAGCGCCTCGGCGGCCCGGCGGCCGCTGGCGTCGTCGACCACATCGATGCCGGTGATCAACCTGACCTCGTCCAGATTCGGCGTCACCACGGTGGCCAGCGGAATCAGCGTCTGCCGCACCGCGTCCAGCGCCTCGGCGTGCAGCAGCGGATCGCCGTGCATCGATGCCGCGACCGGATCGACCACCAGCGGTACGCTGCCGTCGCGCCCGATGCCGACCTCCCGGCACACCTCGGCGACCGCCTCGATGATCGCGGTGGAGGCAAGCATGCCGGTCTTGGCCGCGCCGATCCCGATATCCCCCGCCACCACGCGCACCTGATCGGCGACCACCTGGGGCGGGATCTCGTGGAATCCGCTGACGCCCAGCGAGTTCTGCACGGTCACCGCGGCCACCGCCACGCACGCGTGCACCCCGCACAGCGCCATGGTTCGACTGTCGGCCTGTATCCCGGCGCCGCCGCCGGAGTCGGTGCCCGCGATGGTGAGCACGCGCACCGGGGTCTCGCCGTCGGCTGGGAGTGGGAGCAGTTTCACAGGATCTGACCCTAATGTGCGCTGCCGGCGCAGCCGTCGCCGACTGACGGGACCGCCGCCCACGGTGGATCAGTTGAAATCGACTTTCGTTCCGAACGAAAACATCGAATCGTGTAACTCGATTCGCTTGGCCACGGTATCCGGCGCCATGTCGAACACCAGTCGGGCGGTGATTTCGGCGCCCGGCTCGATGTCGACGTAGGTGTTCGAGAAGGAGGTGGTGAAATCGGCTTCGTGCTGCCGGTTTTGCGAGTCGAACACCACTTGGTTCGACGGCGAGAACGAATGCTTGTCTTTGCTGATGTTCTTCACCCGCACCACGATGACGGTGAATACGCCCCTGGCCTGCTTGCTGATCCCGTTCTCGCTGAGCGTCTTCGCGCCCGTCTCGGTCCCGGTGACGATGTACTCGAATACGCCGTCCTGCACCGGTTTTCCGACGATCGGCTGCGCCGTCCCGGTCGGCGCGTTGGATATCGGGTTGTTCTGGCCGCCGCTGGTCCCGGCCGACGCGATCAGCGCGTGCACGGCGAAGTAACCGCCGACGATGAGGATGACGACACCGATTATTGTCGCAATCCCATTGGCGGACAGTTTTTTCCGTGCTGAATCAGGCACCACCGGAGCCAGTGTAGCGACGGCTGCCCGCAAAACAACCGGCGCGGGAAGATAATTACTCCGAACTGACGCAATTTTGTCGCGTGATCCGAAAATGACGTAAATGTGTCGCGTAATGCCCAGTGCTGGGAATATAGTTCGAGCGCCGCTGAAAGGGTTCGAATCCGGCCGATCGCATCTCTGGGCAGGGTCGCCGGAACCGGGTTGTATCGGACCAATGTCGTTGACCTTCCACTGGTTTCTGCCCACCAACGGCGACAGCCGCAATGTCGTCGGCGGCGGTCACGGTGCGAACGCCACCAGCTCCGCCGGAGATCGCCCGCCGAGCGTGCACTACCTCGGCCAGATCGCGGCCGCCGCCGAGGCCGTCGGCTTCGAGGCCGCGCTGACCCCGACCGGCGCCTGGTGCGAGGACGCATGGCTCACCACGGCGATGATCAGCCAGCGCACCGAGCGGCTGAAGTTCCTCGTCGCATTTCGGCCCGGTTTCATCTCGCCGACCCTCGGCGCGCAGATGGCGAGCACCTACCAGCGTCAGACCGGTGGACGGCTGCTGCTCAATGTGGTCACCGGCGGCGAATCCCGTGAGCAGCGCGCATACGGCGACTTCCTGGACAAGGACGCCCGCTACGAGCGCACCGGCGAATTCCTGGAGATCGTGCGGGGGCTGTGGGCGGGTGACACGGTGGACCTCACCGGCAAACATCTGCGGGTCGAGCAGGCCGCGCTGGCCCAGGTGCCGGATCCGGTGCCGCAGATCTACTTCGGCGGTTCGTCGCCGATCGCGGGCACCGTCGCGGCCAAATACTCCGACGTGTATCTCACCTGGGGTGAGCCGCCCGCGCAGGTGGCCGCCAAGATCGCCTGGATCCGGGAGCTCGCCGCGCGCGAGGGCCGCAGCGTGCGCTTCGGCATCCGGCTGCACGTGATCACCAGGGATACCTCGGCGGCCGCGTGGGGTGAGGCGCGCCAGCTGCTCGCGGGCTTCGATCCGGCCGCGGTCGCCGAGATCCAGGCGTCGCTGGCCAAGAGCGAATCCGAGGGACAGCGCCGAATGTTGGCCCTGCACAACGGAAACAGCGACGATCTGGAGATCTACCCGAACCTGTGGGCCGGCATCGGCCTGGTGCGCGGCGGCGCGGGCACGGCGCTGGTCGGCAGCCACGACGAGGTGGCCGAGCGCGTCCTGGAGTATCACGCGCTCGGCATCGACGAGTTCGTCCTCTCCGGCTACCCGCACCTCGAGGAGGCGTACTGGTTCGGCGAGGGTGTGCTGCCCCGGCTGGCCGCGCGCGGAGTGTGGCGGCATCCGGCCGCGCCGGTCGAACGCGCGCCGCTCGGTGTCGCGGCGCTCTGAATCGATGAGCTCAGCTATCGAAGAGGTCTCCGTAACCGACTCGGCGGCAGCGGAATCCGGTGCAACGGCCCGCCGCCTGGCGCGAACGCTATTGCCGCTGTTGTCCGTTGCGGTATTCCTGGTCGCCTGGCAGCTGGTCGCCGCGGCGGGTATCTGGAACGAAACCTTCGTACCGCGCCCGATTGCCGTGTGGCGGGCCGCGATTCAACTATCGACCACACACGACGGCGTCCGGGGCTATCAGGGTTATCTGCTCTGGGAGCACCTCTATATGACGCTGCGCCGGGTGTTCGGCGGCGTGGTGATCGGCATCGCCGCCGGGGTGACGCTCGGCGTCGCCATGGGCACCGTCGGCTGGCTGCGCAGCATCCTCGAGCCGTGGCTGACCTTCCTGCGCACGCTGCCGCCGCTTGCCTACTTTTTCCTGCTGGTGATCTGGCTCGGCATCGATGAGGCGCCGAAGGTGACGCTGCTGGCGCTGGCCGCGCTGCCCGCCGCCGCGATGGCGACCACCACCGCGGTGGCCGCGACGCCCGTCGGATTCGTCGAGGCGGCCAGGGCGCTGGGTGGCTCACGCGCGCAGGTGATCCGGGATGTGGTGATCCCGGCGGCCCTGCCCGAAACGCTGACCGGAATCCGGCTGGCGGTCGGCATGGCGTACTCGTCGGTGGTCGCCGCCGAACTGTTCAACGGCATGCCCGGCATCGGCGGCGTGGTGAAGGACGCCAGCAACTACAACAACACCCCCGTCGTCCTGGTCGGCATCGCGGCCATCGGCATATCCGGCCTGATCATCGACGGACTACTGCGCGCGGTCGAGGCCCGCGCCGTGCCTTGGAGAGGAAAGATATGAAGCGCATTTCGCGTTTTACCGCAGCGGTTGTCGCGGGCGCGGCGATCGTCGCCGCGGCGGGGTGCGCCATCGACCACTCCGGCGCCGACAGCAGCAAACCCACCATTCGCATTGCCTACCAGACGTTTCCGAGTGGCGACCTGATCGTGAAACACAACCGGTGGCTGGAACAGGAGCTGCCCGGTTACAACATCAAGTGGACGAAATTCGACTCCGGCGCCGACGTCAACACCGCATTCGTCGCCAAGCAACTCGACTTCGGCGCGATCGGTTCCAGCCCGGTGGCACGCGGACTTTCGGCCCCGCTCGATATTCCGTATCGGGTCGCCTTCGTGCTCGATGTGGCGGGCGACAACGAGGCGCTGGTCGCGCGCGATGGCACCGGCATCCAGTCCATCGCCGAGCTGCGCGGTAAGCGGATCGGTACCGCGTTCGCGTCTACGGCCCACTACAGCCTGCTCGCGGCGCTGGAGCGAAACGGCCTGAGCGCCAACGATGTCAAGCTGGTCGATCTACAGCCGCAGGCATCGCTGGCCGCATGGGAGCGCGGCGATATCGATGCCGTGTACACCTGGCTGCCGACGCTGGATCAGCTGCGCAAGAGCGGCAAACAGCTGATCACCAGCCGGGAACTCGCGACTGCGGGCAAACCGACGCTGGATTTGGCCGTTGTCGCAACGGATTTCGCGAATGCCCATCCGGACGTCGTCGATGTGTGGCGCAGGGTGGAGCTGCGCGCGTTGCGGACCATCCAGGACCAGCCCGACGCCGCCGCGCGGGCGGTGGCCGCCGAAATCGGCACCACGCCAGACGATGCCGCGCAGCAGCTGAAGCAGGGCGTATTCCTCACCAAGGATCAGCTCACCTCGCCGGACTGGCTGGGCACCGAGGCCGCGCCCGGTGCGATCGCGGCCAGCTTGGCCAGCGCCGCCGAATTCCTCGCGGGCCAACGGCAGATCCCGGCCGCGCCCGGCATCGCGAAGATTCGCGAATCCATCTACGTCAAGGGGCTGCCCGGTGCCCTCGACTGATGTATTACGAGATTCCACTGCGGCAGAACCTGATTCGGATCAGTCGGCCATTGCCATCGAAGGAGTCGCGCACCGGTACGGTCGCGGGGCGATCGCGCTCGGCCCGCTCGATCTCACGGTGCCGCCGGGCGAATTCCTGGTCCTGGTAGGCGCTTCCGGCTGCGGCAAGAGCACGCTGCTGCGATTGATCGCCGGATTCGACGCGCCGACCGAGGGCCGGATCACCGTCTCCGGCGTCGCGCCGGTGCCCGGCCACACCTGCGGCATGGTGTTCCAGCAGCCGCGGCTGTTCCCGTGGCGGACCGTCGGCGGCAATGTCGAGTTGGCGCTGAAATACGCTGGGGTGCCGCGTGATCGGCGGGCCGAGCGGCGCGACGAACTATTGCGGAGGGTGGGCCTGGAGGCGTTGGGCGGCCGTCGCGTCTGGGAGATCTCCGGTGGGCAACAGCAGCGGGTGGCCATCGCCCGCGCACTGGCCGCCGATGCGTCGCCCACCCACCGTCCCCGTGCGCTACTGCTCGACGAGCCGTTCGCGGCGCTGGACGCGCTCACCAGGGAGCGGCTGCAGGAGGATCTGCGTCGGGTCGGCGCGGAATCGGGGCGCACCGCCGTATTCGTCACGCACAGTGCGGACGAGGCGGCCTTCCTCGGTTCGCGGGTTGTCGTTCTGACGAAGCGGCCTGGTCGCGTCGCGCTCGATCTGCCGGTCGAGCTGCCCCGATCCGATATCGATCCGGATGAGCTGCGCGGATCGGCCGAATTCCTGGCCGTGCGACGAGAGATCGCCAAGGCGGTGAAGGCCGCCGCCGCATGACCCGACTGCGGGTGCATTAATGAAAATGGTTATCATTAGCTGGTGACCATTTCATCGCGCTCCGACCTGCTGCCCGTCACCGTGCTGTCCGGATTCCTCGGGGCCGGTAAGACCACGCTGCTCAACCACATCCTGGCCAACCGAGACGGCCGCCGCGTCGCGGTCATCGTCAACGACATGAGCGAGGTCAATATCGATGCCGCGCTCGTCGCGGGCCAGGGCTACCTGGACCGCACCGAGGAGAAGTTGGTCGAGCTGACCAACGGTTGCATCTGCTGCACCCTGCGCGCGGATCTGATCGAGGCGGTCGGCAAGCTGGCGCGGGCGGGCCGATTCGATCAGCTGGTGATCGAATCCACCGGCATCTCCGAACCGATGCCGGTGGCCGCCACCTTCGACTGGGAGTTCGAGGATGGCACCAAGCTCGGCGATATCGCCCGTCTCGACACCATGGTGACGGTGGTCGACGCCGCCACCTTCCTCGGCGAGCTCACCCGCGGCCAAGCCCTGGCCGAGCGGAATATGCAAGCGGGCGAAGGCGATTCCCGCACCATCGCGGACCTGCTGGTGGATCAGGTGGAATTCGCCGACGTGCTGCTGATCAACAAGACCGACCTGGTGAGCGAAAAGGCGGCGGGCACAGTCGAAGCCACCATCCGCAGGCTGAATCCCCGTGCCCGGGTGCTGCGTACCGTCAAGGGCGGCGTCGCACTCGACGAGGTGCTGGCCACCGGCCGCTACAACCCCGTCGCGGCCGCCGAAACCGAGGGCTGGGCCGAGGAATTGGCCGGTGGGCACACGCCGGAGACCGAGGAATACGGTATTCGCAGCATTACCTACACCGCGGAGCGGCCATTTCATCCCGAGCGGTTGGAGCGGGCGCTCGGACAGTTGCGGGGAGTGTTGCGCAGCAAGGGTTTCTGCTGGTTGGCCAACCGGTCGGCGCTGGCCGCGATATGGTCGCAGGCCGGGCCGAATCTGACCTTCGAACCGGCCGCCTGGTGGTCGTCGCTGGAGGTGCCGGCCGGACAGGAGATCGTCTTCATCGGGGTGAAGCTGGACGGCGACCGGGTGCGCGGGCTGCTGGACGCCGCGCTGCTGACGGACGCGGAATGGTCGGCGGGCCCGGATATCTGGGCCACCTATGCCGACCCTTTCCCGGCCTGGGGGGAGTTGCACGAACACGCCTGAGCACGACAGCGGTCATGGACGTGACATTTCCTGCCACGTCCATGTCGTTTGTGCGGCTGTTTATTCCGGTCCCCGCTCCCGTGACGCTCGCGGCCGACGAGCGAATCGTTGCGAGTGGCTGTAGGTTTCGCAGTGACCTGATGACGCGGCCTGCGCGCCGATGAGGGGGCGTAGGCCGCGTCTCGGGTGGTGCGAATCAGCGGAACCGGTCGAAGAATTCGGTGATCTCGCTCGCCATCAGCTGCGGCGCGGCGTGGTGCAGGTAGTGACTGTATACCTCGTGCGTCCGCCACGAGACGATGTTCTTGTGGTCGCGTTCGGCGAAGCGGCGGATGCCGTGGAAATCGCCGATCGATCCGGACAGCGCGAGCGGAATTGTGGTCGGCTCGGTGGGCTTGTCCGCCTTGTCCTTCTCGAAGTAGTGCCGGATCGCCGAGCCCGCGGTGCCGGTGAACCAGTGGATGGCGATATTGGTGAGCACGAATTCGTCGTCCAGATCGGGGCCGAGCAGTTGGCTGTTCCAACCGACAAGTCCCGCAGGGGAATCCATGATCGCATGGGCCAAGGTCTGCGGCTGCTGTGACTGCAGGATGTTGAAACCCATCTTGTTCTTGACGAACCAGTCCAGCGTCGCCAGCGCCTGCTGCTCCTCGGCGCTGAGGTCGGCGAATTCGGCCGGATCACCGGACGGGAACGAGTACACCTGTGAAACCTGCACGCCGACAGCGCTTTCCGGTGCGACCCGGCCCAGCTCGGGGGAGATCTGCGCACCGCCGTCGTTGCCGACCGCACCGTACCGGGTGTAGCCGAGCCTGCGCATCAGCTCCGCCCAGGCCCTGGCGATGCGCTGATCGTTCCAGCCCTGTTCGGTGGTCGGGCCGGAGAAGCCGTAACCCGGCACCGAGGGGATGACCAGATCGAAGCCCGCCGCGGTCAGCGGCTCGATGACGCCGAGGAATTCGACGAACGTACCCGGCCAGCCGTGCGTCAGGATCAGCGGAAAGCCATTGTCCTGCTGGGACTTCACGTGCAGGAAGTGGATGTTCTGCCCGTCGATCTCGGTGGTGAATTGCGGGTAGGTGTTGAGCTTCGCCTCCACGGCGCGCCAATCGAATCCGTCGCGCCAGTAGTTCACCAGGTGGCGCACCCGGTCGACGCTGACGCCGTAGGTATCACCCGAACCGGGGATCTGATCGGCCCACCGGGTGCGGGCCAGCCGGTTCTGCAGATCGTCGAGGTCGGCCTGGGCGATGTCGATCCGGAAGGGGGTGATGGCGTTCATCGGTGACTCCTTGTGAAACGGAATGCTTCGTTCTGTTTGAACAGTAGCAGAACGGATCATTCCGTTTCAAGTGCTATTCTCGATTCATGCCGAAGTCAGTAGAAACCCCAGCTCAGAAGGCGCTACCCGGGCGCAAGGCGCAGGCGGCCCGCAACGACGGGCTCATTCTCGAGGCCGCTCGCGCGGTGTTCCTCGCCGATGCCAACGCCCCGATCGCCGCCGTAGCCGAACGCGCGGGTGTCGGCATCAGCGCCCTCTATCGCCGCTATTCGAGCAAAGAGGTGCTGCTGCGCACCCTCTGCTATCAGGGATTACGCCGTTACAACGCGGAAGCCGATGCGGCGCTCGCGGATTCGGACGGTTGGGCGGCGCTGGTCGGCTTCTTGGAACGTGTCGTCGACGCCGATGTGCATTCGCTGACCGTGCACCTGGCGGGCACCTTCACCCCCGACGAATCGATCCTGCCCGAGGTGAAGCATTCGGCCGAGGCGAACGCGGAACTGGTCCGGCGCGCGAAAGCGACCGGCAAGCTGCGCGATGAGGTGAACCCGTCGGACCTCGGCCTGATCCTGGAGGCATGCGCGGCCATCTCGCTGCCCGATCCGGCGCGCACCGCGCAGCTGCGCCGCCGCATCCTCCACCTCATGCTCGCGGGACTGGAAACGAAGGGCCAATTGCCTGGTCCGCCACCGCAACCCGGTGAATTCGCCTGGCGCTGGCAGCGCCGCTGATCTCAGCGCTCGGCGAGGTACAGGGTCTGGGTGCTCCGGCCGATCGGACCCTTCTCGTCGAACAGCGCCGACTCGGCCAAGGCGATGCCGTGCGGCTGCGGATAGGTCACCGCGTCCAGGCAGATCCACTCGCCGACCGGCATCCGATGCAGCGTCACCGTGAGGTCGGTATTGATGAAAAGGTAACGGTCCCAGTCGAATATCGAGCTGGCGCCGTTGCCGTGGTCGGCCGCGATCAATGTGCGCTCCAGCGGGCTCGGGGTCTCGCCCGCGACGATCGGATTCCGTAGTCCGATCCAACACACGGCGGGGCCGGGCTCGTCGAAAGCCCCTGTGACAAAGCGATATTCGATTCCGTTGTGGAATCCGACGGCATTGGCGGTCGGGAACGGCGACGGCTCACGTTCCGGCCCCGGCCGATTCCCGGATGGCAGGAACCGTTCGGGCACCGGAAGTTCCGGATCGGCGAGCTTGAAACGCCATGCGGACCCCCGCATTACCGGCCCACGCTCGGTAGACAGGGTCGCCTCCAGGAATTCGACACTGCGCCCCGGCCGCATCACCTTGGCATCGACCGTCAGCGGCTCCAACGGAATCGGCCGGAAAATCTCCATGGTGACCCGCCCGATCTGAAACCCCGCCCGCGGTTCACACCGCTCCAGCGCATACGCGAGCAACGCCGAAGGCGGCCCGGCATGCTGCGCATCCGCCGACCAAGGTCCCCTGGTGAGCTCGGTGGAGAGGAATCGGCTGGGGTCGGCGGCGTCCGGCAGGTAGAAGGCGTCGGTCACGTCATTGTCCGTTCCACGATCCGAGCTGATTGTTCGCTTCGGAAACGACACTACCGGCGCACCGCTGTGGGGAAGATCAGGCCCGGCCGAAGGCGAGGGCTACGTTGTGGCCGCCGAAGCCGAAGGAGTTGTTGAGGGCGTAGTCGATTCGTTGGGTGCGCGGTTCGCCTGACACGATGTCGAGATCGATGGTCAGGTCCTGGTTGTCGAGATTCAGTGTGGGCGGGACGATTTGGTCGCGCAGGGTGAGCATTGTGATGATCGATTCCAGTGCGCCGACCGCGCCGATGGAGTGGCCGAGCGCGGATTTGGGCGCGTAGATCGAGGCGGTGGGTGCGACCGCGGTGATGGCTTCGGCCTCGGAGGCATCGCCGATCGATGTCGAGGTGGCGTGCGCGTTGACGTGCTGGATATCCGAAACCTGAAGTCCCGCAGTGCTGATCGCCTTGCGCATGGCACGCGCCGCGCCCGCGCCGCCCGGTTCGGACGCCACGATGTGATACGCGTCGGAGGTGATGCCCGCACCGAGCACCCTGCCGTGGATGCGGGCGCCGCGGGCCCGCGCATGCCGCTCGGATTCGAGCACGAGCAGCGCACCCGCCTCGCCGAAGACGAAACCGTCGCGGTCCCGGTCGAACGGCCGCGACGCCCGCTCCGGTTCGTCGTTGCGCGTGCTCATCGCCCGCATGATGGCGAAGCTCGCGATCGGCACCTCGTGGATATGGCCCTCGACGCCGCCGGCGACCACCACGTCGGCCTCGCCCGATACGATCAGCCGCCAGGCCTGCGCGATCGCCTCCGCACCCGACGAGCAGGCCGACACCGGCGCGAAAACTCCTGCCTTGGCGCCGATTTCGATGCCGACCGTGGCGGCCGGACCGTTCGGCATGACCATCGGCACCGCGAGCGGCGACACCCTGCGGTATCCGCTGGTGCGCATCGTGTCCACCGCGGCGATCAGCGCGTCGGCGCCGCCGAGGCCGGTGCCGATGGCCACCGCGAGCCGTTCGCCCTCCACCTCGGGCGTGCCCGCGTGCTGCCAGACCTGCCTGCCGAGCACCAGCGCCAACTGTTCGACATAGGACATCCGGCGCTGCTCGATCCGGGTGAGTAGTTCGCCGGGATGCGATTTCAGCTTGCCGCCGATTCGGACCGGCAGATCGAACTCGGTGATGAAATCGTCGTCCAGCCTGCCGATTCCGGTGTGCCCCAGCAGCAGCTCGGACCAGGTCGTATCCATATCCGCGGCCAGCGAGGTGGTGGCGGCGTAGCCGGTGAGTACGACCGAGGCCAGAGTTTCTGAAGCACTTGTTACAGTCACGATGACATGAATACCTGTAGCACTCGCTACAGTCAACCCATGGCCCGCCCACTCGACCACGCAAAACGCGCCCAACTGCTCACCGAGGTGGTGCGCTATATCGCCGATCACGGGCTGGCCGGACTCTCACTGCGCCCGCTCGCCGCCGCACTCGGCACCAGCTCGCGCATGCTCATCTACTACTTCAATACGAAGGAAGAACTGCTGGTACAGGCGCTGACCTCGCAGCGGCCCGACGTCGCCGCCCTCTTCGCCGACGTCACCGATGCCGCCACCCTGCGCGCCCGGCTGACCACCTTCTTCTGCGCGAATCTCGATGGCGCCGACGCGGTCAGCGTGCGGGTGATGCTGCAGGTGCTCGGCGCGGCCTGCGCGCCGCACAGCCCGTACGCCGAATACGCCAACGCCGCCGTCGCGGCCCTGGTGGGCGCGCTGGCCGACGCGCTGCGCCGGACCGGCGTCGTCGACGATCCGGAAGCCGTTGCCACCCTTCTTATTTCGGGACTGCGCGGGGTGATACAGGATCAGTTCATCACCGGCGACATCGAACGCACCAGTCGCGCGGGCCGCCTGCTCATCGATCGGACCATACCGGCACGGTAACTTGAAGTTCGCCCCACTCCCGGCAATGCTGACTTGCGTCCGGTTCGGCCGAGCGAAGGGGCAGCATGTCAGCGACCAGTGAACCCGCTCCAACGTTCGGTTCGATGCGTTGGCTGATGTTGGCCGTGCTGTGTGCCAGCCTGTTGCTCGTGGCCATGGACGCCACCATTCTCAATGTCGCGCTGCCCTCGCTGATCACCGATCTGCGGATCGGCGCGCTCGAACAACTATGGATCATCGACATATACGGTCTGGTGCTCGGCGGCCTGCTGATCACCACCGGCGCGCTCGGCGACCGGATCGGCCGCAGGCTGCTATTCCTGTGTGGTTTCGTACTATTCGGCATCGCCTCGGTGGTCGCCGCGACATCGCACAGCGCGGCCCAGTTGATCACGGGCCGGGTGCTGCTCGCCATCGGCGGCGCCATGGTCATGCCATCGACGCTTTCGCTCATTCGCAATATCTTCACCAGTGCGCGGGAGCGGACCCTCGCCATCGGCATTTGGGCCGCCGTCGCCGGGGCGGGCGCAACCATCGGGCCGGTGGTCGGCGGCGTGCTGGTGCAGACCTTCGGCTGGGCATCGGCCTTCTGGCTCAACGTGCCGGTCGTCGTGCTGACCGTCGGTCTCGGCGTCTGGCTGCTTCCGGAATACCGTGCGCCGCAATCGGGTTCGCTCGACTGGTGCAGTGCGCTGCTGTCCATCGCCGGAATCGTCGGTCTCGCATGGGGACTCAAACATATTGCGAAAGGTGTTGCCGAGCCGGTCGATTGGCTCGTCCTCGGGCTCGCCCTGGCGTTGCTCACCTGGTTCGCGCGCAGGCAGCTCACCGCCGCCGATCCGCTGCTCGACGTGCGCCTGTTCCGCAACGGACCCTTCCTCGCCGCCGCCGTATCCACCCTGCTCGCCATGCTCGCCATCGGCGCCGCGCTCTTCCTCATCTCGCTGTGGCTGCAATACATCAACGGCTGCACCCCATCTCAGGCCGGTCTGCGCACCCTGCCCTCGGCCGTCACCCTGCTGCTCGCATCCCTGGCCACCCCCGCCCTCATGCATCGCCTCGGCGTCCGCGCCGTCCTCGCCATCGGGCTCGGCGCGCTCGCGCTCGGCTTCCTGATCCTGGCGCTGAGCCCGGAGCCGACCACGTATCCCGTTGTGGCCCTTGTCCTCGCGGCCTTCGGCCTGGGCGACGGCCTCGCCGTGACCGCCGCGGCCGCGGTACTCGTCGCCGCGGTGCCGCCTGAACGTGCCGGTCAGGCCGGTGCCGTCTCGGAAACCAATTACGAACTCGGCATCGGCCTCGGCGTTGCGCTGCTCGGCGGTCTGCACGGCCGCATCTTCACAGCCAATATGACCGGACTACCGCTGTCCGGCAAGGACTTCGACGAGGCCACCGGCTCGGTCGGCGGCGCCATCGATGTCGCGGCCCGCCTCGACCATGTCACCGGCACCCACGTCATCGATGCCGCGACCCATGCCTTCGACACGGCACTGACCACCACCTCATACGTCTCCGCCGCAATTGTCGCCGCGGTCGCCGTCATTGCGGTTCGGCTGGTGCCCAAGGGATTTCGCGTCACCGGCGCTGGGCACTGAGGCGCAGCTCGCGCAGTGCATCCGCGGCCGGGCTGCCCGGTTCCGCCGTATAGATGACGATCCGATGGTCGTGGCCGGGCACGGATAACGTCTGCGCGTCGAGTTCGATGGTGCCGACCTCCGGATGTTCGAACCGTTTCCAGATCGTCGCCGAGGGAGCCACTTCATGTGCGGCCCAACCATTTCGGAAGTCGATATCGCGGGTGGACAGCCACTCGATCAGCTCCGGGATCCGCGGGTCGTTCGGATACCGCACCGCCGCGGCCCGCAATTCGGTGACCGCCTGCCGGACGAATCGCGCCGCGCCGTCCCGGCCGCCGCACGACACCCGCTCCCTTCGGGAGCCGAATGCGATCCGCAAGAGGTTGCGCTCTGTGTCGAAAGCGTCGAATAATTCGGCGGCCAATGCATTCCAGGCGAGGACGTCATAGCGGACGTTCTGCACGTACGCGGGCGCCTCGGTGAGCCGTTCCAGCATCAGCAGCACCCCGGCCGGTACCTCGTCGTCGGGTATGCCGGGACGGCTCGGTTCGTGACCGGCGAGCTGGGTGAGGTAGCGCTGTTCATCGGGCCCGAGCCGCAGCACCCTGGCGAGCGCGGTGAGCACCTGCGGCGACGGCCGGGGCGCCCGTGCCTGCTCCAGCCGCTCGTAGTAGTTGGCCGAGATATCGGCCAACCAGGCCACCTCTTCGCGGCGCAGCCCCGGAGTTCGTCTGCGCCGCTTCGGATCCGGGTGCAACCCGACCTCATCCGGACGCAACCCCGCACGTCGGCGGCGCAGGAAGTCGGCGAGCGCGTGCTTGTCCATACCGTCGAGTCTGCCGAACCCACCCGAACCGAGCCACGGATCAATGATCCGGGGCTACACCGGCAGTTCCGCGCGACCGTCGGCCTCGGCCAGTCTCGATTCATGACCGAAGGCGCACGTGAGTTATTCGAAAGAGGCCTGAACCTTTTGCTGGCCAAGGACATGCGACGATTCGTCGAACTCTTCGCCGTGGACGCGGAGCTGGAATTGCCGTTCGCGGTCGCGGGCACACCCGGACGGTTGCGCGGTCGCGCACAGCTGCACGACTATCTGGCCGACTATCCGGAACGGCTGGATATCCACGAGTTCCCGTCGGTCGTCGTACACGAAACCGCCGATCCGACAACGATTATCGTGGAATTCACCGCCAGCGGAACGACAGTGCGCACCGGCGAGCGGTACGAACTCGCCTACATCGCGGTGATCCGGGCCCGCGACGGCGCGATCATCGGCTGGCGCGATTACTGGAGTCCGGTCGCGGGTGCCATCGCCACCGGAACCCTGCCCGAACTGCTGGACGCGCTGCGCTCGAACGATGAAACGGGCGGTGCGGCATGACCGGACCGGTCCTCGTCACGGGCGCCACCGGCAATACCGGCCGCCCGGTCACTGCGGGTCTGCGCGCCGCGGGCGTCACGGTTCGCACGGCTACGCGCGGCCCGATACGCGCCGAATCAGGCGGGGAGCACGTGTATTTCGACTGGGCCGATCCCGCGACCTACCGACCGGCGCTGAGCGGTGTCGAACGGGTCTACCTCGTCGCCCCGGTGGGCATGCCGGATCCGGCTGAACCGATTGATCATTTTCTGACCGTCGCGCGTGCGGCGGGCGTGCGGCGCGTGGTGTTCCTCAGCTCCGCCGTCATCCCGCCCGGTGCGCCGGGGTTGGACCACGCGCGCCGCGCGATATCCCGGATGCCGGAATGGGCGGTGCTGCGACCGTCGTGGTTCATGCAGAACTTCATCGTGCCGACGCATCCGATGGCCGCCGGGCTGCGTACCCGGTCAGAGCTGATCAGCGCCACCGGGGGTCGCGGTATCGGCTTCGTCGACGCCGCCGATATCGCCGCCGTCGGCGTGCGCGCGCTGCTCGACGATGCCGCGCCGAACCGGGAGTACGTGATCACGGGACCGCAGGCCCTGTCCTACGACGACATCGCCCGCCTGCTCAACCGATCGCTCGCCCCGTCGCGGCCGGTCCGGCATATCGACACGACTCCCGGCGAACTGGCCGAGCACCTCACCGCTCATGGCGTGCCGCCGGAGATGGCCACGGTGCTCGCCGGGGCCGAGCGGCTCATCGCCGAGGGCGCCGAGGACCGGGTGACCACGACGGTCGCCGAGGTCACCGGCCGTATGCCACGGTCCTTCGGCGAATTCATCGCGATCCACCGCGACCGAATCGCACTGCCGGGACCGCGCGACCGATGAGTTCCGGTGCGCGGCGGAGTCTTACCGGACGGAACTACGAATCCGGGAGGACCCAATGCAGAAGATCGTTACCAGCCTGTGGTTCGGCGACAATGCCGAGGAGGCGGTGGAGTTTTACTGCTCGCTGTTCGAGGACTCGAAAGTGCTTGCGGTGCAACGGCATACCGAGGCCGGTCCGGGAGCGCCGGGTACCGTGATGGTGGTGGATTTCGAGCTGAACGGGCAGCGCTTCATCGCGATCAACGGTGGGAGCGCGATGCAGTACACGTATGCGATGTCGCTGCTGGTGAACTGCGCGAACCAGGAAGAGGTCGACCGACTGTGGGCGGCGCTGACCGCCGACGGCGGGCGCGAGGACCAATGCGGTTGGCTGTTCGACAAGTACGGGGTGCCCTGGCAGATCTGGCCGACCGAATGCACCGAACTCCTGATGAGCCCGGACCAGGCGGCGGCTACTCGGGCGACGAAGGCGATGTTCGGGATGCAGAAGATTTCGATCGAGGGGATGCGCGAGGCGTTCCGGGGGGCCTGACGCGCTGTCGGAATCGCCGAGGTGAACACCGGTGCAGATCGCGCGGGATCGGAGAATCGTCCGATCTCCGCGCGGCGTCGCCGGGCGGGCGGGTAAGGTCGGCCGGGTCAATTGAACAAGCCAACGGGGGCTCGCACCAGCGGGCTGAGAGGACGGCTGATGGGCCGTCGACCGTATGAACCTGACCGGGTAATGCCGGCGTAGGGAGGATCATCATGGGCACACCTGTCGATTCCGTCACCACCGGACCCATCGAGGGCAGTGTCAAGCACTACCTGGAGGTCGACGATCTGCGCATTCCGGTGCGCCGGATCAACCTGACCAACGGCGAGCACTTCGACGTCTACGACACCTCCGGTCCGTACACCGACGACAGCGCGGTGATCGACGTCGAGGCCGGACTGCCGAAGCTGCGCGACGGCTGGACGAAGCCCGAGATCGACGGCCCGCGAACCCAACTCGCGTGGGCGCGGCAGGGCATCACCACCCCCGAAATGCGTTTCATCGCCGCGCGCGAAGGGGTTTCGCCGGATCTGGTGCGCGAGGAGGTCGCCGCCGGCCGCGCGGTGATCCCGGCGAACCACCGTCACCCGGAGCTGGAGCCGACCATCATCGGCAAGAAGTTCCTGGTGAAAATCAATGCGAACATCGGCAATTCGGCCGTGTCCTCCTCGATCGCCGAGGAGGTCGAGAAGATGGTGTGGGCCACCCGCTGGGGCGCCGACACCATCATGGACCTCTCGACCGGTAAGAACATCCACGAGACCCGCGAATGGATCCTGCGCAACTCGCCGGTCCCGGTGGGCACCGTGCCGATCTATCAGGCGCTGGAGAAGGTCGGCGGCGATCCGACCAAACTCACCTGGGAGATCTACCGCGACACCGTGATCGAGCAGTGCGAGCAGGGCGTCGACTACATGACGGTGCACGCGGGCGTGCTGCTGCGCTATATCCCGTTGACCGCCAAGCGAGTCACCGGAATCGTCTCGCGCGGTGGTTCCATCATGGCCGCGTGGTGCCTGGCGCATCACCGAGAGTCGTTCCTGTACACCAATTTTGCCGAGCTCTGCGAGATCCTGGCGAAGTATGACGTCACCTTCTCGCTCGGTGACGGCTTGCGTCCCGGTTCCATCGCCGACGCCAACGACGAGGCGCAGTTCGCCGAGCTGCGTACCCTCGGTGAGTTGACGAAGATCGCGAAATCCCATGGCGTGCAGGTGATGATCGAGGGCCCGGGCCATATCCCGATGCACAAGATCGTGGAGAACGTGCGGCTGGAGGAGGAGCTGTGCGAGGAGGCGCCGTTCTACACCCTCGGCCCGCTCGCCACCGATATCGCACCGGCCTACGATCACATCACCTCGGCGATCGGCGCGTCGATCATCGCGCAGGCGGGCACCGCCATGCTCTGCTATGTGACGCCCAAGGAGCATCTCGGCCTGCCCAACCGTGACGACGTCAAGGTCGGCGTGATCACCTACAAGATCGCCGCACACGCCGCCGATCTGGCCAAGGGGCATCCGCACGCGCAGGACCGGGACAACGAATTGTCCAAGGCGCGTTTCGAATTCCGCTGGCGCGACCAGTTCGCGCTGTCGCTGGATCCGGACACCGCCCGGGAATATCACGACGAGACACTGCCGGCCGAACCGGCGAAGACCGCGCATTTCTGCTCGATGTGCGGGCCGAAGTTCTGTTCGATGCGGATCTCGGCCGACGTACGCGAGTACGCCGAGCGCAACGGGCTCACCGATGCCGCCGCCATCGAGGCCGGAATGGCCGAGAAATCCGCGGAATTCGCGGACGCAGGCGGCAAGGTCTACCTGCCGGTGGTTTCCTGACGCCCGGACCGGTGGCGCAAAGTCTTTGTGCGCCACCGGTTTCAGTACCTCAGTAGGACTGTAGTTCCAGCAGTGTGCCGTTCGGATCGCGCAGATGCGCGGCCCGCAGGTTCGGGCCCCACTGTGGCCGGTCGGTCGGTGCGACCACCTCGGTGCCGCCGTGCGCGAGGCAGTGGGCGAATGCCGCGTCGACATCGGCCACCCGCAGCACCAGCATCGCGGTGTCCTGCGCCGGCGCCGGACGGGTCGGCAATTCCGTCGTGCCCGCCGTCGCGGCCATGGTCGCGCGGTCGTAGAGCACGAGAATCGCCTGGTCGTCGACGTCCCAGTTGGCGTATGGGCCCGCGGCGGTGCCCTTGATCAGTTTCGCGCCGGCCAGTTCCGGCAGCACCGCCGCGTAGAAGTCGAAGCAGGCGGCGAAATCGTCGACGAGTAAGCGCGGATACAGCGCGTCCATAACCTTCTCCAAATAGTAGGTGCGAACCTATGATAGGTGAGTACCATAGAATGGGCCGATGGACAATGGCCGTGCGCTGCCGCCGAGCCTGCTCGCGCTCGACACCTACCTGCTCTCGCGCGTCGGAAAGGCCGCGCGGGCCGGCTTCGGCGATCGGCTCGCCGCGCGCGGATTGCGCCTGTGGCATATGGCAATCCTGGCGGCGTTGGCCGACTTCGGCCCGCATGCGCAACGAGATCTGGCGCAGCGCTTGGGAATTCATCCGAGCGATGTGGCGAAGGCGGTGGATGAACTCGAGGCGGCCGGGCAGGTCGAGCGGGCCCGCGACGCCGCGGACCGGCGGCGAATCACCGTGCGGCTCACCAGATCCGGCCGCGCGGCGCTGCGGGCACTGGATGCACAGGCTCGGCAGGTCGGCGCGGAGATCCTGGCCCCGCTCGATGCGGACGAGCGCGCATTGCTGGCGGATATGCTCCGCCGGGTATTCGACCACGTCCATCCGGATACCGTGACCGACTGACGAGATATCTCCCCAGTCCAGGTACGGGCGGCGACGAGCTGGTCGACGGCAGAATCTGGTTCATGCGCGATGAGATAGTTCTCCGTAAGGCCGAACCCGCCGACTACGACACCGTCATCCGAGTGGTCGACGAGTGGTGGGGCCGGCCGCTGTCTGTATCCCTCCCGCGGCTGTTCCTCGATCACTTCGCCGACACGAGTACGATCGCCGAGGCCGATGGTGCCCTCGCCGGATTCCTGATCGGCTTTCTCTCACCGAGCGTGAAGTCGACGGCCTACATCCAATTCATCGGCATCCACCCCGATCACCGCGGCGGCGGGCTGGCGCGGGAACTCTACGAGCGATTCTTCGATATGGCCCGCGCCGACGGCCGGACCATCGTGCGGGCGATCACCTCCCCGGTGAATACCGGATCGATCAACTTCCATCGCAAGATGGGCTTCACGGTCGCCGGTCCCATCCAGGATTACAACGGTCCCGAGCGTCACATGATGACCTTCGAACGAAATATAGAGCGGTCCTGACGAATTGGTGGGGTGCGGTGGAGGGTTTACACCGCACCCCACGTAATTCGAACGTTCAGGCCGCCTTCGCCGGTTGTGCCGCCGCAGTGGTACCGCTGGATGCCTTGCCGCGCAACGGAACCTCCTTCAGCAGCAGTGAAATCACGAATCCGGCAACGCAGATCAATGTCGCGCCGAGGAATACCGTGCCGGTGCCCGAGGCGAAGGCCGACAGATAGCCGTGCCCTTCAGCGGGACTGTGTCCCCGCATCGCGCGAGTGAACATCGAGCCGAACGCGGCGACGGCGAGTGAGCCGCCCAGTGTGCGGAACAGCATCATCAGTCCGGATGTCGCGCCGATATGCGCGATATCGACGCTGTTCTGGGCGACCGCAGTGGTGAGCTGGAGCGAGCAGCCCATGCCGGTGCCGATCACCACCATGGCCAATCCCGTTGTCAGACGGCCGGTATCGGCATCGACGTAGGCCAACAGCGCGGTGCCCGCCGTGCACAGCGCGCCGCCGAGGACGATGAACCGCTTGTACTTGCCGCTGGCGCTCATCCGCTTGCCGACGATCTGCGAGACGATGGGCAGCGGAAGCATCATGGGCAGCAACAGCAATCCCGAACTCGACGCCGAAACACCCTGCACCGTCTGCTGGAACAGCGGCAGATACAGCACGCCGACGAAGGTCAGCACCCCGCCGACCAGTGCGATGGTCGAGGCGATCGCCAGATTGCGGCTGCGGAACAGCCCGAGCGGGATCACCGGGTCGGCCGCCCGCCGCTCGACGAGCAGGAATGCGGCGAGCGCGACCGCCGCCACCGCGGCGAGCCCGAGAATCTGCGCCGAGAGCCACGGGTATTCGATATCGCCCCATGTCGCGATCAGCACCAGCGCGGCGATGAAGACGGAGAGCAGGGCGGTGCCCGCGTAGTCGATACGAACCTGCTTGCGCACCACCGGAATTCGCAACTGATACGCCAGCCAGCCGAGGGCGAACAGGCCGAGCGGGATATTGATGTAGAACGCCCAGCGCCAATCGAATTGATCGGTGATGACGCCGCCGAGCAGCGGCCCGCCGATGGTGCCGACCGCCATGGCGGAGGCCATCATGCCCTGATATTTGCCGCGTTCCAGCGGCGGCACCAGCGCGCCGATCAGGGCCAGCGCGCAGACCGAGATGCCGCCCGCCCCAAGCCCTTGGATGGCGCGGAACGCGATCAATGTCGGCATCGACCAGGCCGCACCCGCCAGCGCCGAGCCGATCAGAAATATGCCGATCGAACTGAGAAATATCGTTTTCCGGCTGAATTGATCGCCGAGTTTGCCCCACACCGGCGTGGAGATCGCCGAGAGCAGGGTGTACGCGGTGACCACCCAAGCGACCTTGTCGAGGCCGCCGAGCTCGCGCACGATCGTCGGCATCGCCGTGCCGACGATCGCGTTGTCGAGCATGGCCAACAGCATCGCCAGCAGGACTCCGGCCAGGACCAGCCGGATCGACCGCGGCGACGCGGTCTCGGTCTGGGTTGCGGTCATGGCCGCTCACCTCCTCCGAATCGAATGGGCGGCCCCGCCTTTCGTGGCCTGCCACACTCATCAGGAAAGCAGATCAACTATAAAAGTACAACTGCTCTACTTTTGATGCTGATCGCCTAATGGCGTATTATCGATCGCATGACCGCTCCCACCGGGCGCCGCGAGCGCAAGAAGGCCCAGACCCGCCAAGCGCTGGCGGATGCCGCGCTGCGCCTGTTCCTGGAGCGCGGCTTCGACGAGGTCGGCGTGCGCGAGATCGCCGAGGCGGCCGATGTCTCGCTGAGCACGCTGTTCAAGCACTTCCCCAGCAAGGAAGCGCTGCTGTTCGATATGGACGAGGACATGGAGGAGGGTCTGGTCGCCGCAGTGCGCGAGCGGGCCGATGGACAATCGATCCTCGACGCGCTGCGCGATCACCTGCTCGATACTCGAATGGCCTCCACAGACGATCTACAGGCCAGCGGGTTTCTCCAGCTCATCGCTGAAACGCCCGCGCTGCAGGAATATTGGCGGCAGATGATGCTGCGGCACACCAGCGCGGTCGCCGCCGTCATCGCCGAGGAGGCCGGCCTGCCGATCGGTGATGTGAAAACCGTTGCGCTGGCCCATTTCGCGCTGATGAGCGCGGGAATCGTTGCGGATTCCGATGATCCGGCCGCGGCGATGCGGGATATCTTCGCGCTGCTCGAGCACGGCTGGGCGAACGTGTAACCGATAGCGGCGCAAGCGGTCTGGATCTCTGGTGACTATCGGAACCGTATCCCCACGAATGGTGAGCCCAAGAATACGGTCCGATAGTTAGGCTCGGGCCGCAGCGGCAATTCGCTGTGGCTCGAAGGGGACCCTCATGTTCCGATCGCGCAGGTCCGTCGTGGCTGCGATATCGATGACGGGCGCGATGATGCTCGCCGTGGTGCTGACGGTCGCGCCGGTGCTGACCACGCCCGCACCTACCGCTCTCGTCGTGAAGTCGGGGGATAACCCGTCGGCCTTCGTGACGGACTGTGCCTACGTCGTGCGAGCGGAGGCCGAATCCGGCACCGACATCAGTTTTTACGACAGCCAGGACGGCGAGTTCCATCCACCAGGCGGGATCAAGGCCGGTAACGGTGTGGTCGTAGCCACCTGGACACCGCGCACGTCTGGTTCGCACACGCTGCACGCCGTGCAGGTCGGCGGTGAGCGGACCATCGAACTCGAGGTGCGCCCTGGTGAGTTCGAGAGCCACTGCGCCAGCATCATCTTTCTGCGGACGGATCACGAATAACACTGACCACCAGTCTGTTTCAAACCGATACTCGCGTACGGCTGACCGGGCGTCGCGAAAACCTAACCGCGGCAGCGTGTACGGGACAGTACCTATCCGCGCCGGAAATGGCAGACCCTACAAATCACGCTCCCGGCACAGCGGGTTCGATCGATAGGCTCGGCGGGCGGCCGCAAATCGCCGTGACTCGAAAGGAACTCCACATGCTCCGATCACATAAGTCCGCCGCGGCCGCGATATCGACGATGGGCGCGATGGCTGCCGCGCTGGTGCTGACCGCGCCCTCGGCGCCCGCCGCGATCACCGCTTTCGCCGTGACGCCGGGGGAGCCGCTGGTCTTCGTCACCGGCTGTGCCTACACCGCGTCGGCGACGACCGAGCCCGGCGGCTGGATCAGTTTCTACGACAGCCAGGACGGCGAATTCAATCCGCCGAGCGCGATCCAGGCGGGCGGCAACGGTGACGTCATCGCGAAGTGGACGCCGCACACCCCTGGTATGCATATGCTGCACGCCGCGCAGATCGGCGGCGAGCGGACCATCGGTATCGAGGTGAGCCCCGGCGGGAACGGTACGCCCTGCCCCGCGTAACCGTGTGAAAGATAATGGCCCCCAACCGATTTCGATCCGATTGGGGGCCATCCGCATTACCGCTCCCGCGGCCCGATCGGGAAGCCGAGCGCGCCGAAGGTGGCGTTCAGGTTGATCTCGATCTGGGTGAGCAGCGCGTTGAAATCGGCCAGCTGGGACACCACATCCTGGGTTTGGCAGCCGACCTGATCGGGTGCGCCGGGCGCGAGGCGCGCGGTCAGCCAGTTGAAGGTGTCGGCCATGCCGAGCGACGGCAGCGTCAGATGTTCGCTGAGGTGGTCGCGTTTATAGAGCACCGACGCGCCCTGATCGCACCACCGCCGGGTGAGCCTGTCATTCGTCCACACCGGGACCGCCTCATCGAATACGCCCTGGTAGAGGAAGATCGGCGCGGTCGGATGGTCGCTGCCGAGCACCGTCGCGTCGAAGACCTCCTTGATCTCCGGTAGCGCCAGATAGTCGGAGATCGGAATGGTCAGGAACCGTTGATAATCCACGAACATCTGGGTGAGCGCGTTGCGCGGCAGGCATTGCGCATCGGTGCGGGCGAGCAGGTCCTTGCCCTCCTGGGTCATCACCCGGTCGGTCGCCTCCTTGAATTTCGGATAGGCGTTGTAGAGCGAGGCGATGCCGATGCCGATCAGGCTGGAGAACATCGATCCGTTGACGTGCAGTAGCGAAACCACGTCGGAGGTCGGCGCGCCGAGCGCGACGCCCTTGACATTCAATTCCGGCGCGTAGCTCGGCTGCAGCTCGGCGGCCCAGCCCGAACCCATGCCGCCGCCGGAGTAGCCCCACATTGCCACCGGCGTATTCGCGCCGTCGAGACCGAGCGGCTGGAAGCGTTCGGCGGCGCGGATGCCGTCGAGCACCATATATCCGGGCTCCTTCGCCGCGGCCAAATGTCCGTGCAGCCCTTCGTAATCCGGGATGGAGACGGCCCAACCGCGGCTGATCAGCGCGGCGAGCGCGATGAGTTCGCTCTGCGAGTGGATGCCCTCCAAACCCGGTAGCCCAGCGCCCTGCTGCAGCACGAACGACGGTGAGCAGTCATTGCTCGCGCTGTCGTAGTAGAACTGCAGCGAGACCAGCGGCCGGGAGCGGGCCGGGTCGGCACCCGCAGGCAGCACGACCGTGGTCACCGCGACGTCCGGCGCGCCGAACAGATCGGTGGTGCGATACATCAGCTGCCAGGACCGCACGTTCAGCGGTAATACGGTGAGCGCCGCGAGATGCACCTCGCGCGACCGCAATACCGTGCCCAGTTCCTGGGATTCGAAACCCTCGGGTGGTTGATAGAACGCGTCCTGTGTCGGCGGCGGCACCGCGGCCGCCTGCCCCGCGGTGAAGCCGCCGATCACCAACGCGGTCGCCACGGTGACGACCCCCGCCACCGCCAGCGCGATGGCGCGCCGGATGCGATCTCCATTGATCACGGACACTCGTCTGCCCTCCTTCATCAGGTGACAGCGATTACAACACGACCTCGTATTAGCAACAAGACTTCTTGTTTCAATTACCCGGGCTATGGTCGAAGGCATGACCCGCAGCAAATCCGCCGCGCGGCCTGCCCCGACTCCGGCGCGGCGCCGGATCCGCGGACTCGACGCCGAGCAGCGCAGTGCGCAACGACGCAGCCAGCTACTCGACGCGGCCACCGAACTCTTTGCCGCCCAGAGCTTTTCCGGGACATCGATCGAACAGATCTGCCAGCGCGCATATGTCGGAACCAAAGGGTTCTACGACCATTTCGACAGCAAGGAAGCCTGTTACATCGCGCTGCTGGAGCAGCTGACCGTCCAGATCCGGGGCCGCGTCGCCGAAGTCGCCGAGCAGACAGTGCAATTGGCGTGGCAGCCGCGGGTGGAGGCGATCATCGCCGCCTTCGTGCACGCGATCGCCGACGATCCCCGGCTGGCCAAGGTCACCTTCGGCGAGGCGGGCGGTATTTCACCGGCGGTGGAACGGCAACGACGCAGCAATCGACGCTGGGCGGCGGCCTTCCTCGACAAGCAGTGGGCGGGCACCGGCGACCGCCGCGGCATCGCCCTGGCCCTCGCCACCATCGGCGGCATGTTCGAGCTGATCGCGGACTGGTTGCATCACCACGACGACGGCGGCCCGCCCGACGCGGTCGACACGTTGACCGAGGATCTGACCCGGTTCGTCACCGTGGTCTACACCGGGCGCACTGCGACGGAGTAGCGGTTATCCGCCGTTTGCGGGCCGGATCCGGCCGGCGACCTCGCCGAGGCCGATCCGGTTACCGTGCGGACCCGGCGCGGTCGCGGTGATCACCACCTCGTCGCCATCGGCGAGGAAGGTGCGCTTCTCGCCGTTGACGTCCACCGGTTGGCTTCCGCCCCAAGACAATTCGATGAACGAACCACGCTGATCTGGTTCCGGCCCGGAGATGGTGCCCGACGCGAACAGATCGCCGGTTCGGGTCGACGCGCCGTTCGCCGTCAGGTGGGCCAGCATCTGCGCGGGGGACCAGTACATCCGCCGGTACGGCGGATGCGCGACGTCCTGGCCGTTCCACGTCACCGTCAGATCGATGTCGAGCCCGCGCGGTTCGTCACCGCGCAGGTAGGGCAGCGGTTCCGGTGTCTGCTCCGGAATCGGTATGCGCGCCTTCTCCAGCGCGGCCAGCGGGGTCACCCACGCAGAGAGCGATGTCGCGAAGGATTTGCCTAGGAACGGGCCGAGCGGCTGATACTCCCAGGCCTGGATGTCGCGGGCGGACCAGTCGTTGACCAGCGCGACACCGAAGACGTGATCGGCGAATTCGTCGACGCCGATCGGGGTGCCGAGCGCGGAGCCGACGCCGACCACGAAACCCAGCTCGGCCTCGATATCGAGCCGCCGAGACGGGCCGAAATCCGGTGCGCCCGAATCGGTTCGGCGCTGGCCCCGGGGCCGGACCACATCGGTGCCCGATACCACGACGGTGCCGGCCCGGCCGTGGTAGCCGACCGGCAGATGCCGCCAATTGGGCAGCAGCGGTTCGGCATCCGGGCGGAAGAGCCTGCCGAGGTTGGTCGCGTGGTCGATGCTCGCGTAGAAGTCGACATAGTCGCCGACCTGAATCGGCAGCGCCAGCCGCACCGCGGCGAGCTCATGGATTGCGGTGGCATCGATTTCGCCGTCGACCAGCTCGCGCACCCGATGCCTGACCTCGCGCCAGCGCCGGGGACCCTGGGCGAGCAATGCGTTCAGGTTCGGCTGGGCGAAGACCGGATCCTCCAGTGCCGCAGCCAGATCGATCACTTTATCGGCGACCCGCACGCCGACCCGGAGCGCGTCGCCCGCCGGGGCGAATACGCCGTACGGCAGGTTGTCTACGCCGAAGAGCGAATCCTCGGGAATTTCCATGCGGATTCTCACGCCTGCCGCCCCCGTCCCGACCAGGTCCAGGCGTATGCCGGATCCTCACAGGCCAGTGCGCCCTCGCCGAGTTCGAGCGGGCGGAAGGTATCCACCATCACCGCCAACTCGTCGAAGAATTCCAGCCCGATGCTGCGCTCGTACGCACCCGGCTGCGGGCCGTGCGCATAACCGCCGGGATGCACCGACACCGACCCCTGTGCGATCCCGGATCCCTTGCGCGCCTCGTAATTTCCGCCGCAGTAGAACATGATCTCGTCGGAGTCGACATTGGAGTGGTAGTACGGCACCGGAATCGACAGCGGGTGGTAGTCCACCTTGCGCGGTACGAAATTGCAGACCACGAAATTGATCCCCTCGAAGGCCTGATGCGCGGGCGGCGGCTGGTGGATGCGTCCGGTGATGGGTTCGAAATCGGCGATATTGAAGGTGATCGGGTAGAGGCAGCCATCCCAGCCCACCACGTCGAACGGATGCGTCGCGTAAGTCAGCCTGGTGCCGACCACCTTACCGCCGGGCCGGTGCTTGACCAGCACCTCTACGTCGGTGCCGGTTTCGTTCAGCAATTCGGTGGGGCCGTGCAGGTCTCGTTCGCAGTACGGCGAATGTTCCAGCAGCTGGCCGAATTTCGACAGGTAGCGCTTGGGCGGGGTGATGTGGCTGGACGCCTCGATCGCGTAGGCGCGCAACGGTTCCGGTCCGCCGGGCAGCCAGCGATGAGTGGTGGCGCGCGGGATGAGCACGTGATCACCCTGGCGGACGTCGAGCGCGCCGAAGACCGTTTCCACCACGGCCGCACCGGATTCCACATACACCAGCTCGTCGCCGATGGCATTGCGGTACAGCGGGGACGCATTGGTGGCGGCCACATACGAGATACGGACATCCGCGTTGCCGAGCAGCAGGCGCCGCCCGGTGACCGGGTCGGTGCGCGACGGCGTATCGCCGGGGAACAGCTCGTGCAACTTCAGATGCCGGTGGCGCAGTGGATGATTCGGTGTCGTCGTCTGGTCGGGCAGTTCCCAGACCTGTGAGTCGACGATGGCCGGCGGCAAGCCGCGGTGGTAGAGCAGCGAGGAGTCGCCGGAGAAACCCTCCTCACCCATCAGCTCCTCGTAGTAGAGCTGCCCGCTCTCGTCGCGGTGCTGCGTATGCCGCTTGGGCGGCACCGCACCCACCTGCCGATAAAACGCCATCCCTGCACCTCCGCCAGGTCGATGGTCGGATACTGATCCGACTCGATGGTAGGCCCGGGTGATCTTGGTCGGGCCGAGTTCGGCCTGCCGCGCATCCCGGGCCCACTAGTACGTCCTACCGTGTGGCAGTCGATTTGCGCACTGTGTCGGCCAGTTTCTGTGCATCGTGCTACCCATGCGGCGGATCGGCGGGGTTCGGCCGTGGCAGCGTGCTCAGCTGCGGTTCACGCGTGCCGCATCGCCCGATACACCGCGGCGCCGACGAATGCGCCGAGATCCTCCGGTGTCCATTCCCCCTCGCCGGTGAGCAGCGTGCGCACCGCACCCTCGCCCGCGGACACCCAAAGTTCAACCAGCGCAGGGAGTTTGCATTCGGCATCGGCCGTGCCCCAGGCGCGCAGCGTCGGCCGCAGCAGCTCGCGGCAGCGGGTGAGGGCCAGCGCGCGGCCGCGCCCGAACGAATCGGCGACGGCCGGATCGGGATTGCCGTACAGCAGCCGCCACGCGTCGGGGCGGGCGGCGCACTTCTTCAGCAGCGCGCGGAAGCCCTCGACGAAAACCGATTCGTCGGCGTTCACCGTGCGCGCGGGCAGCACCTCGCGCACGCCGTCGAGCAGGTAGGTCTCCTCGCGCTGGATCAGCGCCGCGATCAGCTCCCTGCGGTCGGCGAAGCACGCGTACACCACCGGCCGGGTGACACCCATGCGTTCGGCGACGGCCGCCATCGTGACGGTGGCGATGCCGTCCTCGACGGCGATGGCCAGCGCGGTGTCCAGCACCTGCGGACGCCTGCGTTCCGGGCCGAGGTGCTGTGCCCGCTGCCGCGGTCGGGGCGTGTTCGGCGGCGCCGCCCCTTGTCGTGGCCGCACCGCCGAATCGCTACCCATGACGTCCAACATATCAGCGCCGCAATCGAGGTTCTTGCTGGTCTCGAGGGGTGAAGATCAACTTCCTACAGTCGCGAACAATAATGCTACATTCATGCATGAAACCGCCCGAGGAGCCGAGATGACCGCAACCCTGTTCAACCCGAAGACCTGCGACTTCGCCGAATTCGACGCGGAGACCCGGCGGATATTGCGCGCCGTGATCGACTGGTTCGAGGCCCGGGGCAAGGCGCGGCTCAAGCGGGACGACCGGGATCGCGTCTGGTATTCGGAATTCCTCGACTTCGTGAAGCGGGAGCGGGTGTTCGCCACCTTCCTCACCCCGGCCGCGCTGGCCAACGGCGATCCGAACAAGCGCTGGGACACCGCGCGCATCGCCATGCTGAGCAAGATCCTCGGCTTCTACGGCATGTCCTACTGGTATGTATGGCAGGTCAGCATCCTCGGGCTCGGGCCGATCTGGCAGAGCGACAACGCCGCGGCCAAACAGCGGGCCGCCGCGCTGCTCGACTCCGGTGAGATCTTCGCCTTCGGCCTGTCCGAAAAGGCGCACGGCGCCGACGTCTACTCCACCGATATGGTGTTGGAACCGTTGGCGGACGGCGGTTTTCACGCGACCGGCGGCAAACATTACATCGGCAACGGCAACCTCGCGGGTCTGGTCTCGGTATTCGGCCGTCGCGCCGACAAGCCGATCATCGACAGCGCCAAGGCGCTGGAAGGCAAACCGGCACCGGAGGATTACGCCGGATACCTGTTCTTCGTCGCGGACAGCAAACATCCCGGCTACAAGCTGTTGCGCAATGTGGTGGACAGCCAGATGTACGTGGCCGCATTCGATCTGGAGAATTACCCGGTTGCCGAGGCCGACATTCTGCATCGCGGTGAGGCGGCCTTCCATGCCGCGATGAATACGGTGAACGTCGGCAAGTTCAACCTCGGATTCGGCGCGGTCGGCGCCTGTGAGCACGCCTTCTACGAGGCGATCACGCATGCCGAGAACCGAATCCTGTTCGGGCACCGGGTAACCGAATTCCCGCAGGTGCGTTCGCTGCTGACGGATTCGTACGCCCGCCTCGTCGCGATGAAGTTATACAGCGAGCGGGCCATCGACTACATGCGTTCCGCCCATGCCGAAGACCGGCGCTACCTGCTGTTCAACGCGATCGAGAAGATGACCGTCACCAGGCAGGGGCAGCGGATCATCGAGGATCTGGCCGATGTGATCGCGGCCCGCGGTTTCGAGAACGATATGTACTTCCCGATGGCCATGCTCGGGCTGTTCGGGCTGCCCCGCCTGGAGGGCACGGTGCATGTGAATATGGCGCTCTCGCTGAAGTTCATGGCCAACTACATGTTTCATCCCGCCGACGCCGTATTGGCCGCGCTGCGTTACCTTCCCGGCGCGGGCAGCGCGCCCAAGGGTGCGGTGCGGGCGGCAGCGGGCGCGCTCAGCTGGACGAGCCGCGGCCTTGCGTCGCGTGCGGGCGCGGCGGTGCCCAAACTCGCCACCGAGCTGAAAAGGGCCGAATACCACCGTATTCCGACCCGCCGCGACGCCGCCGACGACGAATTCCTGTTCCACCAGGGTCCGAGCAGTGGCCTCGGCCGGATCCGTTTCGCCGACTGGCGCCCGGTCTTCGAACAGTTCGCGCACATACCGAATGTCGCGGTATTCCTGGAACAGGCCCGCGCCTTCCAAACCCTGCTCGCCGCCGCAGCACCGACGCGGGAACAACAGCGCGACGTCGACTTCCTCTTCGTCATCGGCGAACTGTTCACCATGCTGCCCTACGCCCAACTAATCCTCGAACAAGCCGAGATAGAACACACCGACCCGGCCCTAATCGACCAAATCTTCGACATATTCATCCGCGAATTCGCCAAACACGCACTGACCCTGCACAGTAAGCCCACCGCCACCCCGGCCCAACAACACCGCGCCCTCGACCTGATCCGCAGACCCGTCGCCGACTCGGCCCGCTTCGCGAACGTCCTGGGTCGAGCACGCGCACACGCCGGTGCCTACGAAATGAACCCCTGACCACCGCAAAGCCCAGGCTCAGCGCATCGCCCCGACCCGGTGGGCGTCACCCTCGACACCGAGCCCCTGAAGGACTGGGTCAGCTAACCAAGTCCGTGAACTCGGCGATGACGGGTGCGTGGTCGCTGGGGCTCTTACCTTTTCGCTCCTCGCGGTCGACACCCGCGTCGGTGGCCGTGGCGGCGAGGGCGGGGGAGCCGAGGATGAAATCGATGCGCATGCCCTCTTTGCGGGGGAAGCGCAGCTGGGTGTAGTCCCAGTAGGTGTAGACGCCGGGGCCTGGTGCGTATGGCCGCATGATGTCGGCGAAGCCGGTGTCGAGGATGGCGTTGAAGGCGTCGCGTTCCGGTCCGGAGGTGTGCGTTTTTCCGGTGAAGAATTCGACCGACCAGACATCGTCGTCGGTCGGGGCGATATTCCAGTCGCCGACCAGCGCGATCTTCGCGGCCGGGTCGGCGGCGAGCCAGTCGGCGGCGTTATCCCGCAGGGCGGCAAGCCATTCCAGTTTGTAGGTGTAGTGCGGGTCGTCGATGGCGCGGCCGTTGGGTACGTACAGGCTCCACACCCGGATGCCGCCGCAGGTCGCGCCGATCGCGCGGGATTCGACAACCGGTGTGCTGATGAGGGATTCGCCCGCGTCCTTGTCGAAGCCGGGCTGGTTCGGAAAGGCGAACTCCACATCGGCCAGGCCGATCCTGGATGCGATGGCCACCCCGTTCCACTGGTTGATGCCGAGATGGGCCACCTCGTAACCGAGTTCGTCGAACCGCTCGTACGGGAACTGGTCGTCGCGGCATTTGGTTTCCTGGATGGCGAGCACATCGATGTTCTGGCGATCCAGGAATGCGGCGACCCGGTCGATTCGGGAACGGATCGAATTCACATTCCAGGTCGCGAGGCGCACGAAAGACCTTTCTTCACAGGGGTATAAGTCTGTTCTACCGAATTTCGGCGGCCGCCGCCGCACCATCCGGCGTTGCGTACCGGTAGGTGTGGTGTTCCAGGAAGCCCATATCCCGGTACAGCGCGATGGCGCCGGTATTCTCCGCCTCCACCTGAAGATAGGCGTGCGTCGCGCCGTGTTTGCTGCCCCATCTGACCAATTCGGCACAGATCAGGGTGCCGAGCCCGCGCCTGCGATGGTCGGCCGCCACCGCGACGCAGCTGAGCCCGACCCAGCGGCGACCGTCCGACGCGGTGGTGATCGCGCCGCGCCCCACCGCGATGGGCTCCGGCAGGCCGAGCGAGGCGTAGCCGGCGGTGCCGTCGTGCACCGCGGTGATCACCTCGATTGGTGTGGAAATCTCTTGTGCCGCAGCAGTATCGCCCTGGCTTCGGTACAGCCGCAGCCAGGCCTCGTCGGGTTCGGGCGCCACCCGGACCATCGACGGCCCTTGGGGGAGTACGAAATTCTCGATATCGATGGCGAGTACGTGGCTCTCGCGGTCCGTCCGCCAACCGGGTGGCGTCTGGGCTAGTCGGTCCGGCAACGCCAGCTGCGGCGGTAGGCCGCGCGCGCCATACCATTCACCGATCCGCCGCACGGTCTCGGCGGTAAGCGCCGCCGGTCCATCCGAATTGCCCAGTGGCACAGCCGAATTAGCTCGCCAGGTATATCCGTGCCCGGCCCGGGCCAGCCATCCGTCGATCCAGGCGTGCTCGACGCCCGGCCAGCCGTACGCCGCGGCGGACTCCAGCGCCCGGATCTCGCCGATGCGAATCGGGCGCGGCCCCAATGCCTTCAACGCCACGACATGATCGTTCGCCACCGATACGACGGATCCGTCGGCCGCGCGCACCGTCGGCGGGTCGAGCGAGACCAGCTCGCCGATCACATCGGTCATCGACTGTGGATAGCCTGCGGGCAGCAGGTACCGCAGGACAACCCGGCGGCCCAGCGGGATGCCCGGTTCAGTCGTCATGGCCGAACGGATCGGGAACGGTACCCGGAATCCAGCTGAGTCCCGGTGTGCCCCAACCGTTTCGCTTGATCGCCTTCTTCGCCGCGCGGGCATTGCGCCCGACCAGCACATCGGTGTACAGGTAGCCGTCCAGATGCCCGACCTCGTGCTGCAGCATCCTGGCGAAGAAGCCCTCGCCCTCGACCGTCACCGGATTGCCGTGTTCGTCGGTGCCGGTGACCTTGGCCCAGTTGGCCCGCCCGGTGGGGAACTGCTCCCCGGGCACCGAGAGGCAGCCCTCCTCGTCGTCGTCCGGGTCCGGCATGGTCTCCGGGATCGCGGAGGTCTCCAGCACCGGGTTGATGATCGCGCCCCTGCGGCGCGGCTGCCCCGGCGCGGCCAGATCGGGGCAGTCGTACACGAACAACCGGAGCGAAACCCCCACCTGATTGGCCGCCAGGCCGACGCCGTGCGCCTCGTCCATCGTCTCGTACATATCGGCGATGAGCTCGGCCAATTCCTCCGGCGAATGGTCGACTTTCTCAGTGGGTGTGTGCAGCACCGGGTCGCCGACGATCACGATCGGAAGAATTGCCATAGGACGATTATGGATGATGCACCACGACACACCCCTACCGGTCGGTAGTCGAACACGCCGTATGGGCGCCCCGGCAATCCGCCCCGTCCGTGGTTGAATGATCCGCGACGTATAGGCATTTTCTGCGGCATGAGTGTTGGCCCGGAGGCGGTAGCGGAGCGTGACCACGCAGGGCCAGGCGAACGCCGCCGATCGAATACCTCCGGTGGTGACTCGGCGAGGGAGCAAGATGGACGGCGCAGCGGCTCGGAATCTCGAAGATGCCACAGCGGAAGGTCCGGCGCAGGGAGCCGAACTATCGGAGCCGGACAATTTCGGCGACGACGGCGGCCTGAGCAGGCGCGAGCGCGAAATCCTCGACTTCGAACGGAAATGGTGGAAGTACGCGGGCGCCAAGGAGGAAGCGATTCGCGAACTCTTCGGCATGTCGCCCACCAGGTACTACCAGGTACTCAACGGGGTCGTGGACCGGCCGGAGGCGCTCGCCGTCGATCCCATGCTGGTGAAGCGGCTGCGGCGGCTGCGCGCGAGCAGGCAGAAGGCAAGAGCCGCGCGCCGTCTCGGCTTTCAAGTCTGATAAACGGCTAGGGTCTTATTCCGTGAGGGAGCGCAGCGAGCGAACCATAGGCACAGCGCCTGTAGCGACGACGGAGCCGAGCGCCAGCGAGGCGCAGTCGTGAGCTACCCGAACACCACTTCTGGTGGGCCACCGTTGCGTGCGCTGGCAATGGTGTTGATCGCGCTCGCCATCGTTTTCGGTGGTCTCGGCGCGATGTCGTTGTCGAAATCCGATTCCGACGGCTCGGAACCGAGTTCAACGAGCAGTTCCGCGGTGGCCGCCGCCCCGCAGGCGCCGACCAAAACGAGTGCGCCCGCCGCGCCCGCGCCGCCGACCACACCGGCCGCGGCGACCCCTACCAGCGCGCCGGTAACCACTACCGCCGCACCGTCGTTGCCCCCGACCACCACGAGTACCGCTGCGGCGGTGAATCATTCGGTGCCGGTGCGGGTGCTCAACAACAGCATGATCGCCGGACTGGCCGCCAAGACCGCGAGCGAGCTCGGCGCCGACGGCTGGACGAACGTATCCACCGGCAACTTCCCGGGTGAGAACATCCCCAAAACCACTGTGTACTACGGCAACTCACCCGGCGAGAAGGAAGCGGCGCTGGCCATCGCGAAGGAGCTCGGCGCCTCGGCCGAGCCGAAGGGCAGCGGTTTCACCGATCAGAGTGGCGTTGTCGTCATAGTGACGGGTAACTGACTACAGTCTGTAGTACGCGACACGGCCCTTGTCGTCGTCCGACACGGCGACCGTGGCATCATCTTGTCCGGTAACGAACGTGTCCACCCCGCTGTACTCGTAAACTCGGTACTCGTAAAGGAGTTCCCCCGATGGCCCCGTCCACAACTCGTCGCCCGTCCTGGCGGACTGTGACCCCGGTGCTTGCGGTCGCGGTCTTCGGCCTCGCAGCCTGCTCGAACAGCCAGGAATCCAGCGATGTCAAGGGAACGACCCCGCCGGTGTGGACCGGTGCGTCCGCCCCGCCGAACAGTCAGTTCGGCACCGAGACCGGCACGGCCAACGCCAACCCGGGCTACAAGGTGGACCTGAAGGATGCGGCCGGCCAGGCGGTCGCCACCGCGAACATCACCAAGGACGGGAACCACCTGCAGATCACCGTCGACGCGCACGGCCTGCGCCCCGGCTTCCACGGCCTGCACATCCACCAGGTGGGTAAGTGTGAGCCGAATTCGGTGGCGCCGACCGGCGGCCCGTCCGGCGACTTCCTTTCCGCGGGCGGCCATCTGCAGGTCGGCAGCGCGAACGCGCATCCGTCCAGCGGCGACCTGACCTCGCTCGAGGTTCGCTCCGACGGCGCGGGCAAGCTCCTCACCACCACCGACGGGGTGACCCTCGACGACATCAAGGGCAAGGCCATCATCATCCACGCCGATGCGGATAACTTCGGCAACATTCCAAGTCGCTACGTCCGCGCCGATGGCGTCGCGGGTCCGGACGAGTCAACGCTAGCCACGGGCGACGCGGGTGGCCGCGTCGCCTGCGGCGTCATCCAGTAGAGGGTCGCCATGGCCGGGGCAGCAATCGCGTCAGTTCCCTTCAAAGGTTCGCCCCGGCCGACGATAGGTGTGGAATGGGAGATCGCGCTCGTCGACAAGGTGACGCGCGATCTGTCCAATACCGCAGCGGCGGTGTTCGATCAGGTCGGTGACCGCCGCGCCTACGACGGCACTCCGCAGGTGACCAAGGAATTGCTGCGCAACACGGTCGAGCTGGTCACCGGCGTGCACGATACGGTCGCCGAATGCGTCGACGATCTGAGCGGGACCATGGACGCGGTGCGCCGGGCCGCCGACCCGCTCGGCGTCGACCTGTTCTGTGCGGGCACCCACCCGTTCGCGCAGTGGTCGGCGCAACAGCTCACCCGGTCCGCGCACTATGACGAGTTGATCGAGCGCACCCAGTGGTGGGGCCGCCAGATGATGATCTGGGGCGTGCACGTGCATATCGGGATCTCGCACCGGGACATGGTCTTTCCGATCCTGAACTCGCTGCTGCTCACGCATCCGCATCTGCTCGCGCTGTCCGCGTCCTCACCGATGTGGGCGGGTTCGGATACCGGGTACGCGAGCAACCGGACGCTGATGTTTCAACAGTTGCCCACCGCGGGCCTGCCCTTCCAATTCGAAAACTGGGCACAGTTCGAACATTTCGTGCACGACCAGCTGAAAACCGGTGTGTTCGAACAGCTCGGCGGCATGCACTGGGATATCCGGCCCGCGCCCAAGTGGGGCACCATCGAGGTGCGCATCTGCGACGGCGTGCCCACCAGGACCGAGCTGGCCGCGATGGCCGCCCTGATCCATTGCCTGGTGGTCGATTTGGAGCGGCGGGTGGAAAGCGGCGAGCGGCTGCCGACGCTGCCGCCCTGGCATGTGCAGGAAAACAAGTGGCGCGCAGCGCGTTACGGTCTCGATGCGATAATCATCACCGACGACGACAGCAATGAGCGGCTCGTCACCGACGACCTGACCGATCTGCTCAACCGGCTGGAGCCGACGGCGGATCGTCTCGGATGCGCGAACGAGCTGGCGCTCGTCGCCGATATCCCCAAGCGCGGTGCGTCCTATCAGCGCCAACGCCGGGTCGCCGCGGCCGCGCAGGGCGATCTGGTCGCCGTGGTGGATGCGCTGGTCAAGGAATTGAACCAGTAATGACCTGGGCGTAAACGCGGCGTTCGGAGTTCAGCGGGCCAGGGGGGTGCCGTTAATCCGGCGTTTACTATGGTCGGGTGCTGATTGATCCGGGACCAGGGGTAGGTGACGTCACCCGAGAAGTGCGCGCACCCCGTTCGCGGATCTGGCTCGCCGCCGGTATCGCGGCGGTTCCGGTATTGCTCATCGCGCTGCAGATCGCCTCGATCGGACACGATTTCGAGGGACCGCTCGGCAGTCTTTCGAACGATTACCTCGGCACCCCGAAATCCATGTCGGTGCCGTGGGCCGGACTGATTCTGGCGCTGATCGGAATTTCCATGCGGCGCAGGCTGATCGCGCTCGGCGTCGCCGTCGCGATCGATGTGATCGCGGCCACCGTCCGGCTGCTGGCCGGTGGGCATTTCGCGATCGGGAACGGCCCGGTGTGGGTGCTCGCCGGGCTGGCGCTGGTGGCCGGGTTCCGCTGGCGCGGGGCCGACCGGCGCAATGCGCTGCACGCCGCGGCGCTGGGTGCGCTGCTCGTCCTGGCCACCAAGGTCGGCGATGTCTGGTTGCACATCACGGTGGTGACCCGGCCCGCCGTCTTCGACGAATACGCAATACTGGCCGATCACGCGCTCGGCGATCCGTCCTGGGTGGTGGCCCGGGTGCTCGACGCGCTCGGTCCGGCCGTGCACGCGGTGCTGCACTGGGTGTATATCGAGCTGCCGGTGGCCGCCATCGTCGTCGCGATCTGGCAGCTGCGGCGGGTGGTGCGCGACGGTATCTGGCCGAGCCACTACCTGGTGCGCACCTTCCTGGTGCTCGGGCTGGTCGGGCCGGTGCTGTACCTGGTCTTCCCCGTCGTCGGCCCGATGTTCGCCGCGGGCGCCGACGGTCACGGCTTGCAGCTGGGCAATTACTGGCCCGATGTGGTCCCGCCGATCGACCGCAGCCCGGCCGATATGCCGTTCGACGGCTTCACCCCGCGCAACTGCATGCCATCCATGCACACCGCCTGGGCGCTGTCGGTGTTCCTGCACACCCGCCGCGATACCGACGGCGGCCCGGCCCCGCTGTGGCTGCGTGCCCTCGGCACGTTCTGGCTCATCGCGACGCTCACCGCGACCCTCGGCTTCGGTTACCACTACGGTGTCGATCTGGTCGCCGGTGCGGTGCTGTGCCTCACCGTCGAATCCGCGCTGCGCGAACCGGAGCGCGGTTGGGGCTGGTTCCGTGTCCGCATAGTCGGTCTCGGCGCGACAATCCTTGCCGCCCTGTTGATCTGTTACCGCTACCTGGCGGTCCCGATGGCCGAATATCCGGTGGTCGCCGGGACGATCGTGCTCGCGCTGCTCGCCGGGCTCGCCGCCGCCTTCCACGCCACCTGGTTCACCCACCAAACCTTGCCCGCGTCAACGGAACCCGCGCTCGCCGACCGTTAGGTCGTACTGTGTGCGTTCAGTTATCGATTGGGGAATCGTAAGCGGCACAAGGGAGTGTGGGCGCAGCACGGCAGCCGATCCGAGGTTCACATGACCACTGACTCTTCGCACCCGGTACGCTGCGAACGCGCCGGAGGCTCCGGCGTCTCGATCCACCGGGGAATACATTCCATGAAGCGTAATTTCGTCATCGCCTTGGCCGCCGGGGCGCTGGCCGTGTCGCTGGTCGGCTGTGGTGATTCGAAGAAGAACGATTCCGTCGACGCCAACGGGCTGCGCAAGAACGGACCCACCGCCACGTCGACTACCGGCGTACCCAAGCCGACGAGCACCGCGGCCGCCGCGACCACCACCCCGTCCGATACCGCGACGGCCAAGCCGACCGCCGCCGCCGGGCCCGCGTCGAAGACCACCTGCGCCGAATTCAAGAAATTGGATGAGGCGGCGGAGAAGGCGCTGATCGAGCAGATCCTCGCGGAGAATCCGGACACCCCCTTCGCGGGCAGCCCGAATGTCGCGCTCGGCACCGCGAAGCTGGTCTGCCTGGCGCCGAGCTATGCCGATACGCCGGTCGCGGTCGCGGCGCGGATCGTCCCCAAGACCAACTAACCATCCGACCAACCCGCGGCGGCGGCGCATCGATCACCGGCAGAATGGCACGGTGGCACACCTAGAGCTGACCGTCCGCCTCAACACCTCCGCGGCCGACGCCCGCCGCGGCCTGGTGCGGCTGCATCCGGAGGCGCTGGCCGCGCTCGGACTGCGGGAGTGGGACGGCATCGCGCTGATCGGATCGCGCCGCACGGCGGCGGTGGTCGGTATCGCGCCCGCGGGAACACCGGCCAAGGTCGCGCTGCTCGACGATATCGCGTTGTCCAACACCGGGTTGCGCGAGAACGCGACCGTCGTCGTCGAACCGGTGCGCGTGTACGGCGCGAAACAGGTTTCGGTGAGCGGTTCGGTGCAGGCCACCCGCACCATTCCCGCGGATACGCTGCGGCAGGCGTTGCTGGGCAAGGTGGTGACGGTCGGTGACGCGGTGTCGCTGCTGCCGCGCGATCTGGGGCCCGATATCAGTTCGGCGGCGGCCAGCCAGGCGCTATCGCGCACCTTCGGCGTCGCGTGGACCACCGAACTGCTGACGGTCACCGCGGTCGATCCGGGGCGCGGGCCGGTGAGCATCCAGCCGAATACGGCGGTGAGCTGGGGCGCGGGTGCGGTGGCCGCCCGCGATTCGGCCGATCGCGTCGTCGACGAAATCCAGTACGGCGCAGACGATTCCGGTGTGGCAGTCGGGGGGACTTCTCCCGTAGCCGTCGAGGAATTGGCGGGCGTGCAGGTGCAGGCCGCGAAGCTCACCGAATGGCTGAGCCTGGCCCTCGACGAACCCGAACTACTCAAAACACTCGGGGCCACACCACATTTGGGTGTGCTGATCACCGGGCCCGCCGGTGTCGGCAAGGCCACCCTGGCCCGTGCGGTCGCCGCGCGGCCGGGGACAGCGACGGGCCGAGCGGGTAACCGCCGCATCGTCGAACTCGACGGGCCGACCGTCGGCGCGATCGACAGCGGATCCAGGCTGCGCCGGGTGGCGGCCGCGGTCGCCGAAATCGGTTCCGGCCAAGGCGGAATCCTGCTGGTCACCGATATCGACGCGCTGCTGCCCGTTGCGGCGGAACCGGTGGCGACACTGATCATCGATCAGTTGCGGGCCGCGGTCGCCGAACCCGCTGTCGCCTTTCTGGCGACAACGGCCAATCCGGCCGGGGTGGATCCGCGGCTGCGCGCACCGGATCTGTGCGATCGTGAGCTGGCCCTCTCGCTGCCCACCGCGCCGATCCGCAGATCGCTGCTGGAGGCGCTGCTGCGCAAGGTGCCGACCGCCGAGCTGAAACTGGATGAAATAGCCTCGCGGACACCGGGTTTCGTCGTTTCCGATCTGGCCGCGCTGTGCCGGGAGGCGGCGCTGCGCGCGGCCGCCCGTGCCAGCAAGGAACATTCGGAACCGCGACTAACCCAGGCCGATCTGCTCGGCGCGCTGCAGGTGATCCGGCCGCTATCCCGTTCGGGCATGGAGGAACTCGCGATCGGCAGCCTCGGCCTCGACGATGTCGGCGATATGGCCGAGACCAAGCAGGCGCTGACCGAAGCGGTGCTGTGGCCGCTGCGGCATCCGGATTCGTTCGCCAGGCTCGGTATCGAACCGCCACGCGGCGTACTGCTCTACGGCCCGCCCGGCTGCGGCAAAACCTTCCTGGTGCGTGCGCTCGCCGGGACCGGTCATCTCAGCGTGCACACGGTAAAAGGGCCCGAGCTGCTGGACCGTTGGGTCGGCTCGTCCGAGCGCGCGGTACGCGAATTATTCCAGCGCGCAAGGGATTCCGCGCCGTCGCTGATCTTCCTGGACGAAATCGACGCGCTGGCGCCGCGTCGCGGGCAGAGCGCCGATTCCGGCGTCGCCGATCGCGTGGTGGCCGCGCTGCTCACCGAACTCGACGGCGTCGAACCGCTGCGCGATGTGGTGGTGCTCGGCGCGACCAACCGCCCCGAGCTGATCGATTCCGCGCTGCTGCGGCCGGGCCGACTGGAACGGCTCATCTTCGTGCCGCCGCCCGACGCCGCCGCCCGCCGCGAAATCCTGCGCACCGCAGGTAAATCGGTGCCGCTGGCCGCGGATGTGAACCTGGGCGCACTGGCGCGCGACCTCGACGGCTATTCGGCGGCGGACTGCGCGGCACTGCTGCGCGAGGCGGCACTGGCCGCGATGCGCCGGGACATGGACGCGGCCGATGTCACCGCCGCCGATATCGCGGCCGCACGGGCCAAGGTGCGGCCGTCGCTCGATGCGGAACAAGTGGATTCGCTGCGTCGGTACGCGGAGACCAGGGGGTAGCCGCCGCTATGTCCCCAGGGCTTCCTGGGTGAACACGTAACGCGTGAACCAGCGATGCATCCGGCGTTGTAGGGCCAGGTCGCCGTGGACGTGTACATCCGGATGGCGCAGCAGCTGTGCCCAGGACCACTCGCCCAGCCACCATCTGGTCACCGCCATGATCGGCGCCGCCAGCCAGATGTCGACGGGCGCCCCGGTGTCCTGTCCGCACAGGTTCACGCCGGTCCGCGACAGGTGCAGCCAGTACTTTTCGTGGCGGTCGGTGAAGTCGAGGGCGACCACGACGGTCTGTTCGGGCAGGGATTCGACGTCGATCCGGCGCTGTATGTCCCAGGCCAGGGCCGCGGTGTCCAGGTCGTCCTCGGTCAGCTCGGCGCTCTCCGTGTCCATCGCCCATCGGGCCAGTTCCCGCACCACCGGGGCAAGCGCGCGGCCTGCGTCGCTCAGCCGGTACGAGTCGTCCACGATGCCTGCGGCGCGCAGTGTTCGTAACCGCGCGGACAGCGTCGCCCGCGGGATGCGCGGCAGAGCGCGGCGGATCTCGGTGAAGGTGGACGCGCCCAGCAGCAACTCCCGCACGACCAATAACGTCCAGCGTTCACCCAACACGTCCAGAGCCCGCGCTACCGCGCAGAACTGCCCGTACCCCGCCATGGTTCAAATATTGAACTGCCGATCGGACCCATGTCCAGCCGATGATCACACCCATGAACGACGTGACGGCAGCAATTGGGAACACACCGCTGGTGCGGCTGAACAGGGTAGTGCCCGCGGGATGCGCGGAGATCTTCGTCAAGGTCGAAGGACAGAATCCGACCGGCAGCATGAAGGACCGGATGGCGCGGGCGATGATCGCCGGCGCCGAGGAGAACGGACGGCTGCGGCCCGGCGATACGGTTGTCGAGTACACGGGCGGCAGTACCGGCGCGTCCCTGGCACTTGTCTGTGCGGCGAAGCGATATCGCCTGCGGATCGTCACCTCGGATGCGTTCAGCGAGGACAAACTGGTCCAGATGGCGGCTCTCGGAGCGGAGCTCACGGTCATCCCCAGCGACCGGGGACTGATCACCAAGGCGCTGATCCTCGCCATGATCGAGAAGGCCGAGCAGCTGAGCCGACAGCCGCACACCTACTGGACCGACCAGCTCACCAACACCGACAGCATCGCGGGCTATCACCCTCTAGGCGAGGAGATCTGGGCACAGACCGAGGGACGGATCGACGTGTTCGTCCACTCGATCGGCACAGCGGCCTCGATACGCGGCACCACGACCCCGCTGCGGCGCCACAATCCCGCGTTGCGGGTGGTCGCGGTCGAACCGGCCGAGTCGGCCGTGCTGTCCGGTGGCCTGCCGGGCTCGCACCGCATCGAGGGCATCGGGATCGGTTACGTCCCACCGATGTGGGATCCAGACCTGCCGGACGAGATCGTTCCGGTCGCCACCCCCGACGCGGAGGACATGGCCAGGCGCCTGGCCCGCGAGGAGGGTCTGTTCGCCGGTACGTCGTCAGGCGCGAACGTGCTCGCCGCGATTCAGGTCGGCCGTCGCCTCGGCCCGACCGCCAGGATCGCGACCCTGCTGGTGGATTCGGGGCTGAAGTATCTCAGAACTGCTGTGTACCAACGCGAATGAATCAGCAGGTGGATTCGCTGCGCCGGTACGCGGAAACCAGAAGCTAGTCCTTCGCGATTCGATAGCCGACGCCAGGCGCGAATGTGCGGGTCAGGTCGTCTTCGGTGATGGTGTGGCCGACGAAGCGGGCGATCGCGGTGAGGCCCTTGGCTTCGATGCGATGGGTGAAGTCCAGGCCGTCGAACACCTCGGCAAGTTCGGGGTTGGTCTGCCCCTCTGGATCGCCGGGCTCGAAATATGCCAGTATTCGGCCGTTTTCGGCGAGACCGAGGTACGACATGGCGTCGACGTTCCAGAACATGCTCGCGGCCTTACCCTTTCGGGACAGCCTGCGTAGTACGGCTTCGGTTGAACCCCGAAATCCGTTGTCCTCGACGGCCAGCACCACCGAGCCGGTCTCCAGCACCGCAACCCATTGTTCGGTGAGGGTATCGATCGGAACGGGCGCGGTAGGGTCGGCGCCGAACGCCTCGAGGACCTCGTGCGCGGTCAGGCCGGTGACGAGAGTGAAGGTAGCCGCCTCATAGACGCTGCTGTTCTCGACCCAGCGATGCTCGGCCTCGGGCGCGGCAGGTGGTTCGGGTTCGCCGCGCAGCCGATGGCCGAGCCGGTCGAGGGTTTGGTGGACGACCTCCGGCTCGGCGGGCGCCGCCCAGAGCACCAGTTTGTAGAACTCCTGATCATCGCCATCACCATCGCGGCCGTATGCGTGCACGCGCAGCCGATAGTCACCCGGCGACGGCAGCGTCGTACTCGGGGTCTTATCGAGGCCATGGTCCGGAAAGTTTTCCGCCGGACCGAGTACGACGGCGGATCTCGTGGCCGCCGTCCAGCTGATGTCGACGATTTCCTCCCATAGCTCCAGGTCCACCTTCGGTGGCGGTCCGGCGAACACATGCAGCCGCACCAATATCCCGCAGTCCGTGCCGCCCGTCCGGATAACCACGCCGCCGGGCACCGCGACGACGAGTCCATTGCGCGCGAAGGCGGTGTCATCGATATCGATATCGGTGGGAAAACTGCCTTCGGTGAGCGCGAACCGATAATCACGGACGAGAACGTGTCCGCTGGCCTGCCGCGGATATAGGTATTCGGTGTGCCGCTTCTCCGGCGCTGCGGCCGAATAACGCTTGGGCGCAGGGACTTCGGACAGAATCAGAGCCGCGGCAGCCGCGGCGGCACCGATGATCGCCGGTGTGATTATCGAGTCGGCCATGGGGAGGCCGCGGAACAGCGCGGTCGACGCCGTGGTGGTCAGGGCCAAGTAGGCCGCGCCATGGCGGGCGGTGATCTCTTCCTCGCCGGTCGCGACGACGGTACACAGTTCGGCGATGCCGGGATGTCGAAGGAGTGCGCGCACGCAAGCCTCCAGCAGGTCGAATGCGCCGGGGCGTCTGCCCTCCAATCTTTTCAGGCCGAGGCTCGCGTTGCTCTCCCCGCCGAAGCTGGTCACGCCGTACATGCCCCCTTGGGGCGTCAGCATCGAGGTGATCTCCGACGGAGCGGTTACATCGAGTTCACGCACGGTCGGCTCGAGCGCCTCGAGGATCCGGTCGAGTAGCGGATGCCCGATCGCCCGCACGGCCCGGCTATCCCGCGGTTCATCCGGGATGATCGGCGCGAGTAGATCCGAAATTTTGGCCGCCAGCCCGATACGACCCAACTCCTCGGCTGGACCCGCAGGGATACGCGATACGACCAGTGGCATCGACTTGCCGATCGCGTCGGCGAATTCGGCGAGTGTGCGCGCGGGAAGTGAATCGAAGGTATACATCGGCAAATACTGTGCCCTGTTCCCACGACTGAAAGTACTTGCCAGCCTGCATATTTCGGATATCGCAGGATCTGGCTCGACGGTGGGCCGAGCCGATATCGCCTGTCTGGCAACAACTTCGACCTCGATACTCCTTATGGAGTATCGAGTTCGTCGCCCAATTCGTTGACCCGCAGCAGCCCGTCGCGGTGGCGTTGTTCGCGGTAGGCGGTGCGACCGATCAAGTGGGCGATCACCGGGGCGGTGAGCAGGGTGAAGAGCCCGACGAGGGCCAGCGCCCAGATATTGCCGTGGCCGCGCAATTCGATGATGGCCCCGGCCAGGATCAGGATCAGCCCGATCACCTGGGGTTTGGTGGCGGCGTGCATGCGCGAGAAGGTGTCGGGGAAGCGGACCAGGGCGATGGCCGCGGTGAGCGCCAGGGTCGAGCCGGTGAGGATGAGCGCGCCGGCGAGCCAGTCCAGGACGATCATCGGTCATCCCTGACCCGGAAGCGGGATACGGCGGCGGAGCCGAGAAAGCCGACCAGCGCGACGGCGACGATGGCCGGGACCACGGTGGCATCGTCGGTGTAGGCGGCCCACACCGCGAGGCCCGCCGCGGCGATGGCCGTCAGCGAGTCGATGCCGACCACCCGGTCCAGTGTGCTCGGGCCGGTCAATATCCGGTAGCTGGTCAGGATGGCCGCCGCCGATAACAGGATCGCGGCCACCACGGCGACGACAGTCATGACAGGTTCTCCTTCTGCCATGCGTTCTCGTCCCATTCGACGGGACGTTCGAACGAGGCGATGAGCAGTTGCTCCAAACGCTTTGTGGTGCGGTAGAAATGCTCGACCGCGGCCTCGCTGCCGACGTCGAGGACGTGCACGTAGACGAAGCGGCGCTCCCGGTCGATCTCCAGCACCATGGTGCCGGGGATGACGTTGAGCAGATCGGCGCATAGCACGAGCACCAGTTCGGATTTGATCTCCAGCCGGACGCGTAGCACACCCGAAATCGGCGGCGGCGCAGGACGAATCGCGAACCACGCGATCTGCAGACTGGATTCGAGCGCGTAATAGACGCTCACCGCGATGAGTACGAGCAGCGACAGCGGATGCACCCGGCCGGCGACCGGCACTCGGGGCAGCGGCAGCGCCAGCATGATCACCGCGCCGATGGCAAGGCCCGCAAGGGTGTTCGCGACACTGAAGTCGCCCCACAGCGCGACGTAGACCAGGGCGAGCCAGCAGAGCACGCCGACCTGGACAAGTCTGCCGCGGCTCGGCGCAAGGCGATTCACGACGGCCCACCCGGATTACCCAGCACCGCACCGATATACACGGATCGATCGCGCAGGTCGGCTGCCGCCCGGTCGGCTACGTCGAACAGCGGTCCGGCCAGTACCGTCAACGCCAGACCGACCACCACCAGCGCCGCCGTGGACGCCAGCATGAAGAAGGGCATTCGTCCCGGATCGTCGCGCTCGTCGTAGAGCACATCGGTGTCGTCTTCCACCAGCGTCGGCGGCGCCGCGGCGGCGAGATGGCCTTCGGGCGCCTCGGCGCGCGGCCGCCAGAACGCCTTACTCCACACGCGCGCGACGGCGTACAGCGTCAGCAGGCTGGTGATCACCGATCCGGCGACCAGCACCCAGGCCAGCACGCTGCCGTCGGCGGCACCGGCCTCCAGCAGCGCCAACTTGCCGATGAATCCGGAAAACGGCGGTATACCACCGAGATTCAGCGCTGGGATGAGAAAGAGCCCGGCCAGCACCGGACTCGCCGCGGCCAGCCCACCCAGTCGCCGCAGCGAGGCCGACCCGGCCTGCCGTTCGATCAGGCCGACCACCAGGAACAGCGTGGTTTGCACCAGAATGTGGTGCGCCACATAGAAAACCGCGCCCGCCAGCCCCTCCTGATTGGCGAGCCCGACCCCGAAGATCATGTATCCGATGTGGCTGACCAGCGTGAACGAGAGCAGCCGCTTGATATCGTTCTGCGCGATGGCGCCGAAGATGCCGAGCAGCATGGTGAGCAACCCGGAAATCATCAGCAGCGCGTCGAAGTGGCCGTCCGGAAATAGCAGCGTGCTGGTCCGGATGATCGCGTACACACCGACTTTGGTGAGCAATCCGGCGAACACCGCGGTGACCGGCGCCGGCGCGGTCGGATACGAGTCGGGCAGCCAGTTCGAGAGCGGGAACACCGCCGCCTTGATCCCGAACGCCACCAGCAGCACCGCGCAGATGGCGGCCCGAATTCCGCCCGGCACGGTGTCCATTCGCAGTGCCAGCTGTGCCATGTTCAGCGTGCCCGCGGCCGCGTAGGCAAAGGCGATGCCGCACAGGAAGATCAGCGACGACACCATCGAAACCATCACGTACGAAACGCCTGCCCGGATCCGGTCCCTGGTGCCGCCGAGGGTGAGCAATACGAATGAGGCGCCGAGCAGGATTTCGAAGCCGACGAACAGGTTGAACAGGTCGCCGGCCAGGAAGGCGAGCGAAATGCCCGCGCTCAGCACGAGATACGTCGGCTGGAAGATCGAGGTGGGCTGCTTGTCGTCGCCGTCGCGGATGTTCTGTCCGGTCGCGTAGACCATGACGGTGAGCATCACGATGGCCGAGACCACCAGCATCGCCGCCGAAAGGCGGTCGACCACCAGGGTGATGCCGATCGGCGTCTCCCAGCCGCCGACCTGCAGCACCGAAATGCCGTGCTGGTCGGCGAGATACAGCTGCCAGCCGCTGACGATCACCTCCGAGCTCAGCGCGAGCAGCGTGACGACGCGCTGGGTGCGCGGCCTGCGCCCGGCGATCAGCGTGACCGCCGCGGCGAGCAGCGGAACCAGCACCGGCAGCGGCGTCAGTATCGCCATGGGGCCCATCATGTTTCCGGATCCTCCGCCGCGCGCCGGGTGGCGACCTCACGGTCCTCCGGATCGTTCTCGACCTGCTCGGTGGTGGTCAGCGCGTATGAGCGGTAAGCGAGGGCCAGTACGAACGCGGCGATGCCCATGGTGATGACGATCGCGGTGAGCACCATGGCCTGGGCCAGCGGATCGGCCATCGCGCGGTGATCCGGATTCGAGTCGCCGAAGATCGGCGGCCGCCCCGATGCCCCGCCGACCGTGATGATCAGCAGGTTCACCGCATTGCCGAACAGGATCATGCCGAGCAGCATCTTCGACACCGCGCGTTCCAGGATGAGATACACCCCGCACGCCACCAGCACGCCGATCACCAGCAGCAGGGTGAGATTCGCCGTCATCGCGAAACCCCTTTCGCCGCAACATTTTCGGTGTCCAGCTCGCTGCCGAGCCGGACGCCGAGGCTGCGCAGCACATCGAGTACGAGGCCGACGACGATCAGGTAGACGCCGAGATCGAAGAACAGCGCGGTCACCAGTTTGATCTGGCCGAGCACCGGTAGCGTGATCGCGACGACGGCCGAGGACAGCGGCGGCGCGCCGAGCAGCAGCGAACTGGTCGCGGTGCCCGCGGCCAGCGCGAGGCCGGCGCCCAGCAGGTGACCGGCCTCGATCGGCAGCGCCTCGGCCAGCTCGTAGCGCCCGCCCGCGAGATAGCGCAGCACCAGCGCCAATCCGGCGGTCAGTCCGCCCGCGAAACCGCCGCCCGGCGCATTGTGGCCGGAGAAGAAGAAATACACCGAGAGCACCATGATGGTCGGGAAGACCAGCCTGGTGGTGATTTGCAGGACGATGGACCGATACCGGCGGTCGAGCAGTCGTCCGGCGGTCAACCAGGTCACCATGTCGGGTCGATAGTTGGGCGATTCCACCGCCCTCGGCAGGCTGCCGAACCGGCGACTGCGGAATACCAGCGATGCGACGCCGGTCGCGGCGACGACGAGCACCGAGATCTCGCCGAGGGTGTCCCAGGCGCGGATATCGACGAGCAGCACGTTGACCGCGTTCTTGCCGCCGCCGAATTGGTATGCGGCGGGCGGGATCCGGTGCCAGATCGGCTCCGCCGACCGGGCCGCGACGGCGAACGCTGCCAGGCCGGACACCACCGCGCCGACCAGTATCGCCAGCAGCGCCCTGCGCTTCTTGAACCGCCCGGTGCGACTCGCCTCGATCTCGGCGGGGAAGGCGCGCAGCACCAGCACGAAGATCACCAGCGTCAGCGTCTCGACCAGGAATTGGGTGAGCGCCAGATCCGGCGCGCCGTGCAGCGCGAACAGCACGCCGCAGCCGTAGCCGGTGACCCCGACGAACAGCACGCTGGCCAGGCGGTTGCGCAGGACCGTCGCGCCGATCGCCATCACCACCATGATCGCGCCGATCACCGCCTGCAATGGCGAATCCCACAGGCGCAGTTCGATTCCGGTGCGTGTGCCGGTGGCGAGCAGCACCGTCGGCAGCACGATGAGCGTGATCAGGATGGTGGTCTGGCTCAGCGGAAGCGAGCCGCGCTGGGTCGCCCTGGTCATCCGCAGCGAGAGATTGTCCATCGCGCGCAGCGTCGCGTCGTAGGCGCGGTCGGCATTGCCGAGGCGCGGTTTCGCGGATTCGCCCAGCCGGTCCCGGATTTCGAACAGTACGAGACCCAGCGCGATGACGACCATGGTCAGCGCGAGCGGCGTGCCGAAGCCGTGCCAGAGCGCGAGATGGGAAACCAGCTCGCCGGGCAGGGTTTTCGCGTATGGCGCCAGGCGGTCGCTCACCCAGTCGGCGGCGAGTCCGGCCGCCAGGCTCGCTACGGCCAAAACCACTGGCGGCGCGAGGAATAGCGCGCCGGGCGCATGCCATGGTGCGGAATCATCGCGAATTCGCTTGTCCGCGAACGCACCCCACAGGAATCGCGCGCTGTAGCCGACCGTGAGCACCGAGCCGAGCACCACCCCGGCGCACAGCAGGATCCGGGCCGGATCCGCGAGACCATCGGCCCGCAGGATCGAGTCCAGCGCACTCTCCTTGGCCACGAATCCGATCATCGGCGGCAATCCGGCCATGCTCAGCGCGGCGAGCGCCGCGGCACCGCACAGCACCGGCGCTCGCCGCCCGAGCCCGGACAGCAGCCGCAGATCCCGCGTACCCGCCGAATGGTCGATGATCCCGACCACCATGAACAGGCACGCCTTGAACAGCGCGTGCGAAACGATCAGCGCGGTGCCCGCCAGCGCCGCCTCGGGCGTGCCGATCCCGACCAGCACCAGCAGGAATCCGAGCTGGCTCACCGTGCCGAAGGCCAGCACCAGCTTGAGATCGGTGACCTGCAGCGACCGCAGCCCGGCCAGCAGCATCGATGCCACCCCGAGGGTCAGCACGATCGGATGCCAGAGCGGGTTGCCGGCGAATACCGGCGCCAGCCGCGCCACCAGGTACACACCCGCCTTCACCATCGCGGCGGCGTGCAGGTACGCGCTCACCGGCGTCGGCGCGGCCATCGCGCCGGGCAGCCAGAAGTGCAGCGGCACGATCGCCGATTTGCTCAGCGCGCCGATCAGCAGCAGCGCGACGGCGACGTCCATGGCCGCACCGGTCGGCGGATTGCCATGTGCGAGTAGGTCGGACAGTAGATAGCTGCCGCTGCGCTCGCCGACGATGATGATGCCGACCAGCATCGCCAGCCCGCCCGCGCCGGTCACCAGCAGCGCCTGGATCGCGGCCCGCCTGCTCACCGGCTGCTCCGCGTTATGCCCGACCAGCAGGAACGACAGCACGGTCGTGGTTTCCCAGAAGATGAACAGCAGCACCATATTATCGCTGGTGACCAGTCCGAACATGGCTCCGGCGAAGCCGACCAGCTCGGCGGCGAACAGCCCCAAACGGGGCTCGTCGTCCTCGAAATATCGTGCGCAGTAAGCGATTATCAGCGCGCCGATGCCGAGCACCAGCGCGCACATGATGGCGGCGAGCGAATCGAAGCGCAGGTCGACGTTCATCTGGATGCTCGGCGCCCACGCGAGCCGAACCTGTTGGGTATCACCCCAATTCGCGATCACCCAGCCGAGGCAGCCGAGCGGCACCAGCGCTAGCGGGTAGAAGGCGTTGCGTCCCAGTGCCCGCACGCACAGCGGCGCGGCCAGTGCGGCGATCGCGTGTGCGAGCAGGATAATGAGCAAACTTCACTCCGGCTGGTCGGTATCTCGGGCTGTCCAGGACAATCGTAAGAAAAACCAGGTGGATTCGCGCATCGGGCGACTATGGCGTCGGCCATCTCCGCGAAGTGTCGCTATGTATCGGCAAATGACTCATCCGCTACCGGCGTCGCGGGCGTCGGCCGGTGTCGCGGCCGAATGCGGTGCAGCACAGCCAAACCCACCGCACAGCCGATGGCGACCGCGAGCGCGGTCCGCCCGAGCCTGGTGCCGTGTGCGGTAGCGTCGGGCACCGGCCAGGCCGCCCGCTCCAGCGGCAGCGCCGTGACGATCGACGGCAGATACAGCGCCGTCAGCCCGAGCACCCCGCTCGGCGCGTACTGCGGCCACGCGACGCCGCAGCAGTAGCCCGCGGTGAGCGCGAGTGCGGAACTGCCGGTCATATGCAGCACGGTGTTGTCGTGTATGTCGGGCAGCAGCATCGCGTAGACGGCGAGCCCGGCGATCAGCAGCGCGGCCATCGCGGTCGATGCCAGCCGCGTACCGATGAACATGCCGAGCGAGGTCAGGGCGAGTAGCGCGAAGATGCTCCACCCCGGCCGGGGTGCGCCGCCGATCGCGTCCGCCGCCGCCACCAGGGCTACCGCCAGATAGACGCCGGTGCCGTCCCGGCCCGGCAGCAGCATCGCGGCGACGGTCGCCGCCGCGAGGGTCGCGGCCACCGCGAGCCCGATATCGACACCGTGCCCGGCATCCGGCGAGTTCTGGAATTGGCGCGCGAGCCATTCCGAGGTGGCGAGCACCACCAGCGAGAGCACCATGGCCGCGACGATCGGCGCGAGCGGCAGATCCAGCGCCATCCGCACCGCGTCGGGGTGTTTGACCCGCGAACGGTTGCGCAGCGTGCCGAGTATCAGCAGCGCCATGGCGATGGCGATGAGCCAGCGCGGCGGGGTCTCCAGCACGGAGTACGGGTCCTGGTCGGAGATTTCGAGGATGTCGGCCAGATCGCCGAAGACGAAGAAGCCCGCGCTGCCGATCGCGAACGCCGCCGCGGGTATCCGCCTGCGCAACACCGCGGCGCCGAGCGCGCCGAGCACGATTCCGGCGCACACCGAGTCGAGATAGTTCTGCGTGGTGAGCATGTCCGCATTCGAAACATGGCGGCCTGCGGTGTGATTGACGAACATCCCGATCATGCCGACCGTCGCGACCAACCAGGCCGCCGAGGTCCGGGTGAAGGTGACGACCACGACGCAGACCGCGACCGCGACGATCAATCCGATGGCCGCGCCGCGCGGCACGCTGTTGATCAGGCTGGCGATCCGGTACGGGGTGGTCTCGCCGGTCCAGCTGAAGCTGATCGGCAGGAACAGCGCAATGCCTGCGACCGCCGCTCCCAGGAAGGCCGCGACCGCGTCCACCGTCTCGCCGATCCGTCGCACGTTCCGAACATACCTGCGGGTCTGCGTTCAACCTGTGATTGCTATCACTTCGCTGACCCATGTCTCGATCGACGTTATGTCAGGAAACCCCGGTCAGTGCTGGTTTTGCTAGATTATTGCGATTTGCTATCGCCACCCCGGAGTTCGTTCACCACCGCGCCCTGTTCGTCGAGGAATGCGATGGAGGGTGTGCCGTCCATCGCGACGCGCAGCCGAATCCGTGGCCTGCCCTGTGGATCGCACAGGGTCAGACCCGTTCCGTTCTCGCTGTCGGCGTAGAGGAGCAGCCCCATCGGATGCTTCGCCTGTTCGGGCGGAGTCGTCGGATCGCCGAAATGGTTGATCAGGAGTGAGGCGGCGCCCGACCTGTCGTGCCACCGGGTATGCAAGTGGATGGCGTCGCCGTTGGGGTAGTCGAGCGAGATCAGGGTGCCATCGCTTGCCGCGACGATGCCGCCCTTCTCGTCGCCGTTCTCGTCGTTGAACAGGATGTAGGAGGCATCCGGACCGCTGCGTTGCTCCGCCGGATATGTCTTGCCGCCGAGGATGATCGGCGGCTTGCGGGATTCGAAGAGGAACCGCTGTTTGCCGCGATTGTCGACGATCTTGAAAGAGCCCGTCGCCGCCGAGATATCCGGATCCGCTCCGGTGAACCTGCCCGCCGCGAATCCGGCCCCGGCGCCGGTGATCGCCGCGGCGGAGCCGACGACGAACGAGCGGCGGTTGGCCATACGATCTTTATTCACCAGCTCGATCGTATTGGCGCACTTGGGATTTCGCCTTCATGCCAGCACCATTGACATCGTGTCGGGAGGCTGAACCTCAGTGGATGTGCGCCTGCCAGTCGGCGGGCACCCGCCCGCGCGGGCCGGGTACACCCTGATCGGCGGGGTGGCTGTGCGGGGGTGCCAGTTCGGGCCCACCGCCGTACATTTCCTCGGTGCGGAAGTCCCAGAACCAGTCCTCGCCGGGTTCGTAGCTCTGGATGAACGGATGCCCGGTCTCCTTGGCGTGCCTGCTGGCGTGCTGCGCGGGCGATGTGTCGCAACAGCCGATGTGCCCGCACTGGGCGCACCGTCGCAGATGCACCCACCAGCCTTGTGCCGCTTCGCATTCCACGCATCCGGTACCGCTCGGTGGCACCGTCGGATCGATACCGTCCAGCTCCTGTGTCACTGCTGACCTCCATCCTCGGCTTCGGCGCCGTTGTCCGCCGGGCGGTCCAGCGGCAGCCAAACCGTGAATTTGGTGTTGCCGGGCTCGGATTCCAGCCGGATATCGCCGTGATGCTTGTTGACGACGATGCGGAAGGAGATATCCAAACCGAGCCCGGTGCCCTCGCCCATCGGCTTGGTGGTGAAGAACGGTTCGAAGACCCGATTCTTCACCTCCGGCGGCACGCCGGGCCCGGTATCGCCGATTTCCACTACGACACAATTGGTTTCGCGTCTGGTGCGAATGGTGAGCGTGCCCGAGCCCTGCATCGCGTACACCGCGTTATCGATCAGGTTCGTCCATACCTGATTCAATTCCGCTGCGTAACAAGGAATTTGGGGCAGCGTGCGGTCGTATTCCTTGACCACCTCGATGCCGTCGCCGAGCTTACGGCTCAGCATCACCAGCGTGCTGTCGAGCAGATCGTGGATATCCACCACCTGGAACGGCGCCCGGTCCATCTGCGAATACTGTTTGGCCGCATCGACGAGCGAGGAAATCCTGGTGGTGGAGTCGGCGATCTCATTCATCAGCAGCTCGGTCTCGATGGTGTAGTTCAGCCATCGGATCGCCCCCTGGAAAACCTTGGCCTCGCAGCCTTCCAGGGTGGCCGAGACCTTCTCCAGCCAATCGACGTCGAATCCGGCCTGCACGAAATTCGGCGCCAGATTCCAGGCGTCCTCGATGCCGTGCTCCTCCAGCCAGTCGCCGAGCATATCCTCGCGGTCGGCGGCCTCCATCGGGGTCAGATCGGGGGCCTTGGCCACCTGCGCGGCCGCCTCCTCCTGCAATTGCACCATGGCCACAAGGGATTTCGGATCGAATTTGCCGTCGGCCATCATCGCCAGCTTGTGCCGCATCCCGGCGACCCGGTCGCGCAGGCCCGCGGTGGCGCGCACCGCGGCGGCGGCCGGATTGTTCAGCTCGTGGGTGAGTCCGGCCGAGAGCGAGCCCAGCGCGAGCAGACGCTCGCGCTGGCTGATGCGCGCGTTGGTGTTCCGGTTGCCGAAGAAGACGCCCTCCAGTAAATGGACGGCCATCGGGAACCATTCCCGCATCATGCGCGCGAAGATCGCCGCGTCCAGGACGTAGAACCGCGACTTGCGGGTGACATACATCGACGCGGTGTAGTGCTGGTCCGCCTTGTCGCCGATATACGCCTGCCAGGCGCCCGCGTACGAACCGTGGTGCTGGGTGCGCACCAGTTCGATCTCGGTGCCCCCGGACAGTTTGGTGAGCACCACCTCGCCGTCCATCAGCACATAGAAGCAGGTGGCCTGATCGCCCTCGGCGAAAACCTTTCCGGGCTCGATGTATTCGACCCGGCCGTCGCGGCACAGCCAGTCCAGCTGTTCGTCGTCGAGGTGCTCGAATAGGAACAGGGAACGCAGCTCGGCCGGGTCGCAGACCAAACGGCTACTGCGCTGGGCAATCTCATTAGAAGTCATTGAAACCCTTCCCTAAGCCAGATACCGGTGCACGAGCATGACCGCCATCGCACCCTCGCCGACCGCCGATGCGACCCGCTTGGCCGAGTCGGCGTGCACGTCACCGGCCACGAAGACACCGGGCACGCTGGTCTCCAGGTGATGCGGCGGGCGGGCGAGCTCCCAGCCCGCCGGTCTGTTGCCGTCGACCATCAGGTCCGGCCCGGCCACCACATATCCGGCCGAGTCGCGGATGACCATGCCGTCGAGCCATTCGGTCTGCGGTGCGGCCCCGATGAACAGGAACAACCGTTCGGCATCGGCTTTTTCTTCCACGCCGGTGTCGTTATTGCGCAGCACGATCTGGCGCAGGTGATCGTCGCCGTCGGCGGCCACCACCTCCGTCCTGGTGTGCACCTCGATATTCGGAATCTGCGCGATCTGCTGGATCAGATAGTGCGACATGGATTTCTCCAGCGAATCCGCGCGCACCACCAGATGGACCGTGCGGGCATTGCGGGACAGGAATACCGCGGCCTGGCCCGCCGAATTCGCCCCGCCGACGATGTAGACCTCGCAGTCGGCGCATTCGGCGGCCTCGGTCATGGCCGAGCCGTAATAGACGCCGCGCCCGGTGAAATCGTCGACGCCGGGCGCGGGATGGCGCCGGTAATCGACGCCGGTCGCGATGATCACGGTGTGCCCGCACAGCCGCCCGCCGTCGGCGAAGCGGACCGTGCGCGCCGACCCGTTCACCTCCAGCCCCACCACCTCGCGGGTGGTGATCACCTCGGCGCCGAATTTGGCCGCCTGCCGCCGCGCCCGGTCGGCCAATTGCGCGCCGGACACCCCGTCGGGAAAGCCGAGATAGTTCTCGATGCGCGAACTCTGCCCGGCCTGGCCGCCGGTCGCGGTCCGCTCGACCAGCACCGTGCGCAGGCCCTCGGACGCGCCGTACACCGCGGCGCCCAGTCCGGCGGGCCCGCCGCCGACCACGATCAGGTCGTAGAAATCGCCGGTCGGCGTGGTGGAAAGCCCGACGTTCTCGGCCAATTCGCCATCGCTCGGCTGTACGAGCGCCTCACCCGTCGCGGTGATCACCACCGGGCAGCGCTCCGGATCGGCGCCCGCCGCCTCCAGCAGCCGCGCGCCCTCGGGCTCGTCGGCCAGGTACCAGCGGTAGGGCAATTGGTTGCGCGCCAGGAACTCCCGCACCTGCGAGGAGCGCGGCGACCAGCGGTTGCCGACCACCTTGGTCTCGTACACCGGGCGCTGTTCGCTGCTGCGCCAGGCGTCGAGCAGCCCGTCGAGCACCGGATAGAGCTTCTCCTCCGGCGGATCCCACGGCTTGAGCAGGTAGTGGTCCAGATCGACGACGTTGATCGCGTCGATGGCGGCATTGGTGTCGGCGTAGGCGGTCAGCAGTACGCGCCGTGCGTACGGGTGCAGGTCCATTGCCTGCTCCAGGAATTCGATGCCGTCCATACCCGGCATCCGGTAGTCGGCGATCAGCACGGCGACCGGCTGGCCGCGCAATTTCATCTCACGGAGCGCGTCGAGCGCCGCGGCGCCCGATTCCGCGCGCAGAATCCGGTAATCGGCCCCATAACGGCGGCGCAGGTCGCGGACGACCGCGCGGGAAACCCCCGGATCGTCGTCGACGCTGAGGATGGCCGGCTTCGTGGCAGCGGGTGAAGTCACCTAAAGAGTATGGAGTCTCGGCCGACGGCGCGTCGCCGGCGTTTCGTCAGCCCGGCGCGAACGGGCCATCGTGTGGACGTGAATTGCTCGGCGCTCAGAGCCGGTTCTCCCGCACCAGATCCAGCTCTTTCGGGGTGAGCAGGCGTTCCAGACGCTCCTCCTGGGCGCTCGATTTCTGTTCACGGAGGGAGAACATGCCACGGACGGTGTGCCCGTCTTCGGATTCGGTTGCGGGGAGCAGTGGGAGTTTGTCCGACTGCCTGCGATGGAGGAGTGAGCGCAGTTTCACGGCCGATCACCTCACGTTTGACGGGAAAGCTGGTGGCAGTGTCTGGTGCTTCGTCTATCAGCCATTGTGCGCCGTGTATTACAAGGGGCCTTCACAACATGCGAAAATGTGACCCAACTGTCTTCCCGATTATCATCGCGACAGCAGAAGCACCGAGTCCCCCGGAGGCAGCGTTGCCCAAGAATCTCGAAGTCGCCGTCGATATCGCCGCGCCGCCGGAACGGGTGTGGGCCGTGCTCGCGGATCTCAAACGCATGCCGGAATTCAGCCCGCAATGCGTGCGCATGCTCCCGCTCGGCCGGGTCAAGGCGGGCACCTGGACGATCAATCTGAACACCGACGGCAAAAAGTATTGGCCGACGTCGTCGCGCATCGTCCGGTTCGAGCCGAACAAATCCCTCGCCTTCCGGATGAACGAGAACCGGACCACCTGGAGCTACACCCTGGAGCCGACCGAGGCCGGGACCCGGCTCGTCGAGCGGCGCGACCTTGCGCCCAAGGGGATTCCGCAGTTGGTCCGCAAGTCGATCGATATCGGGTTCGGTGGTGAGGAGTCGTTCGAGGCAGATCTGGTGCGCGGCATGACCGAAACCCTCGGCAAGATCAAATCCGCAGCGGAGGCGCGCGGCTGACCGGTTCCGCGGGATTCGGCGCGTAAGTTCCGGGTATGCGATACATGCCGTTCGTGGCCGTGGTGGCCGGTGCGGCCATGCTCTGCACCGGATGCGGCAAATCGGCGACGCCCGCCGACCGCGATGTCACCGTGGTCGGCACCGGTCAGGTGCGCGGCGCACCGGACACCCTGAATGCCGATCTGGGTGTCGAGGTCGCCGCGGACAATGTCTCCGGCGCCATCGCCACCGTCAACGACCGGGCCAAGGCGATGACCGATGCCATGGTCGCCGCGGGCGTCGCACGAGAGGACATCCGCACCACCGATCTGTCGATCCAGCCGCAGTACACGCCGGACGGCCACACCGTCACCGATTACCGCGCGACGAATATGGTGCACGTCGTGGTGCGCGAGCTGTCGAAGGCCTCCGCGGTCCTCGACGGTGCGATAAAGGCCGGCGGTAACGAAACCCGTTTGCGCGGTGTGTCTTTCGCCTTGGAGGACAACTCCAAGCTGATCTCCGACGCGCGCGCCCGCGCCTTCGCCGACGCGAAATCCCGCGCCGAACAATATGCCGTACTGGCCGGGCTGAAGCTGAAGGACGTGGTCACCATCAACGAGGCCACCAGCGACAACCCGAAGCCGCAGTCGGCCAACGCGCCCGAATCGTTTTCGCTCGAACCCGGCACCCAGACGGTGACCTTCACCGTGAAGGTCACCTGGGCATTGGGCTGAAAACTACTGCCACTTAGGCAGTTTCACCACCTGGGCGGCGTAGGACAGCCCGGCGCCGAATGCGATGAGCAGCGCGGTGTCGCCGGGCTTCGCCTCGTTCTTGCGCAGCATCGCCTCCATGGCCAGCGGAATCGACGCGGCCGATGTGTTACCGGTCTCCTCGATATCGTTGGCCAGCGCGCAGTGCTCCGGCAATTTCAGTGTCCTGGCCATGATTTCGATGATCCGGCCGTTGGCCTGATGCGGGATCATCGCGTCCATATCCTCGGGGGCCAGGCCGGCGCGGTCCATCGCGTCGCGACAGACCTTCTCCAACGAGTGTGCGGCCCAACGGAATACGGCCGTGCCCTCCATGGTGAGGTAGGGCCGCACCGCGCCGAGCCCCTTTTCCTCGATCTCGGCGAAGAATTCGACCCAGTTCTTGTCCTGCCGGATCGCGTGGCTCTGGGTGCCGTCCGAACCCCAGACGGTCGGGCCGATGCCCTGCTCCTCGGACGGGCCGACGATCACCGCACCCGCGCCGTCGGCGAAGAGGAAGGCGGTGGACCGGTCGCGCGGGTTGATGGTGTCGGTCAATTTCTCGACGCCGATCACCAGCACGTGATTCGATGTGCCCGCCCGCACCAGATCCGAGGCCAGCGCCAGCGCATGGCAGAAACCGGCGCAGCCCGCCGAAATGTCGAATGCCGCAGCGCCGTTCATGCCGAGCTCGGTCGCGATCTGCGGCGCCGCGGCCGGCGTCAGCAGCAGATGCGTCGAGGTGGCAACGATCACGCAATCGACCTGATCGACCGCGACGGCCGCCGATTCCAGCGCGCCACGCGCCGCGGCGACGCTCATGCTCTGGATGGTTTCCGACTCCGACGCGAAGCGCCTGGTCTTGATTCCGGACCGGGTTCGAATCCACTCGTCGCTCGAGTCGATCGGGCCCGCCACCTCGTCGTTGGTGACCACCCGGGCCGGGCGGTATACGCCGAGCCCGAGGATCGCGGTGTGCTCCTGCCCTGCTGTCTGGGCGATTCGAGCAGCCATGGTCCGTCTCCTATGTACCTGCGGCCCTGCCGCCGGGTTGTACCCCGAAGCCTGGAATTGATTTCCTCATCGGCCCGATACCTACGAACCCGTAGACATGAGGCCCCCTCATATTAGCCCGCGGGACCCCGGATGCGAGTGCCTATTCCTACATTGCCCGGGTATACCCGCGTTCGCGCAACGCTTGCTGTACGCGGCGTTAACCTTTGGCGGCGGCGGCCTTCTCGTTCCCGGCGTATCGGGTGATTTCCGGCGCTGACCGACGCGTGCTACGGGCGCCGTTCGGCGTAGGGTGAACGCTTGCGCCAGTTCTAACCATGAGGAAAGAGGAGCCTGTGGCACGCCGCCCCACCCCGCCCGGCACGCCGGAACGCACCGGAGTCGGCCACGTCGTCGATTTGGTGCGCAACGCGATCCCCCCGCTGCATCCGGCCGGGCTGCCGTTCGTCGCCGCACCGCTCGCGGTCGCCGTGCTCGGCGGCAGGCGTAAGTGGCTGCGCCGCACGGGTCTGCTCGCCGCGGCCGCATGCGCCTGCTTCTTCCGGCATCCGCACCGGGTGCCGCCGAACCGGGCCGGCGTCGTCGTCGCGCCGGCCGACGGTGAGGTCGCGCTGGTCGATACCGCAACGCCCCCCGCCGAATTGGGGCTCGGCGAGCAACCGCTGCCGCGGGTGAGCATCTTCCTGTCCGTGCTCGACGTGCACGTCCAGCGTGTCCCGGTGTCGGGAATCGTGCGTCAGGTGCTGCATCAGGCCGGCCAGTTCCGCTCCGCCGATCTGCCCGAGGCGAGTTCGGTGAACGAGCGCAACAGCATGGTGCTGGAGACCGAATCCGGGCAGCAGGTGGTCGTCGTGCAGATCGCGGGCCTGCTGGCGCGGCGCATCGTCTGCGATGCGCGACCAGGCGACAAACTCACCATCGGTGATACCTACGGCCTCATCCGCTTCGGTTCCCGGGTCGACACCTACTTCCCCGCAGGCACCGAACTGCTCGTTCAGCCGGGCCAGCGCACCATCGGGGCCGAAACCGTGCTGGCCGACTTGTCATGATGGAGGCCGTGCCCGCATCGAATCGGCGGCGGCGCAGCATCCGGCTGCTGCCGAGCATCGTCACCATCCTGGCGCTGTGCGCCGGACTGTCCGCGGTGAAGTTCGGCCTCGACGGCAAATTCGAACTCGCGCTGGCGATGATCGGCGCGGCCGCCGTGCTCGACACCCTGGACGGTCGCCTGGCCCGCATGCTCGACGCGACCACCAAGATGGGCGCGGAACTCGATTCCCTTTCCGACGCCATCTCTTTCGGCGTCGCGCCCGCACTCGTTCTATATGTCGGATTGCTGAACAAGGACAGCGCGGGCTGGATCGTCGCGCTGGTGTTCGCGGTGAGCCTGGTGCTGCGCCTGGCCCGGTTCAACACGCTGATGGACGACGACACCCGGCCGGATTGGTCGCGGGAGTACTTCGTCGGCGTGCCCGCGCCCGCGGCGGCGCTGATCGCCATGGTGCCGATCGCGATGTTCGTCGAATTCGGCGACGGCTGGTGGGCCGGGTTCTACGTGACCGCGGCGTGGACGGTGTTCGCGGCGGCGCTCGCGGTCAGCACGATTCCGACGCTGGCCATGAAGTCGGTGTCGGTGGCGCCGCAGGCCGCGGCCGGGCTGCTGGTGCTGGTCGCGCTGGCGGCTGCGGCGTTGGTCACCTATCCGATCGTGCTGCTGCTGGTGCTCGTGCTGCTGTATCTCGGGCATATCCCCTTCGCCTGGCACTCCCAGCGCTGGGTGGCCGCGCGTCCGGAGACCTGGCAGCACAAGCCCGCCGAGCGGCGCGCCCAGCGCCGGGCCCAGCGCCGGGCCGATCCGCGGCGTCCGGTTATCCGGCGTCCGACCATCCGGGGTTCCAGTGCGCGGCTGCGGCTGCGCCGTCCGGGCAACAAACAGCGCAGGCCCGACGAGATCCGGTACTGACCGGATCTCGTTGCAAGGCCCGGCAATTCGGTCGCCTGGAACTTTGTGCCGGTGAGGTCGGCGTTACTGGCATTTGTTAAGGATTCTCAAAGCGCCGCATACCAGGCTGTTCGGTATGAATGCTCTTGCAGCGCTGGGGGGCCTGCGGCTGGGGGGTTTCGAGGCGTGGGTCTGGCGGCGGCCGACGCTGCCGGATCTAGTGCGCGGTGTCGTCTTCGGCCTGCGCGAGCAACGCTTTTTCGATGTCGGCCGCTTCAACGGTGAACCACTGAGACACCCGCGCGCGGCGATCATGCCGAGCGGTACGGTCTTACCGGGACGGCGGGATCGGAAGAAGGTACACGTGGAAGCGGATGGGCTGCGCGAATTCCAGGCGCATCGGCCCCGGCTGTTCGCGCTGGCCTACCGCATGCTCGGTTCGGCGATGGAGGCCGAGGACGCCGTACAGGAGGCGTACCTGCGCTGGGACGCCGCCGACCGTCGCCAAATCCGTTCCGCCGAGGCGTGGCTGACCACCGTTGTGGTCAACATCTGCCGCAACTGGCTGGTCTCGGCGCGGGCCCGGCGCGAGACATATGCCGGGCCATGGCTCCCGGAGCCGGTGCCGACCGCGCGGGGCGAGCTGGGTCCGCTGGAGTCCGTCGAGGAGCGCGAACAGGTTTCGCTCGCGCTGCTCACCACGCTGGAGCGGCTGAGCCCGGTGGAGCGGGCGGTGTTCGTGCTGCGCGAGGCGTTCGGCTACGCGCACCGGGAGATCGCCGACATGCTCACCGTCACCGAGGCCAATTCGCAGCAGGTCTACCGCAGGGCCGCGCAGCGGGTCAGGGAGGGCCGGACCCGCTTCGAGATTCCCGACGAGTACGCCCGCGAGCTGATCGAACGATTCCTGAAGGCGGCGCGCACCGGCGATATCACGGCGCTGGAGCGGATGCTCACGGCCGACGCGGTATCCATCGCGGATGGCGGCGGAGTGATCAATGCCGCGCGGCGGCCGGTGGTCGGGGCCAACAGTGTCGCGCGCTACCTGGCCGGGCTGTTCCGCTGGGAGGTGCCGGGCATGGTGCTCGAGGTGCTCGAGATCAACGGCGCGCCCTCGGTTGTGGTGCTGGTCAACGGCGTACCGATGATGGTGGTCGCGGTCGAGTTGGACGGCGATCAGGTGGGGGAGCTGCGGTTGGTGGTGAATCCGGAGAAGCTCACCTACCTGGCGCGCGTCTGGGCGTGACGGGGCTCATAGATCAAGGCTGTCAGTATTGGGGGAGCTGTCCGGTCTGGTCGGTGTCGGCTAATCGGAAGGAGCCACATCATGACCGGACAGCATCGCATCATCGTTCTCGGCGCCGGGTACGCCGGGCTGGCCGCGGCGGGCAGGTTGGTGAGCAAGGCGCGGGACGCACAGGTCACCGTCGTCGATGCCCGCGCGGAATTCGTCGAGCGGGTCCGGCTGCACCAATCGGCGGCCGGGCAGCGAATCTCCCAGTGGGGTATACGGGAATTATTGGAGCCGAAGAAGATTCGGTTCGTGCATGCGCGGGCCGTCGAGCTGGACACCGCGGGCGGCCGGGTGCTGCTGGACAACGGCGAAGCGCTCGATTACGACGCGCTGGTCTACGCGCTCGGCAGCACGGCGGATCTGTCCGGCGTTCCGGGCGCCGCCGAGCACGCCTTCGCGCTGGCCACTCCGGAAGATGTTGCACGGCTGCGGCTTTCGCGCGGGCCGATCGCGGTGGTCGGCGCGGGGTCGACCGGGATCGAGTTGGCCGCCGAACTCGCCGAGGCGCAACCGGATTCGCGGGTGATCCTGCTCGGCTCGGAGATGCCGGGCGCCTGGCTATCGGCGAGGGCGGCGACGCACGTCCAACGCACGCTGACCCATCTGGGTGTCGAAATTCGTTCCGGTGCAAAGGTTGTCGAGGTGCTCGCGGATGGTGTCCGGCTGGCCGACGGGTCCGTCGTCCCGGCCGCGGCGACGGTGTGGACCGCCGGTTTCGGGGTGCCGGATCTGGCGGCGCGGGCCGGTATCGCCGTCGACGGCACCGGCCGGGTGCTGACCGACGCGACATTGCGTTCGGTCTCCCATCCCGATGTGTACGCCGCCGGGGACAGTGCGGTGATCGCCGGGCCCGGCGGCCGGGAATTGCGGATGGCCTGCGCCACCGCGCTGCCGACCGGCAAGCACGCCGCCGATGCCGTCATCGCGGGTCTTGATGGGCGAGAGCCGCGAAAGTTGAAGTTCCGCTATCTGATTCAGTGCATCAGCCTCGGTCGGCAGGATGGGGTGATTCAGGCGCTGCATGCCGACGACGCACCGGGTCGCACGGTGCTCACCGGGCGGATCGCGGCTCGGGTCAAGGAGATGATCGTCCGGGGTGCGTTCGCTACCGCTCGTCCCTGATTCGTTTGTATGCCGTTCGCCGTCCGCGAACGGGGCGCAGTACGCGTCAACCTTCGGTTGACGCCCTCAGGGCGTCAACCTAGAGTTGACGCATGACATCGCATATCCGCCTCGACGATCTGATCGACGGCATCAAAAAAGCCCGCCCCGACAACGCGCTCGACCAACTGTCCGACGCGGTGGTCGTCGCGGATCACCTCGGTGAAGTGGCCGATCACCTGATCGGCCACTTTGTCGACCAGGCTCGCCGCTCCGGCGCGTCCTGGACCGATATCGGCGCCAGCATGGGCGTCAGCAAGCAGGCCGCGCAGAAGCGGTTCGTGCCCAAGGAACCTGGCGATACGACGGCCATGGACCTGAGCAGCGGGTTCGCGCGGTACACCGACCGGGCGCGCCGGGTGATAGTGGCATCGCAGCAGGCCGCGCACGGTGCGGGCAACGCCGAGATCGGCATCCCGCATCTGGTGCTCGGTCTGCTGAGTGAGCCGGACGGTCTCGCCTGCAAGGAACTCGTTGCCGCCGGAGCGACCGTGGAGGCGGTGCGTGACGCGGCGACCGCGGCGCTGCCGCCGAGGGCCGATGAGGTTCCCGTGCTCATACCGTTCAGCGCCGACGCCCGCAAGGTGCTGGAGCTGACCTTCCGCGAGGCGATTCGCCTGGTGCACAACTACATCGGCACCGAACACATCCTGCTCGCCATCCTCGAATTCGAGAACGGATCCGGTTTGGTCACCGATCTGGGCGTCACCAAGGCCAAGGTGGAGAAGGACGTGGGCGAAATGCTCGCGGCCTTCATGAAGCCCAAGCAATAACCGGATTCGATCACGGACGACCGCGCAGCCCGCCACCCCAACGCGGCCAGCGGGCTTGGGGTTTCGGGTCGTTCACGAAGGTCGCTCGATCGAGATCGGTGACGTACAAGGGAATTCGCGATTCGAAATCGCGCAGGAGGCCGAGAGCCTTGCCGCCCAACGCGGCTCGGTATTCCGGCATGGTCAGCCCGACCACCTGCAGAAAACGCACAGCGCCGTGCGGCGTGTCGATCGAGCCCAGCTCGGGGTCGACGACGAAGGTAAAGGCCTGGATGGCCGAATCGGGCCGCTCCGGATCGAGCGGTCCGTTCGCCTTGATGGTGTTACCGGGTTCGAACCACTTCCCGGACTGAATTACATAGCGCGCCAAGGTTTGTAGGAAACCCGCCGCCCATAGCGGCGGGTCGGCGTCGGACGTCGGCCGGGCCAGGCGCAGGGTGAATTCGAATCCCCAACCGGATACGTCCGGATCGTCCCACTCCTTCTCGTACAGCTCCGACATCCCGTATGTGACGTAGTGCCAATGCGATACCGGATCGGTGCGCGGGTAGGCGCTGATGCCGTCCAGCGGGTCGGGCCCGCCGAGGGACCAGGGCTGTTGCGGCGTCCAGTGCGCGGGAACGGTCTCTCCGTACAGGATTCGCAGCGCGGCGTCGATGGCGCTCCAGCCCGGTGCTTCACTCACCACGTAACGATAGACAGTCCCGCGAACACCGGCCCAACACAGACGCGGCTCCCCCGCCTCCCCGTGACTTCAGGCCAGACTCGACTGCCGCGAGACTCGCGTTGGCGGCCGACTGTATGTAGCTGGATGAGTCAGCCCGTACCCGGCGAGTTACCCATGTACGAACGAAATCAGTTGTCACGGTGATCGGGTACGTTGCGGGCAAGTTCGTCCAACCAGGCCGCGGCCGATGCGTCGCTCGGGGCGCGCCAATCACCGCGCGGGGACAGCGATCCGCCGGATCCGACCTTCGGCGCGTTCGGCAGCGTCGACCGCTTGAACTGGCTGGTCTGCACGAATCGGCGCAGGAATTCGGCGAGCCAGTACTTGATCGCCGCAAGATCGTATGCGTTGTGCTGCTCGACCAGATCCGGCCAGCGGCCGCGCTCGGGATCCGACCAGGCGTGCCTGGCCAGGTAGGCGATCCGGCTCGGCCGATAACCGAAGCGCAGCAGGTAGTAGAGGTGGAAGTCCTGCAGTTCGTACGGGCCGACGGCAGCCTCCGAACTCTGGCCGGGTGCGGCATCCGTCCCGTCGGCGCCTGTCGGGATCAGCTCCGGCGAAATCTCGGTTCGCAGAATGGAAGACAGCACCTCGCCCGCCTCCGCACCGAACTGCTCGGTGTCCACCGCCCACGCGATCAGGTATTTGATCAGGGTTTTCGGCACCGAGGCATTCACGCTGTAGTGCGCCATATGATCGCCGACGCCGAAAGTGCACCAGCCGAGCGCGAGTTCGCTCAGATCGCCGGTGCCGACCACCAGCGCGCGGTGCTGGTTCGCGAGCCGGAACAGATGTGCGGTCCGCTCACCCGCCTGCACATTCTCGTAGGTGATGTCGTATTGCGGAACACCATCCGCGGCAGGGTGATTCAGGTCGCGCAACATCTGCGTCGCGGACGGCCGGATATCGATCTCGGCCGCGCTGACACCGAGCGCCGACATCAAACGGTGTGCGTCGGTGTGGGTTCGGGTGCTGGTCGCGAACCCGGGCATGGTGTAAGCGAGCACATTGGTGCGCGGCAGCCCGAGCCGGTCCATCGTCTTGGCCGCGACGATCAGTGCCTGCGTGGAATCCAGGCCGCCGGATACGCCGATCACCAGGTGCTGGGATCCGGTGGCGCGCAAGCGGGTGCTCAGCCCCTCCACCTGGATGTGATGCACCTCCGCGCAGCGCTCGTTGCGGGCGGCCGGATCGGCGGGAACATAGGGGAAGCGCGGTATTTCGCGCCGCAGCGGTACGGCGGCGGACGGCACCGGTAGTTCGAATTCGATGCGCCGCAACCGGTTCAGTCGTTCGCGGTGGTCGTGCACGTTATCGGCGAAGCTGGTGGTGCGTATCCGGTCGGCGGCCAGGCGCTGCAGGTCGATATCGGCGGTGACCAGCTGTGGATGATCGGCGAAACGTTCGCCCTCGGCGAGCAGATCGCCGTTCTCGCATACCAGCGCCTGTCCGTCCCAGGCCATGTCGGTGGTCGATTCCCCGTGTCCCGCAGCGGAATACAGGTATGCCGCGAGGTAGCGGGCCGAATGCGAGGTGCACAGCGCGCGCCGGTAGTCGGCTTTGCCGATGACGATATTGCTCGCCGACAGGTTCACCAGCACGGTGGCGCCGGCCAGCGCGGCGAAACCGCTGGGCGGCAGCGGAACCCAGCCGTCCTCGCAGACCTCCATATGCATGGTGAACCCGTCCAGGTTCGTCGCGGTGAACAGCAGATCCGAGCCGAACGGCGCCCGCTGCCCCGCGATCGTCACCTGGTCGGTCAAAACCTCACGGGCGGCGGCGAATTGGCGCTTCTCGTAGAACTCCCGGTAATTCGGCAGATAGCTCTTGGGCACCGCGCCCAGCACCGTGCCGTGATAGATCGCGATCGCGCAGTTGAACAGGCGGCCCTGCGCGCGCACCGGCGCGCCGACCGCGAGCACCGTATCGATATCGACGCTGGCCGCGACGATCGCGCGCAGCGCGGCGGCCGTCGCGTCGTCGAGCGCGTCCTGGTGGAACAGGTCGTCGGCGGTATAGCTGGACAGGCCGAGTTCGGGGAAGACGGTGAGCACCGCGTGATCGTCGGCCGCCCGCCGGGCCAGTTCCAGGGTCGCCTCGGCGTTGAACGCCGGATCTGCGACGCGGACCCGCGGCACCGCCACCGCCACCCGCGCGAAGCCGTGCCGGTAGAGCGAATCGAAGGGGAGAGCGGGCACGGGGACCCCTTTCGGTAGTCGACCGACGCTCGCGCCGCGGCGCGTGTCGAACATGATCGTGGTTCGCCCGGAAATCTACGCCTGACCTCGGCCGCCATCGAGTCGCCGACCCGCGCTGTTCCTGGACGGTTGCACGGATCGTCATCACCCGGCCGTTTGCCAATAGCTAAGATGTGGCTATGGCGGACGACAGGGACTCCGACCTAATTGCAGGGGAGCGGCGCGCAGATCTTATGCGGGCACTGTCTTACGTCTCCACCGAATCGGGTCCGGACGGCGAGTACATCATCAACGGCGACCTGCCACCAGAGGTGGCGCCGCCGTTCATCAGGGCGATCATGAGGGTCGAGGCGGAGCTGCTGTTGCACGACGCCGAGCTGGTCACGGTCGAATCCGGCGAACCCCGGTCGCCGGAGGAGCGCAGGGCCGATGCCTTCGTCGCATTGGTCCTGCGGGTCGACGACGCCCGCACGCACTGATCCGCCGAGCCCGGACCTTGCACTCGATACCCCCGAGTGCTAAAAATGGCTTTGGCACTCCTGACCTGTGAGTGCCAGGTCGGGACGGTGAGACCGGGTTCCATCGACACCCTCGGTCGTCCGTCGCGGGCACCGAACCTGGCCAGCGTAACTGGGACGATCCAACCTGCGGTCGTCCTGTGTGTCAGCCCCATATACATGTGGAGGATTCCAACGCAATGGCCAAGACAATTGCGTACGACGAAGAGGCCCGTCGCGGTCTCGAGCGGGGTCTGAACAGCCTCGCCGACGCGGTGAAGGTGACGCTGGGCCCGAAGGGTCGCAACGTTGTCCTGGAGAAGAAGTGGGGTGCTCCCACGATCACCAACGATGGTGTTTCCATCGCCAAGGAGATCGAGCTGGAGGATCCGTACGAGAAGATCGGCGCCGAGCTGGTCAAGGAAGTCGCCAAGAAGACCGATGATGTCGCGGGCGACGGCACCACCACCGCGACCGTGCTGGCCCAGGCGCTGGTGCGCGAGGGTCTGCGTAACGTCGCAGCCGGCGCGAACCCGCTGGGTCTGAAGCGCGGTATCGAGAAGGCCGTCGAGGCGATCACCTCGACGCTGCTGGATTCGGCCAAGGAGGTCGAGACCAAGGAGCAGATCGCCGCCACCGCCGGTATCTCCGCCGGTGACACCTCCATCGGTGAGCTGATCGCCGAGGCCATGGACAAGGTCGGCAAGGAAGGTGTCATCACCGTCGAGGAGAGCAACACCTTCGGCCTCCAGCTGGAGCTGACCGAGGGCATGCGCTTCGACAAGGGCTACATCTCCGGCTACTTCGTCACCGATCCGGAGCGTCAGGAAGCGGTCCTCGAGGATCCGTACATCCTGCTCGTCGGCTCGAAGGTCTCCACCGTCAAGGACCTGCTGCCGCTGCTCGAGAAGGTCATCCAGGCCGGTAAGCCGCTGCTGATCATCGCCGAGGACGTCGAGGGCGAGGCCCTGTCGACCCTGGTCGTCAACAAGATCCGCGGCACCTTCAAGTCCGTCGCGGTCAAGGCGCCCGGCTTCGGCGACCGCCGCAAGGCGCAGCTCGCCGACATCGGCATCCTGACCGGTGGCGAGGTCATCACCGAGGAGCTCGGCCTTTCGCTGGAGACCGCCGGTGTCGAGCTGCTCGGCCAGGCGCGCAAGGTGGTCGTCACCAAGGACGAGACCACCATCGTCGAGGGCGCGGGCGACGCGGAGGCCATCAAGGGCCGGGTCGCGCAGATTCGCGCCGAGATCGAGGCGTCGGATTCGGATTACGACCGGGAGAAGCTGCAGGAGCGGCTGGCCAAGCTGGCCGGTGGCGTCGCGGTGATCAAGGCCGGTGCGGCGACCGAGGTCGAGCTCAAGGAGCGTAAGCACCGGATCGAGGATGCGGTGCGTAACGCGAAGGCGGCCGTGGAGGAGGGCATCGTCGCCGGTGGTGGCGTTGCGCTGCTGCAGGCGGTGCCGGCGCTGGACAAGCTGAGCCTGTCCGGTGACGAGGCGACCGGCGCGAACATTGTGAAGGTGGCGCTGTCGGCGCCGCTGAAGCAGATCGCGTTCAACGCGGGTCTGGAGCCGGGCGTGGTGGCCGAGAAGGTGGCCAACCTGCCCGCCGGTCACGGCCTGAACGCCGCCACCGGTGAGTACGAGGACCTGTTGGCCGCCGGTGTGGCCGACCCGGTGAAGGTGACCCGTTCTGCCCTGCAGAACGCGGCCTCGATCGCCGCGCTGTTCCTGACCACCGAGGCCGTCGTGGCCGACAAGCCGGAAAAGGCCGCCGCTCCCGCCGGCGACCCGACCGGTGGCATGGGCGGCATGGACTTCTGAGTCCACCCCCAACCCCTTCCGAATCCGAAGGCCGGTTCCACTCAGGTGGACCGGCCTTCGGCCTTTCTCCGCCGCCCCCCGAAAGCCCTCGAAATTCGTCGATGCGACCGTGCCGAGCACAGTACCCTGCACCCGTCGAGTGCTACTTGATCGAGCTAGGGAGGGGTTCGCATGGTTTCGGGTCGGTCTGACGTACTGCCCAATCGGCTTGTGGGACATCAAATTCGATGATGCGCGTTTCGACGGGATCAAGGCGGCGCCGCCGAGCGGGTGCCAGGTCGAGGATGCGGGCGGTTACTTCGCGCTCGAATGCGAGCGCCAGGCCCCGACCTTGCTCGATGCGGTCGCCGAGCTGTGTGCCGAGATCCGCGCCGACCACGGGCTTATGATGTCCGACCTCGGCGTGGAGAAGGTCGAAGAATGGTGTTCCGACGGCCTCGATGGTTGGGGCGCAAAGATTTTGGGGCAGCTCCTGCTCATGGCGATCGAGCGCGCCCCCTTGCTCGGCTACCGGATCGACGATCTGATCGATTTCCTGCGAACCGCGGCAGGCGAGGACTGCGCTCCCGCTCGCTCGGCAGGTGATCGTTGAACGTGGAGCGATTCGACAACGAATTCCCTTGGCTTGGTTGGCTTCCCGAAGAAGCACGCGCTCAGTGTGCCGCCGAATTGCTGGCTTGTGCACAGGATGATTCGGTGACTGGATCGGCGCAGTTCGATCGAGCGGTGGTCGAGTGGCGGGCGACCGCCGAAATCTATGCGGAGCCCGAGTTGTTGCGGAGGCTGCGCGGACCGTTGGAGACGGATGAATCCCTCGAAATCGTGCGGACGGTTACTCGGAAAGGGTTCGGGTGCTGGGGTTTTAGGGAAACAGCTGGCCGTTGATCAGGGCGGGCTACTAGGTTTGGGGGGTACTGACGGGGCGGGAGCCTATGGGGGAGATATGCGACGGATTTTGGTGGGGCTGGTGGGGGTGTTGGTGGTCGGGATGGGGGCCGGGGTGGCGCGGGGTGATGCGTTCTCCAGCTCGAATTCCGGGAGTTGCTCTGGGACGCTTTCGGATTGGGGGTATTACTACGCGTACACCTACCAGTACGCGTACCTGCAGTCCGACGGTACCTTCGGGAACGAGAACCACAATTTCAACTTCAACGGGTTTCTCTCGAGTATGGAGGATGCGGCGCTCGTCTACGGGCGGAACTACAAGTGGGCGGTCTATCGCAAGGGGAATCTCGATCTCGCGGTGCCGTATGTGAGCGGGGCGGGGTTGTTCGTCGCGGACAACACATACGACAACCGCGACTGGATCAAGCTCTGCGATTACTGAGCGAAAGCCGGTGCAGTACACCGGCTTTCGGGTCAGATGCCGGAGACGTCCAGCACGGCGAACGGCAGGGTCGGGGTGCCCTGGCCCATCGGTCCGCCCTTGTCGAACTGTGACGCGGTGACCAGCAGTCGGTCGCCGACGTGCACCAGTCCGGTTGGGACGCTGAGGGCTTGGTCGGTGAACCGCTGCTCCTGGGTGGCCGTCGCGCCGTCGTCGGACAGTCGCCAGCGGGAGATGGAATTGGTCGAGTTGTGTGCGACCCAAAGGGTTTCGCCGCGCAGTTCGATTCCGTCGGCCGCCTGCATATCACCGCCGTTCAGCGTGACCTTGCGTACCGGATTCGGGTCGCCGGGGTTCAGCGACGCACGGAAGAGCCCGCCGCCGGTCATATCGACGGTCAGCAGGTAGCGGCCGGTCGGGTCGACGGCAATTCCGTTGAGGGTGAAGGCATCCGGTCCGTGCGGCGGAACGACGGCGCCGAGATCGATGGCCGGATCCAGTTCGCCGCAACCGCCGTTGGCCGCGGCCTCGGCGAATTGCCCTGGGGTTACTCGATATACGACCGGCCGTTTGCTGTCGGTGAGGTAGGCGGTGCCGTCGTCGGTGAAGGCCAGGTCGTTGACGAAGAAGGGATTCGTTGCGGCGACGGTGAATCGGGCGAGCCGATCGTGGGTCACGGTGTCGTACACCGAAACTCCGGCGGTCGAATCGATAACCCACAGGCGGCCCGCGGGATCCACCTTGACGCCGTTGGCGGTATTACGACCGTCGGCGCCCGGCGCGAGGAAGGTCTCGGCCGTGGTCGCGCCCGAGGCCGCGCGGAACACCGCGCCGGTGGTGTACGAGCTGACGTAGGTATCCCCGTTGCGCGGGTCGACGGCGATGCTCTCCGGGTACGCGCGGTCGCCGGGCAAGGTGTACGCGACCGCGATGGATGGATCATTCGCCGCGGTGGCGATCGCCTGATCGGTCAGGCCACAGATGACGATCGCGATGCTCGCCAGGCCGCGACGCAGCAGGTGGGACATGGTTTTCCTCTTGTTCTCAGTTAAGTCGAATGCAGACGCATCTTCGAACGTGTACGAACATAGATTAGAGTTCTAATAACAGTCAAGACTCTAATCATGGGATGGGCGGATACCATGCGGAGATGACCTCGATGCCCGCCGCGGAGCGCATCGGCAGCTTCATCAAGCGCGCCGAGCGGTCGCTGCAAACCGCGAAGACGAGCGCGCTGAAGCCGGCGGGTGTGACGGTTCCGCAGTACGCGGCCCTGCTCTACCTCACCGAGAACCCGGGTATCTCGGCCGCGGCGCTGGCCCGACTGTGCGGGGTCACCCCGCCGACGATGAATACGATCCTGGCCAACCTGCAGGACCGAGGTCTGATCGAACGCACGCCGCACGCCTGGCACCGGAATGTGTTGGAGACCAGGCTGACCGAGGCGGGCCGGGCGGTGATGGCGGATGCCGACGCGCGCGCGATCCGGGTGGAGCGTGCGCTCGCCGCCGAATTCACCGATGCCGAGCGGGCGGCCTTGGAAGACTTGCTGATTCGTTGCGCGGACCTACTGGATTCGATCAGGCCGGAAACGAAAAGCCCTGCCACGTAGGACGAATCGGTACCATCGCGACTGTCGTCGAATCGATCGGAGCGAGAAAGTGCGCCTGCTGCCCCAGCCCGACAGTGCGGATCTCGATCTGGTGCGGGTGCTCGGTGCGCTGGCCGATCCGGTGCGATTGGAATTGGTGCGCGCACTGCTCGGCCAGCGCGAGCCGATGCGGTGCGGTCCGGACCGATTCGACGTCGAGATCACCGCCGCCACCCTCTCGCACCACTGGAAGGTGCTCCGGGACGCCGGGGTGATCAGCACCTTCGCCTCCGGTCGCAACCGCTTGGTACAGGTGCGCGGCGACGATCTGGATCAGCGCTTTCCGGGTCTGCTCACCGCCATCTCGATCGAGCATCCCGCGGCGATTCGATGAGGGCCTGACATCGCTTCGCGTTGCCGTCCGGCCGGTTTCGCTGGGACGATGGGGTGAAGGCTGAAGCGGCGCTGTGGCGAAGGAGGCCTGCGGTGTTGGCGATCGAGGACAAACCGAAATTGGTCTGGCGGGTGGCCTTCGGGCTCGCCGCACCGGCGGCCGTGGTGGCTTCATTCGATATCAGTTGGGCGGCACTGGCTTTCGTGATTCTGGTGACGATCGGTTTCCTCGCACTCGTGGTCGATATCGTCGGATTCGCGCAGATCTCGCGTCGGCTGCGGATCTGGGGTCCGGGCGAAAGAATCTGATCCGCGCCCGGCGAGGGCTCGCTGGCTGCCCCGAGAACTGATGGCCCGATGGATGGTTCGGGCCCGGCAGAATTGGGCACTATCAGCGAAGCGGCCCGCAGTGGCCGAATCGTCCGGGGAGGAACGATGTTCAAAAAGTTGCTGCTGTTCGGTGGTTTGGTACTGGTAGCAGTCATGTTGCTGCTCCAGGCATTTGGTTATAGATGGGCCGGCGTGGTGGCCGTGATCGCCATGTTCGGCTGTATAGCCGTGTACGTGGCGCGTATGACGCCAGGGTCCGGTCGAGCGGCTCGTGGGCGAATGTGGACTGCGGGCGGCTCCGCTTCGACTTCGAATTACTACCCCCCGGACGGCGGCGGCCATCACGGACATCACGGTTGTGGCGGTGGCCACCACGGTTGCGGGGGCGGCAGCGGCTGCGGCGGGGGTGGCGGCGGCTGCGGCGGCGGCAGCAGCTGAGTTCGCGTGCACACCAACAGCTATCGCCCGCGAACAACGCGCGCACCGTGTCCGTATTGTCAGCAAATACTTATCGAATCGTGTCACAGAGTTTGATGTTCAGACCGCCAGAAATTGTTCTAAAGAGTTCCTTCAAAAAGGTTCCATAATTGATGTGATCGCTCACTATCACCTTTTTGGCAAACCTCCAGTGACATCAACCAACTTTGTCGTTTTCGACGGAACAGCTCTGCCTAAGCCCAAGGGGTTACGTCTGATTGGTCCGTTAAATACCGAGTGTGCAACTGCGCCGCCAACTTTCGGCTATCGCCCGATTGCGTATCGGTTGAAAGGAACACCCGGATCGGTGCCGGGGAACTGTAGGGCTTAGGTATTGTCTGGCCCAATGTCACAGGATGCGAATACGGGACGAATGTATGCCGGGCAACCCGTTGAGGACCGGCAACGTCAGCGGCGTGCGCGTTTTCTGGAATCGGGCCTGACGGTCTTCGCACGCGACGGCTACGCGAATAGTTCGGTCGGCGCCATCTGTAAGGACGCCGGGCTCTCCTCGCGACAGTTCTATGAGGAGTTCACCGGCCGCGAGTCCCTACTACTCGAGCTCTACGAGCAGATCGACAAGGAATCGCGCGACGCGGTGGCCGCGGCGCTCGCGGCGAAGGCCGATGCGAGTGCGCTGGAGATCATCGATGCCGCAGTGCGCGCGTACGTCGAGTCGATCGGCTCCGATCCACGCAAGGCGCGCGTCGCGCTGGTCGAGGTGGTCGGCGCCGGGCCGAAGGTGGAGAAGTTCCGCCTCGAGCTGCGCCGGGTCTGGGGTTCGCTGCTCGCCAGTGCCGCCGAGGACGCCGCCATGCAGGGCGAAATCCCGCCCGGTGACTACGAAATGCGGGTGCTCGCGATCATCGGGGCGGTCAACTACGTGGTGGATTCCTGGAGCGGTTCGGATCCGCGGCCGCCGCTGGACGATGTGATCCGCGTGCTCAGCCGGGTGATCATGGGCGCGGTCGGCGCCTGACGCCCGGCCGGCACCCGACGCGGTAGCGTGCGCGACATGGAGACAGTTCCGATCCAGATGCCGGACGGAAGCACCGTTCCGGTACGGCTGATCCCGGCCGGGGGCGCCCATCGTCACCCGGTCACCCCCGACGCACCGCGCCCGGTCGTGGTGATCGTGCCCGGGCTCGGCGTACCCGGCGGGTATTACGAGGGATTCGCGCTCGGACTGTCGCGGCGCGGCTTCGACGTGGCGATCGGCGAACTGCGCGGCAACGGTGACAGCAGGCCGAAGCCGAGCGCCGCCAGCGCCTACGGCTACCACGAACTGGTTTCGGTGGATTTCCCGGCGATGTTCGAGGTGGTGCGTGCCCGATTCCCGGACAGCACACCGTATTTGCTCGGCCACAGCATGGGCGGGCAGTTGGCGGTGATGTATGCTTCGCGCATCCGCGGTCGGCTCGGCGGGCTGGTCCTGGTCGCCTCGGGTACGCCGTATTACCGTGGCTATCGCGGGATTTCGGGTCCCGGCATGTTGTTCGGCACGGCCGCCGTCTCGCTGACCGCGAACCTCGCCGGGTTCTGGCCGGGAGATCGCTTGGGGCAGGCGGGATTCGGCCGCCAGTCCAAGGTGCTGATCTCGGACTGGGCGCGGTTGGCCCGCACCGGGCGGTTCGTGCCGGTGGGCGCCGATATCGACTACGAGGAGCGGATCGCCCGGCTGAAGCTTCCGGTGCTGGCCATCACGATGACCGGCGACGACCTCACCCCGCAGAGCTCGGCCGAACATTTGGTGGAAAAGCTGCCGCAGGCCGAGATTACGTGGTGGCGGCAGCCGGAACCGTTGGGACACAACGGCTGGATCACCGAATCGAAGACCACGATCGATCAGATCGAGAAGTGGTTGCGCGATCGCTGACCGCGCAGCCGATTCATGAGGCGCAGGAGTCGATTTCGTTGCCGACGTCCGGTGTGCTGTCCGGATACCGAGTCCACTCGCCGCCGTATCGCGCCCGCTGATCGAGTACGGCCAACTGGGCGGTGCCGATCAGTTCGGCGATGACCGGCGCCGCTTCGGCGGCGAGTTGCCGCTGCCGGGCCGTCCCCCGCAGCGCGAAACCGTATACGGCGACAAGGTTCCGATATTCGGCGGCCGGAAATACCTCGCCGCCCGCCACGATCGGCGGTGTCCGCGTGGATTCGGCGGGCAGGACCCATCGGTCGGCCCGGGCATCGCGGCGTCGCGGCTGGATGAGCGCCGAATAGCCGGCCAAAAGCGATGTGACGACGTCGATGCCGGGCTCGGCATCGCTGCATCCGCGCGCGAACGATCGAACCAGCGGGTGATACCGGTACCGTCCGGGATCCGGGCTGTCCAACAAACTCCGGTCGACGAGATCGTCGCAAAGCGCCTCGGCCGCACCGATTTCGCGATCGAGGACGATCGATGCCACGAAGCTGGTCAGGTCCGGTACCTCGGCATGCGCGAGCAGTCGGAAGGCCCGAGCCTGCTCGGCGCCCAGCCGCTGATAGTCGGATCGAAATGCCGCCTCCAGTGTCATGTCCTGGAACCGATACTCCCGCAGCGGATCTCGGCCGTCCAACAGCCGCTCGACGACACCGGATATCGGCCAGGACGGCCGCGCCGCCAACCGGGTGGCGATGATGCCGATGGCCAGCGGCAGCCCGCCGCACAAACTCACCAGGCGGCTGAACGCGGCGGATTCGGCGGTCGGTCTGGCGTCGCCGATGGTCCGGCTCAGCAGCGCCGCCGACTCCTCCTGCGTGAGGGAGCCGAGCGGCAACCGGAGTGCGGTAGGTGTCGCGGTGATCGGGCCTCGACTGGTGACCAGGACCGAGCTCGCGGCCGCGCCGGGTAGTAGCCACTCGAGCTGTCCGGGGGCGTCGGCGTTGTCGAGGACGATCAGCACCCGGCGGCCCGCGACGACGGAACGAAACATGGTCGATTGCTCGAAGACGTTGTCCGGTATTTCGGAGTCTTGAATTCCGAAGGCGCTCAGGAAGCGTCGCAGTATGGCCGTGACGTCCACGGGGCCTCGGAGGTCGGCGTAGAGCTGGCCGTCCGGAAACCTCTCCCGCAATCGATGTGCGACATGGACTGCGAGCGCACTCTTGCCGACTCCGGCCAGACCTGTCACGGAAATAATGGTTCCGGGCGTCGCCGCCGCGACGAGCTGCTCGACTGCGGTGGTCCGCCCGATGAAATCGACTGTGCCCGCAGGTAATTGCGCTGGCACCGGAAGTGCGGGAGTGGCGGGCGCCACGGTGTCCGGCCGGTGTTCGCTCGTGGGCTGGTCGTCGTTCAACAGGCGGCGGTGCAGATCGGACAACTCCGGACTCGGTTCCAGCCCCGTGTTTTTCACGAACCAGCGCCGGGCGTCGCGGTAGGCGCCAAGTGCGTCGAGCCGCCGCCCGCTCTGCGCCAACGCGGTCGTCAGCAGCAACCACCACTTTTCGCACTGTGGTTCGGTTCGGACCAGCGCCGCCAACCGGGAGATGGCATCGGTATAGTCGCCCGATTCGATCTGTATCTCAATGCGCCACTGGCGCAACATATCTCGCGTTCGATATAGCCGCGCGCGCTCGCCCTCCGCCCACGGACCCGGCACACCGGACAGCGGTTCGCCGCGCCACAGCCGCAACGCCTCGGCGATCTTGTCCGCCGCATCGCCGAGTCGCCCGTTCATCCGGTCGCGGCGTGCCTGTACCGCCAGCTCGTCGGCGGCCATGGCATCGGTGCTCAGTTCCCCGTCGAATCGGTATCCGCCGCCGACCCATCGCACGTCGGCATCGAAACAACCGTGCTGCCGGAGCGTGGCGCGCAGCGAGGAAACATAGTTGCGCAACGAACTCCGCGCCGATTGCGGCGCGCCGGAACCCCAGATGCCATCGATCAGCTTCGTCGCGGAAATCGTCTGTCCCGGCTGATTGGTGATCATGGCCAGGGTTGCCTGCTGCTTCGGCTGTTGCGGGCCGAGGTGGACGACTCGATTGATCGAAACCTCCAGCGGGCCGAGCAAACCCACGTATACAAACGACACAGCAACCCCTTATCGCACATCTTCGGCTCTAAAGGTTGCCCAAGCGAGTCGCGAAGATGGAATATGCCAGCCCTGGCCGGAAACGGCCTGGACGCTTCCGGCCAGATGTCAAACCCACCCGAGGCGAGCGGCTTTCACGCCCGCCTCGAATCGGCTCCGTGCGCCGAGCCGCCGCATCAGACCCGTCGTCACGCGGCGGCTGGTGCGTGCGGATATCGCCAACCGCCGGGCAATTGCCTCATCGGTCATCCCCTCGGCGAGGAAGCGCAACAGTTGGCGCTCCTGCGCGCTCAGATGCGTGTCATCCGCCGCCGCGATTCGGTTGAACGGCTCGGAGATATCCCAGGCTTGTTGAAAACATGCGGCGAGGGCGGCCACGGTTCTCGGCTCGCGCAATACGACTACTCCGTTGAATATGTCGTCATTGTTCAGCGGGATCAGTGCGACGGTGGAATCGAGCACGATCAGCTCGAGCGAGAGCGCGGGCACGGTGCGAATCTCGTTGCCCACCCGCGCGAGCAGGTCGGCATAGTGCCGGGTAACCGGATCGTGCCTGGCGCTTTCCGGAACGATTTTGCGCAGTTCGACACCGCGGAACAGCGCGGAGAGATGTTGTTCGAGGATGGGCGCCGCCATGACCTCGGACGGGACGGCATTTCGGGTGGCGGCGTACCACGAGGTCTGCACCTCGTTGGCGTATTGGCCGAGAAAGGCGTGCAGGGAATCGATCCCGACCAATGTTTCGTGCTGATTCGATACGCCGTTGGATTCGGGGTGCGCCGACTGCCGCGCAATCATCTTTTCGACGGTCAACATCAGTTGCTGCTGCCGCAGCAACTCTTCCTGTCTGCGGCGAAATACGCTCTCGCAAGCCGTTTTCGGATCGATCACATGCCAGCGCCGCGGATCGTGGACCGAGCGGCGCAACAGGGTCATATCCGTCAGAGCCGCGAGCGCGGCCGAAACGCGGCCCTCGGTGATGCCGAGATGGTCGCGCAACTCCGCCGCACCCCACTCCGGATTACGCACCAAAGCCTGGTAGACGCCGATTACATCGTCATGCCCGAGTTCGGCTGCCGCGTCGACCATACCTGTGGCTACCTCCTGTCCGATCGACCTGATAGTTGATCACGGACAGCGCGGACCCTCGTCGAGTGGTACCTCAGTTCAGCGCAACCGACTCCAGCTCTCGGTGATGACCGTTGGTCTGCCGGTGGTGCGCGTGCGTCGACGGATGCGGCATGATCCGATCGATGCTCGACAACAGCAGCGCCGAAACCACGAAGGTGAAGTGAATGACGGTCGGCCACAGGTAGCTCGCCATATGCCCGCCCGGATTCGGGTCCTGGGTGAGACCGATGAACGTCTTCAACAGGTGAATCGACGAGATGCCGACGATCGACATCGCCAGCTTCACCTTCAACACATTCGCGTTCACCTGCGCCAACCACTCCGGCTGGTCCGGGTGATCGTCGATCCGCAGCCGCGAGACGAATGTTTCGTAGCCGCCGACGATCACCATGATCAGCAGGTTCGAAATCATCACCACATCGATCAGGCCGAGCACGGCCAACATGATGTTGGTTTCGGCCTCACCGCCGTGCTCGAACAGCCCGGCCACCAGCTGCCAGAGGTCACGGAGAAACTGCCATACGTAGGCCGCCTGCGCGACGATCAATCCGACGTACAGCGGTAGCTGAAGCCAGCGACTCAGAAATATGAAGTAGCCCAAGTGAGTTCGCGACACTTGCTGCTGTTTGTTCGGTGAATCCATGAGCCGAAGTACAGCACACCGCAACGGGTGTCCGGGAAATCAACTCATCACCGAAATATCATTCGGACTTCCGTCGTGCGCGGGCAATGCCGGTCGACGGCCTACGGCGGCAATGAACGGATAATCGATGGATAAATCGACGATCCGCTATTGCCGCCGCGGTGGCCGACGGCTACTTCTCCATCAGCATCTGGGTGAAGAATTCGTATATCAGCGCGGCCTGGAACGCGGACTGCTTGTTGTCGGCCGCGCCGCCGTGGCCGCCCTCGATATTCTCGTGGTACCAGACCGGATGCCCCTGCGCCTCCAGCAGCGCGGCCATCTTCCTGGCATGCCCGGGATGTACGCGATCGTCGCGGGTCGAGGTGGTGAGCAGGATGGGCGGGTAGGCGGCATCGGCCTCCATTGCTTTCTGGTACGGCGAGTATTTCGAGATGTAGGCCCATTCCTCCGGCTTGTCCGGGTCGCCGTATTCGGCCACCCAGGACGCGCCCGCCAGCAGCAGGTGGTAGCGCTTCATATCGAGCAGCGGCACCTGGCAGACGATGGCGCCGAACAGTTCCGGGTAGCGGGTGAGCATCACGCCCATCAGCAGGCCGCCGTTGCTGCCGCCCACCGCGCCGAGCCGGTCGGGTGTGGTGATGCCGCGTGCCACAAGGTCTTTGGCGATCGAGGAGAAATCCTCGTACACCTTATGCCGGTTCTCCTTCTGCACCGAGGTGTGCCACAGCGGACCGTATTCGCCGCCGCCGCGGATATTCGTCATCACCCAGGTGCCGCCGTTCTCCAGCCAGCCGATGCCGGACGCGCCGCTGTAGGCGGGGGTGCGCGAGACCTCGAAGCCGCCGTAGCCCGACATCACCGTCGGGCGCGGGCTGTCGCGGTGGTCGCGATGCCGGATCACGAAGTACGGCACCATGGTTCCGTCGTCGGAGCGGGCGAAGAACTGTTCGGTCTCGATGCCGTCGGAGTCGAAGAAGCCCGGTTCCTGCTTCAGCTTGGTGGTGCTACCGCCGACCGAGCTGGCCAGCAGGGTGCCGGGGGTGGTGAAACCGCTTGTGGTGAGCATGAATTCGTCGCCGCCCTCGAGCGGGTCCAGATTCAGCACGCTGGTGGTGGCCATCGGCGGTGTGTCGGCGAGCGGTTCGATGGCCCACGTTCCGGGGGTGAGGACGTACAGCTTGGTCTGTACATCCTCCAGGGTGATCAGCAGCAGATAGTTCTCGGTCCAGCCGTAGCCGTGCAGTGCGGTATGTGCGTCCGGCGTGAACAGCACCTCGAATTCCCGTGCGCCGGAAAGGAATTTGTTGAAATCACTGACCAGCAGCGCACCCGCCGGATACGTGACGCCGCCAACCTCCCAGTCGGTCTTGAGCCGGATGGTGAGCCAGTCCTTGTACCAGGACTTACTGGCATCGCTGGGCGCGTCTATGTGGACCAGCGTGCCGTCGGATTCGACGAGATACGCCTCCTCGTTGAAGAAGTCGGTGGCCCGGCCGACGTAGTGCCGCTCATAGCCCGGGGTCCGGTCGTAGCCGGCCGAGACGGCGACATCGGTTGTCTCGCCCTCGAATACGGTGACCGCCTCGGCGAGCGGCGTCCCGCGCCGCCAGCGTTTGACGATGCGCGGATAGCCGGAATCGGTGAGCGAGCCGGGCTCGAAATCGGTTCCGACATAGACAGTGTCGAGATCGATCCAGCTCAGCTGCGATTTCGCCTCGGGCAGGTAGAAGCCACCGTCCGCCGGGTCGATGAATTCCCTTGTCTCCATATCGAATTCACGGATCACCTTGGCGTCCGCGCCGCCGCGCGAGAGGCTGATCAGCGCGCGGCTCTGTTCGGGCCGCAGCACGCCCGCCCCGCCCCACACCCAGTTCTCCTCCTCAACGGCGGCAACGCTGTCCAGATCGATCAGCACGTCCCACTCCGGGGTCTCCTTCGCGTACTCCTCGAAGGTGGTGCGCCGCCACAGGCCGCGCGGATGTTCGGCATCGCGCCAGAAGTTGTACAACCAGCGTCCGCGGCGGCCCGGGTAGGCGATTTTGGTGTCGGTATCGAGCATCGCCAGGATTCGGCGCTCGAGCTCGGTGAACCGGTCCGACGACGCGAACCGGTCGATTACCACGTCGTTGTGCGCGCGGGCCCAATCGAGGCACCGCTCGTCGGTCACTTCCTCGAGCCAGAGGTAAGGGTCGGTCACACTCTCGTCAACGTGGGTCATCTGCACATTGTTGCCAAGCCACATCTCGAAACGCCGAAAACGGGGAGTTGCTGTGATATCGGTCATGTTCGCTGAGTGCGAAGTGGGCGATCGGCGGCGGTTTCGCGAACCCTTTCGCGCGCGGCGGCGCTCGGTAAGATCGGGGCGTTCCGAGCAGGAGGTTCCACTTTGCCGCCGTTTCTCTGGGAGCAGCACTGCTGCCTGCCGCTACAGCCATCGGCGCGGATCGCGGAACTGGCCCGCTATCCGCTCGGGTCGTATGTATCGGTGAACATCGGGTATTCGCCGCAGTCCACCGCGGATTCGGTGGCGCTCGCGCAGCGGTTCCGGCAGGACGCGGTGGCCGACGGAAGATTCCAATTGGTCGGCGGGCCAAGCGATCTGCCGCCGGGCAAGATCACCCTCGCCTTCGATCTGGAGGATTGCGGGCCGTTGGCGGGCAAGCTCGACAACGTGGAGATGTTCCACGGACTGGGCCTGCGCTCGCTGCTACCCACCTACAACTACGCCAACGCGGCGGGCGGCGGCTGCCTCGACACCGAGGACACCGGGCTCACCGGGTACGGCCGAGACCTGGTGGCCACGCTGAACGAGATCGGCGTATTCGTCGACGGCTCACACTGTTCGCGCCGCAGCGGTCTGGAGATGTGCGAGCGCAGCGTGCTGCCGATGATCTACAGCCACTCGAATTTCGCCGCGCTGTGGGACCATCCGCGCAATATCACCGATGAGCAGGCCCGCGCCTGCGCCGATACCGGCGGTGTGATCGGCATCAACGGCGTCGGAATCTTCCTGGGCCACAACGCTCCCGAGGAACGCGCCGAACGGGTGGCGGCCATGGCGGCGCATATCCAATACGGCGTCGAGTTGGTCGGCATCGATCACATCGGCATCGGCTCCGACTTCTCGTTCGACGCCGACGATTTCAACGACGAACTGCGGAACAATCCACAGGCGTACTCCGAGGCGATCACCAAATGGGGCCCACTGCAATGGGTTCCCCCGGAAGATCTGCTCGGCCGCGGCGGCTTTCCGGGCCTGGACGAGGCGTTGGCCGAGCGCGGCTTCAGCGCGGGCGACCGCGCTGCGGTCTTCGGCGGCAACTTCGCCAGGGTGGCCCAACAGGTTTGGCGCTGAGCCACCGGGCTGAGCTTCGCGGCGGTCCTGCGCGCTGCGGCCGAGCTGTTGCAGGCCGCCGCGTCGGCGGCATTCGCCGCCGCCTTCGATGTCGCGGGCTGGAACTATCCCGCCGTGACCTTCGGATGCACCGAGGCCTTCGTCGTCGCGCAGGCGGTTTTCTACGCGTGGTGGCTGCGCCGGTTCCGGTACGGTCCGTGCGAATGGCTGTGGCGGTGCGCGACCTGGCTGACCCTCGTACCCATGCGTCATCCGGTCCAGGCCCCGCGCTGACCCGGATCGGGTGTGGCCCGATCCACAGCGGGCCGGGGGACCGGTGGGTGGAAGCCATCCGACAGAGTTAGGCTCGGACATGTGACTTCCCATTACGACGTAGTCGTTCTCGGTGCCGGTCCTGGCGGTTACGTCGCCGCCATCCGCGCGGCACAACTCGGCCTCCGTACCGCGATCGTCGAGCAGAAGTACTGGGGCGGTGTGTGCCTCAACGTGGGCTGCATCCCTTCCAAGGCCCTGCTGCGCAACGCTGAGCTCGCACATATCTTCACCAAGGAAGCCAAGACGTTCGGCATCTCCGGTGACGTCAACTTCGACTTCGGCGCGGCGTTCGACCGCAGCCGCAAGGTCGCGGACGGCCGGGTCAAGGGCGTCCACTTCCTGATGAAGAAGAACAAGATCGACGAGTTCGACGGTAAGGGCACCTTCGTCGACGCGAACACCATCTCGGTCGCGCTGAACAGCGGCGGCACCGAGACCATCACATTCGACAACGTGATCATCGCCGCGGGCACCGTCACCAAACTGCTGCCCGGCACCTCGCTCAGCGCCAACGTGGTGACCTATGAGGAGCAGATTCTGACCCGGGATCTGCCGGGTTCGATCCTCATCGTCGGCGCGGGCGCGATCGGCATGGAATTCGCCTACGTGCTGAAGAACTACGGCGTCGACGTGCGCATCGTCGAATTCCTGGATCGTGCGCTGCCGAACGAGGACGCCGACGTCTCCAAGGAGATCACCAAGGCGTACAAGAAGCTCGGCATCACCATCACCACCGGTGCGGCCGTGCAGTCCATCGAGGACGACGGCGCCAAGGTGACCGTGTCCATCAAGGACAACAAGACCGGCGCGCTGGAGACGGTGACGGTCGACAAGGTGCTGCAGGCGGTCGGCTTCGCCCCGCGCATCGACGGCTACGGCCTGGAGAACACCGGCGTGGCCACCGAGCGCGGCGCGATCGCGATCGACGACAATATGCGCACCAACGTGCCGAACATCTACGCGATCGGCGATGTCACCGGCAAGCTGCAGCTCGCGCACGTCGCCGAGGCGCAGGGCGTTGTCGCCGCCGAAACCATCGCGGGCGCGCCGACGGTGACGCTGGGCGACTACCGGATGATGCCGCGCGCCACCTTCTGCCAACCGCAGGTCGCCAGCTTCGGCCTGACCGAGCAGCAGGCGCGCGACGAGGGCTACGACGTCAAGGTCGCCACCTTCCCGTTCACCGCGAACGGCAAAGCGCACGGCCTCGGCGACCCGACCGGTTTCGTCAAGCTGGTCTCCGACGGCAAGTACGGTGAACTGCTCGGCGGCCACCTCATCGGCCCGGACGTCTCGGAGCTGCTGCCCGAGCTGACCCTGGCCCAGAAGTGGGACCTGACGGTGAACGAGCTCACCCGCAATGTGCACACCCACCCGACCCTCAGCGAGGCGCTGCAGGAGGCCTTCCACGGCCTCGCCGGGCATATGATCAACTTCTGAGCACGGCTCGATCGGGGCGGTGGCTCAACCGAATAGGTTGGGCCGCCGCCCTTTTCGTTTACGGCAGCATTCCGTACGCGTGCGTCGGGGTGAACTTCACCAGCGCCCTGCGGTCTCGGACCATCGCGTTGCGGTATTCGTCCCAGTCCGGATGCTCGCCGGAACCCGCGCGGTAGTAGGCGATCAATTCCTCGACCGTCGCGTCATCGGGGGCGGCGGCGACCGGCGTCAGCTCGACGTCACCCTCCAACACCGCGTACGCGTAGAAGTCCGCGCGGGTGACGTGCAGCGCGGCCCACGGATCGCGCACCAGGTTGTGGTACTTGGCTCGGTCGGCGGTGATGGAGATGCGGATGATGCCGTCGTCGCCGATCACGTGCAGCACATTGGACAGCTGCGGGCGGCCGTTGCGGCGGATGGTGGTGAGCACCGAACGGCGCTGTTCGCGCGCGAAATCGAGTGCGGTCGTAATGTCCATGGCCGTATTCAACCGGCAGCGGCGGTCCGGCCTTCCCCGTTCGCCGTTGGCGTGTCCCGGGTTTGGCGGACGGCCGCGGCGCTCACCCGGAACATCACCCATTCGAGCGGGCCGCGGCCGAGGAATCGGCGCCACAGCAGTGCGAACAGCGCGGCGATGACGATCGAGGTCAGCAGGAAGCGCGGATCGTCCTCCGGCTCCCAGAGCGCGAGCGAAACAATGTGTGCGGCATAGACGGTGAGCGGCATGGCTCCGATCGCAGTGAGCGGCAACATGATTCGATGTAGCACCGGTGGAAGGTGAAGCAGCGCGCCGAGTATCGCCGCCGCGACACCGACCGAGCCGACGATCTCGAACGTGGTCCCGGAATGCGGCTCTGCGTTCAGCAGAGTAGTGAAACCGGGATTCGGCGGCCGAGAAGTGCCGGAGAGCGATGATTCGTCTCCGGCGAGGTAACTCGCGGGGTGCCACAGCCAGGTGGCCAGCCACGCACACCCGTAGCCGAGGAGTGCGGCGGCCGATCCGCCCAACAGCAACCGTTTTCGGGTCGATGCCGCGCTCAGGTCGCTGCGCCCGATGGCCAGGCCGACGAGGACGAAGGCCACCCAGATAGCGGCGGGATATACTCCGGTGATCCCGAGACTGACGATTCCGCCTGTGGCACTTGCGCTTTCGGGCAGCGCGCCGAGCAGCCGCCACACCAGCACCGGGGTGACCGACGCCCAGATCGCCGCGGCCAGCAGGAGCCTGTGCGGCCGCCAGGTGAGCAACGGCACCGCGAGCACGAACATCACCGCGTAATACTCGAGGATCACCGCGGCGCTCGGCGCGGTGGCGGTGAGGATTCCGCCGAGCAGGAATAGCAGGCAGGCTCGCACGATGACGCGCAGCCGCGCCGCAATCAGATCCGGTCCGCTCGGCGGCCGGGTCCGTCCGGTCAGCAGCGCCAGCGAAACCCCGCCGAGCACCGCGAACAGGATCGATGACCGTCCCGAAACGACCGCGTACCAGTGGCCGGGATCGGACCAGGTGAGGTCGGTGAGGTCGAGTGTGTGCGCCGCGATCATCCCGATGACGGCGAGTCCGCGGGCGGTGTCGACGGCGGAGATCCGCGTGGGGTCGACCGCGGCCGTCGACATGAACCTTGTCCACCGCCGCGAGGTCGGTAGGAGGGTTTCGGCAGCCATGCCGAGCACTGTGCCCGAGTTCGGATTAAGGAATCGTGAGCGTCATTCTCGGCGGTAGGCCGCCTGGGCCGCGCGCACCTGGTCCATATTCTGTTCGACGACCACGATGAGCGCCTCCAGCCGTTCGGCCACCTGGGCGCCGAGGTCGGTGAGGGTGTATTCGACGCGCGGCGGAATCGTCTCGTGCACCTCGCGGTGCACCATGCCGTCGCGTTCCAGGGCCTGCAAGGTCTGCGAGAGCATGCGTTCGCTCACACCGTCGACCCGGCGGCGCAGCGCGCTGAACCGGTAGGGGCCCTCGCGCAGCGCGACGAGGGCGAGGATGCCCCAGCGGCTGGCCACATTCTGCAATACCGGCCGTGACGTGCAGTTCTTTGCGAAAACATCGGCTTCCAGCGCGGGGTCGTCGGCCTCAATCGGCAGGGTGCGCTGTGTGCTCATGACATCGATAGTACCCAACTTGACCAAAGTGGTTCCGGAATGCATAGTGCTTACGAATAGTTAGTACTAGTCGAACCGTCATAAATCTGGAGGATGTCATGACCGTCGCAGTCACCGGAGCCAGCGGACAGCTGGGTCGCCTGGTCGTCGAGGCGTTGTTGCGCGAGGGAGTACAGCCGGTCGCGATCGTGCGCGATCCGGCGAAGGTGGCCGATCTGGCCGAGCGCGGCGTCGATGTCCGCCAGGCGAGCTACGACGACGCGGCCGCGCTGGATCGGGCGCTGGCCGGTGTCGATCGGCTGCTGCTCGTCTCGGGCAATGAATTCGGAGCCCGAGTGGCCCAGCACGCCAATGTGATTCGCGCCGCCGAGCGGGCCGGGCTCGAGCTGCTGGTCTACACCAGCATTCCGAAGGCGACCGAGAACCCGCTGATCCTGGCGCAGGAGCATATCGGCACCGAGGCCGAGCTCGCGAAAACCACTGTGCCGCACACGATTCTGCGTAACGGCTGGTACTGGGAGAACTACCTGGGCGGGCTCGCGCACGCCGTGCAGACCGGCGTGCTGCACGGTGCGGCCGGAACGGGCCGGGTCGCCGGCGCGGCCCGCGCCGACTACGCCGACGCGGCGGCGAAGGTGCTCACCACCGACGGCCACGCGGGCCGGATCTACGAACTCGGCGGCGACCAGCGACTCACCTATGCCGAACTGGCGCAGGAGATTTCGCAGGCCGCGGGCAAGCAGGTGCGGTACGAGAACCTGTCCGAGGCCGATTATGCCGCAGCGTTGAAGGCTGCGGGACTGCCGGACGCGTACGCCGAGGCGCTCGCCGACGCCGATGCGGGTATCGACTCCGGAATCCTCGATGTGGACTCCGGTGATCTGCAGAAGCTGCTCGGCCGTCCGTCGACCCCGGCGGTCGAGGTGTTCCGCGCCGCGCTCGGCTGATTTCGATCGACGAAAACCGTTACACCGCAGCGAGGTTCCTGCACGGCAGGGGCCTCGCTGCCGTCGTCCGTGCGCATCGATCAAAATTCTGTACTATGTATGGTGTACTTTGTACAAGAAATTTTCGAAGAGACCCGGCTTGCCGGGGAGGGTGAGGCATCGAATGCGCATTGTTGACAGCACCGTGTCGTTGACCGTGGACGACGTGGCCGCGACCAAAAGGTTCCTCGTCGACCTCTTCGGCTACGAAGAGGCCATCGCGGCAGACGGTTTCGTATCGTTGACCCACGCCGATCGCGCCGTCGGCATCGCCATCCACCGCCGCGGTCTGGCGGTACTGCCCGAGGAGCAGCGCGACGTCGCGACCCGCGGTATGGCCCTTGCCTTCACCGTCGCCGATGTCGCCGCCGAGGAGGCCCGGCTGCGCTCGGCGGGCGCGAACATCACACTGCCGCTGATGGAGCAGCCGTGGGGTGAAAAGCTGTTCCAGGCCACCGATCCCAACGGCATCGTGGTCGAAGTACTCGAATGGACCGAACCCGCGCCGCGATAGCGCGGATTCCCGGGCCGAGGTGAGGAGGATGCGGTGGCGGGCGAGCCCAAGGAACGCAGCGGCTCCGGCGATCCGGTGCGCACGCTGGAATTGCTGTGGCGGGTCGAGCGGAATCCGAAATCCGGTCGCGGCCCCAAACAGCGCAGCAGCGTCGACGCGGTGATCGCCGCCGCCATCGGAATCGCCGACGCCGACGGCATCGGCGCGCTGACCATTCGGGCGGTGGCCGCGAAACTCGGGCTCACACCGATGTCCACCTACACCTATGTGCCGGGCAAGGCCGAGCTGGTGGATCTGATGCTGGACGCCGTCTACGGGGAAATGCCGCGACCGAGCATGGACGGAATGCCGTGGCGGGAGCGGGTCGCGCTGATCGCCGCGGCGAATCGCGCGCTGCTGACCCGCCATCCCTGGGTGGCCTACCTGCCGACCACCCGTCCGCCGCTCGGCCCCGGTGTCGCCGCGAAATACGAATACGAGCTGCATGCCTTCGACGGCCTCGGCCTCGACGATGTCACCATGGACGCCGCGCTCACCCATGTGCTCGGCTTCGTGAATTCCGTCGCGCGCATCGCCATCGATTCCGCCGCCGCCGTCGCTGACAGCGCCATATCGGATGACCAATGGTGGGAGCGGGCCGCGCCACTGCTCGCGGAGGTCATTGATCCCGCGGCGTATCCGTTGGGCGCGCGGGTGGGCGCCGCGGCCGGAAAGGCGTACGGCGGTGCGTACAGTGCCGATCACGCATACGAGTTCGGTTTGGGGTTGGTGCTGGACGGCCTCGAAAAGCTGATCGAAAAGCGTTCCCCCGGAACGTGATCGGCTCTCGTCGGTGCGGAAACTATTGGTATGCGGTCAGATTCCGTCGCGCTCGATGCGCAGCGCGGTGATGGTGGACGCCAAGCCCTCGTATTGATTGATCAGCAGTACGATTTCGATGAGCATGCGCTCGTCGTAGTGTGCGGCCAGCTCGGCCCAGGTGGCATCGTCGATATCCCGGGTGCCGACCAGCTGGTCGACGGCGGTGAGCAGGGCGCGGTGTTTGGCCGACCATTCCGGGGCGGACGGGCCGGTGCGCAACCGCTCCAGTATCTCCTCGGTGATCCCGGCGCGCTTGCCCAGCCGGATGTGATGGTCCATCTCGTACGCGCATTCGCGCAGATGCGCGACGCGAATGATGACCAGTTCGGATTCGTGCCTCGGTAATTTGCCGCCCGGCATCAGCCTGCCGGAGAAATGCAACCAGCCGCGGAACAGGCCGCCGGTGCGGCCGAGCGTACTGAACAGGTGCGCGTCGTCGGTGCCTATCGCGCGCGAAAGTACTTGCCACACAGCCCAGTTGATCGGTCCGAGCTCCCGGAGCCGACCTGGTGCGATTCTTGGTTGCCGCGTCGAAACCATGTCAGTACGCCTCTTTCGCGTTCACCGCGCCTGCGCGCCGGACGAAATCACGTCGAGCGGCGGAGCGTCCGCCGCAGAATCGGAGCCTACCCGGTGGCCGGTGAATTACGAGCCGCCGAGGTTCGCGGCGGTCTGTCCGGCGGCTCCGCTCCGAATTACCCGCGCACACCGGAATTTCCATCGTTAGGATCAATTTCGTGAGTACACGGGTCACTCACCGGGGACGGGCCGACTCCGCAGCAACCGAACCGCCGACCGCCGAGGCGTTTCTCGCGGCCTACAAGTCCGGCCGGAATACGCAGGGAGGCGGGCGAACATGCTCGTGCGGGTGAAGCCCGGAGCCGATATCTCCGGCGCGGAGCAGGAATTCGTCGACTGCCTGCGGAAATATCCCACTCCGGCATTGGCGCTCATCGATCTGCGGGTCGGCGACAACCGAGGAACACGGCGGGTGGACGCGGTGGTGTTCACTCCCCGCGGGCTCACCGTATTGCATGTGCTCGGCTTCCGGCGCAGGCAGAGCGGCATTCTCAATATCGCCGCCGACGGTGCGTGGACGATCAGCGACACCCCGGCCGATCTGGACGACACCCGCACCGGCAGCCCCACCGACGAACTCGAGCAATCGGTCTTCGAGGTGCGCAGCGCGCTCGAACGGGCGCTGCTCGACCCTGGACATGTATGCGGTGCGGTGGTGCTGGTGCCGTTCCGCGGTGTCGTGGTGCGGCCGGCCCGCACCAACCTGCGGCCGGGGCTGGATGTGGTGGTCGGCAATGTCTCCGACGCCACCGATCTGCGCATCTATCTCGAGGGGTTCTCCGCCGGACCGCGCAACTGGACCGCCGATCGCGTGGTCTCGGCGTGTAAAGCGTTGGGGCTCAGCGGCGATGCGCCTTCGCGCGATGAACTGATCGCGGACGGATTCGAGACCGTCGCCCCCGAATCGCCGACTTCCATTGCGCGTGAGGTGAAACCGCGCGAACCTTCGACACCGCGACCGCCGTCCGATGCGCAGCGCATCCTGTCCTGGCTGATTACCGGCGTCGCCGTGGTCGGCCTGCTGATCATGGTGGGCGTCGTCGCGATGGCGCTGGCCACCGATACCGCCCATCCCGCGCCGGAGCGGACCAGCGTCGTGCCGAGCCCGACACCGTCACCGGCGCCCTACCGGCCAGTCCAGTGCTGGCCCTTCCAACCCGGTTGCTGAATTCGGCAAACGCGCGGCGGCCTACGGTTGCGTAGCGGGATGACGGTGCGGCAGTCTTCGTTTGTACGACGTCAAAAACACCGAGGAGGACCCGTGGGTCACTACAAGGCGAACGTCCGGGATATCGAGTTCAACCTGTTCGAGGTGTTCGGGCTGGACAAGCTCCTCGATGCGGGTGCCTACGGTGATCTCGACTCCGACACCGTGCGGGAGATCCTGGCCGAGGTGAAGCGGTTGGCCGAAGGCCCGGTGGCCGACTCGTTCGCGGCGGCCGATCGCGAGCCGGTGATCTTCCATCCGGAGACCCACTCCATCTCGGTGCCGGAACCGCTGCGCAAAACCGTCGAGGCGGTACAGGAGGCGGGCTGGGTCCGGCTCGGCCTGCCCGAGGAAATGGGCGGCACGCCCGCGCCCAACGCCGTCGTCTGGGCGGTCAACGAGTTGATCACCTGCGCGAATCCGTCGGCCAGCTTCTTCAATATGGGCGGCGTGATGTCCGCGGTGCTCTTCGAGGTCGGTAACGAGCAGCAGAAGCATTGGGCCACAGCGGGTTTGGAGCGCGGCTGGCAGGGCACCATGGTGCTCACCGAGCCGGACGCCGGTTCCGATGTCGGCGCGGGCCGCACCAAGGCGATTCAGCAGGAGGACGGCTCCTGGCATATCGAGGGCGTCAAGCGGTTCATCTCCGGCGCCGATGTCGGCGATACCGCCGAGAACGTCTTCCATCTGGTGCTGGCCCGCCCGGAGGGCGCCGGGCCGGGCACCAAGGGCCTATCCCTGTTCTATGTGCCGAAATTCCTCTTCGATCACGAAACGCTCGAATTGGGCGACCGCAACGGCGTTTACGTCACCAATGTCGAGCACAAGATGGGCCTGAAGTCCTCGCCCACCTGTGAACTCACCTTCGGCGGCGGCTCGGTGCCCGCCAAGGGCTGGCTGGTCGGCGATGTGCACAACGGCATCGCGCAGATGTTCAAGGTGATCGAGAACGCCCGAATGATGGTCGGCGTAAAGTCTTCCGGCACGCTGTCGACCGGTTACCTGAACGCGCTCGACTACGCCAAGCAGCGGGTGCAGGGCGCGGACCTGACCCAGATGGCCGATAAGGCCGCCCCGCGCGTTCCCATCACCCATCACCCGGATGTGCGCCGCTCGCTGATCACGCAGAAGGCGTACGCCGAGGGCCTGCGCGCGGTGTACCTCTACACCGCGGCCCATCAGAACGCCGATGTGGCACAGCTGGTTTCGGGCGCGGATGCGGAATTGGCGCATCGGGTGGACGATCTGCTGCTGCCGATCGTGAAGGGTGTCGGCTCCGAGCGGGCCTATCAGCTGCTCACGGAATCGCTGCAGACGCTCGGCGGTTCGGGTTATCTGCAGGATTATCCGATCGAGCAGTACATCCGCGATGCGAAGATCGATTCGCTCTACGAGGGCACCACCGCCATCCAGGCGCAGGATTTCTTCTTCCGCAAGATCATTCGGGACAAGGGCGTCGCCATCGGGCACGTCACCGGACAGATCGGTGCCTTCCTGGAGACCAAGACCGGTCGCTTCGAGGCCGAGCGGGAGCTGCTGCGCACCGCCCTCGGCGACGTGCAGGCGATGGCGGCCACGCTGACCGGCTATCTGATGGCGGGCCAGCAGGATCCGAAGGAGCTGTACAAGGTCGGGCTCGGTTCGGTGCGCTTCCTGCTCGCCGTCGGCGATCTGCTCATCGGGTGGCGGCTGCTGGTGCAGGCCGAGGTGGCCGCGACGGCGCTCGCGGCGGAGCCGGAGGCGAAGGACCGCGCCTTTTACAGCGGAAAGATCGCCGCCGCAAGCTTCTTCGCCAAGAACGTGCTGCCGGAGCTGGCCGCGGTCAAGGGCATTCTCGCCGCGATCGACAACGACATCATGAACCTGGACGAGGCGGCGTTCTAGTCGCGCGAATAGCGTTATTCCGCAAGCAGTTTGAGTACGACCGGACGGGAAAGCGTGCCGGATACCCGGCGCGCCAACTGATTCGCGCTCGCACCCGCGGCATTGGCGGCGCGCAGTGCGGCGGCGAGTTCGTCGCGGGCCGCGTCGGCGGCGGCCTGGGCGAGGCGGAGTCGCTCCGCGGCGCTGTCGACCGCGCTGGTCATATCGTTGACCGGTGCGCTGTCGGCCGCCGAATCCGGCTCGGGTTCCGGTGAATTCGGGCTGTCCCCACCCTTCGCGGGTGTGAACAGCGCCGGATCGCGCATCGCGGCCCTGGCGAATTCCTTCATGAATTCCCGGGTGGCCGCCTTGTCATCGGCGGCGCTGGGGCCGAGCAGTAGCCGGACCACCTGCGGTATCGCGAGATTCCAGTTCGACAGCCCGCACAGCGCGAGCAGCAGCAGGCCGCCGTTACGCGGGTCGACGCCGAATTGTTTGCTGGCGCTTGCGAACTTCTGCTGGTAGTGCCGGGCGCGCTTGCCATCGATATCGTGCGCTTCGTCGTCGCCGCGATGCAGCGCCTCCCACAGCATCAGGCGCATCAGCTGTGGATGCTTGCTGTGGTAGTCGAAATGTTTGGCGACGTACTCACCGGGATCGGTCTCGGCCAACGGGTTGACCATCTCCATGAACTCATCGATGGTCTCGATCAGGATCACGTCGAACAGCTTGTCCTTGCTGCCGAACAGGCCGTAGATGCGCTCCTTGTTCACCCCGGCCGCCTCGGCTATCCGATCGACTCGCGCACCGGCCAGGCCGTATTGGGCGAATTCGTCGCGTGCGGCGCGCAGCAGCGCCTGCCGCGTCGCATCACTGCGCCGTGTGCTCGGCGCGGCCTCGGTGGTCATGGCATCGACATTACCATCGCATAAACCAACTATTTGGTTGACAACCGAACGGTTGGAACCCTAATGTTCTCCGCATGGCAACGCAGGCAATCCGACTCCCGGCCGCACCGGCCGGAGTTTCCGGCACGAGCGCGGCACGCCGCGCACACACCGGCCGCACGCTACCCGTCCTCGTACTGTCCGCACTGCTGGCAACCGGTCAGATGTACGTCCCGATACCGCTTTTCAGCGCCATGAAGGCCGACTGGAATGTCGGCTCCGGCGTGATGACCTGGATCATCAGCGCCTTCGCCTTCGGCTACGCCGGTGGGTTCGTCCTGTTCGGCCCGCTCTCCGATCGCTATGGACACCGCAGGGTGCTGATGACCGGAATGCTGGTCGCCGCGGTGGTTACCCTGTTGACCGGCCTGGCGTTCAGTGCGCCGCTCGCGGTCGCATTGCGGGTGGTGCAGGGGCTGGTCGTCGGGTCGATTCCGCCCGCGATCATGGCCTACGTCGCCACCCGGATCGCCCCGGCACATCGCGCCGTGGTGACCATGTCGGTGGCCACCTCGTTCCTGGCCGCGACGGTGATCGCGCAGATCGTCTCGCAGACGGTGGTCGCCACCTTCCCCTGGCGCACCGTATTCATCGGCTCCGCAATCGTTTTCGCGGCACTGGCCCTCGCCCAGCGCGCGGTCATGCTCGACGACGAGCCGACCGGCACGGACAAACCGCTGCTGCACAGCTATGCCGCCATCCCGGCGGTGCTGCGGATCAGGGCGCTGCTGCCGATGCTGGCGGCGGGTGCGCTCAGCATGTCGGTGATGGTCGGCGTCTACACCGGCATCGAGCTCACCGGCCTGGTCAAGAGCTCCGGTGAACTGCTCACCCTGCGGGCCGGTGCACTGCCCGTCATGGTGGCGCTACCGCTGCTCGCCGTGCCGCTGTCCCGGCTGACGAAGCCGGCGCAGATCGTGCTCGGCGTGCTGGTGGCCGCCGCCGCGATGGTCGTTGCCACCTTCGAGGGCACGCACCTCGGGGTGCTGACCGTGCTGCTGGCCGTCATGGTCGGCGGGCTCGGCACCATCGGGCCCGCGGTGTTGCAGAGCGCGGGCGAGCTCGGCGGCGAATCCCGCGCCGCCGCAACCTCGGTCGCCATGTTCAGCTTCTACGTCGGCGCCACCCTCGGCCCGATCGTCGCGGCGGCCGCTGCCCCGCACGGCTTTTCGATCCTGGCCTGGACGCTGGCGCTACTGTTGGTCGCGGCGTTCGCGCTGACGCTGGTCGGCATGCGCCTGCAGCGGAGAGCGATACCGGCCGCCTGAGCCACCGGCCGAACCGGCTGGTCGACGAATGACGAAGGCCCGCACCGGAACACAATTCCGGTGCGGGCCTTCGTCATATTGGCCGATTCCGCTCAGTCGTGGCAGAGCGCGGTGTGGCAGAAAAGATGGGGATCGCTTTGCTGCGCAGACATGACGGCGTTCGTCAGCAGTGGGGGTACAGGGCGTTACGCGGGTAGCAGCCCGGTATGGACGGTGGATCGGACCGCTGCGGTTCGATGTAGTCCCAGCGGTCGGGCACATCCGAATTGGGGATGGCCGCGCCGATTCCGTAGCCGATGAGGCCGCCGATCAAGGCTCCGCCCAAGAAGGTGACGATGACGAGCGGACCGCCCAGGATGCCGAGCATGCCGATGATGGCGCCGATGAAGCCGCCGAGGGCGGCCCCGCTCCAGGAGCTGCGCTCTTTGGGCGAGCTCTGGTGCCAGACGCCGATCGGTTCGGCCGTGAGATGGGTGCCGGTCGCGTCGACCTGTGGCCGCAGGTCGACGGTGCCCTGCTCGAATTCGATGCTCAGCGGTACGCTCGCGACGACCGCACCCGTCGGATCGGTGATGTTCAACGCGGATTCGGTCACCGTGAATGTGCCGCCGGACAGGTTGGCGGCCAGGCTCTTTCCGTCGGCGGATCGCGAGATCTCGAAGGCGACGCCGTGTTCGGCGCCGTGCACCGTATACGGAACCGCGTCGGTCGATCCCGGTGCCGGGTCGGCATGTGCGACGCCTCCCGCGATGCCCACGGCCGCGATGGTGAAGATAGCCGCTGCGGCAATCTTCTTGACTCTCATGGTGATCCCCTGGTTCGACGCATCATTGCCCGCGTGGGATCATAAGAGAGAGAAGTGTTTTCGATCCCGCGTAAGCCAGGACAGTCTAGGCTGGCGGATCGATACGGCGAAATATCCTCTGCACACCACAATTTCGTGGGCACCAGAAGTCATGGCAGCCGATTACCTATGCTCACTTCAGCACATACGGCGAGACCGAACTGCGGTGCTCGCTGATATCAAGCTTTTTCCCCAACGGTGGGAAGGCCCGCTGTGGACAATTGGTCCGTTCACATACTCGGCAGCCCGCACCGATGAGGGTGGGCTGCACCTCATCCAGGTCGAAACCGTCCGCGTAGACGACGCGCCCCGCGTGGCGCAGCTCGCAGCCCAGCCCGATCGCGAAGATCTTGCTCGGCTGGCCGTAGCGGATGGCCCGGCGCTCCACGGTGCGGGCGACCCACAGATATTTGCGCCCGTCGGGCATCTGCGCGATCTGGGTCATGATCTTGCCCGGGTAGGCGAAGGTCTCGTACACATTCCACAGCGGGCAGGTGCCGCCGCTGGAGGAGAAGTGGAATCCGGTGGCGGACTGGCGTTTCGACATATTTCCGGCCCGGTCCACCCGCACGAAGGAAAAGGGGACGCCGCGCAACTTGGGCCGCTGCAGTGTCGAAAGCCGATGGCAGATGGTCTCGTAACTCTGGGTGAAGAAGGCCGAGAGCCGCTCGATGTCGTAGCGGAAATCCTCGGCCACTTCATGAAAATGCGTGTAGGGCAGTACTGTTGCCGCGGCGAAATAGTTGGCGAGCCCGAGCATGGCCAGCTTGCGGGTGTCCTCGGAGGCGAAATTGCCCTCCTCGACCAACTTTGCGAGCAGATCGCCGCATTCGAAATAGGCGAGTTCGGCGGCGAGTTTGAAGGTGCGCTGCCCGCCGGACAGGTGTGGCGCGATCTCCAGCTGCCTGGTGTCCCGGTCGTAGCGGTGCAGGACGCCTTCGCCGAGGTCGATGCGCTCCACAATGCGCACCTCGTGCGCGCGCAGCCTGCGCGCGACCTCACTGCTCACATCGCCGCCGTGGAAACGGATGCGCGCGGTCAATTCCTCTGCGGCGGTATCCAATTCGTGAATATAGTTCTGCCGCTGATAGAAGTAGTCGCGCACCTCCTCGTGCGGTTTGCTGATCGCGGCGCTGCCCGAGCCGTCGGCGAAACGATCCTCGGTGGCGGCGGCCAGCTGGGCGGAGGTATTGCGGTAGCGCCGATGCATATTGACCATGGCGCGGGCCAGGCTGGGATGGGCCGAGACCATATCCGCGATCTCCTGGGTGTCGGCCTCGATGGCGAGCTCCTGATCCATCACGACCTCCTGGAGTTCGGCGATCAGCCGGGTGTCGTCCTGGGAGGAGAAGAAGGTCGCGTCGACGCCGAATACCTCGCTGATGCGCAGCAGCACCGGCACGGTGAGCGGGCGCACATCGTGTTCGATCTGGTTGAGGTAACTGGCCGAGATCTCCAGCTTCTGCGCCAGCGAGACCTGGCTCAGCCCGCGTTCGGTGCGCAGCTGCCGAAGCCGCGCGCCGACATATGTCTTGGCCATGCGCCCAGTTTATGGAGACCTTCGCATCCGTGCCAATGACTGATTAACACCCGGGGCGAGCAATGTGTCACCCCGCCGGGTTACCGTCGAGGCTGTGTTGGTCGCTGACGTGGTGCAAGCCTCGGAGAATGTGCGCGCGACCAGGTCACGCAAGGCGAAGATCGCCGCGCTGGCCGGGTTGCTGGGCGCGGCCGCGCCCAGCGAACTCGCCGCGGTGGTGGCCTGGGTGTCCGGTGAGCTGTTGCAGGGCCGGATCGGCACGGGTTGGCGCACCGTGGCCGGATTGACGCAGGAACCGGCCGCCGTTGCGACGCTGACGGTTTCGGCGGTCGACGCGACGCTCACCGAGTTGGCCGCCGTATCGGGCGCGGGTTCGGCGGCCCGCCGCAGGGAGTTGCTCGCCGAATTGTGGCGGGCGGCCACCGAGGCCGAGCAGGGATTCTTCATCCGCCTGCTGACCGGGGAGCTGCGACAGGGCGCGCTCACCGCGATCGTGGCCGAGGCGGTGGCCCAGGCGGCGGGCGTTCCGCTGGAGCTGGTGCGCCGAGCCTACATGCTCTCTGGGCAACTGCCGGTCACCGCCGTGGCCGCGATGAGCGGCGGCGCGGCGGCGCTCGCCGAATTCCGGCTGACGGTCGGCAGGCCGATCCAGCCGATGCTGGCCTCGCCCGGCGCATCATTGGACGAGGCGCTGGCCGAACTCGGCGAGGTGATCGTCGAGCTCAAAATGGACGGCGCGCGAATACAGGTGCACCGCAACGACTCTCAGGTATGGGTGTTCACCAGGACGCTGCGCGATATCACCGCGAGTGTGCCGGAGCTGGTGCGGTTGGTCGCGGAACTGGACTGCACCAGCGTGGTGTTGGACGGAGAGACGTTGGCGCTCAACGATTCCGGCCGCCCCCGCCCATTCCAGGAGACGATGAGCCGGTTCGCCGTGCTGGATCCGACCCTCATCCCGCCGGGCGCGAGCTCCACCCGAGACCTGTTGCTGCACCCCTATTTCTTCGACTGCCTGCACCTCGACGGGCAAGATCTGCTGGACGCACCGCTACACGAGCGCCGCATCGCGCTGGCCAAGGTCGCCGCGGCGCACAGCATGCCCGCGCTGGTCCGGCCCGATGGCGAGGCCGCGGCGGAATATTTCGACGGCGCGCTGGCCGCCGGGCACGAGGGCGTGATGATCAAATCGCTCACCGCGCCGTACGCGGCGGGCCGACGCGGCCGTTCCTGGCAGAAGATCAAACCGACGCATACGCTCGACCTGCTGGTGCTCGGCGCCGAATGGGGTTACGGCCGTCGCACCGGCTTCCTGTCCAATCTGCATCTCGGCGCACGCGATCCGGAAACCGGCGAGCCGGTGATGGTCGGCAAAACCTTCAAGGGCCTCACCGATGCGCTATTACGTTGGCAGACAGCGGAATTCCCGCTGCACGAACGTGCGCGTGACGAATACGCGGTCTACCTGCGCCCCGAACTGGTCGTCGAGATCGCCTTGGATGGCGTGCAGGTGAGCCCGCGCTATCCGGGCGGCGTCGCGCTGCGCTTCGCCCGGGTGGTTCGCTACCGCCCCGACAAGGATCCGGCCGATGTCGACACGATCGATGCGGTGCGCGCGCTGCTGCCGGGCGCGGGTTGAGCGAATTCCGCTGTGCCACTGTAAATATGGGCTCCATATTCGGCCGCGCTCCGATCACACTGCAATGGCGGTTGGTTCGGTTCTGGAGGGTTTCGGCGCGTGCGGAGTGTGAGGTGTCTGCGCGGCGCGCGGATATTCGGGAGTTTCACGGCGGCGCTGGCCGTCGCGGCGGTACTGGCCATCGCGGCCGCACTGCTCGCACCCGGTGCGCATGCCGATCCGGTCGGTGAATTACTCAATCCCGCAAGGATTCCCGCGGATATCCTGCCGACGCCGCTGGACGATCCCTTTTACTCGCCTCCGCTGGGATTCGAAAAGCTCGCTCCCGGAACGGTTCTCGCGTCCCGTCCGGGCGGAACACCATCCGGCACGGTCCCGGTGACCTCGACCGAGCTGCTGATCCGGTCCGCCGACGCCAAGGACAATCCGGTGCCGGTGGTCGCGACATTGCTCGTCCCGGTCGCGCCGTGGCCGGGATCCGGTCCGCGCCCGTTGGTTTCGTACAACGCCGCGATCGACTCGCTCGGCAACAAATGCGCGCCGTCCTACAAGCTGCGGCAGGGTTCGTCCGACAAGATGTTGGAGACCAATATCTCCCTGGCCAAGGGATACGCGGTGGTGATTCCGGATCACGAGGGACCGCGGCAGGCGTACGCCGCGGGACGGATGGCCGGGCACGCGGTGCTCGACGCCATCCGCGCCGCGATCAGCACACCGGAACTCGGATTGCGTCCGGACGCGCCCGTCGTGGTCACCGGATATTCGGGCGGCGCCATCGCAAGCGGTTGGGCCGCCCAGCTCGCCCCCGAGTACGCGCCCGACGTGCACCTGGTCGGCGCGGCGTTCGGCGGTGTGCCCGCCGATTTCGGCCTGCTGCTCGCCACGATGAACGGCAAGAACGCCGCATCGGGTGTCTTCCTGGCCGCGACCCTCGGCCTGGCCAGGGAATATCCCGAGATGCTCGAGCTGATGAACGACAACGGCTGGCGGCTGGCCCGGCTCGGACGCGATATGTGTGTCAACGCGGAGGGCGTGCTCGGCGCGGTCGCGCCGCTGACGGTGCAGACATTCACCGACCAGAAGGCGCCCACCGAGCTGCCGATGGTCAAGCGGATCCTGGCCGAGAACCGGTTGGGCGCGAGCGCGCCGACGGTGCCGGTATTCCTGTATCACGGCGCGAACGAATTCTGGATCCCGCTGGCCAGCGCGACCAACCTCTATCACGACTGGTGTGGGCAGGGCGCCCAGGTGCGCTTGGAGGTCTACCTCGGCGAACACTCGGTGGTCGGCCTCAGCGGCATTCCCGGGGCCACCGGCTGGATCGAGGATCGCTTCACCGGAAAACCCGCGCCGACGGGCTGTTCGAGCTTCGGTCTGTAAGAAGACGTTCATGTTAGAGCATGCCGATGGCTGCCCGGCATTGGGCAACCGTTTGGCAATCAATGAACGCGGTACCGCACACTGTAGGTGTGACCGGTGAACTACTTGTTCTATTGATCGTCATCATCACGGCACTCGCATTCGATTTCACCAACGGTTTTCACGACACCGCCAATGCGATGGCGACCTCCATCGCCACCGGTGCGCTGCCGCCCAAGGTGGCTGTCGCGTTGTCCGCGGTGCTCAATCTGTTGGGCGCCTTCCTCTCCGTCGCGGTCGCCGCGACCGTTGCCAAGGGCATCGTCCGGCTGGACGCGGTCCACGGACACGATCTGTTGATCATCGTGTTCGCCGGTCTGGTCGGCGGCATTCTGTGGAACCTGCTCACCTGGCTGTTCGGCCTGCCGTCGAGTTCATCGCACGCGCTGTTCGGCGGGTTGATCGGCGCGACCATCGCCGCGCTCGGCTGGGGCGGGGTGATTTGGGCGAAGGGCGCGGACGGGGTGGTGACCAAGATCATTCTGCCTGCCGTGCTCGCGCCGATCGTCGCCGCGCTGGTCTCGGCCATCGGCACCTGGGCGGTCTACCGGATCACCCGGCGCTCCGATCCGGACGAGGTGAGTGCGGGATTCCGCTGGGGTCAGATCGGTTCGGCCGCGCTGGTCTCGCTCGCGCACGGCACCAACGACGCGCAGAAGACCATGGGCGTCATCTTCCTGGCGCTGGTCGCGCACGGCACCCTCACCAAGAACGACGAGATGCCGCTCTGGGTGATGGCCGCCTGTGCCCTCGCCATCGCGCTCGGCACCTACCTCGGCGGCTGGCGCATCATCCGCACGCTCGGCAAGGGTCTGGTCGAGATCGACTCACCGCAGGGCCTGGCGGCCGAGACCGCTTCGGCGGCAATCATTCTCAGCTCGGCGCACTTCGGCCTGCCGCTGTCGACCACACAGACCGCCACCGGATCCATCCTCGGCACCGGCCTCGGCAAGGGCGCCGAGGTGCGCTGGGGCGTGATGGGCCGGATGACCGTCGCCTGGCTGCTCACCCTGCCGCTGGCCGGTATCGCGGGCGCGATCTGCTGGGCGCTGGCGCATTTCATCGGCGGGCTGCCCGGGGTGCTGGTGGTGTTCGCGCTGCTGGTCGTGCTTTCGGCGGCGATCTATCTGCGCTCGCGGCGGGATCCGGTAAGCGGTGACAATGTCAACGAATGGCCGGCCGACACCGAAACCGTCGCCGAGCCGAAGCATTCGGCGCAGGTATAGGAGGCGCTGTGCACACGCTGATCACGAATCTGAACGCGCTGTGGAAGGTGCTGCTCGCCGGGCTGGTGCTCGGCGCCGGACTGCCGATCATCTTCGCATTCGGGGTACGGCTGTGGACGGTCGCGGTCCCCGGAGGCGGTGCGGCGCAGCGCAATTACCCGGCGCTGGCCGGTGCGTTCGCCTGTTTCGCCGTGGTGATCGCGGCTATCGTCACCGGAATCCTCTACACCGCGAAGGCCTTCATCGCCGCGCGATTCGGTATCCACATGTTCGGACAGGGGTGATGCCGTGACTGAGCAGTCGAAGTTCGGGCAGCTGCGGCCGCGCGTGCTCAGCCGGGTGATCGGCTGGCTGCGGGCCGGATATCCGCAGGGCATTCCGCAATCGGACTATGTCGCGCTGTTCGCCGTGCTGCACCGGCACCTCACCGACTACGAGGTGGTCGCGATCGCCGAGGAATTGGCCGACGGACGCGAGGAGGGCGCGATAGGCCGCGACGAGATCGAACAGGCCATCGCCCGTTTCGCCAAGGAACAACCCGGCGAGGCCGATGTCGCGCGCGTCGCATCGCATCTGGCCGCCGGTGGCTGGCCGCTGGCGACACCACTATCCGAAACCGACTGAAAAGCGTTCGCCTATGCCACCTTTCCTCAACGCGATCATCGATTGGCTGCGGGCCGGCTATCCGGAGGGCGTCCCGGAATCCGACTACGTCCCGCTGCTCGCGCTGCTGCGCAGGCGGCTGTCCGACGACGAGGTGCGCCAGATCGCCGAGGAACTGTGGTCCACCGGCGAGCATCCGATCGATAAGACCGATATCCAGGTGCTGATCACCAAGGTCACCAACGAGATGCCGTCCGAGCCGGATGTCGCGCGGGTGCGGGCCCGGCTGGAGGCCAGGGCTTGGCCGCTCAACGACTGAGGTGCTCCGGATAGAAGAAGGTGGCGTTCGGCCGGATCGAGACGCCCGGGATGTAGTCGTATGGGCGCTGCACCGAGATGGTCGGCGGGCCACCGGCCGGATCGCGCCACACGTGGATGGTCCAGTATCGACCGGTTGTCGGACCGAAGGCCGAGGTCGGGAGCGGTACCAGGTCGCCGCTGGATGCGCCGCGGTAGTGCTCCGGCGGCGGCTGCGGGGTGAAGGTCCAGTCGGCCAGTGCGTGCACGCCCTGCTCGTGTACGAACCAATCCAGTTGGCTCACACAGAGATCGGGTGAGGTCGGCAGCGCGGCGGGGGTGTACGCGGTGTCGTGCTCCCAGCCGATGAGCTGATACGGGAATGCGGGCCGGTACGGGTCTTTCACATACGGAACCTGCGGATTCGGCCGGTAGAACAGCGCCGCCGGATACCCGGAACGCACCTGCTGACCGATGAACGAATCCGCGCGGGCGATCGTGACGCCGAGATTCACGAAGCTGGTGAGCATATTCGGCGGCACCGGATAGCCCACGGCGGCCAAACCGGCCAGATCCACCGGACCGCGCAGCGTTGTCAGGTTTCCGAGCCGGGCGAGTACCCGCGCCTCGTCTTGGCGCAGCGCGGTCGTGCGCGCCTCACCATCGCAAAAGCCTATGTCCGCGTTCGCTTTCGGCGGTATCGATGGCAGCGTGCACAGTGCCGCGACCGCAACCGCCCATCCGATCCGCGCGCTTCGCATGCGTTCGAATTATAGCGATACGGCATGAAATGCGGCGGAGGCGCCTACGGTCCGCGTGTCGGGGCCAGCCGCGCCACTGGATCGGAAATATGCTGGTAGATAACGGGTTTCGGGAATCCGCCGCGGCCGGACACGCGCAGAGCGATCGCGCGTGCCCGGCGCGGCGTTTCCCGCGAGTGTCGAGATCAGTCGTAGTGATCATGGCTGGGGAGCCTGCGCAGCCCTGCCGACACCTCGTAGGCCAGATCCTCGTAGCCGAGTGCCAGTTCGGCGAGGCGCTCCCACGCCGCGTGTACTACCCACTCCGGCGCTTCGGCAATGATCCGGTGTGCGGTCACCGAGTACTGGGCGAGCCGATCCACCACGGCGCCAACGCTTTCGGTGTGCATATGCGCACCGCCGTACGGTAGTGGCAGTTCGCTGGCGACCCAGCGGTCGATGGCGTGCACCAGCCTGGTGCGGTGTTCATCGATCGCCGCGGCTGCGCCCGGCCGAGCCTCCATGCGGCGTCGATGTAATCCCGCCAGAAAATAAGCGGATTCGAGCACGGGATGTCCATTCACCGGTGCCGCCCGGCATGCGGCGAGCAGTTGTTCCTTGGCTGGCAATGGTTCCATCGGAATAACCCCCTGAAGCGAATTACCTTGCTGGACAAGCAGTTCTGTGTGTGACCGGTGGATATCGATCGCCTGCGTGGGTCGATGACGGTTCGCTTCGCCCGCCATCGCGCTATCCGCTTGTCGAGGGGTTTCTTGTGACCGGGCATCGGGGGCAGCCCGGTTCCGCACGGTGATGTGTTGTAGATGCCTCCCTGCATCCAGGTGATCGGATTGCTCTATCGCACAAAGGTTTTGCTCTCGAGGCGGCGCCGATGAGCGCGCCGCCGTCAGCGGCGATGCCGTCCGGGTGGACGGGTGAACCGCTTGCGGCGTCGGTGTGGCCCTATCTCCCATGGGCTTTCGGTTACCGCGAGACCGATTGCCTCCAGTGCGGTGAGGCCCATGTGGCGAGCCAGGTCTTCCACCCACGCCGCCGCATCGGCCGCCTGAATCGCGGCAGTTGCCTGCTCGGTGGATAGCATCCGGCCCCGCAGGTACGACACCACCCAGCGATCATCGGCGACCCGGCGTGCCTGATGGGCCGTGTGGTCGCCCACCATCCACACTCGATCGATGACATGCACAGACATGAGAACCCCCTTGGACATCCCGCCGCCGTGCGGGCCCGGCAAGAGAGCTCCCGCCTGTGATGTGTGACACGCGAAGATTAGAGTCCGGTCGATAGATACGTCAAGTTGACGTATCGAAAAGGTGGAATCCGGGATCGACGTGCCGCGTAGTAGTTTCATCCCACGCACTGCCAGAGCTGGAAGGATCCATCGGACGATGGCACCACTCTCGCCAACGGTCGCTCGTTGGGAGCTTATGCTGCGAATCAGGCGTCGCCGCAACGAGTTCGACGTCAGTCCCGGCGTAATCGCCAAGGAGCTCGGATTCACCCTGTCCTATTGGTCCAAAGTGGAGAAGGAACGGATCCTCGCCGCGGACAAACTCAAGCGGCTGATGGAACTGCTCGAGTTCGACCCCGCCGAACAAGCGGAGATGCTGCGGCTGCGGGAGGCCGCCAAGCAGCGCGGTTGGTGGTCGGCCTACGGTGGGCTGCTTCCGGTCGAGATCGCCCGGCTGTACGGCCTGGAATACGGCGCGGACAGCATCCGAACCTATTCGAGCGTGCTGGTGCCCGGGCTGCTGCAGACCGCGGACTATGCCCGAGCGGTGATAGACAACGACATCGCTCGCGTCCGCAAGGTCGAAATCGATAGTTGGGTCCAGGTGCGAATGCACAGACAGCATCGGCTGTCCGGCGCCGATCCGCTGCGACTGACCGCGATCATCGGCGAGGCGGCGCTGGCTCAGCAAACCGGTGGCGCCGAGGTGATGGAAGGTCAGCTGCGCCATCTGCTTTCGGTGGTCGAACGGCATCCGGCCGTCGATATCCGGGTGATCCCGTTCGAGGCGCCCGGTGGTGCGCTACTGGGCGGTGCGACATTTCATCTGCTCGGATTCGACAGCGCCCTGCTGCCCGATATCGCCTGGACCGAGACGTTGCTGCATCTCGGTGTGGTCGAGGATGCGGAGCCGGTGCACAACGTCGACACCATGTTCGCGATCGCACTCGCGGACCACGCGCTGTCGCCCGCGGATTCGCTCACGCTGATCGAACGCAGACTGAGCGGGCGGTAGACGCGCCGACTCGGGTCGTCGTATTCGCCGGGGGGTTGCCCGAATCGTCCGATCGTTACGCGACCGAGCAATACTCCCAGCTGACTCACAGCTCGATTCGCTGCATCCTCGAGTTCGCGGGCGCAGCATAGAAACTGTCGAGATCGAGTCGGGGTGAACGCACTGCCCGCGTCCATCCTTCCCTGCCGACCGGCGGCGTCACCTAGCCAGCGCCGCCGGCCAGCCCTCCCGCTCGACGACAAACGAGTGGATGCTCCCAGCCATCCCTCCCCAGCCGACCGGCGGCGCCATCCCCTGCAACCAGCGCCGCCGGTCGGACCCATATTTGCTTGAAATCGCAACTACAGCGCGAGTAGCGCGAGAAAGTGCGTCACCTCCGAATGGATGGCGGCACGGGCGGGGTTCAGGTATTTGCGGGGGTCGGAGAGCTCGGGCGAACTGTCCAGGACCTCGCGGATCGCCCGAGTCCAGCGGACATTCAACGCGGTGGCTATGTTGACTTTGGTCATGCCGTGTTCGACGGCGGCGCGCAGGCCGGGGTCCGGGACGCCGGACGAACCGTGCAGCACCAGCGGGACGGGGACCTTGGCCGCGAGCCGGGCGATGAGTTCGTTGTCGAGTTCGGCGGTGCGGGTGTGCATGGCATGCGATGAGCCGACGGCGACGGCGAGGGCGTCGACCCCGGTGCTCGCGACGAATTCGACGGCCTCGTCGGGGTCGGTGCGGACGCCGGGGGCATGCGCACCGTCCTTGCCGCCGACCTCGCCGAGCTCGGCCTCGACGAAGACGCCGCGATCGTGGCACCAGCGGGTGATCTCGGCGGTAGCGGCGACATTGGCGGTGTAGTCGAGGGTCGAACCGTCGAACATCACCGAGTGAATGCCGAGATCGACCGCGGCGCGCACCAATTCGGGGTCGGTGGCGTGGTCGAGGTGTACCGCGACGGCCGCGGGGGAGTCGGCCGCAATGCGCAGGCAGGCGAGGGCCAGTGGCGCGATGCCGCCGTGGTAGCGCACCGTGTTTTCCGAAAGCTGAAGCACCACCGGCCTTTTCGCATCCTCGGCGGCGGTGGCGATGGCCTCGGCGTGCTCCAGCGTTATCACGTTGAAGGCGCCGAGGCCGCCGGGGCGGGCGGCGGCGATCAGTTCGGGCACGGGCGTCAACGGCATAGGGTGTTCTCCTCGGGGCGAACGGGTGTCATCGGGCGGTCTCCTTGGCGCAGGCCAGTTCCGCCACCACGACGGTCGGGAGCAGGCGGTCGCGCAGACAGCGATCGATCTCGCCCGCCACCGGGACCACGACGGCCGAGGCGGAGGTCGCGACCGCGTCGGTCAGAATGGCGGGCCAATCCGGTATCGCGGTCTCCGAGAGCAGCGCCATCACCGCTGCGGTCGCGGAATCGCCCGCACCGGTGGGATTTCCGGAAATCGGCTCGGGCAGCGCCGCGGTCCACGCGCCCTCGGCGGTGACCGCGACCATGCCCTCGGCGCCCCTGGTGGCGATCACCGCGCGCACGCCGCGCTCGATGAGCGGCTGCGCCGCGGCGGCCACCTCGTCGGCGGTGCGCGGCGAGCCGCCCGTGAGCCGTTGCAGCTCATCGGTATTCGGCATGAGGACGATGCCGGGCACCCTGGCGGCGAGCCGCAGCGCCTCACCGTCGACATCGCAGATGGTCGGGATATCCGCGGCGAGCGCCGAGCGCGCGATCTGCGCGGGCAGCCCGGGATCGATGCCCCCGGGCAACGATCCGGAGATCACCAATCCGTTGATATCGGGCAGCATTCCGGTCACCCGGACCGCGAGCTGCTCGGCGGCATGGGGATTGGTGATCCTGGCGCCCGGCTCCCACAGCGCGGTCGCGGTACCGTCCACCGATTCGCTGATCACCACCGTGCGGCGCACCCAGGGCAGCGCGTGCACGAAATCCACCGGCATTTCCAGCTCGGCCGCCGCGGCGAACGCATGATCGCTGAAACCGGTTGCGCGCGCGTATTTTCCGAGTTGATTCAGCACCCTGGTGACGTTGATGCCTTTGCCGCCGATGCGCTGCTCCACCGATCTGACCCGGTGCGCCTGCCCGCGCTCGAATCGTTCGACTCGGTAGGTCATATCGTAAGCGGGATTCATTGTCACGGTGAGGATCACGACAACCACTCTCCTCGCCTGAGCACCCGGCGCAAGCGGAGATCGCGATCTACGACAATAAGATCGGCAAACAGACCGGTCCGCAGGTCGCCGACGCCGGTGAGCCCGATCGCCTGTGCCGGAACGGAACTGGCCGCGCACACCGCATCCCGCAGCGGCACACCGCATTCCAGGGCGGCCCAGCGCACGCAATCGAGCAGGGTGCTGGTGCCGCCCGCGATCGAACCGTTGGCGATGCGGGCGACGCCGTCGGTCACCGTCACCTGCTGCGGTCCGAGCACGTATTCCCCGTCCGGCATGCCCGCCGCCTGCATGGCGTCGGTGATCAGCGCGACCCGTCCCGGCGCGGTCGCGAAGACCAGTTCGCCGAAGCCGGAGTCGATGTGAACGCCGTCGCCGATCAGTTCGACGATCGCGTCGCCGTCGCCCGCGGCGACCAATCCGGCCGCGACCGGCCCCGGCCTGCGATGGTGCAGGGGCGGCATCCCGTTGGCCAGATGGGTGACGAGGCTGCCGAATCCGTTCGGCCGCAACGCGGCGCGGAACAGCGGGAATTCGGTATCGCTGTGGCCGAGCGAAACCACCACGCCGCAGTCCGAAAGCCGTTGTGCCACTTTGTCATATCCGACCCGCTCGGGTGCGAGCGTCATCACCCGCAGCTGTCCGCCCGCGGCGGTGAGCAGCCGTTCGGTGAGCTCGGGATCGGGATCGCACAGATAACGCGGATCCTGTGCGCCGCACCGGGCCTCGGCCAGAAACGGCCCTTCGGCGTGTATCCCGCCTATGGTCCCGTCCTCGGCCAAACCGCGCAGCATCGCGACCTGCGCGACCATCTCGTCTCCCGGTGCGGTGACCACGCTGGCCAGCAAGGTCGTCGTGCCGCGCCCGTGATGGAATTCGGCGGCGCGGCGCGCCTCGTCGGCGTCGACGGTGTCGAACCGGTGGCCGTAGCCGCCGTGGTTGTGGATGTCGACCAGTCCGGGCAGTATCGTGCCCTGGAATTCGGGAGTCGGTGAATCAGGATGGGTCGCAACCCATTCCGCGAACGGTGTGACGTCGGCGATCCGGTCGCCGAGTATGGAGACCACGCCGTCGTACATCTCGGCGCCTGCCGCGACGATCCGGCCGCGGACCGCGCGCTGATTCAGCGCGCCCACGGGCACCACCAAACGCCGGACCGGCCGCACCGCAGGCACTCGCCCGACAGCTCACCTTTCTGCGTCAGCTCGAATTCGTCTGAGCGCTCTTCGTTATCGTGCGGGCGCAGGCCGGCAATGGCCAGCCGGTGCGGGACCGCGCGGGAGAGTGTCTTCCCGCGGTGCGGGTGGGGCTGATGGAACCGAGATCCACGGTGGCTCATAGGAGATCTCCATAGCGGGCGAAACGGGCGGCACCGATGAGTCCTGCGCGCGCACCGAATCGGCCGACGACCACTTCGGGTGCCGGTACCAGGCGCAGGCGTTCGGAAATCGCTTGGTGCAGTGGTTCGGTCAGCGCGGCGCCCGCGCCCGCGAGGCCGCCGCCGAGCACCACCAGCCGCGGGCAGACCGCGTGCACCACCCCGATCAGCCCGTCGGCCAGCGCATCGACCGCGTCGGCGATCACCGCCTTGGCATCGGGGTCGGTGTCCAGCAGGGCGAAAACCTCTGCGGCGCCCCGGGTTTCGTGACCCGTCCGGGCGGCGTAGGCCCGCGCGACCGACGCGCCGGACGCCACGGTTTCCACGCAGCCGATATTGCCGCAGGCGCAACGCAATCCGTTCGGGTAGCGCACCGGAATGTGCCCGTACTCGCCGACCTGTCCGTATCCGCTGCGCACCAACCGTCCGCCGACGGAGAGGGTGCCGCTGATCCCGGTGCCGAGCATCAGCACGCACACATCGTCGACGCCCTGGCCCGCGCCGAAACGCCATTCGGCCCAACCCGCGACGGTGACGTCGTGCTCGAACAGCACCGGCATACCCCATGGCTCGCTGAACCGGTCGCCGATCACCACGTCGCGCCAGCCGATATTGCTGCTGAACACCGCCATATCGCGCGCGATATCGACGATGCCGGGCACGATCACCGCGCCGCGGGCGACGAGATCGCGCTGCGCGTCGGTCAATTCGGCGAGCAACTGGTCACCGAGCGCCACCATGGTGTCGAAAGCGGCCTCGCCCTTGGGTGTTTCGAGCACGCCCGCCGCGTAGACGAGGCCCGCCGCATCGGTGACCTCGCCCTTCATCGTCGTTCCGCCGACGTCGATGCCGAGCACCAACGCGTCTGGGGAAAGATCCCCAGTGAATTCCGCAGCTCCCATTTCGGGCACAGTAGTTCCCGGCCGCGCTGATGTCGTCGGCTTCGAAGTCGCGCCGGTCACCGTGTGCCCCTGTCTCACTGGTCCAGGATGATCGAGCGGGCCAGGCTGCGCGGGTGATCGGGGTCGAGGCCGAGATCGGCCGCCCGCAGGATGCAGAGCTGTTGCACTCGAACGAGATCGGCCATCGGATCGATTTCGCGGTATTCCAGATGGGCCCCGGTGGCCGCGACATCGGCCTCGAAATTCGGCTCCAGCGGCCCGAATGCCCACACCGCGCGACCGGGCGTCGCGATGCTGATCGGGCCGTGCCGCCATTCGGTGGCCGGATAGCTCTCGGTCCAGGACTGGCAGGATTCGCGCAGTTTGAGCCCGGCCTCATCGGCGATGGCGGCGGCGAAACCCATTCCGACGAAGCTGATCTGCTCGGCCTTGCGCACCGCGGCGAGCGATTCGGCCGGATCCTCGGCGAGTACGGCGCGCGCCTGGGCGACCACCGGGTTCAGGTCCTCGCCGAGGTGCCAGCGCAGGATGGCCAGCGCGGTGGTGGCGAAACGCGTTTGTACCACCGACTTTTCATCGACCTCATCGATGAGGATGGGATCGCCCAGGCCGAGCACCGGGGTGCCGGGGCTGCTGCAGACGACGGTGCGCGGAATATCCGCCGGAATCTGTCGCATGGCATTGACCACCTCGGTGGTCGTGCCGGAACGGCAGATCACCAGGTAGCGGTCGTATTCGCGACCGAAGCGCACCTGGCTGGCCGGCCACGCGTCGGTCAGGCCGTGGCCCGCCTCCTCGCGCAGCGCGGAGATCGCGCGGGACATGAACAGGGAAGTGCCACAGCCGATTACGGCGACGCGCTCGCCCTCTTGGGGCAGCACGGCCTTGTGGTCGGCGGCGATCGTCGCGGCGCGGACCCAGTCTTCGGGCTGGGTGGCGACCTCGGTGGCGAGGTGGGTCACGGGGGTGGAATGAGCGGAGATCGGCACACGAACAGAATCCGCCCGGTGATCGTTCATGTCAAATATCTGAGCGAAACAGTCACACTCGATCACTATTGGGTCTAGATTGTTGGTCAAACGATCGTTCGTTCCATCATCATCGGTCCGATGGTGTGGGTGCGCACTTTTTGAAAGGTTCTGCTCGTGAAAAGACCACTCCACGGCATAGTGGCCGGGGTCGCGATAGCCGCAAGCGTTGTGCTGGCGACGTCGTCGTGTGGGTTCGGGTCGAAGAGTTCCGACGACTCCGACACGACGATCAACTTCCTCGCCCCCGTCTACAGCGACGGTCCGACCGGCACCAAAGCGCTGTGGGACGGCATCATCGCGGACTTCAAGAAGGCGAATCCGGGCATCGACGTCAATTTGCAGATGGAGTCCTGGAACTCGATCAACGACGTGGTGCGGACCAAACTGCAGTCCAAGTCGACAACCCCGGACATCCTGAATATCGACGCGTACTCCACCTTCGCCGCCGACGGCCAGCTGTACCCGGCCTCGGATATCGTCTCCGATCAGGTGCTCGCCGATATCGAGCCGGCCTTCAAACAGAACGCTTCGATCAACGGCACCCAGTGGGCGCTGCCCCTGTTCGCCTCCACCCGGACGTTGTTCTACAACAAAGATCTGTTCGCCAAGGCGAATATCGCCGCGCCGCCCAAGACCTGGGCCGAGCTGACCGATGACGCCAAGAAGATCCAGGCGCTCGGCGGCGGCGTTTCCGGCTACGGCCTGCCGCTCGGCAGCGAGGAGGCGCAGGGCGAGACCTCCATCTGGACCTTCGGCGCGGGCGGCAGCTGGTCCGACGGTGACAAGCTCACCATCAACACCCCGCAGAACCTCGAGGGTGTGCAGGCGATGCGGGCGATGATCGATTCCGGTGCGACGGAACCGAATCCGGGCGCGACCGACCGCAAGGACGTGATCAACGCCTTCATCCAGGGCAAGATCGGCATGATCGAGGGTCTGCCGCCGACCATCGGCCAGATCAAGGACAAGAACCCGAGTCTGCAGTACGCGACCGCGCCGTCGCCCACCAAGAGCGGCACCCCGGTCACCCTCGGCGTCGCCGACCATCTGATGGCGTTCAAGAAGGACGGCAAGAAGACCGACAGCATCAAGAAGTTCCTGACCTTCTTCTATCAGGCCAATACCTACGCCAACTTCGTGCAGCACGAGGGCTTCATCCCGATCACCAAGTCGGCCGCGGCCAAACTCGCCGACGACCCGGTGACCAAGGCATTCGCCGCGACGCTCCCGGTGGCCAAGTTCTACCCGAGCAACAACCCGAACTGGGCCAAGGCGCAGGGCGCGATCCGGCAGCAGATGGGGACCATCGGGCAGGGACAGGACCCGGCGCAGGTCCTACAGCGGGTTTCGGATGCCGCTAAGTAACGTGCGACGCGGTAAGGGCACGCTGGCGGCGATGCCGTGGATCGGACCCTCGCTGGTCCTGATCGCGGCCATCGTCGCCTTCCCCGCGCTCTACATGGTGTGGACCAGCACCCGCAAGCTCAGTGCGTACGGACAGGACCGCGGGGCCGCCGGTTTGGCGAATTACCGTGCCCTGTTCGGTATTTCGGAGCTGGGCACGGTGCTGCTGCACACGGTGGTCTGGGTGGTCGCGGTCGTCGGGATCACCCTGCTCATCTCGGCCGGGCTCGCCCAGTTCCTGAACAAGGACTTTCCGGGCCGCACCGCGGTCCGGATGGCGGTCCTGATTCCGTGGGCGGCCTCGGTGGTGATGACGACGACGGTCTTCTACTACCTGCTCGATCCGGATTACGGCATCTTCAACCGGCTGTTGGTCGATATCGGGTTGCTGGATCGCGGTTACGGGTTCACCAAACAGCCGACCCAGGCGTTCATCGTCGCGATCGTGGTGGCCGTCTTCGTCTCCATTCCGTTCACCACCTACACGATTCTGGCTGGGCTGCAATCGATTCCGGCCGAGATCGAGGAGGCGGGCCGGATCGACGGCGCGGGCGCGTGGCAGCGCTACCGGTATCTGACGCTGCCGCAACTGCGTTCGGCCCTCGCGGTGGCCACCATCATCAACATCATCAACTGTTTCAACTCGCTGCCGATCCTGCAGGTGATCACCGGCAGCATCGCCGGATTCCAGGCCGACACCACGACGACGTTGACGTTCAAGCTGATTCGGCAGAACCAGCACGTCGACACCGCCGCCGCGATGAGCGTGTTCAACTTCGTGCTGATCATCGTGATCATCGCGATATACGTGAAGCTCATCAAACCGACGCAGCAGGTTGACGCATGACTACCCAGACCGATTTGGCGCGGATCGAAACCGTAACCGTCCCACCGGAACACACGCTGGAACGGCGCGGTGGCCGAACCAGGCGCAGGCGCTGGGAGCTCAGCGCGGTCGGTGCGGTGATCGCACTGATCTTCCTCGCGCCCTATCTGGTGATGCTGCTCGGCTCGCTGAAGAGCCGCGCCGAAATCCTGCGCATCCCACCGACTTATCTGCCGGAGAAGTGGCATCCGGATAACTACTCCACCATGTGGAATACGCCGGAGACGCCGCTGCCGTTCAATCTGGCGAGCACCGTCATCATTTCGGTGTGCGCCACCGTGCTGGTGCTGCTGGTGGCCATTCCGGCCGCGTATCACACCGCGCGCCACCGGTTTCCGGGTAAGGCGATCTTCCTCGGGCTGGTGCTCGTCACCCAGATGTTGCAGCCGACCGTATTGGTCACCGGCCTGATCCGGGAATTCTTCACCCTCGGCATCAACGACACCTGGCTGGCCATGATCCTGGTCAACGCGGCGTTCAACCTGTCGTTCGCGGTCTGGATCATGCACAGTTTCTTCGCCGGTGTTCCGGTGGAGATCGAGGAGGCGGCCCAACTCGACGGCCTCAACCGCTTCCAGATCCTGACCAGGGTCAGCCTGCCGCTGGTCTGGCCGGGCATCGTGACGGCGACGATCTTCGTCGCGGTGTCGTGCTGGAACGAATTCGCCGCCAGCCTGGTGGTGCTGACCACGCCGGAGAATCAGCCGCTCTCGGTGGCGCTGACCAAGTTCATCGGGCAATACGACACCTCGTGGCAATACGTTTTCGCCATTTCCACCGTCGGCATTGTTCCGGTCGTCATCCTGTTCGCGCTGATCGAGAAGCGCCTGGTGGCGGGTCTGACCGCGGGAAGTGTGAAGTAGAGCCGACCGGCGCGCGGCACACCATGGAGAGTCCGCTCTCGGTTTGCCGGAACCGTGTGCCGCCCGTCGGTTGCCCGCGGTATGTTCGGGCGCTTATGTCGGTGAATCCGGTCGATTCCGGCGGTCTGTCGGGGATTCGTTGGCGGGGGCGCCCGAATTTCGGATCGATTTTCGAGTGTCCCCTGATTGATGAAGGATCGATCGGCTGTAGTGGGTCGGGAATCGGTGCGCGAGATGGCCTAATAACAACTCGCACAGGCGATTTCGTTGACTCGGTGGCCGCGGACGTTCGGTGCGCAGAGGTAGCGGCGCGGATGCCGGAGCCGGGCCGCATTGCGCGGTAGCATCGAACGGTGGCACGGCGGGATGACGAAACCAAAGACGGTCGCAGCTACGGCGGACTGTCCAAGGAGCAGCGGGTAGCACAGCGGCAGACGCGATTGATCGATGCGGCGTTGGAGTTATTCGGTACCCAGGGTTATGCCGCGACATCGATCGAAAAGTTGTGTGCGGAGGCCAATGTCTCCACGCGCAGCTTCTACGAGGATATGGGCAGCCGCGAGGCGCTGCTCATCGCGCTGGTGAATCGTACGACCTCGCACGCCGTCGAGCGGGCATTGGCGGCCCTGGAGAAATCCGAGGGCGAGCCGCTGGCCGATCGGGTGGTGCACGGATTCCGGGCGTACCTGGAGGTGACCTGCGCCGATCACCGCTCGGCCCGGGTGTGTTATGTCGAAGTGGTCGGAGTCAGTCCCGCCGTGGAGAATTGGCGGCGCCAGCAGCGCAGGTTGTTGTCCATGCTGATGACCAGCGAGGCCGAGCGGGCGGTGGAGCGCGGGGAGATCAAGGCGCGGCGTTTCGACCTTTTCACGCTCGCGGTGATCGGCGCGGTGAACTCGCTGGCCCAGGAATTGGTGCAGACCACGCTGCCCGACACCACTGTCTCAGTCGACGAAATATGCGATGAGATCGCGCATTTCGTCAATTCCGGACTCGGCATGGCCTGATTTTCGAATTCGTCCCAGAGGGGGTCGGGCGGTTCTGTGCAAACTATCTGAAAAGATGTCTTGCCGAATTGGCTCGGAATTCTCTAGAGTCGGTATGACCCGCACCGGTACGCGGCGGGCGACGATTCACCGGAGGGAGCGGGTATGTCTGCCATCGGCAGCGTGGTGCGCGCGGCGGCCGTCAACGCGCATGCGGTGGGCGTGCTGCAGCGCGCCGGGATGATCAATCTGCTTGCGCCACTGGATATTTCACGCGCGGCGCGGGCGGTGCGGCGGTACGGCGCGATCGCCGGGCCGGTGCGCATCTCGGCGCGGCGGGAGCCGGACCGGGTCGCGGTGATCGATGAGCTCGGCCCGCTGACCTACCGTGAATTGGAGGCGCGTGCCAACGCGTTGGCCCGCGGTCTGCTCGATCTCGGTCTCGGGCCGGGCAGTACGGTCGCCACGCTGATCCGCGACCGTCGCGAATTGGTCGACACCATGCTCGCCGCCGCGCGGATCGGGGCGCGATTGGTGCTGCTCAACACCGGCTTCGCCGGCCCACAGTTGGCCGATGTCGCGGTGCGCGAGGGTGTACACGCCGTTGTGTACGACCAGGAATTCCACGGCTTGCTGGCGGAGTTGCCCGCTGAGATCCGGCGGGTGGTCGCGGCGCATGACGACGCCGGGGTCGGCCGGATTCCATCGGTCGATGAGCTGATCTCGGACCATGCGGCGGACGAATTGCCGCCGCCCATCCGGCAGGGCGGTTTCGTGCTGTTGACCGGCGGCACCACCGGCCTGCCCAAGGGTGTCCCGCGCGAGGTGCGCTCGCCGCTGGCTGCCGCGGCTCTGCTGGAACGAATTCCACTGCGCCGCAACCAGACCGCGGTGTTGGCCGCGCCGCTATTCCACGGTACGGCCCTGAATCAGTTCATGCTGGCGCTGTCCCTGGGCTCGACGGTGGTGTTGCGCAGGCGATTCGACGCCGAGGCGACGCTGGACGCGGTCGATACGCACCGCGCCGAGGTGCTGGTACTGGTGCCCACCATGTTGCGCCGCATACTCGAGCTGGGGCCGACGGTGCTTGCCAAGTATGAAACATCAAGCCTACAAGTGATTTTCAGTGCCGGATCGGCGCTGCCCGCCGCGCTGGGCGATGCCGCCGTCCGGATGTTCGGTGAGGTGCTCTACAACTTCTACGGCTCCACCGAGGTCGGCGTCGCCGCCGTCGCGACCCCCGAGGACTGGCGCGCCGCGCCGGGTACCGTCGGCAGGCCGCCGACCGTGTGCACCGTACGACTCTATGACGAAAATGGTTGCGTGATAACCGAACCCGACCGCCGTGGCACCATCTATGTGCGCAGCATGCTCTCGTTCGGCGGCTACTCGGGTGGCGGCACCAAAGACAGCATCGACGGTTTGCTGTCCTCCGGCGATGTGGGGCACTGGGATTCGGGCGGCAGGCTGTTCATCGACGGCCGCGATGACGACATGATCGTCTCCGGCGGCGAAAACGTCTTTCCCGGTGAGGTGGAGGAACTGCTCTACGGGCACCCGGATATCGCGGACGCGGCCGTCGTCGCGGTTCCCGACGACGAATTCGGCCAGCTGCTCGCGGCTTTCGTGGTCCGGCGGCCCGGCGCCGCGCTGGATGCCGACGCGGTGCGCGCCCATGTGAAGGCGAATCTGGCCCGGTTCAAGGTGCCGAGAGAGGTCGTATTCGTCGACGAACTGCCGAGGACGAGTACCGGGAAGCTGATGCGCGGGGAGCTGTCCGCGGGCTGAGTTGGCTCGGCGGTTCCTGCGACCTTCGTCGTTGGGCCGCCTTGGACATGCGCCGCTGAGGCGATTTCGCGCGGTCGCGCGGCGCGCTGTGGTCATATTGTTCGCGTGCGTACAGAAATGGCAGGTCGCGGCGAGCGGAGCGGCGGGAAATGACCGGGTCGACGGATCGGCCGCAGCGATGGAATCGGTTGCTGGAACTGCTCGCCGAATCGGGCAGGCTCTCGGTGGAGGACGCTGCGGAGCGGCTGGGGGTCTCACCGGCCACGGTGCGGCGCGATTTCACCGCGCTGGCCGAACAGCAGCTGGCCACCCGCACGCATGGCGGCGTCGTCGCCACCTCGGTGGCGTACGACCTGCCGGCCCGCTATCGGCAGACCGGCGGCGAGGCGAAACAGCGGATCGCGGAATATGCTGCGGCACTGGTGGATCCGAGCGCGGTGGTCGGGTTCAACGGCGGCACCACCACCTCGGCGGTCGCGCGGGCGCTGGCCGGGCGGCCCGATCTCGGCAAGTCGGCGGACGATCAACTGACCATCGTGACCAACGCGCTCAATATCGCGGGCGAGATGGTGCTGCGCCCGCATCTGCGGACCATCTGTTTGGGCGGGGTGGCCCGCCGCGAATCCTATGAGTTGCACGGCCCGCTGGCCGAGCGGGCGCTGGCGGAGTTGCATCTGGACGAGCTGATCCTCGGCGTGAACGCCATCTCCGCGGCGGGCGGCGCGCAGTGCAGACATATCGATGAGGCGGGGGTGAATACCGAGATGGTGCGGCGGTCGCACCACGTCATCGTGGTCGCCACCGCGGACAAATTGGAGAAGACGGCGTTGGCCAGGATCTGTCCGATCGAGGAGGTCGACCTGCTGATCACCGATGCGGCGGCGGATCCGGTCGCGCTGGCCGCGATTCGGTCGACGGGGGTACGGGTCGACGTCGTCTAGCGTGACGGGTGGGCCTAGCGGGCCGGGCTCGAAGCGCTTGTTGACTGGGTCACCGTGTCTCACTAGCCTTAGTGGGACGCGTCGTCCCATATAAACCTCACGGCAAGGGGACCGAGCCATGTCCGATGTCGATACCACCCTGCACCCACCGCGCTGGGCGCCCACCTTCATCCGCTGGCACCGCACCGAGATCGGCTGGTGGCGTTCCTGGCTGCTGGCGTTGAAGGTGCTGCCGCGGGTGCGCGACCACACCGTGGTCGACTACGTCGCCGCGCTGCCCGGGCAGGACGATGTGCTGGTCGCGCGGGTGCCGTTCAAGAAATTCATCATCCTGCGCAGCCCGGAGCTGGCGCGGCACGTGCTCGTCACCAATCAGAACAACTACATGAAGAGCCCCGAGTACGACATGCTCGCCGTCGCCTTCGGGCGCGGACTCGTCACCGACCTGAACGACGAACTGTGGCAACGCAATCGGCGCCTGGTGCAGCCGATCTTCGGTAAGCGCAATGTGGATGGGTTCGCGCCGGTGATGGTCGAGGCCGCCGAGGACGCGGTGGCGCGGATCCGGGAACTCGCCGCCGCAGACGGGATCGTAGATGTCGGCGCCGAAATGAACCGGCTCACTTTGGATGTCACCGCCCGCACCATGTTCGGCACCGATATCACCGGGCCCATGTCCGATGTGGTGCTGTGGCGACTGCTGCGCTTCTTCGGTCGCGGATTCATGACCAACCTCAGTCATCCGATCCACCACATCGCGACCTGGTTGCAGCGGCGCGATCCGAACAGCAGGCTGCCGATGCGGGTCATGCGGGCGGCGGGCTGGGTGACCGAACCGCGGAGCATGCGCGATCTGCGCCATGCCGAGCGGGTGGTGGACGGTCTGATCGCCGACGCCCGCAACGGCCGGATCGCGCGCAAGGACAATCTGCTCAGCCTGCTGATGGATGCCGAGGATCCCGAAACCGGTTACCGCTACAGCGATCAGGAGATCCACGACGAGCTGATGACCTTCATCGGCGCCGGAATGGAAACCACCGCAACGGCTTTGAGCTGGGTGTGGCAGCTGCTCGCGGAACATCCGCAGGCCCGTGACCGGTTGCGCGACGAGGTGCGCACCGCACTCGGCTCGCGGCGGGCCACCGCCGAGGATCTGGACCGGCTGCCGTGGACCCAGGCCGTGATCATGGAGACCATGCGGCTGCTGCCGCCGGTGATCGGATTGGCAAGGACCGCAAAGGATCACGATGTGATCGGCGGCTACCCGATAAAACCGGGCGATACGATCGCGATCGTCATCCACGGCGTGCACCATCACCCGGGAGTGTGGGACCGGCCGGAGGAATTCGATCCCAGCCGCTATCTGCCGGAGCGGGTGGAGCGCGCGCACAAGCGGGCGACCATGCCGTTCGGCGCGGGCAAAAGGATGTGTGTCGCATCGGGTTTCGCCAGTTTGGAGGCGACCATGGTGGTGGCCACCTTCGCGCAGCACCTCGAGTTCGATGCCGTCTCCGATACCAGGGTGCGCAGGCAGATCTCGTTCACCGGCGGTCCGGACGGGCCGCTGCCGATGCGTCCGCGATTCCTGCCGCAGCAGGAGCGCGCCGACACCGCCGTATAGTCGGGACCGTGAAGCCGCCCGTCCATATGCGTACCCATCGCAGACGCGGGGGCGGTCAACGCTGGCGGGAACACAATTCCGAGCGGCAGACCCGCATCCTCGAGGCGGCGGTGGAGCTGCTCGAGGAAAACGATCCGGGCGTCGAGGTTTCGATTCAACAGATCGCCGAGCGGGCGGGACTGGCCCGCTCGGTGGTTTACCGGCAGTTCGAGAACCGGGAGGATCTGGATTCGCGAATCCGCGAGTTCATTCTGGATCGGTATACGGCCGCGATCGAGGAGGTGCTGGTACTCGATCCGGCCAAGAATTCCGAGGAGATCATCCTCGCGGTGATGCGCACGGTGGTGCGCTGGGCCGCTGACCATCCTCGGCTGTACCGGTTCGGCCAGACCGGACTGGTACACGGGCACGCCGCCGACGAAACCAGCCCGCTGATCGGACGCCAGCATGTCGCGGAAACACTGTGGAACACCTTCTCCTCGTGGACGTCGATGCTTGCCATCGATGTCACTCGGTACCGCCCGCTGGTGTACGGCGTCGCGGGGCTGGTCGAGGGCGTCGTCACCCAATACCTCAGCACCCCCGACGATTCCGCGCGTCCCGACCAGGAATCCATTGCCCGCCTGCTGACTTCATCGGTGTGGCACCTCTACGCGGGGCATGCCGCCGACCTCGGGTATCACTTCGACCGGACCGCTCAGGTGGGCACGGTGCTCAGCAAGCTGCTCTCCACTGCCGCCGATCAACCGGTCGAGGCTGAACCAACAGAGTAGGGCGCGGGATGATCCCGCGCCCTACTCCGCTGATCAGTTCTCTACCGGATCGTTGAAGTGTTTGCGAATCAGCGTTTCGATGACGTCGAACCTGGAGTCCATGGACTCGAATCGGCTATCGATTGCCTCGAACCTGGTATCGATTGCCTCGAACCTGGTATCGATCGTGTCGAACCTGGTATCGATTGCCTCGAACCTGGTATCGATCGTGTCGAGTCTTTCGCTTGTCGTCCGCGACAACTCCTCTTGCCGGTCGAGCCGCGCATCCTGTTTCTCGAACAGCTCTTCTTGGCGGTGTAGTAATGCTTCGATCTCGTGCATGCCTACCGTGAGCTTGCCGAGGATCGCGGTGTGCTCGTCGAGGGTTTTTTGGTGCTGTTCAAGCATTTTCGTGTGTCCCGCCAGAACCGAGCCCTGCTCGGTTTGGGTTTCCCGGAGCGCATTGAGCAGCACAATGTTCTGATGATGGGCGTCCTTGGCGGCCATCGCTTCATTATGCGCCTCGCGGGAGATATCGGCTGTGCACTCCAACTTCTCTCCCATCTTCTCTACGCGGCTCTCCAGCGCACCGACACGTTCTGCTAGATCCTGATTGAACATACTTCCCCCTAACTCATTCGAACAATATTTCGATGAGGGAAGCTACACGTGGGTTTGCCAACACGCCAAAAAGCAACACGCCGAGCCGTTGACGACCGCCCTCAACCGCGCCGATTCACCTGTCCGCCACCGTTTCTGGAACGTTGCTGGGGTTCCGCCCTGGAACGTTCCGGAAACGAAGGTTCCTGGCCCACACGACAAATCCCCACAGCACGAACCCCGCGTACACGAAATACAGTGTTGCGGAAGGGTAATAACCCGCTTTCAGCAACAATGGAATTCCGACGATATCGACGGCGATCCACACCAACCAGAATTCGGCCCAGCCGCGCGCCATACCGTAGGTGGCGAGAACCGATCCGGTGAAGATCCAGGCTTCGGCCCAAGGCCCATAAGATCCGAGTGCTTGGAATAGCTGAGCGAATAGCGCGGTCCCGGCGAGCATCGCGACAACGAGGAACAATCGCTCGCGCATGGAGGCCCAGCGCGGGTCGACGCCGCGATGCTCCAGTCCCGTATCGATGCGCGCGTGCCGGTACCACTGCCACCAGCCGTACACGCTGACCGCGATGAACATCAGCTGCCGCCCGGCCTGCCCGGCCATATTCAGATGCTGTGGCGTATCGAAGACGCCGCCGAGGAATACGGTGAACAGCAGCGCGTTTCCGGCGATGCCGACCGGCCACGCCCACACCCGCCTGCGCATCCCGCCGACCGCCGAGGCCACCCCGAAGGCATTGCCGATAATCTCGCGCCAGAGGATCTCCGAGCCCGCGATGTGCAGTTTGGCGTCCAGCAGCGCGACCAGAGGATTCACCTGTTGTGTAACCGGAGTCGGCGGCGGTTTCATCCAGCCGGGGCGCGGCCTGCGGAAATCGGCGTCGACGTAACGACCGCGCAATCTTGGATGGCGATTTGCAATATCTGCGCAACCGACCCCTTCTAGGGTTGCGTGCATGAGTACGGAAAGCAGCCCTGCCGGGGGGACAGGTATTCACATCAGCGGGCTGACCAAAATCTTCAAGGTCGGCAGGCGCACGGTGCAGGCGCTGGACTCGGTCGACCTGCATACCGAGCAGGGTGCGTTCCTCTCGCTGCTCGGCCCGTCCGGCTGTGGTAAATCGACCGTGCTGCGCATCCTGGCCGGTCTGGAGACGCCGACCTCGGGTAAGGCGTTGATCAACGGCGAGACCCCGGCCGAGCTGCGCGGACACCACGACCTCGGTATCGCATTCCAGGATTCGGCGCTATTGCCTTGGCGCACAGTCGAATCCAATATCAAGCTGCCGCTGCAGGTGGCGGGGATGGGCACGGATGCCGGGTTGATCGCCGACCTGATCCGGTTGGTCGGGTTGGAGGGTTTCGAGAAGGCCAAGCCCGCGCAACTGTCCGGCGGTATGCGCCAACGGGTTTCGATCGCGCGGGCATTGGTGATGAAGCCGACGGTGCTGCTGCTCGACGAGCCGTTCGGCGCGCTGGACGATATGACCCGCCAGCGGCTGAACCTGGAACTGCTGCGCATCTGGACCGAAAAGCCCGCTACCACACTGATGGTCACGCACGGCATCGCCGAGGCGGTATTCCTCTCCGACGTGGTCGCGGTGATGAGCCCGCGGCCGGGCCGGGTGCTGGAGTTGGTGGAGATCGATCTGCCGCGTCCGCGACTACCGGAGATGATGCGGACCCCGGAATTCCACAAGCTGCACGATTATTTATCCGAGCTGCTGTTCGGCAAGTCGGGCACGGGCGGCGTGGTCACCGAAACGCCCAGCGCCACAACGGATCAGGACGGCCGGTCATGAAGCGACTCGGCGGGGCGCTCGGCATCGCCGGCTTGGTCGCCATCTGGTGGATCGTCGCGGCACTCGGCGTCGCGGGCGGCACCATCCCGACTCCGTGGCAGGTGTTGCACACCATGTACACCGACGGCTGGGGCCTGTACGGACCGAATTTCCGGATCACCGCGCTCGGCGCGCTGAAGGGTTTCGTGTGGGGCAATGCGCTGGCCATCGGGCTGGCGATCCTGGTGGTGCTGATCCCGCCGATCGAATCGCTGGCCACTCAGCTGGCCATTCTGAGCTACTGCACGCCGCTGCTCGCGCTGGGGCCGATCATCCTGGTGGTCTTCGGCGGGCGCACCCCGACGGTATTCCTGGCGGCGATGTACTGCTTCTTCACCACCATGGTCGGCACGGTTACCGGTCTGCGCTCGGCCGATGCGACCAGCCTGGACCTGGTGCGCGCGTACGGCGGTGGCCGCTGGCAGCGGCTGTACCGGGTGCAGTTGATCGCCGCGCTGCCGAATACCTTCGCGGCCTTGAAGATTGCCGCGCCATCGGCGGTGCTCGGCGCGATCATCGGTGAATATCTCGGCGGTGTCGACAGCGGTATCGGCGTCGCGCTGACGGCGGCGCAGACGGCGTACAACGTGCCGCGCACCTGGGGAATGGCCTTGGCGGCGGCCGCGCTGGCCGGGCTCGGTTACGTGATCGTCGCGTTGGCCGCCCGGCTCGTCGCGCCGTGGACGGCACAGGAGACACGATGAAGAATGTGCTACGGCGGATCGGGTTGTTCCTGTTTCCGCTGCTCACCTCGCTGGTGCTGATGCTGATCATCTGGATTGTCTTCCTGAAGGCATTTCCGCAGGTCGGTCCGCGGGTCGGCAAGACACCCGCCGATATCTGGCGGTATCTGGTGAGTTCGGACAGCGCCCCGACGGTGCGGCAGGCGATCCTGGACGATCTGCAGATCACCTTGCGGGACGCGGCGATCGGCTTCGGCATCGGCATGCTCGCGGCGCTGGTCGTCGCGGCGCTGTTTGTATCGGTCGCGGCGGTCGAACAGACCTTCATGCCGGTGGCCATGCTGCTGCGTTCGGTGCCGCTGGTCGCGCTCTCGCCGATCATCGTGCTCGTCTTCGGGCGCGGGCTGGTCGGCGTCACCGTGCTCGCCGCCATCGTCGTATTCTTCCCGGCACTGGTGATGATCATGGCGGGTTTGCGTAATGCGCCGAGGCAGGCATTGGATCTCGTTGCGGCATACGGTGGTTCGCGCTGGACCGGGTTGCGGATGGTGGCGGTGCCCGCCGCGCTGCCCTCGGTATTCGCCGCAGCGCGAATCTCGGTGCCGGGTGCGCTGATCGGTGCCCTGCTCGGCGAATGGCTCGGCAGTGGAACGGGTTTGGGTTCGACCCTGATCCGGGCCATCCCCACCTTCCAGTACAACCGGCTGTGGGCATCGATCGTCATCGTGACGCTGGTCTCGGTGGTGCTGTACGCGATCGTCGGCGTGGTGGAAAACCTGGTCCTGGCCCGTTTCGGCCCGGACGCCGGGCGCTGATGGGATGATCCGATAACTCCGGGCCGATTCGCGCGAATTTACATCCGGAACTCGAAAGCAAAGAATTTGAAACGAAATCCCCCTAGATTCGGCCCATGACACCCGTGCAACGCTCTTCGTTCGGGCCGAACCTGGACCGCCGAGCCTTTCTTCGTTATTCCGCGCTGACCGGCGCCGCGCTCGGCGGCAGCGGACTGCTCGCCGCATGCGGCGGTTCCGGCGGTTCGTCGAGCGGCTCGTCCGCGGACGGATCCAAATACGGCACCGTCGCGGTGCAGCTGTCCTGGCTGAAGAACATCGAATTCGCCGGTGAATATTTCGCCGACTCCAAGGGCTACTACAAGGACGCCGGATTCGGTTCGGTGAATCTCATCGCGGGCGGTGCTGCGAGCACCTCGGTGGAGGCGGGCCTGGATACCGGCAAGATCTGGATCGGCATGTCCGCCCCGCAGACCACCGCGCCCGCGGTGCTGGAGGGCCTGCCCGCCAAGATCATCGGCACCACCTATCAGAAGAACCCCTTCTGCATCGTCAGTTCCGCCGCCAAACCGATCAAGAACCCGCAGGATATGAAGGGCCGCAAGATCGGTGTGCAGGACAGCAACCAGCTGATCTTCAACGCGCTGCTCACCGCCAACGGGATGAAACCGGGCGATGTCACCATCGTGCCCGCGCAATTCGATCCGAGCCCGCTGGCCAACGGCGAGGTCGACGGCTGGGTCAGTTATGTGACCAATGAACCGATTACGTTGACGGCCAAGGGATTCGAGAACACCAACTTCCTGTTCGCGGATTACAACCTGCCGCTGGTCGCGGAGACGCTGACGGTGAAGCAGTCCACCATCGACAAGGAGCGTGACAAGCTCAAGGCATTCCTGATCGCGGAGATCAAGGGCTGGAAGGATGCGGTGGCCGATTCGACCGAGGCCGCCCGGCTCGCGGTCGAGGTGTACGGCAAGGATCAGAAGCTGGATCTGGCCGAGCAGACGAAGGAGGCCGCGGCGCAGAACGGTCTGGTCGCCTCGGCGGAGACCAAGGCGAACGGGCTGTTCACCATGACCGATCAGCTGATCGAGCAGAATGTCGCCGCCCTGAAGAGCGCCAAGATCGATATCAAGGCCGACAAGCTCTTCGATCTATCGGTCCTGCGCGAGCTGTTCGCCGAGCATCCGGAATTGAAGTAGCCGACGGATTCGTCAAAGCCCCATTCGCGCTGGGGCTTTCGCGATTGTGGCGGGCGGGGGCGGTGGGGCGGATCTGGTGCGTCCGGTGCGTCCGGAGCGGGCGGCGAGCAGTTCGCCGATGATCGAGACCGCGACCTCGGCCGGGGTGCGCGCGCCGAGATCGAGTCCGGCGGGGGAGTGCAGGCGGGCCAGCGTCGCCTCGTCGAAGCCGCCCGCCCGCAGATCTTCCATCCTTCGGCTGTGGGTTATCGAATCGCCCTGTGCGGCAAGATAACCCAGCTCGGGTAGTCGGAGCGCGATGGTCAGCAGCGGGATCTCGAACTTGGGATCGTGTGCGAGCACGACAATGGCCGTGTCGGAATCGATTTCACCGGCAGCGGATAGGGAGTTCAGATAGCGGTGCGGCCAGTCGGTCACCACCTCCGCACCCGGAAACGCGCTCGACGACGCGAAGTCGGGCCGGGCGTCGCAGATGGTGACCCGGTAGCCGATGAGCCGTGCCTGGGTGGTCAGCGCGGCGGCGAATGCGTTGGCGCCGAAGATGATCAGCCGCGGCGGCGGTGCGAACGAGGCGACGAAGATATCCGATTCGGGCAGCGCGATGAGTTCGGTGCCGTGCCGCTTGTCGGTGATCAGGTGCTGGCCGATCACATCCGGATCGGCATTCCACACGACGGTGAATACGGTGATTCGTCGGTGCGCCGCGATTTCCGCGGCCACCGTCGGGAATTCGGGAAAGTCGCGGCGGGAGAACGGCTCGGTGAAAATATCGACCGTGCCGTCGCCGAGCGAACTCGTCTCCCGGCCGGTGGCCACCGCGTACCGCTGCAATCCGCGATGGCCGATGCGGGCGGCCTGGAAGGCGGCCTCGTAGACGGTTTCCTCCAGTGGGCCGCCGCCGATGGTGCCGTATGCCTGGCCCTCCGGCCCGACGAGCATGGCCGAGCCCACCGGGAACGTGTCGGTTCCTACGGTCCGCACAATGGTGGCCAGGCCACCGGTCCGGCCGGAATGCCACAGCCGGAGTAGGTCGTCGACGATGTCCCGCATCAGTTTTCGCTCCGATCAGCGTGCGGCGCCGGCCGGGTAGTCACGATCGCTGCCTGTCGCCAAGTCGTCGCACGTGACGCACACCATATCGTTGTTACCGGACAAATAGGTGCGCGCGCCGGAATCTCCTTCCGCCGCCGAGAAAACCGCGTTCCAATGGTTTTGCTCGATAACGACGGGGTGCCCAGGTGTGTCGTGGAACACAGCGCGCGCCAGGCCCGTTGGCGAAGCGAAGGCGGCGGCGCGCACCCTGGCGACCACGTCCGCGCCGACGTCCGGGGTATCCACCGGCATGATCGCGACGTAGCGCACGCCGGCCTCGGCCGCCGCGCGCAAACCGGCGCGCAGCGAGGCGCCCATCCCGGTGGCCCAGTCGGCGGCCCACACCGCGCGGGCGCCGGAGGGCAGTGCGACCGCGTCCGGTGACGGCCCCGTCGCGCCGAGCACCACGATCACCGGGTCGCAGCCGCCGTCGCGCAGCGCGGCCACCGCGGCGCGCAGCCAGTCGCCGTTTTCGGCGAGTGCCTTCGGCATGCCGTAGCGGGTGCCCGCGCCCGCGGCGAGCACGATGCCCGCGCAGCTGGGAGGGGTTGGTGTGCTGTCGAGTGCAGCCATGCGTAGACGGTAGCCGGTCCGGGTTGCCGGTGGGTGTCCGAAATATGTTAGGAACTCCTCCGGTCGATCGCGACACGCCGAACGTGATCTTGCTCGTTCGGGTGGCGAGCGTGCATGCGGTACTCGATGCTGGATCCGTGGCATCGGATCGACGCGCCGATGCCGACGTGTTTGCTGCGCGCGCCGCGGGAAACTCGGTCTACGCAGGCATCCGGATCGGCCGCGACCGGGAATCCGGGTGCTGACGATCCACCGACCGAAAGGCGGTTCATGCGTAGGGAATCGGCGACGACCGAGCGAATTCGACCGCTCGGATGAGCACATTGAGCACGCACGTGCTGGACGCCATGCGCGGCACGCCCGCGGCCGGAATCTCGGTTTCGGTGTATCGCGATGTGCGGCAATTGAGTTCGGCCGTCACCGACGCGGACGGCCGGATCGGCGCGCTGGCCGTCGAGCTGCCGCCGGGCGTCTACCGGCTGGTGTTCGACACCGGCGGATATTTCGCGGAACACGGTATCGAGACCTTCTATCCCGAGGTCTCGATTTCGTTCACCGTCGGCGACGAGCGGCATTATCACGTGCCGCTGCTGCTTTCGCCCTTCGCGTTCTCCACCTATCGAGGGAGTTGATGTGCGGGAACTGACCGGACCGATCGTGTTGGCCGACAACCGATACGGCAAGGCCGAGAACCGGATCGTGCGGATCTATCGCGATACGCCCCGGCACGAGATCCGCGACCTCAACGTCTCGACGGTGCTGCGCGGGGATTTCGCCGACGCGTACGTCACCGGTGATCAGGCCAAGGTGCTGCCGACCGACACACAGAAGCAGACCGCGTACGCGTACGCGAAAAAGCCCGGCGCACAACCGATCGAGGATTACGCGCTGGCGCTGGCCGGACATTTCGTCGCCGATATCGAACCGGTCGCCAGTGCCCGGGTCGAGGTGGACGAATACGCGTGGCAGCGGGTGACGGTCGGTGGCGCCGAACACGATCACACCTGGGTGCGACGCGGTCCCGAGGTGCGTACGGCGGCGGTCACCGTGGCGGGCAAGGGATCCGAGCGGCGCGCGTGGGTGATCGGCGGAGTGAAAGATCTGACCATCCTGAAATCGACCGGCTCCGAATTCGCCGGGTTCCTGACCGACGAATTCACCGTGCTCGCACCGACCGACGACCGGATGCTGGCCACCTCCCTTGTCGCGCAATGGCGTTTCGCCGACACCGACGGGGTCGACTGGGATGCCGTCCACACCGGCGTGCTCACCCGGCTGACCGAAACGTTCGCGACCCACCATTCGAAGGCGCTGCAGCAGACGCTGTTCGAGATGGGTAAGGCCGCGCTGACGGCGCACCCGGTGCTCGCCGAGATCCGGCTCGCCGCGCCCAATAAACACCATTTCGACTACGACCTGGCCAGATTCGGTATCGAGAACCACGGCGAGGTCTACCATGCCGACGACCGGCCCTATGGGCTCATCCATGCCACCGTGCAGCGGGCCGACGCACCGGAAGCGGGGCCCGCATGGGAGCAGTGAACGAACCGACGCTCGTCATCGACGGCTGTGCCGTCGCCACCGTCGACGCGGCGGGCACCGAATACCGCAACGGCCACGTCGTGGTGCACGGCAACAGGATTGGCGCGGTCGGCGCGGGCCCCGCGCCGGAATTCCGCGGGGTGCGCCGCGTCGATGGGACGGGCTGCCTGCTGACGCCCGGCCTGGTGAATACGCATCATCATCTCTACCAATGGATTACCAGGGGCCTGGCCGCCGACGATTCGCTATTCGGTTGGCTGACCACGCTTTATCCCATTTGGGCCGGTATCGACGAGGACGCGGTGCGGATCGCCGCGATCGGTGCGCTGGCCACGCTCGCACGCACCGGCTGCACCACGACCACCGATCACCACTACCTGTTCCCGCGCGACGGCGGCGATCTGCTCGGCGCCGAGATATCGGCGGCCGCCGAGGTGGGTCTGCGCTTCCAACCCTGCCGCGGGTCAATGGATCTCGGGCAGGGTACGGGCGGTCTGCCGCCGGACGAGGTGGTCGAATCGCTGGATACCGTGCTCGCGGCGTGTGCCGCGGCGATCGATCGCTGGCACGACACCTCCTTCGATTCGATGCTGCGCATCTCCCTCGGGCCGTGCTCGCCGTTCTCGGTCAGCACCGATCTGCTACGCGAATCCGCAAGGCTGGCCCGGGAATACGGGGTTCGGCTGCATACCCACCTGGCTGAAACGCAGGACGAGGAACGGTTCTGCCTCGAGGTATTCGGCTGCAAGCCCGCCGAATATATGGCCGGACTCGACTGGCTGGGCCCAGATGTCTGGTACGCGCACGGTATTCACCTCGACGATGCGGCCATCGCCTCGATTGCCGCCTCGCACACCGCGATCGCGCACTGCCCCACCTCGAACGGCCGGATCGGGGCCGGGCTGGCCCGCACCGCCGACCTGGTCGCCGCCGGGGTGACGGTCGGGCTCGGTGTCGACGGTGCGGCCAGCAACGAATACTGCTCGATGATCGAGGAGCCGCGCACCGCGTTGCTCTATGCCAGGGCACACGGCGGGCCGCAGGCGTTGAGCGTTCGAAAAGCATTGGAAATGGCCACGATCGGTGGCGCCCGCGCGCTCGGGCGGGGTGCCGAGATCGGCTCGATCGAGGTCGGCAAACTGGCGGATCTGGCGCTCTGGCGGCTCGACGGACCCGCGTACGCGGGCATCGACGACCCGGTCATCGCGCTGCTGCTCGGCGCGCCGCCACCGGTGGCACTGCTGCTCGTCAACGGGTGTGAGGTGGTTTCCGACGGCGTCGTCCGCACGGTCGACGAGGAGTTCGTCGGCGGACAGGTGGCGCGGGCACAGGCGGAGTTGGTGGCGAAGGCGGGCTAGCGGCCTGGCACGGTCGTACTCGAATCTCGACCGGCTCGGTTTTCCAGCGCACGATGGGCAACGCGGCGATCGTGGGGTGGGAGCCCGGTGGTACACGTCCCCGGATGTGAGCCGGGTCGCAACGCTGGGGCCGCGCACGCTACGGTCGGTTCACCGGGGCGGTGATGTCGGCTGGGCACGACACCGGGCCGTCCTGGCGCATCGGCGCTGGTCGCCGAGGTAACCGCGACACAATGTCGGCCGGTTGCCGCGCAACATCGCGGCAACTCGAGGCTCCTAGTGTTGCGGCGAAGCTAGTGAGTGAGGTGAGCAGTGGACCTGGATACGATCCGGGAGGTACGGGTGGCGCGCGAGCGGGCCGACCTCTCGATCCTCGGGCCGACGAGTGCGGTGCTGGCCGGGGGCACCTTCCTTTTCTCCGAACCGCAGGATCACCTCGACCGGCTGGTCGATATCACCGCGCTGGGCTGGCCCGCGCTCCGGGAAACCGCCGAGGGGCTGGAGATCGCCGCCACCTGCACGCTGGCCGAATTCGCCGGATCCGAGCCCGGGCGGGAGTTGGGCCGCCCGGTGCTGCGCGACGACTGGCCGGGTACCGCGCTGTTCGCCGAGGCCTGCCGTGCGCTGCTGGCCTCACACAAGATCTGGCGGACCGCGACCGTCGGCGGCAATATTTGTCTTTCGCTGCCGGCCGGTGCGGTGCTGGCCGCGCTCACCGCGTTGGACGGTGTGGCGCTGGTGTGGGCGCCGGACGGGACCGACCGTCGGATTCCGCTGCGCGAGTTCGTGATCGGTCCAGGGAGAAATGTGCTCGACCCCGGTGAGGTATTGCGTTCGATCAGTATTCCGCTGCGAATGCTGCAGGTGCGCACCGCATTCCGGAAGATCGCGCTCGCACCGCTCGGCCGGTCCGGATCCGTTGTGATGGGGCGGCGGACACCGGACGGCGGTTGCGCGTTGACGATTACCGCGGCGACCGTTCGCCCGGTGGTGCTGGAATTCACCGCCGTCCCGTCCGCGGCCGAGGCCGAAAGTGCCGTTGCCGCAATGGATCCGGCGTTGTGGTTCGACGATCCACACGGCGCGCCGGATTGGCGTCGGCACGTCACCGGGCTGCTGGCCCGCGAGGTGGCCGACGAACTGCGCGATACGCCGGGGGAGCAACTATGAGGTTCGAGGTCGACGGCGGTGCGGTGGACGCCGAGCCGCGCCCGGGGCAATGCCTGCGCACCCTCCTGCGCGAACAGGGCTATTTCGCCGTAAAAAAGGGCTGCGACGCGGGCGATTGCGGCGCCTGCTCGGTGCAGGTCGACGGAATGACCGTGCACTCCTGCATATTTCCCGCCTACCGCGCCGCCGGACGGTCGATCACCACCGCCGCCGGGCTCGGCACGCCCGAACACCCGCATCCGATCCAGCGCCGCTTCGTCGACAACGCCGCCTTCCAGTGTGGTTTCTGCACCGCGGGCATGGTGGTGACCGCTGCGGGACTCGGCTGCCACGCGGGTCGGCCGGATCCGGCGGATCTGCCCGAGCTGATGAAGGGAAATCTGTGCCGCTGCACGGGCTATCGCGCGATCACCGATGCGCTCACCGGCCAACCCGCTGAATTATCAACAGACACAAACGTATTGAGCATGGGTCAAGGTGGGTCCGATCCCGGCCACACGGCGTGCGCTGCGCGGCCCGCCCGGAATGGGCCGGGTGCGCCCGCCGGACCGCGAATCAGCACCGGAACGGAGCCTTTCACCTTCGATGTGCTGCCCGCCGGAGCCGACCCGTCGGTCGCGCCGCCCACCGCGCCGCTGCATATCGCGGTGCTGCCCAGCCCACATCCGCACGCGCGCATCGTATCCATCGACACCTCGGCGGCCGAGGCGCTGCCCGGCGTCCATGCGGTGCTGACCTATCGGGACGCACCCGATTTCGCGTTCTCCACCGCGCGCCACGAACTCCGCGAGGACGATCCGGACGACACCTACGTACTCGATCGCACCGTTCGATTCATCGGTCAGCGGGTTGCGGCCGTCGTCGCGGACAATCTCGACACCGCGCGGGCCGGTTGCCGGGCGCTGCGGGTCGAATATGAGCTATTGCCAGCGGTTTTCGAGCCTGAAGCGGCTCTCGCGCCCGGCGCGCCGAAACTGCACGGCGACAAACCGGATTCGGCCCGGATCGCGGACGGCGATCGGAATCTGGTCGCCGAGGCACAGGGCGGAACCGGTGATGTCGAGGCGGGTCTGGCGGCTGCGGCCCACACGGTCAGCGGTGTCTGGTATTCGCCGCGCGCCCAGCACGTCCACCTCGAAACCCACGGTGGCATCGGTTGGTTGGATGGTGACGGCAGGCTCGTCATCCGGTGCAGCACCCAGGTGCCGTTCCTGGTGCGCGACGAGCTGGCCCGGATCTTCGGGCTGACCCGCGATCGGGTGCGCGTTTTCGCGGCCAGGGTCGGCGGCGGCTTCGGGGCGAAGCAGGAGATGCTGGCCGAGGACCTGATCGCCCTAGCGGTACTGCGTACCGGGCGCCCGGTGCAGTACGAATTCACTCGATCCGACGAATTCACCTCCGCCACAAGCAGACATCCGATGCGGGTGACGGTGCGCGCGGGCGCGGACCGCGACGGCGTGCTCACCGCGCTGGCGGTCGAGGTACTCGCCGACGCGGGCGCGTACGGCAACCACAGCGCGGGCGTGATGTTCCACGGCGTCGGCGAATCGATCGGCGTTTACCGCTGCCCGAATAAGCGGGTGGATGCGAAGGCGGTGTACACCAATAACATTCCGTCGGGTGCGTTTCGCGGCTACGGTCTCGGCCAGATCATTTTCGGCATCGAATCGGCGTTCGACGAACTGGCCAGGCAGGTCGGTGTCGATCCGTTCGAATTCCGTCGGCGCAATGTGGTGGTGCCCGGCGATCGATTCGTCGGGGCCTCGGTGGAGGAGGATCTGAATTTCGGCAGCTACGGTTTGGATCAGTGTCTCGATCTCGCGGAACGGGCCCTGCTGCGCGGCAACGGAATTGCCGCGCCGGGCCCGGACTGGCAGGTGGGCGTCGGCATGGCGGTCGCCATGATCGCCACCATTCCGCCGCGTGGCCACCGCGCCGACGCCACCGTGGCGCTGCTGCCCGACGGCCGCTACGAAGTCAGGGTCGGCACCGCGGAATTCGGCAACGGCACCACCACCGTGCACACCCAACTCGCGGCAGCCGCGCTGCACACCGACCCGAGCCGGATCGTGATCCGGCAATCCGATACCGATCTGGTGGGTCACGACACCGGGGCGTTCGGATCCACCGGAATCACCGTGGCGGGCAAGGCCGTCCACGCGGCGGCGCTCGCACTGCACGATCTGCTGCTGAAGCACGCGGCTCGGCTGACCGATGTCGACCTCGCCGAATGCCACCTGACACCGGACGGTGTCAGGTGCGGTGACCGGCTCTTCGGACCCGCCGAACTGCTTGCCGCCGAGGAGCTTTCGGCCCGCGGCAGCCACGACGGCAGTACCCGCTCGGTCAGTTTCAACGTGCACGCCTTTCGCGTCGCGGTGCGACTCGCGACCGGTACCGTGCGGATCCTGCAATCCGTCCAATCCGCCGACGCGGGGACGGTACTCAATGAGGTGCAGTGCCGCGGACAGGTGGAAGGCGGGGTGGCCCAGGCGATCGGCACCGCGCTGTACGAGGATATGCGGTCGGTGGACGGTAAGGTGACCACCGATATCCTGCGGCACTACCACATCCCGCAATTGGCCGACTTGCCCAGTACCGAGGTCTATTTCGCCGAAACCGCCGACGAACTCGGCCCGCTCGGAGCCAAATCGATGAGCGAATCCCCGTACAACCCGGTAGCGCCGGCCTTGGCCAACGCGATTCGCGACGCTGTCGGCGTCCGCCCGTACCGGCTGCCGATGACGGCGGACCGGATCTGGCGGGCCATCCAGGAAGGAGCACAAGGGTGACCGTGACACGGCTCCCCGAAAACGTCCGCGCCCGCATCGATGCGATGCTCGATGCGGTCGACGCCGAGCTGCGCACCCGGTATCCAGGGCCGGATGGCAGAGCCCAGCCGATCCATACGGCGTATGTCGCCGCGGATCGCGTCACGGTGGACACCCCGCGCGAATGGGGAAGGGCGGCAACCGAACTGCTCGATACCCAGCACGAGCTGCTTGCCGGGCTCGACAGTACGGAGTCGCTGCCGGCGGTGTGGAAACGCCTGGGCCAGCATCCGATTCAGGATATGCGGATCGACTTCGAGGACGGCTACGGCTTTCGCGCCGACGCGCAGGAGGATGCGGCGGCCACCGCCGCGGGCGCGGTCCTCGCCGCATGGGCGAAGGATCCGAGTGGTCCGACGACATACGGCATCCGGCTGAAGGGTCTGGCGGGCAACGAGCGTCGCCGCGCGCTGCGGACCTTGGAGTTGGTGCTCGACGCCGCCGGTGGCGTGCTCGACGGATTCGTTATTACGGTGCCGAAAATCCGCGCGGTAGAACAGGTTTCGGCGTTCGCCGCGCTGTGCGAGGGTTTGGAGCGCGGGTCCGGCATCGCCGACGGCGCGTTACGCTTCGAACTGCAGATCGAGAGTCCGCAGGCGGTGCTGGCCGCCGACGGCACGGTTCCGATCGCCAGGATGATCGGCGCCGCCGGTGGGCGCTGCAGCGGATTGCATTTCGGCACCTACGATTACACGGCGGCCTGCGGTGTCGCCGCACCCGATCAGGCGCTGGATCATCCGGCCGCCGATTTCGCCAAGGCGGTCATGCAGGTGGCCGCCGCCCAGACCGGCGTCTGGGTGTGCGACGGATCGACACAGATCGTGCCGGACGCCGATCCGCAAACCGCGCTGCGCAATCACCACCGGCTGGTGACCCGGGCGCTGCAACGCGGGTACTACCAGGGTTGGGATATGCACCCCGGACATCTGATCACCCGGTGGCTGGCCACCTACGACTTCTTCCGCAAGGCCATCGATGTCGCGGTGCCGCGCCTGCAGGCGTATCTGGCCCGGCGCTCGGGCGGTGTGCTGGACGAGCCCGCGACCGCGGAGGCGTTGGCCGCCACCGTATTACGCGGCCTGAACTGTGGTGCGCGCACGGCCGACGAACTGGCCGCCATGGCGCCGCGGCTGACACCCGAGGTGCTGCGGGCGCTGGCCGCGCGCGAGGCCGTCGCGGCGGAGGCCGACAATGAGTAGCGATCCGGATTTCACGCTGCTGCCCGATCTGGCGGTCCGGTCGCTCGGCGGCTCGGTGATCTGGGCGAATGACGAATTCTTCGCCGAGAAGGAGAATTTGATCAATCCCGGGCCCGCGGACTATCGCCCGTCGACATTCGGCCACAAGGGGCAGGTATACGACGGTTGGGAAACCCGCAGGCATCGCGGCAAACCGGGTGACGATGCGGCTATCGTCCGGCTCGGGGCGCCCGGTGTGATCCGCGGCGTTGTGGTCGACACCGCCTGGTTCAAAGGCAATTTCCCGCCGGCGGTTTCGGTGTCCGCGCTGGCCATCGACGGTTATCCCGACGCGGAAACCATTGCCGCGCGTACCGATTGGGTCACGCTGGTGGATCGGGCGCCGGTCTCCGGTGACAGCCGCAACTCATTCCCGGTAGACAGCGAAAAGCGGTGGACCCACGTGAAACTCACCATGCACCCGGATGGCGGCGTGGCTCGGCTGCGGGTGCACGGCGAGGGGCGCCCCGACCCGCGGCTGCTCGGGCTCGGTCCGCTCGACCTGGCCGCGATCGAGAACGGCGCGTTGGTGCTCGACTGCTCCAACCGCTTCTACAGCGAACCGAACCAGCTGCTGTATCCGGGGCTGGCCCGGAAGATGGGCGACGGCTGGGAGACCGCGCGCCGCCGCGACGACGGCAACGATTGGGTGCGAATCCGGCTCGCCGGTTGGGGCCGAATCAATTTGGCCGAGATCGATACCTCCTATTTTCTCGGCAACAGTCCTGGCGCGGCCCGGCTCACCGGCCGCACCGCCGACGGCGCCGAGGTGGAGCTGCTGCCGCGCGTCGATCTGCTGCCCGACACCAGGCATCGGTTTCCGGTCACGGCGTCCGATGCGGTGTACGAGGCCCGGCTCGACATTTATCCGGACGGCGGCCTCGCCCGGCTGCGGTTGTACGGGGAGTTGGTGAAATGACCACGGCGGCAGGCGATTCCGGTGCGCCGATGCGCGACTTCATCGGATACGGGCCGAATCCGCCCGATCCGCGGTGGCCCGGTGGGGCACGCATCGCGGTGCAGTTCGTGCTCAACTACGAGGAGGGCGCGGAGCACAATGTGCTCGACGGCGACGCGCATTCGGAGACGTTTCTTTCGGAAATGACTCCGGCCGAGGCATTTCCGAATCGCCACATGAGTATGGAATCGCTGTACGAGTACGGTTCGCGGGCCGGGCTGTGGCGGGTGCTTCGGGTGTTCGAGCGGCGTGGGCTGCCGCTCACCATCTTCGCGGTGGCGCGGGCGATGCAGCGAAATCCGGAGGCGGTGGCGGCTTTTCGGGAACTGGGGCACGAGATCGCCTGCCACGGACTGCGTTGGAAGTCCTACCAGCTCGTAGATCGGGAGACCGAACGCGCCCATATGGCCGAGGCCGTTCGCATCCTCACCGACCTGACCGGCGCCGCCCCGCTCGGCTGGTACACCGGGCGCGATTCGCCGCACACCCGCGAATTGGTGGTCGAGCACGGCGGTTTCGTCTACGACTCGGATTCCTACGCCGACGACCTGCCCTACTGGGTCACCGTGCAGGGCCGCGATCATCTCGTGGTGCCGTACACCCTCGACACCAACGATATGCGTTTCGCCTCCCCGGCCGGCTTCCCCAGCGGCGAGCAGTTCTTCACCCACCTGCGCGATGCCTTCGACGTCCTGTACCGCGAAGGCGCGGAGGGCAATCCGAAAATGCTCTCGATCGGCCTACACTGCCGCCTCGTCGGCCGCCCCGCCCGCACCGCCGCCCTCGAACGCTTCCTCGACCACATCCAATCCCACGACAAGACCTGGATCACCCGCCGCCTGGACATAGCCACCCACTGGCAGAAAACCCACCCGGCCTGATAGTCCCAACTAACCGAACAGGTTTCGGACGAATGGGATCGAATCGGGGAGGGAGGCGTTGACGGTGCCGCTGTGGTCTTGGGGATAGGTGTGGAACGTTACGGGTTCGCCGTTGGCTTCGAGGACGGCCGCGTAGCGGAGGGTTTCCGGCATGATGACGTCGGTGTCGAGTAGGCCCTGGCCGAGGAAAAGTGGTCTGTCGTAACCGGATTCGGGCAGGCCCAGATAGCGGTGCAGGAAGTTGTGCACATCGGGGATGTCGCTGAGTGGGCGGGCGAGCAAATCGCCGAAGACGATGTGCTGTGCGGCGATCTCGTCGCCGAACGGCTCGATGCAGTCCTGTTGGGCGCGGGCGAGCCAGGTGCGGCCCGCATCGGTGAGGAAGGATTCGATACTCAGGTCGGGGTAGGTGACGCGCAGGCCGTTGAGGATGTAGAGCAGGTAGGCCGTTGTGTGCGGGGGTAGTTCGACGGGCGGTAGGTGTGGGCCCAGCGGCGCCATGCCGTCTTCCACATAGGCCGGAATTCCGGTGGCGACACCGCCGCGGTAATCCAACTCCGGCCCGCCGAATTCGGTGGCGTATCGCGCGGTGAATACCGCGGCGCCCGCGCCCTGCGATTGCCCGACCACCACCCATTTCTTTGACAGCGAAGGGAATTCGCGGGTCGCCGCCCGCACCGCGTCGACGACATTGTGCGCCGTCGTCACACCGTTCAAATACGGATGTTCGCCGGACGTGCCGAGTCCGGCGTAGTCGGCGGCGACGATCGCATAACCCTGCCGTAGCCAGGCGCCGAGGTAGGCCCAGTCGCGGTCGGGCAGCGCGGGCCCGCCGATGCTGTTGGCGCATTTGTCGGCGAGCCCGACCGTTCCGTGCGCCCAGGCGATCACCGGCCAGCCGCCCGCCGGGGGCTCGCCGGGCGGGAAGTAAACGGCGGCGCTCGTTGTTGTCGATCGGTCGTTCGCGGTGGTGGAGCCGTAGAGGATCCGGGTGGAGCCGACCGATCCCGGCAGGGTGGCCACCGGCGGCAGCGGCGCCAGCGATAACACCGTGCCTGCGGCCGGGGCCGCACTCGCGGTGGGTCCACCGAGCAAGCTCGCGGCGGCAATGCCGATGGCGGCGGCGAAGGTCGAGGTCATACGCGGTTTCGGCATGATGCTCCTGTCCGGTTCACGGCGTACCGGCTCCTGCCGACGCGCGACGGGCGTTGACCGGACGTGCGTCCAGGATCTCGGGAAGCCCCAAGTGTGCCCGATGCCGATCCCCGCCCCTGAAAGTGGTGGCCCAGCCCACACATAGGTGGTCGCCGGGCCTGTGAATGTACTCACAACCGTGGGGTATGTCCGGTGTTAGGTCACATCCTGTTGTCGATCACAAACAGTACGAGCGTTACGCTAAAACCGCACGTCAGGCCTACTCGCGGGTAGGTTTCACTCGTGCAATTCACCCGCTAATTTCGCAAAATTAGCAAACCCAGGTGGAAACCTAGCGAACATTCACATTAGCAACAGGTAGACGGCCATTTCACCGTGTGCAATCGTGTGGAAGTACACCCCATGGGCCTAGCAAGCCTGCAAATTGCCGCTCCAGCAGTTCGAGTCGAACTCGACCGTGGGGCACCGACCGACCAGAGAAGTGGAGTCAGAGATGTCGACCACCGGCACCCCGAAGACCGCTGCGGAAATCCAGAAGGATTGGGACACCAACCCGCGTTGGAAGGGCATCACCCGTAACTACACCCCGGAGCAGGTCACCAAGCTCCAGGGCACCGTTGTCGAGGAGAACACCCTCGCCCGCCGTGGCGCCGAGATCCTCTGGGAGGGCGTGAACGGCGACGGCTACATCAACGCGCTCGGCGCGCTCACCGGCAATATGGCGGTCCAGCAGGTCCGCGCCGGCCTGAAGGCCATCTACCTCTCCGGTTGGCAGGTCGCCGGTGATGCGAACCTCTCCGGCCACACCTACCCCGACCAGTCGCTGTACCCGGCCAACTCGGTTCCGGCCGTGGTGCGCCGCATCAACAACGCGCTGCTGCGCGCCGACGAGATCGCCAAGGTCGAGGGCGACACCTCGGTCGACAACTGGCTGGTCCCGATCGTCGCCGACGGTGAGGCCGGCTTCGGTGGCGCGCTGAACGTCTACGAGCTGCAGAAGGCCATGATCGCGGCCGGCGCCGCGGGCACCCACTGGGAGGACCAGCTGGCCTCCGAGAAGAAGTGTGGCCACCTGGGCGGCAAGGTCCTCATCCCGACCTCGCAGCACATCCGCACCCTGACCTCCGCGCGTCTGGCCGCCGACGTCGCCGACGTCCCGACCGTGGTCATCGCCCGCACCGACGCCGAGGCCGCCACCCTCATCACCACCGATGTGGACGAGCGCGACCAGCCGTTCATCACCGGCGAGCGCACCTCCGAGGGCTTCTTCCACGTGAAGAAGGGCATCGAGCCCTGCATCGCGCGTGCCAAGGCCTACGCCCCGTACGCCGACCTGATCTGGATGGAGACCGGCACCCCGGACCTGGAGCTGGCCCGCAAGTTCGCCGAGTCGGTCAAGTCCGAGTTCCCGGACCAGCTGCTGGCCTACAACTGCTCGCCGTCCTTCAACTGGAAGGCGCACCTGGACGACGCCACCATCGCGAAGTTCCAGCGCGAGCTGGGCGCGATGGGCTTCAAGTTCCAGTTCATCACCCTGGCCGGCTTCCACGCGCTGAACTACTCCATGTTCGACCTGGCCTACGGCTACGCCCGCGAGGGTATGACCGCCTACGTCGACCTGCAGGAGCGCGAGTTCGCGGCCGAGGCCCGCGGCTACACCGCCACCAAGCACCAGCGTGAGGTCGGTGCCGGCTACTTCGACACCATCGCCACCACGGTTGACCCGAACACCTCGACCGCGGCGCTGAAGGGCTCCACCGAAGAGGGTCAGTTCCACTGAGCCGGAACAACTTTCGGATGTTCACGCATCTGATCCATGAGTCGATGCCGGGAGCGGAGCGGCGCTCCCGGCACCGGCTCATCAGCCCTTCCCGCTGAACAGCCCCAGCGGGGAGGGCATCCCTATACCTTGGTCCATCGAAGGCGCTCACACTCCGGAGCTCACCTTCGTACAGAGCCACCGACAGCCAAGACAAACAGCAGGAGCGGGACGTGAGCAGCGACAAGATTCAACGCGTCGGCGTGATCGGCGCCGGACAGATGGGCGCGGGTATCGCGGAGGTGTGTGCCAGGGCGCACGTCGACGTGCTGGTGTACGAGCAGACCCGGGAACTAGCTGCCGCCGGACGCGCCCGCATCCTGCGCTCCCTCGACCGCGGCGTGAGCAGCGGCAAGATCACCGAGCGCGAGCGTGAGCAGGCCGCGTGGCGGCTGCGCTTCACCTCCGACCTCGGCGATTTCGCCGACCGCCAGCTGGTGGTCGAGGCCGTGCTGGAGAACGAGGACGTGAAGACCTCGATCTTCGCCGAGCTGGACAAGGTCGTCACCGACCCGGACGCCGTGCTGGCCTCCAACACCTCATCCATCCCGATCATGAAGATCGCGGTGGCCACCGCCAACCCGGAGCGGGTTGTCGGCATGCACTTCTTCAACCCGGTGCCCGTGCTCCCGCTGGTCGAGCTGGTCACCACGCTCAAGACGAGCGAGTCGGTGTCGCAGCGCGCCGAGGCCTTCGCGAGCGATGTGCTCGACAAGCAGGTGGTGCGCTCCGCCGACCGCTCCGGTTTCGTGGTGAACGCGCTGCTGGTGCCGTACCTGCTCTCGGCCATCCGGATGGTCGAATCCGGTTTCGCCACAAAGGAAGACGTCGACAAGGCGATGGTGCTCGGCTGTGCCCACCCGATGGGCCCGCTCGCGCTGACCGATCTCGTCGGGCTGGACACCGTGAAGTCGATCGCGGATTCGATGTACGCCGAATTCAAGGAGCCGCTGTATTCGGCCCCGCCGCTGTTGATGCGAATGGTCGAGGCCGGGCTGCTGGGTAAGAAATCCGGTGCCGGTTTCTACCAGTACAACCGCGCTTGATACAGCCGCGGGCCCGGTAATCCACCGGGCCCGCGCCGTTTCCGGCCTAAGCTGCTAAGAGGGAGTTTCAGCGCCATGGTCAACCTCACCGAAGGATTCGGATCCAGCATCCTCGGCTACCCCAGAATCGGACCGCATCGGGAACTCAAGCGGGCGCTGGAGTCCTACTGGCACGGCAGCCTGTCCCGCGCGGAGCTGCTCGCCGTCGGCCGCGATATTCAGGAGCGCCAGTTCAACGAGCTGGCGGCGACCGGGTTGACCCAGGTCCCCGGCAATACCTTCTCCTTCTACGACCACGTCCTCGACAACGCGCTGCTGTTCGGCGCGGTGCCCAAGCGGTTCGAACCGTACCGGGATGGGCTGGATCCGCTCGACTTCTACTTCCTGATGGCCCGTGGCCGTCCGGATCTGCCGCCGCTCGAGCTGGTGCGCTACTTCAGCACCAACTACCACTACCGGCAGCCGGAACTGGATGCCGACACCGAATTCTCGCTGCATCCGGAGGCCCTGCTCGACGAGTGGGATCGGGCGAAGGCGCGGGATATCGAGCTGCGGCCGGTGGTGCTCGGCCCGGTTTCGCTGCTGCTGCTCTCGAAGGCCGGTCCGGTGCCGGGCGAGGCCGAATTCGACACGCTGAGCCTGCTGGACAAGCTGCTTCCGGTGTACGAGCAGCTGTTCGAGATCCTGGCCAAGCGCGGTTCCACCTGTGTGCAGCTGGATGAGCCCGCGTTCACCAGCGAGCGCACCGAGGCCGAACTGGCCGCGTTCGAGCGGGCCTACCAACAGCTTTCGACGGCGCCGCTGCGGCCGCGCATGCTGGTCACCGGGCAGTACGGCGATTTCGGTGCGGCGCTGACGATTCTGGCGCGCACCGGCGTCGAGGCGATCGGGCTCGACCTGGCCAGCCACCGGATGCGTCCGGAGGATCTGGCGCAGGTGCCGGGCATTCGACGCAAGCGCCTGTACGCGGGTGTGATCAGCGGCCGCAATGTGTGGCGGGCCGACCGCTACGTGACGCTGGAGTACCTCAACGAGCTCGCGCAGGTGTGCCCGGATCTGGTGGTCTCCACCGGAACCACGCTGCTGCACGTGCCGTACGACCTGCTCGTCGAGTACGAGATCGACGGCAATGTCGCCGACCGGCTCGCCTTCGCGAAACAGAAGGTGGGCGAGGTGGTTTCGCTGGCGAAGGCGCTCACCGAGGGCCCGTCGGACAAGTGGCGCAAACGGCCGACCGAGGTGCACTTCAAACAGAAACACGCGGTGCGCCAACGGGTTTACGCGATCACCTCGGATATGCGCTCGCGCGAACCGTACGAGGTGCGCCGAGAGGCGCAGCAGCGCAAGCTGAATCTGCCGCCGGTGCCGACGACGACGCTCGGCTCCTTCCCGCAGACGAACCGAATTCGCCAGGCGCGCTACGACCTCGGGCAGGGGCGGCTGTCCTACGAGGAGTACCGCAAGCGGATCGAGGCCGAGATCGAGTCGACGATCCGGTTGCAGGAGGACATCGGCCTGGATGTGCTCGTGCACGGTGAGCACGAGCGCAACGATATGATCCAGTACTTCGCCGAACTGCTCGACGGCTTCGCGACCACCCACTTCGGCTGGGTGCAGGTGTACGGATCCCGTTGTGTGCGACCGCCGATCCTCTACGGTGACGTGGCGCGCCCGGCGCCGATGTCGGTGGAGTGGATCAGCTACGCGCAGTCGCTCACCGACAAGCCGGTGAAGGGTATGGTGACCGGTCCGGTGACGATGATCGCGCGCTCGTTCGTCCGGCAGGATCAGCCGCTGCACGAGACCGCCGATCAGGTCGCGCTGGCGATCCGGGACGAGCTGGCCGATCTGGAACGGGCCGGTATCGCCATCATCCAGGTGGACGAGCCCGCCATCCGGGAGATGCTGCCGCTGCGTCCCGAGGGTAGGGCGGAGTACCTGCGCTGGGCGGTCGGCGCGTTCCGGCTGGCCACCTCCGGGGTCGCGCCGGAAACCCAAATCCACACGCATATCGGGTATTCCGGCCGCGCCGAGGTGGTCGAGGCGATCGAGGAACTCGATGCCGACGTCACCGCGATCGTGGCGACCCGTTCGATCGAATGGGTGCTCAAGGCGTTGAAGACCGACAGCGCGTCCGGGCACGGGCTGAGCCACGGCGTCGGGCCCGGCGTGTACGAGAGTCGATCGGCGCGTATCCCGGATATCGACGAGCTGGACGAATTGCTCACCGCCGCAGCGGAAGCCGTGACGCCGGAGCGGCTGTGGGCCAATCCGGACGGCGGACTGAAGACCAGGCACTACTGGCAGTTGGAGCCGTCGCTGCGGAATATGGTCGCGGCCGCGCGCCGACTGCGCCGCCGCGTCGAACAGGGGTAGAGCGTTGGCCGCCTTGCCATTTCATGGGAAGGCGGCCAATTTCCCGACCGGCCGGAATTTCACCGCGGCCGGGGAGCGTTCTATCGAGGCATGACTATCGAGAACAACTGGCCGGAACCGTTGCCGGTCGCTCAGGTTCGCATCGCTCGGCCCACCGACCGGCTCGCCGAGATCGTGCGGTTCTACGTTGATGGTTTGGGGTTGCGCGAGCTGTTCCGCTTCGAGAATCATGCGGGCTACAGCGGTGTGATGCTCGGACTACCCGGCACCACATACCATTTGGAATTCACCTCGCATGTCGACGGCAGTCCCGGCGATGCGCCGAGCGCGGAACATCTACTGGTGCTCTACTTCGACGGCGCGGCGGAGCAGCAGCGGGTCGCGGCGCGACTGCGCGAATTCGGCGCACCGGAGGTGACGCCGGAGAATTCGTACTGGCCCGAACACGGCGCGCTCGCCTTCGCGGATCCGGACGGCTGGCAGGTGTTGCTGCTGCCGCAGCCGGTGTTCCGGTCCGCGTAGTACCGGGCCGGGCGACATACCGGACCGGATACCGCGATTCGCCGCGTGGGTGTCCGATGCTGGTCCGATGGCCATTGTGCTGGCGTTGGTGTCGATGTGCTCGACCCTGCTCGGCGGGCTGATCGCGATGCGCGTCGGCGAGCGCAGGCGGTTGGTGCTCGGTCTGGCCGCGGGCGTAATGCTCGGGGTGGTGTTCTTCGACCTGCTGCCGGAGGCGCTTATCGAGACCCGGGCGCCGGTGCACGGCGTCCCGGTCGCGCTGCTGGCCGCGGTGGTCGGCTTCTTCACCATTCACATCATCGAGCGCGAGATGGCGATCCATCGCGGGCACGAGGGCGAATATGGTTCGCACACACATGATTTGGAATCGGTGGGGCTGCTCGCCGCGGCAGGCCTGGTATTCCACAGCATGCTCGACGGTTTCGGCATCGGGATCGGCTTCCAGGCGGGCGCCTCGGTGGGCATCGCGGTCGCCATCGCCGTGATCTGTCACGACTTCGCCGATGGTTTCAACGCTTTCACCATTCCGACGCTGTACGGCAACGCGCGGCGGCGGGCGCTGCTGATACTGCTGCTCGACGCGCTCGCGCCGGTCGCCGGTGCGGTACTCGGCACCGTGCTCACCGTGCCCGCGGAATTCGCCGGGCTGTACCTCGGCTACTTCGCCGGATTCCTGCTGTACCTGGCGACCGCCGATATCCTGCCCGAGGCACATGCCGGGCGGCCGTCGCGTGCCGTCCTGTTTTATACGCTCGCCGGTGCCGCGCTGATGTTTCTCGTTGCGGCGCTTAATAATTGACCGTCAGTCGGTCTTGGTATCCATCAGTTCGGCCAGCGCCCGGATACTGTCGATGAGGTCATCGGCCGACGGTGCGTGTTCCGGATCGACCATCCATTGGATCAGCATGCCGCCGATCAGCGTCTGCAGCGCGACACCGATCCGCTGATCGGATTGCCCGAGCTGTTCGGACAGTCCGGCGCGGGCGGCCTGTTGGGCCGCAGCGGTTTCCGCGCGTACCTCGGGCAGATGCAGTGCCTGTGCGGTGCTCTCGACATTGGCAGACCAGAGCGCGCGATCCGCGGTGAACGAGTCGACCAGCTTGTGCCAGAAGGCATTCAGCCGCACGGCCGGATCGCCGGTCCGCGCGTCGGGCAGCGATTCGAGCAGCTGCGTCACTGCCGCGGCGGTCGATTCGAGCATGGCCTGGTTGAGCAGTTTGTCGCGGGTGCCGAAGTGATAGTTGATCGCGGCCAGATTGGTGCCGGATGCGGCGACGATATCGCGCACGGTGGTGCGGGCGTAGCCGCGCTCGGCCAGGCACTGTTTGGCCGCGGCGAGGAGATCTTCTCGGGTTCCCACCCACCCAGGGTAGCAGCGGGGCATACGAGCGTTTGTGACAGCTGTTTCAAACGAATGTTTGTGACAATTGTTTGAAACGTGTGTATGGTCGTAACTGTTGGCTCAACCGCACGAAAGTTCACGGATATGACCGCTCAGCGTCTGCTCTCCCCCTTCGAAACCGACTACTTCAGCACCGATACCCGCCTCGGCAGCGTGCCGATCGGCGGCATGCCGCTCTACATCGGCAGTACCGTCCGCGGCCGGATCGACGCCGAAATCCTGCGTCGCGTGCTGGCCGAACTCGCCGCCGGACATTCGCTCTTGCGCAGCTCGGTCGTGGAAACCGATGGGGTGCTCAGCTTCCGGTGCGTCGACACCCACCGGCCCGTGCTGGAGATCGCCGACGGCGGCGCGGCCGAATACTTGGAATTAGTGAATTCCCAACAGGATTGGCGTGCCGGGCTGTTCCGGGCGCGGCTGCTGCGCGACGGCGACCTGACCCGGATCGTGCTGATCATCCATCACGGCATCGCCGACGGCCGCTCCGCCTTCGCCCTGCTGGACGAGATGTGGCAGCGTTACACCGGCCATATTGTCGGATCGCCACTGCCGCAGGTGAATTCGACGGTGCTGCTCGATGGCGTCGACAATCTGCTCGCCGCCGTCACCGTCGAGGCCGAGGTGGACGAATTCCTGGCGGAGATCCGGGCCGCCGTACTCGCCGCGGATCCGGCGGACGCGCCGCGCAGGCTGCCCAAAGACGGTGACGGCATTGGTGATCCGCGCGGCAGGCTGGCGCTTCAGCGGATCGAACTGACCGAGGAGGAGACCGGAGCCTTGGTGAATACCGCCCGGGCACATGGTCTTTCGGTGAACAGCCTGCTGTCCGGCGCCGCCATGGCCGCGGTCCGCGCCCAGCTGGAGCCGGGCACCGGTCCGCTGCCGCTGCTGTGTGGTCACGCGGTGGACCTGCGCTACGAACTGGTCCCGCGCCTGTCCGCATCGACCATGCTCAACTGTGCCTCCGGCGTCGGGACGCCGGTCGTCGCCGACGAGGACGCGGACCCGATCGCGCTGGCGCGGGCGGTCGCCGACGGGATGCGGCTGGCGCTGGACACCCGCTTCGCCGCCCTGCTCATGCGGGCCACCCATCGCGAACTGGACGAGTTGACCGCGGCCGCCTTCGCATCCGGGCCGACGCTCGCACTGTCGAATGTCGGTCGGCTGCCCGCGCATTCGCTGCCCGCCGGTATCCATGTCATCCGCGACGACGTCTTCGCCATGATGCCGGGTATGCCGCCGAAGATGACCGTCTTCACCGTCGGCGCCCGCCTGATCATCCAGGTCGAATACGACACCGCCGAGCACACGCACGCGCAGATGGGCAGGCTCACCCGGGCGACGGCCGAACAGATTCGCCTCGTCACCCGCGGCGTGGTCGGTGTGGAGTAATCCGAAAAGGTCGCTCCGGCAAGCGTTTCGGAGCGGCCTTTCGGCTCACAGCGTGGAAATGTCGATGACGAACCGGTATTGCACATCGCTGGCGACGACGCGGTCGTACGCGGAATCGATCTCGTCGGCGGAGATGAGTTCGATTTCCGCGCCGATGCCGTGCGCCGCACAGAAATTCAGCATTTCCTGGGTCTGCGCGATACCGCCGATCATCGAACCGGCCAGTGATCGGCGCAGGCCGGTGAGGTTGCGCGCCGTCACCGTCATCGGGGTTTCGGGCAGGCCGAGCAGCACCATGGTGCCGTCGAGGGTGAGCAGCTTCAGGTACTGGTCGATCGGCAGGTCGCTCGAGACCGTGTTGAGAATCAGGTCGAAGCGGCCGCGCAGTTCGCGGAAGGTCTCCCGCTCGCTGGTCGCGTAGTAGTCGGTCGCGCCGAGGCGCAGGCCGTCCTCGCGCTTGCGCAGCGACTGGCTGAGCACCGTGACCTCGGCGCCCATCGCGGCGGCGATCTTCACCCCGACGTGCCCGAGCCCACCCATGCCGATGATGGCGACCCGCTTGCCGGGGCCCGCCTGCCAGTGCCGCAGCGGCGAGTAGAGGGTGACGCCCGCGCACAGCAGCGGCGCGGCCACATCGAGCCCGATGCCCTCCGGAATGCCGACGACGAAACTCTCGGTGACCACGATCTGGGTCGAGTACCCGCCCATGGTGTAGCCCTCGGCCTGCTGCGACGCGTCGACCGGGGTGTTGTAGGTCCAGACGGTGCCGTTTGCGCAGTACTGCTCCTCGTCGGCCAGACAGGGCGCGCACCGGCCACAGGAGCCGACCATGCAGCCGACGCCGACCCGGTCGCCCACCCGGTATTTGGTGACGGCGGAGCCGACGCCCGCGACGAGTCCGGCGATCTCGTGCCCCGGCACGCACGGGTAGGCGGTGCCCTTCCATTCGTTGCGGGCGGTGTGGATATCCGAATGGCAGATGCCCGCGTATTTGATGTCGATGAGCACATCGTGCGGACCCAGTTCACGGCGCTCGATCGTCACCTTCTCGAATGCGCCGTCGGGTGCGGAGATGGCGTAAGCGGCAGCTGTGGTCATGCTTCTATGCCTACCGCCGCATGGATGTAATTGCCACTCGCTAACGAAATTTGCCAGCTCACCCGGCCGCATGGACCGGGCGGACGGTGTTTTTCCGATCCGGGACGGGCATATGCGGCCACAATGGAATTGGTCGACAGAAAGCGGAGAGCCATGGACCGCGGTATGAGCGTCAGGCCCGGAGGAGGTAGCGCAGCGTGACCACGCAGGGCCCGCGAATACCGCCGGACGATGCGGCACGGCGCCGCGGCGCGGGTGGCGGCCGCGTACTGGCGACCATTGTCGTGGCGGTCCTGGCCGTCACCGCATTTCTCGGCTTTCGTGGCGAATTGCCGGGATGGCCGCCGTCCGACGGCGAAACCGCGCCGGTCACGTTGGCCGCCGTACCGCCGTTGGATCCGGATTACGTCAAATCGGTCGTCGATCCGGCGCTGGTGAACATCAGCGCGTCAACCAAACCGTTCGGGCTCGGCGCCGCCGGCTCCGGCATCGTGCTCACCACCGACGGCCAGGTGCTCACCAGCCAGCACGTGGTGAAGGGTGCCGACACCGTCACCGTCACCGATGTCGGCAACGGCGTCGTCTACAACGCCACCGTGCTCGGCTACGACGCGGCCGCCGATATCGCGCTGCTCGCGCTCGCCGGCGCACACGATCTGGTGCCCGCCCGCATCGGCAGTTCCGCCGACGTGCGCCTGCGCGACGAGGTGATGGCCATCGGCAATGCGGGCGGCGTCGGCGGCACACCGACCGCGGTCGGCGGCCGGATCACCGATCTGAACAGCGCCATCGTCGCGGTCAATGCCGCCGATCTCACCAAGAAGTCGCTCAGCGGCATGTTCGAGGTGGCGGCGCCGGTCACCTCCGGACAGTCCGGGGGTGCGCTCGCGGACCGCCTCGGCGCGGTGGTCGGCGTCGTGGCCGCGGCATCGGGCGATTCCGGCAAGGCGGTGGGTCATCCGCCGAACGGTTACGCCGTCCCGATCGATACGGCCATGCGCATCGTGCGCCAAATCCGTTCCGGCACACCGACCGACACCGTGCACATCGGGCCGACCGCGACCCTCGGCGTTGTCGTCTCCGACGCCAAATCCACGGCGGGCGCCCACATCGACGTGGCCATCTACGGACTCCCCGCCCAGTCCGCCGGACTCACCGAGGGCGAGGTGATCACCGCCATCGACGGCCGCCCGATCACCACCGCGAGCGCGTTGCGGGCGGCCATCAACGTCCGCAAACCCGACGAGACCATCCAGGTCGGAATCATCACCCCCGACGGTTCCCAACGCACCGTACCGATCGTCCTCGCCCTCGGCACCCCCAATTAGGTTGCGCCGCATGGGGATTACGAATGGGCTATCAAACCTCGGCGTCGCCGGATGGGTGCTCGCCGGGCGGCGGGGCGGTGCTGAGCGCGACCATTCGACGTAAGACCTCTGGGGCTAAAGCGAATTCGAATTCGTTGCCGCCGCTTTCGAAGATGAAGTTGAGGTAGTCCGGCTGCTACCTGGCGGAATACTCCTGCTGGAGTAATCGGCGGCCGGGTGGGAAGACCACTTCGTCGAACTGGATGACGGTGTTGTCGGTCGCGTACAGGGTGAGCTCGTAGACCAGGACCGCGGCGGGGCGGGGTAGTCCGAGCAGTTCCCGCTCCTCGCCGCTGGCCAGCCGGGCGCTGACCCGGTCTCGGCCGTGTGCGGCCCGGCGGCCGCCGGCGGACTCCAGATAGGCCAGCGTGCCACCGGAGAGCCGTTCGGCGGCAAGCAGTTTCGGTGCGGTGGCGGCGAACGCTGCCGGGTACCATGACGTTGCCAGCTCTGTTGGCCCGGAATCATTGGTAGCCAACCGTTTCCGCATGATCGCGGCATGTCCGTCGGGCAGGCGCAATACCTCCGCGACGTGTTCCGGCGGGTCGACGGCCGCCACCCGGAGTATGCGCACCGATGCGTGCTCCGCATAGGGTGCGCCGAAACTCCTTGTATGCCCGTACTGTTCGCGATCGACGGCCGGCATTCCGCGGTCGGCCACATAGGTTCCCGAGCCGCGGCGTGATTCCACGATGCCCTGCTGCCGCAGGGTGTTCAGCGCCTTGGCCGCGGTCGGCCTGGCGACCTTCCAGCGCACCGCCAATTCCCGCTCGGACTCGACCTCGTCGCCCGGCGCGAGCTCGCCGCGCTCGATCCGGTTCCGGATGTCCTGGGCGATCTGGAGATATTTCGGTACCACCGCATCGAATTCGGGCACAGGACGCCTTCCGCCGCCGACATCGCCGGATAACCTCCGGGCAGTGTAACAACGGCTGCGTCAAGCGGGTAACGCGCGGCCTTACCGGACGGTAGAGTGCACGCCGAAAACGGTGTGGACCGAACGGAAGGGGGTGGCTGGCGGTGCCGGATACCGGGCAGCGCAGGGCACGCGAGTTGTACGCCGCCGCCGTCGATTCGACCGGGAACGAACCCCTCGAGTTGGCGGGTGACGTCGCCGAGAAATTGGCGGCGGCCTGCGACAAACTGGTCAGTGATCTGCAAAGGGCAAAGGCCACAGCGCATCTCGTCACCGATGTGCGCGGCTTCGCGAATCTGCCGACGGGACATGGGTTGTCGGCCGGGTTCAATGCCAAGGGCAGGCAGTTCCTCGAGCTGCTGACCGCCTTCCAGGAGACCGCGCTGCTCTACAAGGCCGCGTATCTGGCGGCGGCGCACCAGCTCTGCGCCGCGGACGCGGCGAACCGGGTGGCGTTGGAGCTGGCAGCCGATCAACTGGAGCTACCGTGACCGCCCCCGCCCGCCGCACTCGGCGGCGCTGAGGGGGACCGATGGCAGACTCCACGGCACGCGCCGCCGCCGACCGGATCCGGGCTCGCCTCGCGGCGAGGCCCGAATCCCACAGCGGTGGAACGGATCCCGCGTACGCACCGGAACGGGAACACTTCGGCGGCTACACCCACCAGGAGATCTGGGATCTGGTCCACGAGGCGCTCGACCCGGCCGCCCTCGGCCGGGTCGCCGAGGCCTGGCAGGCCGGCGCCGACGCCGTTGCCGAAGCGTTCCAAGCCTTTTCCGACACCGTCAACCGCGAATTCGCGAATTGGTCCGGGCGCACCGCCGCCGCGGCCGGGCAGGCAACCCGCGAATTCGTCATGGCGGGTATCGACGCGCACGAGACCGCTCGCGCGATACAGCAGCTGATGGAACTGAATTGCGATGCCGCACAAACCATCCGGGCCGCGATACCGGCCCCGCAGCCATACCTACCGCTCGCCGACCCGGCCGCCGAGGCGGCACTCGGCGGTCGGCGCAGGATGGAATACGACATCGCGGCCGCCGCGGCCCAGGCCGATGCGCAGGACACGATGACCTACGTATATACGCCGACCATGCCCGCCTCCGGCGATCGCGTACCCCGCTTCACCGACCCGCCCGACGGCCGGACCGCGGCCGCGGGCCCACCCGCCGTGCCCTCCTCCGGAAGCGGGAGCGCCTTGCCGTGAAGTGGGTGCTCACCCCGGACGAATTCACCCACGTCTGGGAGAACGAAACGAATCTCGATCGCCGCCCCTACCCGATAAACCTGGCTCGAGCCAATACGGTGCGCACCGAAAAGGAATATGCCGCACTGCGTTTGGCGCAGCGCTTCGGCAAACAGGCCGATGCGGACCTGGCCGCGGCGCTCACCCTCTGTGCCAGAGCCGATGCCACCACCGTCACCGTCTCCGGTGTCCGAACCCGGCCGCCCCGCAACGGTTCCGGACCCGAGGACGAGCGGATTCTCGCCTTCGCCGCCGCGGTGCACAAACACGCGGGCATCCTGGTCGCGACGCCGGAGCGGGTGACCGTGCGGATGTGTCACATCAACGCGCTCGGCCAGCTGCTGGTGCAGATCATCGGGCCGGCGCGGGCCGGGCGGGTGGGGCCGCTGCGCGAACCGCAGGACGCGGTGCTCACCCCGCTCGGCGCGCAGGAGCCGCCGTCGGCCAACGGAACTCGCGGTGCGGCCAGGTTCCGGCAGATGCTGTGCAAGCCGGTGGACGGCCGCGGCTTCATCACGGTGACGGTGGAACCGGAGAATCCGATGTCCCCGCCGACCAGGCACCGCACCTGGCTGGATTTCACCGGCGACGGGCGGTACCTGCTGACCACGGCGCAGGACATGGTGCTCACCCCGGTCTCGGATCCGGAATTCGCCGCCGAACTGCTTCGGATGGCGCATATCTGCTGATGCTGCGCGATTTGTGCGCACGCACGTGGTAGTTCTGAATGATGGCCAAACAATGGGCGCGTCCCGCGACCGATGCGTTGCGGGCCGCCGGTCTGCGCATCGCGGATCTGGATACCTCCGGCACACCCGGCTTCAAGGGTGATAAGAAGGCCGGCCGGGAGCTGCTGGCCGAACGCACGCAGGTGCTGTCGGATCTGCAGGAGAAGCTGTACGCCAACGGTCGCTCCGGCGACGGTCGCAGCGTGCTGCTGGTGCTGCAGGGTATGGACACCGCGGGTAAGGGCGGTATCGTCCGGCACGTCATCGGATCGGTGGATCCGCAGGGTGTCGACCATGCCGCGTTCGGCGTTCCGACGCTGGAGGAGAAGCGGCACCACTATCTGTGGCGCATCCGTAAACAGCTGCCGCGCGGCGGACAGCTCGGCGTCTTCGATCGCTCGCACTACGAGGACGTGCTGGTGGTCCGGGTGCACAACCTGGTGCCGCCGAAGGTGTGGGAGCCGCGCTACGACGAAATCAACGCCTTCGAGCGGGAATTGGTCGACGAGGGCACCACGCTGGTGAAGGTGGCCATGTTCGTCTCGCTGGACGAGCAGAAACGGCGGCTGCGCGAACGCCTGGAACGCTCGGACAAGTACTGGAAGTTCAATCCGAACGATATCGAGGAGCGCGCCTACTGGCCCGCCTATCAGGAGGCCTACCAGGTGATGCTGGAGCGGACCTCGACAGAGCACGCGCCCTGGTATGTGCTGCCCGCCGACCACAAGTGGTACTCCCGGCTCGCGGTCACCGAATTGTTGATCGACGCGCTGGAGCGGCTGAAATTGGATTGGCCGCCTGCCCAATTCGACGTGACGGAACAGTTGCGACTATTGGAGCGGGCCTGACCCCAGATACCGTGATGCCGGAAATTTCGGGTTCTCTCAGGTTCGGCCAGCATGATGTGCCTCGTGGCCGGTAGCGCCCGGGGTGGGCTCCGGAACTACGATCGTGACGGCAGGCAGCCGGCAGAGCGAAAGGCGTGGTGAACGCACGGTGAGCAAGAATCCGGGTCGGAAGACGAATGCGCTGTCCAAGGTGCAGAACGCCGATCGCAACCGCACCATTTTCATTCAGGTCGCGGTGGCCGTCGTGCTGATCGGCCTGGTGGCCGCCATCGGAGTCGGGATCGCGATCAAGAAGGCGCGCAAAGACGATCCGGGTCCGACGCCGACCATCGCCGCCACCCAGAACACCGCGAACTTCGCCGCATCGATCACCGATAAGGGCGCGATCCGGATCGGCAAGCCGGACGCCAAGGTGACCGTCCGGGTCATCGCCGACCTGCAGTGCCCGGCCTGCAAGGGCTTCGAGGCGGCCAACTCCCAGGTGTTGGAGGACGCCGTGAAGAACGGCACCGCCGCCGTGGAATACAACATCATCGCATTCCTCGACCGGATGTCCGGCGGCACCGAATACTCCTCGCGGTCCGCCAACGCGGCATACTGCGTCGCCGGTTCGGATCCGACCAAATTCCAGGCCTGGGTGGCGGCCATGTACGCCCAGCAGCCGCCGGAAAACGGTACGGGCCTGACCGACGACAAGATCATCCAGATCGCCAAGGACGCCGGTTACACCGATCCTTCGGTGGCACAGTGCATTACCGATCGCAAGTACAACAAGTACGTGCAGGCGCGCACCAACGACGTGCTGAAGAGCGGTATCCAGTCGACGCCGACGGTGTACGTCAACGGCAAGCAGATCGATTCCAGCCAGGTGCTCTTCGCGCAGGGTGGACTCGCGCCGGTCATCGCCGACGCGGCCAAGTGAGCCGATAGTGGGTACTACCTCGGTCCGGGCCTCCTGGTTGTTGCTGATCGGCGGGCTGGCGGGTTGGCTGGCCGCGGTCGCGCTGACCATCGAACGGTTCAAACTGTTCACCGATCCCGGCTACACCCCGTCGTGCAGCATCAACCCGATCCTGTCCTGCGGGTCGGTGATGGTGACCAAGCAGGCCGCGGTGTTCGGATTCCCGAATCCGCTCATCGGCGTCGTCGGATTCTCCGTGGTCGTCACGCTCGCCGTGCTGTCCGTCGCGGGTGTCGCGATGCCGCGCTGGATCTGGGGCGGGCTGTGGTTGGGCAATGTGCTCGGTGTCGGCTTCATCTGCTGGCTGATCTTCCAGAGCCTGTACCGGATCAACGCGCTGTGCCCCTACTGCATGGTGGTGTGGGCGATCATCACCCCGCTGCTCACGGTGAGCACCCAGCAGCTGTGGGGCGGATCCAGAGGGCCGCTGCGGATTGTCGCGGAGTGGCGGTGGACGTTCGTCGCGCTGTTCTACGCGGTGGTGCTGCTGCTGGTCTTCCTGCGCTTCCAGGACTACTGGCTCTCGCTGGTGTAATTCGGTGATACGAAGGGCCGCAGCGTTATCGGATGCGCTGCGGCCCTTGCGTATTCATCGCGGTCGAGTCGCGCTGACGTACTGGAGGGAGCGGTGGATCCGCTGCTCGATATCGACGAGACCGTGCTCGGCGAAGAGTGCCGGAAAGGTTTCGGTATCGAAGACGCGCAGGCCGATCCAGCCGCCCGCGATCTTGCTCGCCTGGCTGAACGGCGGATTCCAGCGGTGACTGGTGCTGATGGCGATGCGGCCGCCGGGCGCGAGGACGCGGATCATCTCGCGGGTGGCGGTGAGCGGATCCGGAATCAGATATAGCGCGCCGAAGCAGCACACCGCGTCGAAGGCGGCGTCCTGGAAGGGAAGTCGCCGGGCGTCGCCGCGGAGATAGCCGACGCGGGGGCCGGAATTGTCGATGCGGGCGCGGGCCAGCATCGGCTCGGAGTAGTCGAGGCCGACGGCGTAGCCGCCGCCGGTGAGCGCATTGCTCAGGTATCGGGTGAAATTTCCTGGGCCGCAGGCGATGTCGAGAACCTTCTGATCGCCGCCGAGTCGCAGCGTGCGCACCGCGTCGCGGCGATCCGCCGAGGTGGTGCGCCCGCTGGCGAGATAGAACAGCGCGGGGCGCCATGCCCGCTCGTAGACGGCGGCGAGAGCGGGTTCGTTCATGGTGCGCCGGGCGAGGTTCAACGTCGGCTCCTTGCTACTGGATGCGAAAGAGCGGGCGATACCGGAATATCGCCCGCCGCAGCATGATTCAGGCGCGTTCCACCTCGATGGTCATCCCGGCCGCGCGCAGCCGTTCGGTGAGCACGTCGCCCATCGCCGCCGCCGGGGTGAGGATTCCGGCGAGCTCCGGCTGTTTGTCGGTGTCGAAGGCCAGACACAGACCGCTCTCGCCGAGCATCACCGAGGTCGCCTTGTAGCCGGGATCGCCCTTACCGGCAAAGGTGGCAACGTATTTCGCGCCGGATGAGGTGTACGCGTAGGTCTTCATGCTGAACCAGCCGCTGTCCCTGGTCTTTTCGCCGGGTCCGGTGCCCGGCTTCGGCAGCACTCGGTCGAGCAGCTTGCGCCCGGCCGCCGCCCGGGAGAGCACCGCGCCCGCCGCCATGGTGGCCACGATTCCGCCGGCGACACCCGCCGCCACCAGCGGCGCGACCGGCGATTTACCGGCGCTCATCACCTCGCGGTAGCGGAAGTTCTTGCCGTACACCCAACCGAGCAGCCCGTTGGTGCGGCGCACGATCTTGGTGTTGTGCGAGGCCATGATGAAGGTGCCGACCCAGCCGTCCAGGCTGGGGTCGATGGTGCTCGCGCGCATCAGCGCCTGATCGGACTGGCGGCCGACATCCGGATCCATCGAGCGGTCCGGGCTGAGTGAATAAGGGTGGGAGAGAATGGATCCCTTGGCCGGATCGGCCGCGATGGCCTCCATCATGGCCCGGCCCGAATCGATGGTGCCGCCGCTGACACCGCCCCGCATGGATGCGATGAGCGTGGTGTCCTCCAACTCGCCGGTGTTGTCGGCGACCGTGCGCCGATACAGCTCGTACACGCTCAGATCCGACGGAATCGAGTCGAAGCCACAGGAATTCACGATCTTCGCACCGGTCGCGACGGCCTGATCGTGGTACTGATCGATGGCGTCCCGGATGAACAGCGGCTCACCGGTGAGGTCCGCGTAATGGGTGCCCGCCTTGGCGCAGGCGGCGACCAGCGGCATCCCGTAACGCAGGTACGGCCCGACCGTGGTGATCACCACCTTGGTTCGCGCCGCGAGCGCGTCCAACGCCGCCTGATCGGTCGAATCGGCAACGACCAGGCCCCAATTCGCGGCCTTCGGCCCCAATTCGGTTCGGACAGCGGTCAATTTGTCCAGCGACCGACCCGCCAGCCCGATTCGCGCGGTGCCCGGCGCCGCGCCGAGCAGGTAGCGCGCGGTGAGCTTGCCAACGAAACCCGTTGCGCCGAAAAGGATTATGTCGAATTCGCGGCTATCCGCCATATCGTTCATCTACTTCCGATTTGGTATCTGCGATCAGGCCTTGCGCGCCGTTGATTTGGCCCTGGACTTGGAGTTCTGCCTGCCACGCGCCGGCTTCGGCGCGGGCGGCGGGTTCTGTGCCAGCCATTCGTGGTGGATCCGGCCCAGCTCGGTGACCGGCGGCTCACCGTACAGCCATTCGCGGGCGATCGCATGCCAGTTCGCGGTGGCGTCCAGCTGACCGAGCATGCCGAAGGTCAGGAAGTCGGCGCGCCGCGAGAACAGATGCTCCGGCGGCAGATTCTGCTGTTTCATACCGGCGAATTCACTGGCCCGCGGATCGACCGCGAGCAGGAACGCGCCGCTGGCCAGCTCCGGGGTGATCTTCAATTCCTCGTCGATCAAACACCATTCGGAGGCGGCGAGCACGTATTCGAGGCATTCCTCGGCGCCGATCTCCTCCGGCGAATCGATGACGCCGCGTTGAATCATCAACTCGCGTAGGTCTTCCGCGCGGTCCTCCGCGGCCGCGCGCAGACAGATGGCCTCGAATTGCACGTGCTCGGGGTCCATTCGGTTGAACAGCCCGAAATCCAGGAACCCGACCCGCCCGTCATCGCAGAGCAGCACATTGCCCGGATGCGGGTCGCCGCAGAACTCGTTGAACGTGAACAGCGATCCGACATAGAAGCGGTAGATGATCTCGCCGATCCGGTCCCGCTCGGCCTGCGGTAGCTGCCGGATCTCCTCGAAACCACGGCCCGGCAGGTATTCGCTGACCAGCACCCGCGTCGAACTCAGTTCCGGGATCGAGCGCGGCACCCGGATGAACGGGTGACCCGCGTACAACCCGGCGATCTCCAGCTGGGTCGCGGCCTCGGTGTGGTAGTCCAGCTCGCCCTCCATATTCAGGCGTAGCTCGTCCAGCACCGCGGGCGTCACCCACGGCATCGCCGACTGCAGCACCCGGCGGAACATGTTGAGGTTCTTCAGATCCGCGCGCACGGCCGCATCGATGCCGGGGTACTGCACCTTCACCGCGACATCGCGACCGTCGTGCAGCCGGCCCCGGTAAACCTGCCCGATGGACGCCGCGGCGACCGGTTCCGGCTGGAATTCGGCGAATACCGCGTCCAGCGGCTTGCCGAAGTCCTCCTCGATCACCTGGCGCATCGCCTCGAAAGATACGGTCGGCGCGGCATTGCGCAGCACCGCGAGGCGCTGCTGGAAGCGCTCCCGGTGCGCGGGCGGAACCAGATCCATATCCAGCACGGACATCATCTGGCCGAGTTTCATCGCGACGCCCTTCATGGTGCCGAGCACCATCACCACCTGCTCGGTGGTCCGGAGCATCGATTCCTCGGCCATTTTGGCCCGCACCCGCTGCGATCTGCCGCGCATGGATAGTTTGGCGCGCTGCGTGCGAATCACCGAGCTGGCCGCGACCGCACCCAGCTTGGTGCCACGAGCAAGCCGGGAGGTCGGTACTTGCTTCGCCATCGAGGTACCTCCGTTGGTGCCGACGCGCCCGCGGTGACGCAGCCCACTAGCCGCACCGCTCGGCTTCAGAGTAGCCAACGAAACCGCAAAGTCGAGTCCGCAGCCAAACTTTTGCTAGCGCTCTGCAAGCATCTGCCGCTCCTTCGTCGCGGCTGTTCGCGGCCCCGGGGAGTCTCGCGTCTCAGCGGTCGAGACTCGCGCCTGCGGCGCATGCGCTTCGACCGCTGAGA